>NZ_JBSFGF010000026.1:0-132270 GCF_053596455.1 Nonomuraea sp. NPDC001699 | reverse complement strand
ACTTCTGGAACTTGGTGCCGCCGCCGTTGGCGTCCTCGGAGACGCCGACCTGGGCGCGGGCGGTGGCCAGGACCTGGGCGGCGGTGACGTTCACCCTGCCCTGCGCGGAACCCTGCGCGGCCGACTCCTGCGCGGCCGACTCCTGCGCGGCGGTCTTGGCGGCCCGGTGGGCGGTCTCGGCGCTGACGGCGGCAGTGGCGCCCAGCGCGGTCACGGCGATGGTCGCGCCGAGAGCGAGCTTGGCGATGTTGGACGTGGTCATCATGGCGTGCTTGGCCATCGGGGGGTGCTCCTTTGCTCACCGTCCGCGCATGAGGCACGGCGGGTCACAGGTGTGAATCCTGCGATGGGTGATGACGACAGATCTGCGGGGGCGCCTCGACACGGCTGCCCTGCCGTCGCGTACAAACAGGTACAACAGCGCCCTGACCTGGGTAATTCCCACCCCAAGAAATCCCCATAGGACGCCTGTGCGCGGGCGGCTCAGGCCGCCCGCGCACAAACTGGACCCAACTGACTCTCGCCACGATGCCCAAGGCGAGACCTAGGTCGCAAGTCTGATGCACTTGCGAAATACTTGCAATAGTGTCCTCCAGAGATCTACTTCGAGAGGACGGATCCATGGGCGACTACACCCTTCCCGACATGCCCTACGACTACGGCGCGCTGGAGCCCGCCATCACCGGCGAGATCCTGGAGCTGCACCACGCCAGGCACCACGCCGCCTACGTCAAGGGCGCCAACGACACCCTCGACCGCCTGGCCGAGGCCCGCGCGGACGGCGACTTCGGCAACCTGGTGGGCCTGGAGAAGACGTTCGCGTTCAACCTGTCAGGCCACGTCCTGCACTCGATCTTCTGGGAGAACCTCTCGCCCGACGGCGGCGACCGCCCCGACGGCGCGCTCAGGGCCGCCATCGACGAGCATTTCGGCACGTTCGAGGCGTTCCAGAAGCAGCTCACCACGGCCACGGCGTCCGTCCAGGGCTCGGGGTGGGGCGTGCTGGCCTGGGAGCCGCTGAGCCGCAGGCTGGTGGTCGAGCAGATCTACGACCACCACGGGAACGTCGGAATGAACACCACGCCGCTTCTCGTGTTCGACGCGTGGGAGCACGCTTACTATCTGCAGTACCGCAACGTGCGTCCGGACTACGTCGAGAAACTGTGGGGCCTCGTCAACTGGGCGGATGTGGCCCGGAGGTTCGCTGACGTAACGAGTCAGGCGGGTTGACTTAAGTTCGCAACAATTTATCGGCCCCGCCTCTACTGGTCGGTTTACACAAATAGGTAAGCTGCCTGGCATGCGTGCGCCCTCCGGTTACCTTCTCGCCGCGCGCTATCGGCTCGTGGAGCCGGTTGGTCGCGGCGGCATGGGCACCGTTTGGCGGGCGCATGACGAGTTGCTCGACCGCGACGTGGCGGTGAAGGAAGTACGGCTGCCCACCGTCCTCGACGAGGAGCTGCGCGCCGAGTTGTGCGCCCGCACCGAGCGCGAGGGCAGGGCGACCGCGATGGTCGCCCATCCGTCGGTCATCACCGTCTTCGACGTCGTGACCGAGGACGACCGTCCCTGGATCGTGATGGAGCTGCTCCGGGCCAGGTCCCTGGAGCAGCTCATCCAGGAGCACGGACCGCTCCCCCCGCGCCGGGCCGCCGAGATCGGCCGGCAGATCCTCGGCGCGCTGCGGGCCGTCCACGCCAAGGGCATCCTCCACCGCGACGTGAAGCCGAGCAACGTGCTGGTGACCGAGGACCGCGCGGTGCTCACCGACTTCGGACTGGCCGCGCTCGAAGGCGACGTCTCCATCACCCAGGCGGGCATCGTCCTCGGGTCGGCCGGTTACATCGCGCCCGAGCGGGTTCTCGGCTCCAAGGCGAGCCCCGCGGGCGATCTGTGGTCGCTCGGCGCGACCCTCTACACCGCCGTCGAGGGCCGGGGGCTGCACGGTCGCCGTACGGCCGCCGCCGCGCTGGCCGCGCTGACCAGTGGCGAGCCGATCCCGATGAGCAAGGCGGGCCCGCTGGCGCCCGTTCTCGACGCGTTGCTCCGGATCGATCCACAAACCCGGCTCGACTCCGTACGGGCCTCGCTCATGCTGGCCCGGGTGGCCGCGGGCGGCTCGGCGGAGGAGCCGCTGGCCCCGCGCCGTCCCGTACGCCCGGTGCCCGTGAGCGCCTCACCCCCTTTCGCGCGCAGGCCCGCGCATCGCGGGCTGCACAGGGCGGAGACCACCGCGGCCGCGCTGTCGGTCCCGCCGCCGCGCCAGGAGCGCAGGTCAGGTGAGGGGGTCCACCGGAGGCGGGTCGAACCGCGTCCGGCTCCGTCCACTTATGCCCGTTTCAAGTCGGCGGTGATAAAGTTGTTCCTTCCTCGGCGGTTCTGGCCAAGAGAACTTCGCAAGCGAGGGTAAAGCACTTCCCAAGCGAGAATCGATATCTTCTTCTCATGCCGGAACAGCAGACACGCCTGCTCGCGGAGCGCTACGAGCTCATCGCCCCGCTCGGCCGGGGCACGATGGGAACGGTGTGGCGCGCCCGCGACCGCGCGCTCGGGCGCGAGGTGGCGGTCAAAGAGATCCGCCAGGACCCGGGACTCACCGAGGACCAGCGGGCCGAGCTACGCGAGCGCATGGTGCGCGAAGGCCGCATCGCCTCGCGGATCAACCACCCGTCCGTCGCGGCCATCCATGACGTGCTCATCCAGGACGACAGCCCCTGGATCATCATGGAGCTCATCGAGGCCCGCTCGCTGGAGCAGGTGATCGAGGAGGAGGGGCCGCTGCCGCCGCGGCTCGTCGCCGAGATCGGCGTCGACCTGCTGGGCGCGCTGCGCGCCGCGCACTCCCAGGGCATCACGCACCGCGACGTCAAGCCGGGCAACGTGCTCATCACCGAGAGCGGCCGGGTGGTGCTGACGGACTTCGGCATCGCCAAGGCCGAGGGCGACTCGCGGCTCACCAAGACGGGCATGGTGATCGGCTCGCCCGGCTACACGGCCCCGGAACGCGCCAGAGGCGAGTACACCGGGCCGGAGTCGGACATCTGGTCACTGGGGGCGACGCTGTACTTCGCGGTCGAGGGGCGGCCGGCGTACGAGCGGGCCACGATCGCCGAGACGCTGGCCGCGCTGCTCAGCGAGAGCGCCGACCCGCCCACGCAGGCGGGGCAGCTCCGGCCGGTGCTGAACGGGCTGCTGAACAAGGACTACCGGCAGCGGCTCGGCGCCGCCAAGGCGGAGACCCTCATGCGGATGGTCGCCGACACGCCCACGAGCGAGATGCCCGCGCTCACGGCCGAAGACCTGATCGCGCAGGAGGCCGCGTTGCCCGACCCCTTCACCGGTTCCGGCCCTCGACGTCCCTCCGGGCCCCCACCCGGGGCCTCGGGCCCTCAGGGACGCCCTTCCGGGGCGCCGGGGCCGTACGGGCCGGGCGCCACGCCCGGAGCGCCCACCTCGGGCCCGCAGCAGGCGCATCCCGTGGGGGCACGGCCTTCGCAGGGCGCTCGCCCGGCACAGCCGCCTCAGACCGGCGACGAGGAGGACTTCGACCCCGAGCGGACCGTCAGCGTCATGCGTCCCAAGGCGCCGTTCTCGCCGGGGCCCGAGCAGGGCGGTGGCCGTCCGCCGCAGCGCCCCGACGACGAGGGGACCGTCACCACCAGGCGCATCTCCGCCCCTCCCGGCGCTCCCGGCCAGCAGGTCTACCCGCCGACGCAGCAACCGCCGCGCCCGATGCCGCAGCAGGGCCCGGGACAGGGCGGACCGCAGCAGAGCGGGCCACAGCAGGGCCGACCTGGACAGAGTGGACCTGGACAGGGTGGACAGGGACAGGGCCGCCCGGGGCAGCCCGTACCGCACCAGAGCGGCCCGCATCAGGGGCAGGGCCTCGGCACCGACCTGTTCGCCATCGCCGGGCAGCCCGAGAAGCCGCCCGCGGGCAACCGCAACGGCATGCTGGTGCTCATGGCCGTGGCCGCCGCCGCGGCGGTCGTGATCGCCGTCCTCATCGTGGCGCTCATCTCCAGCTGAACGCGCTCACCCCGGTACGCCGGCCCGCCCCCGCGCGGGACGGGCCGGCGCCCGGACTGCTCGGACTGATCGCACAGCCGTGGGACAGACTGGAGTCATGAGCGAGTTCAGAATCGAACATGACTCGATGGGCGAGGTCCGCGTGCCGGCGGGAGCGCGGTGGCGGGCCCAGACCCAGCGGGCGGTGGAGAACTTCCCGATCTCGGGGCGGCCGCTCGAACCGTCCCACATCGCCGCGCTGGGCCTGATCAAGGCGGTCGCCGCCGAGGTCAACGGCGAGCTGGGCGTGATCGACAAGGATCTGGCCGAGGCCGTCGCGCAGGCCGCCGCCGACGTGGCCGACAACGAGCACGACGCCCACTTCCCCATCGACGTCTTCCAGACCGGCTCCGGCACCTCGTCCAACATGAACGCCAACGAGGTGATCGCGACGCTGGCCGAGGAGCGGCTGGGTCGTCCCGTGCACCCCAACGACCATGTGAACGCCTCCCAGTCGTCCAACGACGTCTTCCCGACCTCGATCCACGTGGCGGCCGCGGTCGAGGTGACCTTCCACCTGCTGCCCTCGCTCACGCACCTGGCCGAGACGCTGCACGCCAAGGCGGCCGAGTTCGCGCAGGTGGTCAAGTCGGGCAGGACCCATCTGATGGACGCCACGCCGGTGACCCTGGGCCAGGAGTTCGGCGGGTACGCCGCCCAGGTCGACCACGGCGGCACCCGCGTCCGCACGGCGCTGAACCACGTCCTGGAACTGCCCCTGGGCGGGACGGCGGTCGGCACGGGCATCAACACCCCGCCGGGCTTCGCGGAACGGGCGATCGCGAAGCTGGGCGAGGCCACCGGCATCCCCTTCCGCGAGGCCGCGGACCACTTCGAGGCCCAGGGCGCGCAGGACTCCATCGTGGAGCTGTCCGGGCAGCTCAAGGTGGTGGCCGTGTCGCTCAACAAGATCGCGAACGACCTGCGCTGGATGGGCTCCGGCCCGCGCGCCGGGCTCGGCGAGATCAACCTGCCGGACCTCCAGCCGGGCTCGTCCATCATGCCGGGCAAGGTCAATCCGGTGATCCCCGAGGCCACGGCCATGGTCGCGGCCCAGGTCATCGGCAACGACGCGGCGATCACCTTCGCCGGGGCCTCGGGCAGCTTCGAGCTGAACGTGCAGCTCCCGGTCATCGCCCGCAACATCCTGGAGTCGATCAGGCTGCTGGCGAACGTGTCCCGGCTGCTGGCCGACCGCTGCGTCGCCGGCATCACGGCCAACGTCGACCGGCTGCGCGAGTACGCCGAGTCCTCCCCCTCGATCGTCACCCCGCTCAACCGGCATGTCGGCTACGAGGAGGCGGCCAAGATAGCCAAGCAGGCGCTGGCCGAACGCAAGACCATCCGGGAGGTCGTCGTCGAACGCGGCCACGTAGCCGCCGGCACCCTGACCGAGGAGCAGCTCGACGCCGCGCTCGACGTGCTGTCCATGACCCGCCCGCCGACCGGAGAGTGATCCACATAGGCGGGCCCACATCTATGTCGCCCGAACCCATGCGTCCCGGCGCGGCGACCGCCTAGGGTTCGGAGTATGGCGAAGGAGCTGACTGGGCGGACCGCGCTGGTGACGGGGGCTGGGGGCGGCATCGGCGCCGCCTGCGCCCGGCGACTGGCCGCCGCGGGGGCCAAGGTGCTGGTGGTCGACAGGCAGGGCGAGGCGGCCGGGAAGGTGGCCGCGGAGGTCGGCGGGGTCGCGGTGGTGGCCGATCTGAGCGATCCGGCCTTCGCCGGGTCGCTGCCCGACGAGCCGGTGGACATCGTGGTGAACAACGCCGGGTTCCAGCACGTCGCGCCGGTCGAGGACTTCCCGCCGGAGGTGTTCTCCGCCATGATGCGGGTGATGGTGGAGGCTCCGTTCCTGATCGCGCGGCGGGTGCTGCCCGGCATGTACGCCCGGGGCTGGGGGCGGTTCGTGAACATGTCGTCGGTGCACGGGTTGCGGGCCTCGCCGTACAAGTCGGCGTACACGACGGCCAAGCACGCGCTGGAAGGGTTCTCCAAGGTCGTCGCGCTGGAGGGGGCGGCCCACGGGGTGACCTCCAACTGCGTGTGCCCGGCGTACGTGCGCACCGCGCTGGTCGAGACGCAGATCGACGACCAGGCCAGGCTGCACGGCATCGGCAGCGACGAGGTCGTCGAGAACATCATGCTCCAGCCTGCCGCGATCAAGCGGCTCATCGAGCCGGAGGAGGTCGCCGAACTGGTCGTCTACCTCTGCGGCCCCCACGGCTCCTTCATCACCGGCACCTCCCTCCCCGTAGACGGCGGCTGGACGGCCCACTAGTGAGGACCCCCTTTCTGGAGTTGTTGGCGCGGGAGGCGTCGGCCGTCGAGTTCGAGGGGCCGATCGTGGAGGCCAGGGCGCAGGGCGCCGATCCGGCCACGATCGAGGAGCTGGAGCAGGCCAAGGTCGAGGCGTTGAAGGTCAGGGCGCTGCTCAGGCGGCGGGCCAGGCGGGAGGCCGAGCTGTCGGCGCTCTACGACACGGCCGGCGACCTGGCCGCGCTGCGCGACCTCGACGCCGTGCTCGAAGCCATCGTCCACCGGGCCAGGCAGCTGCTGGCGACCGACATCGCGTACATGACGCTGCACGACCCCGAGCAGGGCGACACGTACATGCGGGTCACCGACGGGTCGATCTCGGCCAAGTTCAGGGCCCTCCGGCTGGCCATGGGCGCCGGGCTGGGCGGGCTGGTCGCGCAGACGGCCACCCCGTACGCGACCGCCGACTACTTCGCCGACGCCAGGTTCCGGCACAAGGGGCACATCGACGAGGCCGTCAAGGAGGAGGGCCTGGTCGCGATCCTCGGGGTGCCGCTGCGGCTGGGCCAGCGGGTGATCGGCGTGCTCATGGCGGCCAACCGCAGCGCCAGGCCCTTCCACCAGGAGGAGGTCTCGCTGCTGGCGAGCCTGGCCGCGCACGCCGCCGTCGCCATCGACAACGCCCGGCTGCTCCAGGAGACCAGGAACGCCCTGGAGGAGCTCTCGCAGGCCCACAGGACGGCAAGGGCGCACGGCGAGGCCGTCGAGCGGGCCGCGCTGGCCCATGACCGGATGACCTCGCTGGTGCTGCGGGGCGGCGGCATCGAGGACGTCGCCGCCGTGGTGACCGAGGTGCTCGGCGGTTCGCTGGCCGTGCTCGACGACCTGGGCCGGCCGATCACGGGCGACGTGGGCGAGCTGGACGCGGGGGTGTTCGAGGCGGCGCAGGCGTCCAGGGCGCTGGGACGTACCGTGCGCAGGGGCGACCTGCTGATCGCGTCGGTGGACGTCGGCGGCGAGCCGTTGTGCACGCTCATCCTGCGCAGCGACGACGCCGACGAACGCATCCTGGAACGGGCGGCGCTGGTGTGCGCGCTGCTGCTGCTGTTCAGGCGGAGCGTGGCCGAGGCCGAGGGCCGGGTCAGGGGCGAGCTGCTGGAGGACCTGATCTCGCGCCCGGACTCGCCCGGCCTGGCCGACCGGGCCCGGCGGCTCGGCGTGGACCTGCGGGCGCCGCACGTCGTGGTGGTGGCCAGGCACGGCGGCCAGCGGGAGCGGGCGGCGTTCTGGGCCTCCTCGCACGCCACGGTCCGGCACGGGCTGGCGGCGGGGCGTGGTGACGAGGTGGTGCTGCTGCTGCCGGGCGTCGACGCGGGCGGCCTCGCCCAGCGGGTGGCGGCCGAGCTGAGCGCGTCCCTGCACAGCCCGGCGACGGCGGGCGCCTCCCCGGCCCGGCTCCCCGCCCCCTCCGCGGGAGAGGCGCCGGGAGACGGGACGGCGGGGGCGCGGGACGTCGCGGAGGCGTACCAGGAGGCGCGGCGGTGCGCCGAGGCGCTGATCGCGCTCGGCCGGGCCGGCGACGGCGCGAGCCCCGCCGAGCTGGGCTTCGTCGGCCTGCTCGTGGGCGACGGCCGCGACGTGCGCGGCTTCGTCGGCCGCGTGCTCGGCGCGGTGCTCGACTACGACGCCCGCCGGGGCACCGCGCTCGCCGACACCCTGTCGGCCTACTTCGGCACGGGCGGCTCGCCCTCCCGTACGGCCGAGGCCATGCACATCCACGTCAACACCGTCACGCAACGCCTCGACCGGATCGGCAGGCTGCTCGGCGGCGGCTGGCTGGAGCCCGAACGCGCGCTGGAGATCCAGCTCGCGCTCCGCCTGCACAAGCTCGGCCACACATCCTCGCCAAAGACTGTGGGTCCCGACCCCATATGAGTGACGCCGGTCACTCCTTACCGTGACCGGCATGGCAACTTCCATCAAGAGGATCGTCGCCGCGAGCCTGATCGGCACCACCATCGAGTGGTACGACTTCTTCCTGTACGGCTCGGCAGCCGCTCTCGTGTTCAACAAACTCTTCTTCCCCGAGTCCGACCCCCTGACCGGCACGCTGCTGTCGTTCCTCACCTACGCCGTGGGATTCGTCGCCCGCCCGCTCGGCGGCCTGGTCTTCGGCCACTTCGGCGACCGGCTGGGCCGCAAGACCCTGCTGGTGGTCAGCCTGCTGATGATGGGCGCCGCCACGTTCCTGATCGGCTGCCTGCCGACGTACGCCACGCTCGGCTCGTCGGCGGCGCTGCTGCTGACCGCGCTCCGGCTCGTGCAGGGCTTCGCGCTCGGCGGCGAGTGGGGCGGCGCGGTGCTGATCGTGTCCGAGCACGGCGACACCGCCCGCCGCGGCTTCTGGGCCTCCTGGCCGCAGGCGGGCGCGCCCGGCGGGAACCTGCTGGCCACCGGCGTGCTGGCGGTGCTGGCCGCCTGGCAGTCCGACGAGGCGTTCCTGTCGTGGGGCTGGCGGGTCCCGTTCCTGCTGTCGGGCGTGCTGGTGATGGTCGGGTTGTGGATCCGGCTGACGATCAGCGAGTCGCCGGTGTTCCGGCAGGCCGAGCCGGAGCCGACCGCGCCGATCATGGGCGTGCTGCGGCACCACCGGAAGGACGTGCTCACCGCCATCGGCGCCCGCCTGGCCGAGAACATCTCGTTCTACCTGCTGACCGTGTTCGTCATCACGTACGCGAAGAACGCCAAGATCGACAACTCGACGGTGCTGAGCGCGGTGCTGGTCGCCTCGGCGGTCCACTTCGTCACGATCCCGATGTGGGGCGCGCTGTCGGACCGGCTCGGCCGCCGCCCGATCTACCTGGCCGGAGCCGCCGGCATCGGCGTGTGGATCTTCGCCTTCTTCCCGCTGGTGGACACCGGCAACTTCCTGGCGATCACCCTCGCGGTCACCGTCGGCCTGCTCTTCCACGGCATGATGTACGGCCCGCAGGCGGCCTTCTTCGCCGAGCTGTTCGGCACCCGGACGCGCTACACCGGCGTGTCGATCGGCGCCCAGCTGTCGGCCATCGTGGCCGGCGCGCTGGCCCCGCTCATCGCGGTGGCGCTGCTGAAGAGCTACTCCAGCAGTGTGCCCATCTCCGTCTACCTTGGCCTGGCGGCGGTGCTCACGCTGGTCGCCGTCTACACCGCCCGCGAGACCCAGGGACGCGACCTGGCCGAGAGGATGCACGTGCGATGAAGGTCACCACCCCCCGCCTCACGCAGCACGTCCTGACCGTCGAGGGCAGGACGTCCGGCGAGCCCGTGCTGTTCGTGCACGGCAACGTCTCCTCCGGCGCGTTCTGGCGCGACAGCATGGCCGCGCTGCCCGACGGCTACCGCCCGCTCGCCCCCGACCTGCGCGGCTTCGGCGACACCGACCCCCAGCCGGTGGACGCCACCCGGGGCCTGCGCGACTTCTCCGACGACCTGGTCGAGCTGACCGAGGCGCTCGGGCTCGACGGCGTGCACCTGGTCGGCTGGAGCCTCGGCGGCGGCGTCGTCCTGCAGTTCCTGCGCGACCGTCCGGCGCTGGTCAGGAGCGTCACGCTGGTCAACCCGATCTCCCCGTACGGCTTCGGCGGCACCGAGGGCCCGGACGGCACGCTCACCCACCCCGACGGCGCGGGATCGGGAGCCGGGGCGGCGAACCCCGACTTCGTGGCCCGCCTGAAGGCCGGCGACCTGTCCGAGGAGTCCCCCACCTCCCCCCGCAACGTGCTGCGCTCCGGCTACGTCAAGCACCCCGAGATCCCCGACGAGGACTTCTACCTGCGGTCGATGCTCACCACCCGGGTGGACGAGGCCAACTACCCGGGCGACGCCGCCACCTCCCCCGCGTGGCCGGGCGTGGCCCCCGGCAAGCAGGGGGTGCTCAACGCGTGCGCCCCTACCCACTTCCGCCTGGACGACCTGCACGAGATCGACTCCAGGCCGCCCGTCCTGTGGATCAGGGGCGCCGACGACGTGATCGTCTCCGACACCTCCCTGTTCGACCTGGCCCACCTGGGCGCGATCGGCGTCGTGCCCGGCTCCCCCGGCACGCCGGCCCAGCCGATGGTGACCCAGACCAGGGCGGTCCTCGACCGCTACGGCCGCTATCGCGAGGTCGTGCTGGACGACTGCGGCCACACCCCGCACCTGGAGCGGCCCGCCGAGTTCCGCCGTCTGCTGGCCGAGCACCTGGAGGAGGCCTGATGTTCGTCGCCCTCACCCTCGTGGCGAGCCTGCTCACCGCCCCCGTCGCGCACGAGCTGACCGTGCCCGGCGCGGAGAAGCTGGTCAGCGCCACCCTCGACGACCTCACCACGGCCGGCACCACGCCGACCGGCCACACCGACCCGGCCGACTGGGCCGGCCTGCACTCCAAGGCCACCGTCAACCCGACCGGCGTGCCCGGCACGCAGCTCGACGGCTACTTCCCCGACACCTCGACCGGCAACGCCACGCACGGCTGGAACCACGACTCCCAGTTCGTGATCAGGCTCCCCGACCGCTGGAACGGCGGCCTGGTCGTCAGCGGCACGCCGGGCAACCGGGAGCAGTACGCCAACGACTACACGATCTCCGACTGGGTCCTGTCCAAGGGCTACGCGTTCGCCGCCACCGACAAGGGCAACGTGGGCGTGACCTTCTACCAGGACGGCCGCCGCCCCGGCGACGCCATCGCCGAGTGGAACGACCGCGTCACCCAACTCACCGTGGCCGCCAGGTCGGTCGTCCGGCAGCGGTACGGCCGCCCGCCCGCCCGTACGTTCATGGCCGGCCTGTCCAACGGCGGTTACCTGGTCAGGTGGCAGCTGGAGAACCGCGCCTGGCTCTACGACGGCGGCGTGGACTGGGAGGGCACGCTCTTCCGGGTCAAGGGCGACAACCTGCTGAACTTCCTGCCGCCCGCGCTGAAGGCGTACCCCGACGAGGCGGGCGTGCGGGCGGCCGGGTTCGCGGCGGGGTCGGAGTTCCTGTGGCCCTTCCACCGACAGTACTACTGGGAGCTCACCCAGCAGCTCTACCAGAAGGAGCTGGACCCGTCGTACACGGGCGCGCCGGCCGACTACGACTACGACGCGCGCAGGCCGTACGCCGCGATGGCCAGGATCGGGCTGACCGGCAGGATCACCAAGCCGCTGATCACGATCCACGGGACCCTCGACACGCTGCTGCCGATCTCCCGCGACTCCGACGTCTACGCCGAGATGGTGGGCCCGCGCCGCCCGTTCCGCTACCACCGGATCGAGGGCGGCAACCACCTCGACAGCCTCGTCGACGTCTACCCCGACCGGCTCAGGCCCATGCTCCCGGCCTTCAGGGACGCCTTCCAGGAGCTGGAGGACTGGGTCACTCCTTGAGGTAGCGATGCCTGCCCGCGCGCGCCCAGCGCACGATGTGCCGCGCCCCGGGCAGGCGCCTGCCGAGGCGGTGGAGCACGGTGTCGTGGCCCATGGGCGAGCGCCGCCGGGGTTCGACCGCGACGGCCGGGCGCGTCTCGACCCGGCCCCGGCGCACCTGGAGCCCGAACCGCAGCCCGGTCTCCTCGTCGGCCGAGCGCAGCGACGACAGCCAGGCGCCCGGACCGAGGTGGTCATCGCCCGAGATGTGCCGCTTGACCGGGATCTTGGCGACGAGCTGGCCGGCGAGCTTGCCCGGCACCCCGGCCTCGACCAGGGCGGGCGCGCACACCTCGCGTTCGCGGCGGCCGGTGCTGCGCAGCACCAGCTCCAGGGGCGGCCCGCCGCTCGGCGGCACGTACGGGACCGGCAGCACGACGTACACGTGACCGTCGAGCTGGCGGACGGTCACCCCCGGCGACACCAGCGCGATCGACTCCGAGAACGAGCGCGGCTCGACGGCGAGCCCCAGCTCCCCCTTGTCCGACCAGCACGGCACCACCAGCCGCATCCTGGGCCGCTGCGCCAGCACGCCCAGGCAGTTGAGCGGCCCCTCGGCCCGGCCGACCCGGCTCCTGGCCTGGTTGGCGCCGCTGAACATGCGGACGTGCACCTCCCACTGCCCCGGGCTGAGCGGGCGGCCCATCGCCGCGCTGGTCACGTCCAGCCGGGCCTCGCCCCTGATCTGCACGCGGACCCGGCGGCGGCCGTCGGGCCCGCGCTCGACGTGCTGGTTGATCGGCAGGAAGTGCACCACGCCGGTCCCGCTGTGCCGGATGTAGACGTCCACGCGGGCCCGCTCGACGTCGGAGGTGATGTCGGTGACGTCGTCGGACAGCAGCCTGGTGTCGATCGAACGCGGCGGGATCCAGTGCAGGCGCTCGCCGTCCACGCGGTACCGGTCGGGCAGGCCGTCGCCGGACATGACCTCCACGGTCAGGCCGAGCACCATGATGTGGGCGTCCCAGCGCATCTCGGTGAGCTCGGCGCGCAGGCCCGCGCGCTTGGAGGAGTTGGCCAGCATGACGATCTGGTCCAGGCGTCCGCTCCTGACGAAGGCGGCCACCGCCCGCATCTGGACGGGCAGGTAGCGGTCGACCCGCTCGGGGAAACGCTCGCCGATCAGCTCCTGCACGACCCGGAAGTGCATGCCCCGGTCCACCGAGGAGTCGGCGAACCTGGCGGTCAGCAGCGGCCTGAGCACGGCGGAGCGGAACCAGTAGGCGTACATGCGGTCGCGCTGGCGGCCGGCGCCGACGTAGGTGTCGATGTCGGTGAGCAGCGTGCCCAGCCCGGCCACGATCACCCGGGGGTCCTCCTCGGCCGCCTCGGGCCGCGGTCCGAGCTGGCAGCAGACGTCCTCGGCCAGTACGGCGATCACCTTGGCGTGCAGGTACGCCCGCATCACGAACGCCTGCTCGGCCAGCCTGCCGCCGGGCATGGCGAAGCCCAGCTCGTGCTCCTCCAGGAAGGCCCGGCGGTAGAGCTGCTGGGGGACGAGCAGCGTCATCAGGCGCTCGCGCAGGATGTCGGCGCGGGCCGTGCTGCGCTCGAACGCCACCATGGGCGGCCCGTAGTCGCGGGCCAGCCGGCCGATCAGCACGTCGGCGTCGGTCTCGACCGCGCGCTCGTGCATGCGGGCCAGGGCGTCGCGCGCCAGCCGGTCGGACTGGTCGAGGAAGTAGACGTAATCGCCCTCCGCCGCGGCCACGCCCATGTTGCGGCCCCGCGACGGCGACCCGGTGTGCGGCAGGTGCAGCACGCGGACGTTCTCGCGGAGATCGGCGATGGTGTCCAGGCGGGCTCCGATGCCGTCCGTGGAGCCGTCGTCCACGAAGATCACTTCGTAGTCGGCGGCCGGCAGCGTCTGCTCCAGCGCGGAGCGGATGCACGCGTCCGCGGTGTCACCCGGGTTGTGGACATTGATGATCACACTGACCTTCGCACCCATGCGGCCAGCGTGCGCCGCTCATACACGATCGGGTGAGACGGCTTGCCGATTACAGGAGGAAAGTTGACCTGTTAGTACCATCCTGTGGACTGTGAGTGGCCCCAGGCGCCGCAGGGCGTGCCGTAGCGGCCCTTGATGTAGCCGAGGCCCCACGCGATCTGGGTGGCGGCATTGGTCTGCCAGTCGCCGCCCGCGCTGGCCATCTTGCTGCCGGGCAGGGCCTGTGGGATGCCGTACGCGCCGGAGTAGCGGTTCATCGCCCGCTCGTTCCAGCCGCTCTCCTTCTGCCACAGCAGCTCCAGGCAGCCCCACTGGTCGGCGCCCCAGCCCTTGGCGGCGAGCAACGACTTGGCGACGGCCTTGTTGCTGCCGGGCGAGGGGTTGCTGCCCGGCGGGAAGTTCGCGGGCGGGAAGCCGTTGCCGCCCGGCGCCTTCTTGGGCACGACCCAGTTGAGCTTCTTGGTGCCGGTGCGGCCCTTCTTGAGCTGGTCGGCCCGGAACGCCTGCTCGGCGGCGTTCTTCAGGGCGTCGGTCTCGGGGTCGGGGGCGAACAGGTCGCCTCCGGCGAGCGCGCCCAGCTGCTCGGCCGTGAACGGGTCGACCGGCGGCCTGTTGGCATTGTCGACGGCGCGATAGGCGACGTAACCGCCACCGCCCACGACCACCACCAGCGACACGACCGTGACGGCGACGCGTTTGGGGGTGAAACGCGAAGGCCGGCGGCGCGCCGAGCGAAGGTCATCCTTCGGGGGGCGCTCACTCAACTGCGGACCGGGGCTCACGATCCATGAGCTTGCCCTGTCATGGGGGGTGGTCCGCAACCGGAACGCGGGATTCGGTTGACGTTCTCTTGGCCAACCAGCAGGTAACAACCTTTTTCACGAAAAATTGTGAGTTTCGTCACAGAGGTGGCGCGCCTCCCTTCGAGCGCCCGCACCGAAGGGAGGCCGCTTTCAGGGTTCCGCCCCATCTTCGGGATCTGATCCGGACCGGGTCACAGTTTGATGACACAACCCGGGTATAGGGGACATGGAATAATAATGTGCGCGTGGCCGGCATCCTCCTTGTAGAAGACGATCCCTCCGTCCGCACAGCTCTGGAGCTGGCGTTGACGCGGCAGGGACATTCCGTCACGTCCTATGCGACGGGCGAGGAGGCTCTGGACCACATCCGCGCCCGCCGCCCCGAGATCGCGATCCTCGACGTCATGCTCCCCGGCATCGACGGCGTGGAGGTCTGCCGCCGCATCCGCAAGCTCGACCAGCTCCCCGTCATCCTGCTCACCGCCCGCGGCGACGACCTGGACGTCGTGGTCGGCCTGGAGGCGGGAGCCGACGACTACGTGGTCAAGCCGGTCGAGCCGCGGGTGCTCGACGCCCGCATCCGGGCCATCCTGCGCCGGGCCGAGTCCGCCACCTCCGACCGCATCACCTTCGGCGACCTCGTGATCGACCGGGGGGCGCTCAAGGTCACGCTGGCCAGCAAGGAGATCCACCTGACGCCGACCGAGCTGCGGCTGCTGCTGGAGCTCGTCCGCCACCCCGGGCAGGTGCTCAACCGCCGCTACCTGCTGCGGGTCGTCTGGGACCACACGCACGTCGCCGACTCGCGGCTGGTGGACGCCTGCGTCCAGCGCGTCCGCGCCAAGATCGAGCCGAGGCCGGCCGAGCCCGTCTTCATCCACACCGTGCGCGGGTTCGGCTACCGGTTCAGCCCTCCGTGATCCCGCTGCCCACCGGGCTGCGGGCGCGCCTGGTCATCACGTTCACCCTCGTCGCGGTCACCGCGTCGGTGCTGGTCGCCACCATCGGCTTCGAGCTGGCCAAGACCGCGCTCGTGACCAGGGCCGAGACCACGTCGCTCGACCTGGTGACCCGGGAGCTCGGCCGGATCACCTTCCCGGTCGGCCAGCTCAGGCCGGGCGAGGCGGCGCCGTCCATGAAGGAGCTCAACCAGGTCGTCCGCACGCTGTCCAGCCCCGGCCGCAGCGTCCTGGTCGAGTACGGCAACCTGCTGTCCGCCGACGGCCCGATGACCATGAAGGACGTCCCCAACGAGCTGTACGGCCGGGCCAAGCAGAACGTCGTCACCCAGCGCAAGGTGATCGGCAACGAGCTGTGGCTCGTCGTCGGCGCCGAGGTCCACCGGTACGAGACCGGCACCGCCCCCGAGCCGACCGGGCTGCGCGCGTTCGTCTTCTTCCCACTGCACGACGAGGAGAGCCAGCTCGCCACGCTGCGCAACACGCTCACCCAGGGCGGCGCGGTCATCGTGCTGATCGCGCTGGTGGTGGCGCTGCTGTCGGCCCGGCAGGTGCTGCTGCCCGTACGGCGGCTCAGCGCGGCCGCCCAGGCGCTCGGCCAGGGCCGGCTGGACACCCGCCTGCCGGTGCACGGCCAGGACGAGCTGGCCGAGCTGACCTCCAGGTTCAACGACGCCGCGGCGGCACTGGAGCTGAGCGTGTCGGAGCTGCGCTCGCTGGAGGCCATGTCCCGCAGGTTCGTGGCCGACGTCTCGCACGAGCTGCGCACGCCGCTCACCGCCATGACGGCCGTGGCCGACATGCTCTCGGAGGAGGCCGGCCGGCTGCCCGACGCGCCCGCCGAGGCCGTACGGCTGGTGCTGCGCGAGATCGGCCGCCTGCGCGAGCTGGTCGAGCACCTGATCGAGGTCAGCAGGTTCGACGCCGGCACCGCGACGCTCAACGTGGAGCCCGTGAACGTCGCCGACGCCCTCCTCGACTGCCTGGAGGTGCGCGGCTGGAGCGACGAGGTGGAGGTGACCGCCTCGCAGGGGTTGACCGTCAACCTCGATCCGAGGAGGTTCGACGTCATCGTGGCCAACCTGGTCGGCAACGCGCTCAAGCACGGCCTGCCCCCGGTGGAGGTCACCGCGAGAGGCACCGAGAACGGCCTGGAGGTGAAGGTGCGCGATCATGGCAAGGGCATCCCCGCCGAGGCGCTGCCCCACGTCTTCGACAGGTTCTTCAAGGCGGGCGCGGGCCGGGCCCGCAGCCAGGGCAGCGGCCTCGGCCTGGCCATCGCCCGCGCCAACGTGCACCTGCACGGCGGCACGATCTCCGTACGGGCCCAGCAGCCGGGCACCCTGTTCACGGTCTGGCTGCCGCACCAATGAGAGCGCACCGGGCCCTGCCGGCCGTTCTCGCCCTGCTGGCCGCGGCCGCCTGCGGCATCTCGCCGACCGACGTCCAGACCAAGGGCGCCGCGCCCACCATCAAGCTGCCGCCGCCCTCGAAGACCATCTTCCTGATCAGGAACAAGGAGCTCACGCTCGAACCCGCCGACGTCGAGACCGACACCGTGGGGAGCCTGCTCGGCGCCCTGTTCGCCGCCTCCGACCGGCCGCTCGGCGACCGCACCACCGAGCTGCGCGGCCTGGAGTACGTCGGCATGAAGGACTCGCTCGACCCCGTCCAGCGCGACGAGAAGCAGCTCCCGCGCACGTCCACGCTGACCGTCTACTTCAAGGGCGACCGGCCGCTGAGCAGGCTCGGCAAGGCCCAGATCGTCTGCACCGCGCAGCAGGACGCCGCGCAGCAGGACGCCGCGTTCGAGCAGGTCAAGATCGTCCGGGAGAACGACGGCCGCCCCTCCAAGGCGGAGGGACGGCCGTACACCTGCGGCGAGCTCAAGTAGGCCCGCCGCGCCTCACATCGTGATGTCCTCCAGCATCTCCGTCACCAGGGCGGCGATCGGGGACCGCTCGGACCTGGTGAGCGTGACGTGCGCGAAGAGCGGATGGCCCTTCAGCTTCTCCACCACCGCCACCACGCCGTCGTGCCGGCCGACCCGCAGGTTGTCGCGCTGGGCGACGTCGTGCGTGAGCACCACCCGGGAGTTGGCGCCGATCCGGCTCAGCACCGTGAGCAGCACCCCGCGCTCCAGCGACTGGGCCTCGTCCACGATCACGAACGCGTCGTGCAGCGACCGGCCGCGGATGTGCGTGAGCGGGAGCACCTCCAGCATGCCCCGGTCGAGCACCTCGTCGATCACCTCGGGCGAGGTGATCGCGCCGAGCGTGTCGTAGACCGCCTGCGCCCACGGGCCCATCTTCTCGCCCTCGGTGCCCGGCAGGTAGCCGAGCTCCTGGCCGCCGACGGCGTACAGGGGGCGGAAGACGACCACCTTGCGGTGCTGGCGGCGCTCCAGGACCGCCTCCAGACCGGCGCAGAGCGCCAGCGCCGACTTGCCGGTGCCGGCCCTGCCGCCCAGCGAGACGATCCCGATCTCGGGGTCCATCAGCAGGTCCAGCGCGATGCGCTGCTCGGCCGAGCGGCCGTGCAGACCGAAGACCTCGCGGTCGCCGCGGACCAGGCGTACGGACTTGTCCGGCGCCACCCTGCCGAGCGCCGATCCCTTGGCCGACAGCAGCCGCAGGCCGGTGTGCGCCGGCAGTTCACGGCCCTCCTCCAGGTCGGCCACGCCCTTGTCGAAGAGCGTCTCGACGTCCTCGGCCGTCACCTGCAGCTCGGCCATCCCGGTCCAGCCGGACTCGACGACCAGCTCGGCGCGGTACTCCTCGGCCACCAGGCCGATCGAGGCCGCCTTGACCCGCATGGGCAGGTCTTTGGAGACGAGGACGACGTCGCAGCCCTCGGCCGCGAGCGAGCGCGCGACGGTCAGGATGCGCGTGTCGTTGTCGCCCAGGCGGAACCCGACGGGCAGGATGGACGGATCGCTGTGGTTGAGCTCAACCCTGATCGTTCCATCCCCAGTCGGCATCGGCTCGTCGAGCCTGCCGTGCTGAACCCGCAGGTCGTCGAGGTAGCGCAGGGCTTTCCTCGCGAAGTAGCCGAGCTCGGGATGGTGCCGCTTACCTTCCAGCTCCGTGATGACCACGATGGGAAGGACGACGTCGTGCTCGGCGAAGCGCGTCAATGCCGCCGGGTCGGCCAGCAACACCGAGGTGTCGAGCACGTACGTGCGCTTGGCCGGCTGGTGAGTAGGGTTGCTCGAGGACACTGCCACACGTTCTCCCCCGGGCGCCCATAGGTGCGGGCACCCTGCAGACGAGGTGGGAACCGGACCGGACCCGCGTCCCCGACCGCAACCTGCCGGCGGAGCCGGACTCCGGCCCCCCTCAGCAGATTTCGGTGCAAAGGCGGGCCCTCTCCGGGATGCCCGGCCTGTGGCCGGACACTTCCAACGTTACGTCCTGGATACCCGAATGTCGCATCAAGAACCGTAACGCCGGTGTCTCGCAGCGTAATCGCGCAGCGCCCGCAGGAAATCGACCCTGCGGAAGTCCGGCCAGTAAGCCTCATGGAAGTAGAACTCTGAGTGAGCGCTCTGCCACAACATGAATCCGGACAGACGCTGCTCGCCCGACGTACGGATGAGGAGGTCCGGGTCGGGTTGGCCGCGAGTGTAGAGATGCTCCGCGATGTGTTCGACATCGAGGACCTCCACGAGGTCCTCGATGCTGGCGCCCTTACTCGCATGCTCCTGGAGGAGTGAGCGCACCGCATCGGCAATCTCACGTCTTCCTCCATACCCAACTGCAACGTTCACAATCAGGCCCGGACGGTGTGATGACGCTTCTTTTGCGTTTTTTAGGACATTGGCCGTCCTGGCCGGGAGGAGGTCCAGCGCGCCCACCGGGCTGATCCGCCAGCCCGCGTCCACGAGCTCCTGGACCACGTCCTCGATGATGTGCAGCAGCGGCTCCAGCTCCTCGCGCGGCCGGTTGAGGTTGTCGTTGGACAACATCCAGACGGTGACGACCTCGACGCCCGTCTCGCGGCACCAGCCGAGCAGCTCCGATATCTTGTCCGCGCCCTTGCGGTGGCCGGTGGCCACGTCGCGCATGCCCATGGCGCGCGCCCAGCGGCGGTTGCCGTCGATGATGACCCCGACATGCCGGGGAACGCTGTCCTTGGACAGCTTGGTCTCCAGCCTGTGTTCGTACAGCCGGTAGACCAGGTCGCGCAGGCCCACGGAGTGCCTCCCCAGCGGTGCTGTGCCTTTGGTCGAATGACCCAACAGGCAATTATCACCGCGTTTCGCCCGTGCCTGCTCCCGCAATCGGATTCCTGGCGAGATCTCTTCCGCCGAGGCACCCTTCGGCCTCATGGACCAGTTCACGGACAAACTCGGACAATTCAGCCGACGTCAGGACCGCCCGCATGCCCACGCCGGTGGCCCCCCACGCCTCGACGTAGGCCCGGCGGGTCAGCCGCCACTGGGCGGGTGCGGGCTGCCAGATGGGGATGGTGCGCAGCTGGCAGCGCAGCTCGCCGCCGCCCACCAGCCCCGACCGGGTGCGGTAGCGGAAGGAGAACAGCTCGCTCTCCGGCTCCTCGTCGGGGAAGCGGTCGTCGGGGTCGTTCCACCGCCTGGCCGCCCCCCTTCCCTGCCGCGCCTCGTCGACCCCGCGGGCCAGGCGCGCGAGCAGCCAGCCGCACCGCTCCCCCACGCTGCCGTACGGCGTGCCGTCGCGATGGAGCTCAAGGGTGATCTCGTACGGCGTGCCGACGGTGTCCGTGCACGCGACGGGCGTGACGGTCAGGTATGACCCATCGACACAGCGTAGTCCCCCCACGCCCTTCCCCGTTTCCGGCCCTAACTCAGCTAAACCCGTAGAAACCTCTGGCTGTGTCCCCGAGGACCAGGTCCCGATCGGTTCCGCCGAGCAGCGCGCCGGTGACCTCCCAGACCGTCCGGTAGTCGGCCGCCTGCAGGGCCACCGGCCAGTCGCTCCCGGCCATCAGGCGCTCCGGGCCGAACAGCTCGACGGCGTGCTCCACGTACGGCCGCAGGTCCTCCACCGTCCAGTTCCGGTGGTCGGCCTCGGTGACCAGGCCGGAGACCTTGGCGTACACGTTGGGGAAGCGGGCCGCGCGGGCCAGCCCACCGGCCCACGGCTCCCACTCGTGGTCCCTGATGCGCGGCTTGGACAGGTGGTCGACGACGATCCTCAGGGACGGATGCCGCCCGGCCAGCGTGACGACGTGGTCAAGGTGCCGGGGCAGGAGCGAGACCACGTCGAACGTCAGGCCGGCCGCCGCGAGCAGGCCGAGCGACTCCAGCACCTCGTCGCGGACCAGCCAGTCGGGGTCGGGCTCCTCGTGGATCAGGTGCCGGACGCCACGGAACTTCGTATTCCCGGCGTACCGGGCGATGGCCTCGGCGGCCTCGTCCGGGCGGAGCAGCGGGATCCATCCGACCACCGCGCCGACGAAGTCGTGGGCGTCGGCCAGGGCCAGCAGGGCGTCGGTCTCGGCGCAGGAGTCGGCGGCCTGCACCAGCACCGTACGGTCCACGCCGGCCCGCTCCAGCTCGGGAGCCAGGTCGTGCGGCGCGTAGGTCCGGTAGAGCACGCCCGCCTCGGGGGTGAGCCAGGGGTAGTCACCGGTTTCGAGGTCCCAGAAATGCTGGTGCGCATCGACAATCACCCCCCAAACCTAGGATGTCTGGATATTTCAGAGCAAGGGGTGCCAGCCGTGCTCACGCCAGCCCGGCGGCTGGTGCCACTCCGTCCACCCGAAGCCGGTGACGCCGTCGTCGGACTCCAGCTCGCACATCGCCCTCGGGAACTCGGCCACCGCCCCCTCGGGCGACACCAGGGTCACCGGGGCGAACGCGACCGGCCGCACGGTCACCGCACGGCCGGGGAAGCTCAGCAGCGTCTCCGCCGGACGGTCGCCGTCGAACCGGGTGCCGGCCGTGAAGCCCCCGGCATGCTCGATCTCGCCGCCGGGCGGCACCGTGAACGCCGGCCACGGCAGCGGCATGCCCAGGTTGACCTGCGTGCCGTGCAGGTGGGTGCCGTCGGCGAGGCGGCCGCTGCTCCACGTCCAGGAGATCGACCACCAGTCCCTGACGCCCCAGCTGTGGTCGCGTTCGCCGTGGCCGTGGAAGGGCCGGCCGTCGACCGTCCCGGTCACCTCGCAGGGGACCTCGTAGCGGGGGGTGAGCTGGTAGCCGTACACGCCGCCGCGGGTGTGCCATTCGAGGTCGAGCGCCAGGTCCGGGGCGGTCAGGCGCAGCCGTGCGGTCCGGAGGGGGTCGGTCGCGGCCAGGTCCGCCTCGTAGGCGCCCGCGGCCATCGCCAGGCCGGTCGGCGGGGCCTCGTGGTCGGTGATCTCCACCAGGCCGCCGCCGCGCCGGACGAGCCGGACCCAGAACCAGGTGCGCTTCCAGTTCGGATAGAGCCCGATGCGGACGTATCCGCCCAGCTCGCCGTCGTCGGAGACGAAGTCGAGGTAGTAGGACTCGTTCCACAGCGGGTCGTCGCCCGGCTCGTGGAGCTGCTCGTCCTGCTCGCCGAGGGGCCAGTCGCCCATGTTGACGATCCGCACGCCGTACCGCCTCCCAAGCGCTTGCTACGAGCAGCTTAGCCGCGATCCCGGCGGAACAGGCGACTCCACAGACGGGGTTTCCTGTCCGGCAGGAGACCGCGGGCGCGCAGCCAGGCGGCGAAGTCGTCGGCGTCGGCCCGGTAGCCGGGCGGCGGGACGGCACGGGCGGCCGCGTAGGCGGCGAACTCCGCGGCCAGGGCGGGCCCCGCGGCACGGGCGGCGTCCGGGCGGATCCTGGCCACCACGCCGCGCCGCTTGGCCATCAGGGAGGCCGCCTGCACCCGGAGCCGTCCGGCGTCGAAGCCCTCGGGCGGGTCCGCCCCGGCCACCAGGCTCGCGACGACCCGGCCCTGGGCCTGTGCCAGCCGCGCCCGTGCCTGCTCAGTCATCCCGTCCGCCCACGGGCTGCCCGGCCCGGCCCGTCGCGGCCCGGATCCGCGCCAGCTCCCCGGCCAGCACGGCGTCGCTCGGGTAGTCGTCGTCCCACTCCAGCAGGACGCCGGGCGGCGTGGTCCGGGCGCACAGCTTTGCCAGCAGGTCCAGCACCGGCGGCGGCACGGCCGCGGCATGCGTGTCGTGCCAGATCCCGTGGTGCTCGTGACCGCCGGCCACGTGCACGTACGCCAGATGCGCCAGCGGCAGCGTGTCCAGCGCGTCCACGGCCGACAGTCCCAGGTTGACCTGGTTGGTGTACAGATTGGCCACGTCCACCAGCAGCCCGACCCCCGTACGTTCCACGACCTCGGCCAGGAAGCGGGCCTCGGTCAGCTCGTCGTCCGGCCAGCCGAAGATCGCGGCCACGTTCTCCAGCGCCAGCGGCACGGGCAGCGCCTCCTGGGCCAGCCGCACGTTCTCCACCACGATCTCCAGCGACTCCCGCGTACGCGGCACGGGAAGCAGGTGCCCCGCCTCCACGCCGCCCCCGCGGACGAACGCCAGGTGCTCGCTGACCAGCGGCGCGTCCAGGGCCAGCGCGCAGGCCGCGAGGCGGGCGAGCCGGTCCGGGTCCGGCCGCTCGGCGCCGCCGACGCCCAGCGAGACGCCGTGCGGGATCACCGGCACGCCCCTGGCACGCAGCAGGCGCAGCGACTCGGGCAGGTCGCCGGGGTCGATGTTCTCGGCGACCACCTCGACGAACCCGACGCCCGCCAGCCGTTCGACCGTCAGGTCGAGCTCCGGCCGCCAGCCGATGCCCACCCCCAGGTCCGGCACGCCCGGGTCCGGCATGTCAGCTCCCCCCGCCGCCACAGCCGCCGCCTCCGCAGCCGCTCCCGCCGCCGCAGCCGCTCCCGCCGCCGCATCCCGTGGTGCCGCAACCACCGCCGTGCCCGCCGGAGCTCTGCGACTGGACGTGGCCGCCCGGGCCGCTGCGCCGCCGTCGTCCGGGCAGCAGCGTCAGGTCGGGGGAACCGTTGATCGCCAGGGTCAGGTTGGCGTCGTTCAGCTCGCCGAGGCCGTACAGCGCGACGGCCACCGGGCCGCCGGACGTGCCCGGCGGGTGGTCCAGCTTGGCCCGGTCGAGCGCGGCCTGCCCGGAAGCGGTCAGGTCGGTCGGGAACGAGCGCCTGTGTCCGGCTATGGCGGTCGGCGCGCCCACGACCGTCCCGGCCAGGACGCCGAGCGCGGCCAGGGGAAGCGCGGACGTGCCCTCGACGGCCACCGACAGCGCCTCCACGGCCGCCCCGGCGAGGGCCAGCACCGCCAGCACCCGTAACCGGACGATCAGCCGGTCGACCTGGGTGAAGGAGCCGGTGGGGTGGATCGCGCCGATCCTGCCCAGCCGGTGCCGGAGCTCGTCCAGGGTGGCGCTCTGGCTCACGCTGTGCCTGATCGTGCTGGCCCAGCCTCCGGGGGAGCGCTGGACCTCGTCCAGGACGGCGTCCTCGACCGGCTCGCCGGTGCTCCGGGCGCCGGCCACCTGGTGCACCCGTCCGTCGCGGGACACGCGTACGGCCCCCGACGCGGCCAGCAGCCCGACGGCGGCCTCGGCGACGCGCCGCGAACCGCCCGCCATGAAGGCCAGCTCGTAGGGGCCGAGATCGCGCAGGCGGGGTTCGGAAGCCGCGCCCCGGATGGCGGCATGCTCACGCCGGACCGCCAGAACGGTGACGCCCGCCGTCACCGCCAGCGCCACCGCGAGGATGAGAAGGAACAGATCCATACGCCCTCCCCTCGTGCGACCCGTCGGGCCGCGTACCGGGAAGACGTATAAGGAAGGCATAAAGGTTCCGGGCGATCAGGACGCCCGCGCGCGGTGCGGCGGCCAGCACCGCCGCACCGCGGGCGCCCGCTCAGCCGAGCCGGTCGAGCAGGGCGTCGTACTCGTCCCACAACTGCTTCGGCAGGCGGTCGCCGAACTTCTCGAAGTGGGCCGGGATCAGGGCCGCCTCCTCGCGCCACACGTCGCGGTCGACCGACAGCAGCGTGCGCAGGTCCTCCTCGTCCAGGTCGAGGCCCTCGGTGTCGAGCTCGGCGGGCAGCAGGCCGATCGCCGTGGGGTTCGCCCCGGCCTCGCCGTTGAGGCGGTCGACGATCCACTTGAGCACGCGGCTGTTCTCGCCGAAGCCGGGCCAGATGAACTTGCCCTCGTCGTTCTTCCTGAACCAGTTGACGTAGTAGATGCGCGGCAGCTTCGCGCCCTCGACCCGGCCGATGTCGAGCCAGTGGCCGAAGTAGTCGCCCATGTTGTAGCCGCAGAACGGCAGCATGGCGAACGGGTCGTAGCGCAGCTCGCCCACCTTGCCCTCGGCCGCGGCGGTCTTCTCGGAGGCGACGTTGGCTCCGAGGAAGACGCCGTGCTCCCAGCTCAGCGACTCCGTGACCAGCGGCACGGCCGTGGCGCGGCGGCCGCCGAACAGGATCGCCGAGATGGGCACGCCCTTGGGGTCCTGCCACTCCGGTGCGATGGTCGGGCACTGGGAGGCGGGGGTGGTGAAGCGGGCGTTCGGGTGGGCGGCGGGCTCGTCGCTGTCGGGCGTCCAGGAGCGGCCCTTCCAGTCGGTCAGGTGCGCCGGGGGCTCCTCGGTGAGCCCCTCCCACCACACGTCCCCGTCGTCGGTCAGGGCGACGTTGGTGAAGATGCTGTTGCCCCAGAGGGTCTTGATCGCGTTGGCGTTGGTCACCTGGCCGGTGCCGGGCGCGACGCCGAAGAAGCCGGCCTCCGGGTTGATGGCGTGCAGGCGGCCGTCGTCGCCGAAGCGCATCCAGGCGATGTCGTCGCCGATCGTCTCGACCTTCCAGCCCGGGATCGTGGGCTGGAGCATGGCGAGGTTCGTCTTCCCGCACGCGCTCGGGAAGGCGGCCGCGACGTAGCGGGTCTCGCCGGTGGGCGGTGTGAGCTTGAGGATGAGCATGTGCTCGGCCAGCCAGCCCTCGTCGCGGGCCATGACGCTGGCGATGCGCAGCGCGTAGCACTTCTTGCCGAGCAGGGCGTTGCCGCCGTAGCCGGAACCGTAGGACCAGATCTCGCGGGTCTCGGGGAAGTGGCTGATGTACTTGGTGGAGCTGCACGGCCAGGCCACGTCGGACTGACCCGGCCGCAGCGGGGCGCCGACGGAGTGGACGGCCTTGACGAAGCCGCCCCGCTGCTCGATCAGGCGCAGGGCCCGGTCGCCCATGCGGGTCATGATCCGCATCGACACGGCCACGTACGCGGAGTCGGTGATCTCGACGCCGAGCTGCGAGATCTCGCCGCCGAGCGGGCCCATGCAGAACGGGACGACGTACATGGTGCGTCCGCGCATGCAGCCCGCGAAGAGCTCGGAGAAGGTCTTCCGCATCTGCGCTGGAGCGATCCAGTTGTTGGTCGGACCCGCGTCCTCCTCGCGCTCGGAGCAGATGTAGGTGCGGTCCTCGACCCGGGCCACGTCGCTGGGGTCGGACTTGGCGTAGAAGCTGTTCGGGCGCGCGGCGAGCCGGGTGAGCGTCCCCTGCTCGACGAGGAGGTTGGTCAGGCGCGTCCACTCCTCCTCCGAACCGTCGCACCACTCGATCCGGTCGGGCTGGGTCAGGGCTGCGATCTCGTTCACCCACGCGACCAATTCGCGATTGCTCGTCGGCGCGGGCACTTCCACGGAAACGGACACGACTGTGACTCCTCCACTCTCTCAGGGCCCAGACATCATTAACGACGAAGGCGCATGAAGGCCAATTGGCATAGACCTATTGGCGCGACCGTCGTCGCAGGCAGCGGCCCTGACGATCCGAGGAGCCTACCCAAGGCTCGGCGATTTAAAAGAGGAATTTCCGGGGGGTGGTCCAGGCCAATTCCGGTGGTCTAAACCAATTACCGGAGTGGTTTAGTCCAATTTCCCGAGCTGTTTACGCCGGTCTTCTCAGGAATTGACGTCGGGACCCGCGCTGCGCACTCTGTCGACGTGCTGGAGCGCGTCGCGCAGCTCGGCCAGCCAGGCGTCGGTGTTCTTGCCGACCAGGCGGACGCACCAGGCCAGCGCGTCGCTGCGGCTCCGGGCCACGCCGGCGGCCACCAGCGTGTCGAGCACCTGACGCTCCGACTGACGCAGTCGCGTCATGACGGGGACGGAAAGTGTGGTGAACATCACAGTCTCCCCGCCGCACCGCACGCCCCAGGAGACCTTCTGGCGGAAGCGGCGCTCGGCCTCGCGGGCGATCTCGATGCGCCGCTCGCGGGTCTCCTCACGGAACCTGCGGGCCAGCCCCTCGATGAGGGCGAGCCGCTCGGCCTCGGGGGTGTCGGCGGGCGGATCGGGCAGCGTGCCGAGCACCGCGATCTCCTCGCGGTCGCGGACGATCTCGGGGGCCCCGGTGAACCACCCGTCGGGGAGCCGGCCGGTGAACCAGCCGCGGACCTGTGCGCCCATCTCATCTGTTGACATGTAATCACGATTACACAGTTGCGCGCGAAATGCACGAGCGGAACTCAGGGTTTCGCTCAAGGGTCGGCTCAGCGCACGCGGGCGGCCACGACCGGGCTGACCCGGACGACGCCGGCCAGGTTCCGCGTGCTCAGCGGGGAGATCTTGACGACGTCACCGGTACGGGGCGCCTGCAGCACCTTCCCGTTGCCCCAGTAGATCGCCACATGCGAGATGTAGGCCGGGTTCGTCGGGTCGTTGCGCCAGAAGATCAGATCGCCGGGTTGCGCCTGGGCCAGCGGCACCTGCGGCCCGGCCACCCACTGCTGGTGCGTCACCCGCGGCATCCGTACGCCCGCCTGCCCGTACGCCCACTGCACCAGCCCCGAGCAGTCGAACGTGTTCGGCCCCTCGGCCCCCCACACGTACGGCCGGCCCAGCTTGGACACAGCGGCCTTCAGCGCCGCCGTGAGCTGCTCCACGGTCATGAACGACCCGGACGGCCAGCTCTTCGGGGTGTCGATCCTGGCCCGC
Organism: Nonomuraea sp. NPDC001699; assembly: GCF_053596455.1. Taxonomy (NCBI): domain Bacteria; kingdom Bacillati; phylum Actinomycetota; class Actinomycetes; order Streptosporangiales; family Streptosporangiaceae; genus Nonomuraea; species Nonomuraea sp. NPDC001699. The sequence goes on along the minus strand of NZ_JBSFGF010000026.1, from coordinate 104,871 downwards.
GGCTGGACGGGGTTGACGGTGGCCACCTGCGTGCCCTTGGGCATCGCGGCGAGGATGGCCCTGCGTAACGCGTCGGAGTTCGTGCCGGGGGCGCTGACGATGAGCGCGTTGTCGCGCGGCAGGCGCAGCCGTCGCCCGGTCTCCTTGGACACGACCGCGTCGACCGCGCCGAACCCGGTGGTGGCGTACGCGCCGATCCGCAGCGGCCCGGCCGGCCCGCTCACACGGCTGTGCAGCGCGAGCCCGCCGTCGTTGCCGAGCACGAACGAGACCGCCACGTCGCCGGAGGCCACGTTCTGCCACAGGGCGTCGGAGGAGGCCGTCACCTTGGGGGTGTAGGCCCGGAACGTGGACGGGTTCACCGCGAGCGTCTGGACCCGCTTGCCGTCGAGCGAGATCGAGGCCGCGTCGGCCAGCTCAAGGGCCCGTACGCCGCGCAGCCTGGCGACCTTGCGCAGCAGTTCCTGAGTGAACGGCTTGCGGGTGAGCACGAAGAGGTTGGGTTTGCGCAGCTTGCCCAGCGGCGTCACCGGCTGGTCGGGACGGGCCTGGGCCATGAGCGTCTGCTTCGGAACCGGCCGCGCCCGCACCACCTCGGCCGGCGCGGCCTGCTCCTCGCCTGTCTGGACCAGCACCAGCACGTCGGTGGTCAGCACGGCCACCAGCATCACCACGATGAAGGGGATCAGCCTGGATAAGTCCCGCCGCTTCCGCGTCTTCACCAGAAAGCTGAGATCCTGCGCGATTCCGGACGAACGCGAAAACGCCGCCGGGCCGACGTGGGCCCGGCGGTCAGGATCTGCGGGGGTCAGTTGCCGATGTACGGCACAGCCTCAAGGATCTCGACGGTGTTCTGGCGGCCGTTGGGCATCGAGTACGTCGCCTTCTCACCGATCTTCTTGCCGTTGATCGCCGAGCCGAGGGGCGACTTGGGCGAGTAGACGTCGATCGGAGCGCCGCTCTCCTCGCGGGAGGCGAGCAGGAAGGTGACCTCGTCGTCGTCGCCGACGAACCGGATCGTCACGGTCATGCCGGGGCCGACCACGCCTTCGGTCTTGGGGGCCTCGCCCACCTTGGCGTTGTCGAGGATCTGGCGGAGGTGGAAGATCCGGGCCTCCATCTTGCCCTGCTCGTCCTTGGCGGCGTGGTAGCCGCCGTTCTCCTTCAGGTCGCCCTCTTCACGGGCGGCTTCGATCTTCTTGGCGATGTCGACGCGCCCGGGGCCAGAGAGATATTCGTACTCCGCCTTCAGGCGGTCGTACGCCTCCTGCGTCAGCCATGTGACGTTCTCATCGCGAGAGTCGGCCACGGGTTCTCCTTGCTTGCCTAGGGGGCCCTGAGATCACTTGAGGTTGCGGACGGTTGAATTGCGAAAGGCTAACAACTCAACCGACCGGACGCTTCCCCAAATGTCTCACTATACGAGATTGCAGTACTGGATGTGGACGGTAGTGGCCTGACCACTGGTGTCGAGGCTCTCCTTGAGCTGCTTACTACCCGCACCAGCCGGGATTCTTACTTCCTTGCTACCGACTTCCGCGTGGTAGACGTCCAGTGCCCTGATCCGGCAGACGGCCACTCTATCGTCGGGCTTGTAGACCTCGAAGGTGATCTCCGCGCGCCCGGGCGCGTCGATGCTGAACGACACGACCTGCGCCGGGGCCTCCGAGCCGCCGCCGGCCGTCATCGACCACATCACCCAGCCCCAGCCACCGGCGACGATGGCCACCAGCACGCCGATCACGACATGCACGACCAGCCGGCCGCCTCTCCTGGGACGGTCGGGGAAGTCGTCGGGTGTGCCGAGAACGGGTCCGTTCCCGACATCTTCGGTGACCATGGCGGAATCTCCCTGCACTCCCTGAGCGTTATCCGAGACAATTGTCGCCCGCGGGGGGCGTGCCCTCGCGACCGCCCAGCAGAAACTAACCTCTCTGGACGAGTGACCGGTCCTCCACCGAGGAGACCCTGTGAGGAGAACACGCCCGTGAGTGCACCCCTGAGGTTGATGGCAGTCCACGCCCACCCCGACGACGAGTCGAGCAAGGGCGCCGCCACGATGGCGCGTTACGTACGCGAAGGCGTGGAAGTGCTGGTCTGTACCCTCACGGGCGGTGAGCGGGGTTCCGTGCTCAACCCGAAGATGGACCGGCCGGAGATCGTGGCCAACATCGGCGAGGTGCGCAAGGCCGAGATGGAGCGGGCCCGCGAGATCCTCGGGGTCCAGCAGCGTTTCATGGGCTTTGTCGACTCCGGCCTGCCGGAGAGCGAGGAGGAGGAGCTGCCCGAGGGCTGCTTCGCCGTGCAGAAGCTTGAGGACGCCTCGGCCCCGCTGGTGGCCGCCGTGCGCGAGTTCCGTCCGCACGTGATCATCACGTACGACGACGACGGCGGCTACCCGCACCCCGACCACATCATGACCAACAAGGTCTCCGTCGAGGCGTTCGAGGCGGCCGGCGACCCCGACCGCTACCCCGGCACCGGCGACCCGTGGCAGCCGATGAAGCTCTACTACCAGATGGGCTTCACCAAGGAGCGTTTCGAGGCGCTGCACGAGGCCATGACCGAGCGCGGGCTCGGCTCCCCGTACTCCGACTGGATCTCCCGCTGGGAGGACCGGCCCGCCAAGTGGCCGGTGACCACGCGCGTGCCGTGCGGCGAGTACTTCCAGATCCGCGACGAGGCCCTGCTCGCGCACGCCACCCAGGTCGACCCCGACGGCTTCTGGTTCGTCTGCCCGCGCGAGCTGCAGCAGGAGATCTGGCCGACCGAGGACTACCACCTGGCGCGCTCGCTCGTCGACACCGGGCTCCCCGAGGACGACCTGTTCGCCGGCATCCACGCCGAGGACGTCTCACCCGCCTGCCACTGAACGGACCATGGCGGGCTGGTGGCAGACTGAAGGTGTGACAGTTCTCGCAGCTGGTGATGTCAGTCCGGGTCTGCTCGGCTTCACCGTCGTCGCCCTCATCGGGCTGGCCCTCTACATCCTGATCAAGTCGATGAACAAGCAGATGTCGAAGATCCAGGTTCCGCACGAGGGCGACACGGACAAGAAAGCCGAATAGATGCCGATCGAAGTAGTCGACAACTCGTTGGAGTGCCGCTTCGAGGTGCTCGTCGACGGCAAGGTCGCCGGGTTCGCCGACTATCGACTGCTGCCCACCAAAATCGTCTTCACGCACACCGAGGTGCTGCCCGCCTACGAGGGCCAGGGCCTGGCGGGCAGGCTGGTCGAGTTCGCGTTGCGCGCGAGCGTCGACACCGGGCTGCGCATCGTGCCGCTGTGCCCCTACGTGGCCCGCTACATCGAGCGCCACCCCGAGTTCAAGGAGCACAGCGACCCGTCAGTCGCCGGGTGACCAGGCCCGCTCCAGCGCCTTGGGCAGGCCCCACCAGCCGAGCGGGGTCAGCACCTCGTCGGCGTCCACGATGCCCAGGTAGGTCCACAGGCTGACCACCGAGGCGAACAGGCCCTCGGTGGCGTCGAGGTCGTCGTCGTCCTGCTCGTCGGAGTCGATGTCGTCCGACTCGGCGATGAGCCTGGCCAGGCGTTCCGGCGAGGCCAGCACCCCCGGCCCCAGGCGGGCCAGCGCCGCCACGGCGGCCAGCCAGTCGGCGTGCTGGATCGCGCACAGGTTGGCCAGGGCGGTGTCCTCGTGGCTGAGCCGCCCTTCCAGATCGGCGAACTCCTCCGGCACGTCGCCCTCCTCCGGCAGGTCGGAGATCGGCCCGGCCACGCCCGCCGCCACCGCCAGCCACAGCTCCCGGTCGTCGTCGGGCATCGGCCTGTCGTCGAACCCGGCGCAGGCCCTCAGCACGTTCGCGGGGTAGCCGGGCAGGCCCAGCAGCGTGCGCAGACGCGCGGCGGCCAGCTCCAGCTCGACCAGGGGCAGCTCGGGGGCCTTGGGCAGCTCGCCGACGATGCGCCGCAGCTCCGACAGCGCGAAAGCCTCCTCCTCGTCGAGCGCGGCGAACAGCTCCTCGTCCTGCTCGTCACTCACCGCGAAGCCCGGCACCCGGCCGTCGGGCAGCGGCGTGGCCAGCCAGTGCTCCTGGAGCTCCTCGTACGCCCGGCGGGCGGCGTGGTCGCCCAGGGCCAGCGCGTCGGGGTCGACCTCGCCGGACTCGACGCGCTCCTCCAGGAAGGCGACCAGGCGCCCGAACATCTCCGTCGCGACGGGACCGCGCTCGTCCTCCTCGGGCCAGACGAAGTAGCTGGGCGTCATGAGGATCGGCTCGGTGCCGGTGGACTCGACCCAGCGCTGCACGTCGCCGACGGTGGCCACGCCCGCCTCGATGGAGCCGAGCGTCGCCTTGGCGGAGTCCCAGAACGGCTGCGAGAGCGGGTTGCCCGCCGACACCATGGCCCGTCGCAGGTCGGGCAGCGCCACGAGCGCCACGCCCGAGGGCACGGCCAGCAGCGCGCGGGCGACATCCCTGCGCGTGACGGCGGCCGCCGGGCGGTCGGCGTGGGCGCAGACGTAGTCGATGTCCACGCCCGTAACCTACGCCGTCCGCCCGGCCGAAGTCAGCCGCGGGGGTGGCGGGCCAGGCGCGAGGGGCGGTCTAGGGTGAGCGGGGGAGGTCATGATGAACCGGTTGAACGACGCCACGAGCCCGTACCTGCTGCAGCACGCGGGCAATCCCGTCGACTGGCACCCGTGGGGCGAGGAGGCGTTCGCCGAGGCCCGGCGCAGGGACGTGCCGCTGCTGATCAGCGTGGGTTATTCGGCCTGTCACTGGTGCCACGTGATGGCCCACGAGAGCTTCGAGGACGCCGAGACGGCCGCCCTGATGAACGAGCACTTCGTCAACGTCAAGGTCGACCGCGAGGAACGGCCCGACGTCGACGCCGTCTACATGACCGCCACCCAGGCCATGACGCAGCAGGGCGGCTGGCCGATGACGGTGTTCGCCACGCCCGACGGCCATCCGTTCTACTGCGGCACGTACTTCCCGCGCCCGCACTTCCGGCGCCTGCTGACCGAGATCCACCGCGTGTGGACCGGCGACAGGGAGTCGGTGCTGGCGCAGGGGGCCAAGGTGGTCGAGGCGCTCAACCAGAACACCGCGTTCCCGCGCGGCGCCACGCCCGAGGCGGAGACGCTGGAGCGGGCCGTCGCCAACCTGCGGGAGTCGTTCGACCCGGTCAACGGCGGGTTCGGCGGCGCGCCGAAGTTCCCGCCGTCGATGGCGCTGGAGTTCCTGCTGCGCTCCGGCGAGCGCGAGATGAGCGGCCGGACCTTGGAGTCCATGGCCCGCGGCGGCATCTACGACCAGCTCGGCGGCGGTTTCGCGCGGTACAGCGTCGACGCCGAATGGGTGGTCCCGCACTTCGAGAAGATGCTCTACGACAACGCCCTCCTGCTGCGGGTGTACACCCACTGGTGGAAGGCGGGCGGCGGCGACCTGGCCCGCCGGGTGGCGCTGGAGACGGCCGGCTGGATGCTGCGCGAGCTGCGTACGCCCGAGGGCGGCTTCGCCTCGGCCCTCGACGCCGACAGCGAGGGTGTGGAGGGCAAGTTCTACGTCTGGACGCCCGAGGAGCTGCGCGAGGTCCTCGGCGACGACGACGGGCGCTGGGCCGCCGCGCTCTTCGACGTCACCGGCACGTTCGAGCACGGCACGTCGGTGCTCCAGCTCCCGCGCGACCCCGAGGACCACGTCCGGTACGCCGGGGTGCGCGGCAGGCTGCTGGCGGCCAGGGAGCTGCGGGTGCGGCCGGGCCGCGACGACAAGGTCGTGGCCTCCTGGAACGGCCTGGCGATCGCGGCGCTCGCGGAGGCCGGCGTCGTGTTCGAACGCCCCGACCTGGTCGAGGCCGCCACGGCGGCGGCCGAGCTGCTCGAAGGCGTGCACACGGCCGACGGGCGGCTGCTGCGCACCTCGCGCGACGGGCGCGCGGGCGCCAACGCGGGCGTCCTTGAGGACTACGCGAACGTGGCGGAGGGGCTGATCTCCCTCTACGGCGTGACGGGCGTGACGAAATGGCTCCGGCTGACCGGCGCGCTGCTCGACACGGTGCTCGACCGCTTCTCCGACGGCTCCGGCGGCTTCTACGACACCGCTGACGACGCCGAACGGCTCTTCCAGCGCCCGCAGGACCCCACGGACAACGCCACGCCCTCCGGCCAGTACGCGGCCGCGGGGGCCCTGCTCTCCTACGGCGCGCTGACCGGCTCTGCGAAGTACCGGGACGCCGCCGCGGCCGCCCTGGCCACGGTGTCGGTGCTGGCCGACCGGCACGCCAGGTTCGCCGGCTGGGGGCTGGCCGTGGCCCGCGCGGCGCTCGACGGGCCCGTGGAGGTCGCGGTCGTCGGCAGCCCCGCCGACCCGCGTACGGCCGCCCTGCACCGCGAGGCGCTGCTGGCCGACGTGCCGGGCCTGGTGGTCGCGCCCGGCGACGGCGAGGCCGGCGGGGAGCCCTTCCCCGCGCTGCTGGAGGGGCGCGGCCCGATCGGGGGCGCGCCGGCCGCCTACGTGTGCAGGGGGTTCGCCTGCCGGCTGCCGGTCACCACGGTCGAGGAGCTGCGGGCCGAGCTAGCCGGCGCCTGACGGCCGGGTCAGGTTGTTGTCGCGCTGGGTGTCGCGGCCCTCGTCGGGCGTGCCTTGAGGCTGGTCGGAGGGCGCGGTGGGCGCGTCCTGGGGGCGTTCGTCCTGCCGGCCGCCGGTCCTGCCGTTGTCGCCGAAGCCCTCGTCGGTGGGGGCCTCGCTGACCCCCGGGTCGCCGAAGGGCTGGTCGGTGCTGCCGGGGCCGGGGCCGGGGCTGTCCCACTCGTTCTGGTCGGCGGGCGGCGAGGACGGGTGGTCGGGGACGTCGCGGCCGCGGTCGGGCGGCGAGTAGGAGGACTCGTAGCCGTACTGGGACGGCTCGGGGAACTCCTCGACGGGCTCGCCCGCCATGGCCTCGGTCATGAACGCCCGCCAGACCTGCGCGGGGAGCTGGCCGCCGAACTGCGTGCCGTAGCCGGGGATGGTGACGGTCTTGTCGTCGCTGCGGAACATGTTCACGGCGACGGCGAGCTGCGGGACGAAGCCGTTGAACCAGACGTTCTTGGAGTCGTCGGTGGTGCCGGTCTTGCCGGCGACCGGACGGTCGTAGAGGCGGGCGGCGGTGCCGGTGCCGTACTTGACGACCTGCTGCATCGCGTAGACGGTGTCGGCGGCGGCCTGCTCGCTCACCACCTTCGTCGCGGTGGGCTGGACCGACTTCTTCTCACCCTTGCTGTCGGTCACCGACTTCACCACGTGGGCCTCCATGTGCACGCCCTTGTTGGCGAAGGTGGAGAACCCCGAGGCGTTCTGGACGGCGCTGACCGACGACACGCCGAGCGGGAACGTCGCGTACGCCTGCTGCCCCTGCAACTGCTCCTTGGGGATGCCCGCGGCCTCGGCCACGGCCGCGACCTTGTTCAGCCCGACCTTCTGACCGAGGTCGACGAAGGCCGTGTTGACGGAGTTCTGGGTGGCGCTGACCAGGTTGATCTGGCCGTAGGAGCGGCCGCTGTCGTTGGGGATGGGCTTGTCGGCCGAGGCCACCCGCAGCGGCGAGTTGCCGTCGACCCTGGTGGACAGCTCGAAGCCGTTGTCGAGCGCGGCGGCCAGCGTGTACGGCTTGAACGTCGAGCCCGCCATCCGCTTGGCCGAGAACGCGTTGTCGTAGTCGCCGACCTGGTCGTGGCGGCCGCCGTAGAAGGCGACGACCTCGCCGGTGGCCGGGTCGACGGCGGCCAGCCCGGTGCGGACGCTCTTCGGCGTGGAGGCCGGGACCACGTCCTTGACCGCCTGCTCGGCCGCCGCCATGAGCTTCTTGTCGAACGTCGTGACGATCTTCAGGCCGCCGCTGTTGATGGTCTCGTCGGAGTAGCCGCGCCGGTTGAGCTCGGCGGTGACCTGGTCGAGCATGTACTGGCCCTGGCCCTTGAGCTCGAACGGCTTCTTGGGCGCCTTGAGCACCGGGAAGCGCTCGGCGGCCGCCTGCCGGCCCGACAGCGCGCCCGTCTGGCGCATGGCGTTGATCACGCCCTGCCACCGGGTGCGGGCCGCGTCGAGGTCGGTGCCCTCGGGGTCGGCGAACCGGCTGGGCTGCTGGATGACCGCCGCCAGGTACGCGCCCTCGGCGACGGTGAGCTTGTCGACGTCCTTGCCGAAGTAGGCGCGGGCGGCCGACTGGACGCCGTTGGCGCCGCGGCCGAAGTAGATCGTGTTGAGGTACTGCTCCAGGACCCAGTCCTTCGACTTGGACTGGTCGACCTTCATCGCGATGAGGATCTCTTTGAACTTACGGGTGACCGAGCGCTCCTGGCTGAGGCCGCTGTAGTAGTTGCGCACGAGCTGCTGGGTGATCGTGGAGCCGCCCTGGAGCTGCTGGCCGGTGACGGTGGACCAGACGGCCCGCGCGGTGCCCTTGAGCGACACGCCGCCGTCGTTGTAGAACGAGCGGTTCTCGGCCGCGATGACCGCGTCGCGCACGTGCTTGGGCACCTTGGCCAGCTCGACGTTCCGGCGGTCGACGCCCTGCCTGGCGAGCACGGTCTTGCCGTCGCGGTAATAGATCACCGAGCCTTCGGCGGTGGCCGATTCCTGCGTGCTGTCGGGAATGGGAGTCATCGCCCAGGCAATAGCGAAAAGCCCGGCGAACACGGCGATTCCGGCGCCGAAAGAGATCAACACAATTCGGAGTACGCGCCGTTTCCGCATGCCTTTTCCACCACCGCCCCGCATCCGAGACCCCCCTTCGAGACACCCTCGCCCAACCCCCGCAAGCTGGGCGAATGTCAAGGGTAAACGATCGATAACGGTGCCTCGTCCCTAAGCGATGGTACGTCTAGCGTCCGCCGCGGCGTGGAACATCGGCGACCAAAGGCAGCACTCGGTAAGGAACCGGCGTGTCGAGTGCGATGATCGAAGAAGTCCTGAGGACGCCCTGAACATCCACGATTTGGTCGATGACGCGTTGCAGATCGGCATTCGTCCGCGCGACCACCCGGCACAGCAGATCCGCGCCGCCGGTGATGGTGTGCACCTCCAGCACCTCGGGGATGTGGGCCAGCCGGTGGGCGACCGGGTCGTGCCCGGAGACCTGCCTGATCTCCATGGTGACGAACGCCGTCACGTCGTAGCCGAGCGCCACGGGCGACACGTCGGGCCCGAACCCGGTGATGACCCCCCTGCCCACCAGCCGGTCGAGCCTGGCCTGGACGGTGCCGCGGGCGACGCCCAGACGGCGTGAGCATTCGAGCACGCCCAGCCTGGGTTCGGCGGTCAGCAGGGAGATCAGACGGGCGTCCAGTTCATCGATCGTCATGCTGTACACATTCTCCGACTCGGGCGGGGGACGGGTGGACAGATTGTGCACTCGTACAAGTAACTGTTGCACAACTCGTCCAGCTAAATCGAGAGTTGTCGGTATGACTGATGTCTTTCCGGTTAACGGCATGGATGCCGTGGTGTTCGCCGTCGGCAACGCCCGGCAGGCCGCCCACTACTACTCGACCGCGTTCGGCATGCGACTGGTGGCCTACCGAGGGCCGGAGAACGGCAGCCGTGACGAGGTCGCCTACGTCCTGACCTCGGGCAGCGCCACTTTCGAGTTCAGGGCCTCGGTCCGGCCCGGCACGGACATGGCCAGGCACGTCGCCGAGCACGGCGACGGCGTGATCGACCTGGCCATCCAGGTGCCCGACGTGGAGGCCGGGTACGCCTACGCGGTCGCCCACGGCGCCACGGGCCTGGTGGAGCCGTACACGCTGGAGGACGAGCACGGCAAGGTGGTGATCGCGGCCATCGCCACCTACGGCGAGACGCGGCACACGCTCGTGGACAGGTCCAACTACGGGGGCGCGTACCTGCCCGGTTACGTGCCGGCCGAGCCGCTCGTCGCGCCGCCCGCGACGAAGACGGGACGCCTCTTCCAGGCGGTCGACCACTGCGTCGGCAACGTGGAGCTGGGCAAGATGGACGAGTGGGTGGAGTTCTACCGCAAGGTGATGGGCTTCACGAACATGGCCGAGTTCGTCGGCGACGACATCGCGACCGAGTACTCGGCGCTGATGTCCAAGGTCGTGGCCGACGGCACGCGGAAGGTCAAGTTCCCGCTGAACGAGCCGGCGATCAGCCGCAAGAAGTCGCAGATCGACGAGTACCTGGAGTTCTACGGCGGCCCCGGCGTGCAGCACATCGCCCTCGCCACCAACGACATCCTCACCACCGTCGACCACATGCGCGCGGCGGGCGTGCAGTTCCTCGACACGCCCGACTCCTACTACGACGACCCCGAGCTGCGTGAGCGCATCGGGCAGGTCAGGGCGCCGATCGAGGAGCTGAAGAAGCGCAAGATCCTGGTCGACCGGGACGAGGACGGCTACCTGCTGCAGATCTTCACCCAGCCGGTGCAGGACCGCCCCACGGTCTTCTTCGAGCTGATCGAGCGGCACGGCTCGCTCGGGTTCGGCAAGGGCAACTTCAAGGCCCTGTTCGAGGCGATCGAGCGCGAGCAGGAACGCAGGGGCAACCTTTAGTTTGTCCCGACTTAGTGGTGGTCATGTGGATTTTATGGGACCACCACCAGTTTCTGGGCTGATGAGGCGCCGGCGGCAGGCAGCCGCCGGCGCCTTCGCCTTGCCTCCCTCCACGGCGACGAGTCGTCGAGGACGCGTGACCCAGCGTAAGATTCCGGTCACGGGTTGAAGGGGGCGCGTTCACGTATGCGAATCAGAAGACGCGGGGCAGCCGTGCTGGTGGCCCTGATCAGCGTGCTCGCCTGCGCGCCCACCGACGAGCCGCCGCCTCACGCGGCCACCGGCCGGCACGCGGGCGCGCCGGGCATCGGCGACACCGACTTCCCCCAGGACGGCAACGGCGGCTACGACGTCGCCCACTACTCGCTGACCGTCGACTACACCCCGGCCGGCAAGCGGCTGACCGGCCTGACGAAGATCCGCGCCAAGGCCACCCAGGACCTGTCGAGCTTCAACCTCGACCTCACCGGCCTCGACGTCGCCAAGGTCAAGGTCGACGGCACGCCCGCCCGCTTCTCCCGCAAGGGCGGCGAGCTGACCGTGACCCCGGCCGCGCCGCTCGTCGCCGGCTCGCCGTTCACCGCCGAGATCTCCTACTCGGGCGTCCCCACACCGGCCAAGGACACCGCCAACCTGGGCACGTACGGGTTCATCCCCACCGGCGACGGCGCGTTCGTGGCCTCCGAGCCCAACGGCTCCAAGACCTGGTTCCCCAGCAACGACCACCCGGCCGACAAGGCCACCTTCGACTTCACGGTCACCGTGCCCGCCGGCCTGACCGTCGTGGCCAACGGCGAGCAGAGCGCGGCGCCGTCCACCGCGGGCGGCCGCACCACCTTCCGGTGGAGCGAGCGGCACCCGATGGCCACCTACCTCGCCACGGCCACGATCGGCAAGTTCGAGGTGCGCCAGGGCCGCTCGCCGGGCGGCATCCCGACGTACGCGGCCGTCGACCCGAAGTTCAAGACCAGCCTCAACCACGTCTACGACGTCTCGGGCGAGATCACCGACTACTGGAGCACGGTCTTCGGCCCCTACCCGTTCTCCTCGACCGGCGCCGTGGTCGACGACTACTCGGCCGGCTACGCCCTGGAGAACCAGACCAAGCCCCTCTACGGCGGCTTCGACCCCGACGAGGGCATCATCGCCCACGAGCTGGCCCACCAGTGGTTCGGCGACAGCCTGACCATCAAGCGGTGGAAGGACCTGTGGCTCAACGAGGGGTTCGCGACGTACGCCGAGTGGCTGTGGTCTGAGCACCGGGGCAAGAAGACCGCCGACGCCACCTTCAAGGACTTCTACAACCGCGACGCCAAAGACCCGATGTGGGCCTACCCGCCGGGCCGGGCCAAGCCCGGTGACCTGTTCAACGAGTCGGTCTACACCCGCGGCGGCATGGCGCTGCACGCCCTGCGCAAGGCGGTCGGCGACCCGGTGTTCTTCAAGCTGCTCAAGACCTGGACCGCCGAACACCGCTACGGCAACGTCACCACGCGGCAGTTCGTCGACCTGGCCGAGCGGCTGTCCGGCAAGGACCTCGACCCGCTCTTCGACGCGTGGCTCTTCCAGGCGCGCCGCCCGACCCTCGCCTGACCTGCGCGGAAACGCTTTCCTTCGGCCGGTCCAAGTAAAGGTGTAAGGGCGAACGACGAAGGGAGCGAGGCCAGTGCGCCTCAACGAGGACCCGGTGGCCTTCGAGGCCTTCTATCGCCGCCATGTCGACGTCGTCATGCGGTTCGTGGTCCGGCGGGTGAGCGATCCTCATCTCGCCGCCGACCTGACCGCCGACGTCTTCCTGGCGGCCCTCGACTCGGCCCACACCTACGTGCCGGGCCGGGGCAGTCAGACCGCGTGGCTGTACGGCGTGGCCCGCAACGTGGTGTCGGCCCAGCTCCGCAGGTCGGCCCGGGAAGCGCGGGCGGCGGGCCGGATCGCGGGGCGGCGGCTGATGGACGACGACGACCTCGTCCGGATGGAGGAGCGGATCGACGCCGAGCGCGAGATGCGCGGCGCCCTGGAGGCCATGGCGGGCCTGCCGGAGGGCGAGCGCGCGGTGCTGGAGCTCGTGGCGATCGACCAGCTCACCGTCTCCGAGGCGGCCGCCGTTCTGGGCGTCAGGCAGGTGACCGCGAGGGTCCGCCTGCACCGGGCCAGACGTGCCCTTGAGAACGTCGCTTCGCCGTCGGCCGTGTACGTGGAGGGACAGGCATGAACACTTTCGAGGAGCGGTTGCTGCACGCGCTCAAGGAGGAGATGGCGACCGGGACGCAGCCCGTCGTGACGCCGGTCGTCCGGCGGCCCCGGTGGCGGCTCGTAGGGTTGACCGCCGCGGCGGGGGTCGCCGCAGTCGCCACCGTGGCGGCCACCGGCCTGTTCGGCGGAGGGCCCGCGTACGCGGTGACCGGGACGGCCGACGGCGGGGTGTCGGTGGAGATCAACGCCTTCCGGGACCCCGGCGGGCTGGCGTCCGAGCTGGCGGCGGCGGGGGTCAAGGCGGTGGTGGACTACCTGCCGTACGGCCAGACCTGCAAGGAGCCGCGCGGGCAGCGCGGGGGCGGCGAGGGGCGGTTCGAGACGAGCATCGGCAGGAGCGGCGACGGGATCTCCTTCCGGATCGCGAAGGGTCAGGTTCCGGCGGGGCAGACCTTGGTGCTGGCGGTCACCCTGGACAGCAGCGGGCCCGAGGCGCCTCCGATGTCCACCTCGCTGCAGATCGTCAAGGGCGCGGTGAGCCCCTGCGAGCCGGCCGCGATGCCCGTCCCGCCGGCAGGCGACCAGAACGACGGCCGCTCCGACACCCGTACGGACCCGGGCGACGGCGAGGGCACCCAGCAGGGCTGACCTCCGACGAGGACAGCCCTGCTCGGCCAGGGAACACGGGCAGGTCGCGGCCTTCGCACCCTTGGCTCGCGCCTGCCCGCCGGCCCTCCCGCGAAGTCAGTCGCGGGAGGGCCGATGGGCGCTCCCGGGGGTAAGGGGCGGGAGGGCCGACAGGCGCTCCCGAGGGCTCAGGGGCAGGAGGGCCAGTAGGTGCCGCCGGCCAGGAGGAGGGCGGCGGCGCCCACCAGGCCGGCCTCCTGGCCGAGGGCGGCGGGCATGACCTTGAGCCGGCGGGCGAAGCCCATCCGGGCGTGGTCGCGCAGGGCCTCCTCCAGGGGGCCGAACAGCGGCTCGCCGGCCTGGGACAGCCCGCCGCCGATCGTCACCAGGTCCAGGTCGCACAGGTGGGTGGCGGAGGCGATGGCGATCCCGAGCGCGCGTCCGGCCCGTCGCATCGCCAGCAGGGCCACGGGGTCGCCGGCCAGCGCGTCGGCCGCCAGCGCCCGCCCGGTGACCGCCCGGTCCTCCTGGTACGCGCCCTCGCTGTCCGCGGGCGGGTCTTCCGCATCCGGAGGGGCAGGGGTCCAGCCTTGGGAGAGGGCCCACGCGGTGAGGGCGGGGCCGCGGGCGACCGCCTCCAGGCAGCCGTGGCCGCCGCAGCCGCAGCGGGGGCCGCCGTCCGGTTCGACCACGACGTGCCCGATGTGACCGGCGTTGCCCGTGCCGCCGTTGATCAGGCGCCCGTCCAGGATGAGGCCGCCGCCGACGCCGGTGGAGACCACCATGCCGAGCATGTCGGCGCTCCCCCGTCCGGCGCCCTGCCAGTGCTCGGCGATGGCCAGGCAGATGGCGTCGTTGTGGAGGCGTACCGGTAAGCCGGGGAAGCGGCCGGAGAGGCGGGCGCGCAGCGGGAAGCCGCGCCAGCCGGGCATGTTGAGCGGCGAGACCTCGCCGTCGGGCCAGGTCATCGGCCCTCCGCAGCCCACGCCCACCCCTTCGGCGCGGGCCGACAGGGGGTCGATGAGGGCCGTGAGGGTGTCCCACAGCGTCTCGGCGTCGGCGTTCTGGGGGGTGGCGGCGCGCCGGGAGGTGATCACGGTGCCGTCGTGGGCCACCAGCCCGGCGGCCATCTTGGTGCCGCCGACGTCGATCGCCAGGATCACGACAGCTCCGGCTCCGCGGCGCTGGAGAAGACCAGCACGGACGCCGTGAGCCCGTGCACGTGATTGTGCCCGCCGACCGGCCCGACCTCGCCCGCGGCGAAGAAGCCCGCGACGCCGATGGGTCCCAGCGTGTCGCGCAGGGCGACCGGGTCGTGGTCGGCGGTGCCGAACATCGCCGAGCCCCGGCCGTTGCAGGAGAACAGCAGCGCGCCGTCCACCTTGCCCAGTTCCTCGCGGTGGGCGTCGAGCAGGTCGTACAGGTCCTCGTCGGCGGTGGCGGCGTCCCTGACCTGGAAGCGCACGGTACGGCCGATCTCCACGATGTCCCCGATGGCCACGGCCTCGCGTTCGGGGTCGATGCCGATGACGCCCCGGATGAGGAAGTCGCCGCGTTCGTGGCGTTCGGCGTACTCGTCCATGGCCACGCCGATCTGCAGCCCGGCGGCGACCAGTTCGCGGTCGTCCTCGTCCAGTTCGCTGACGATGTCCTCCAGCCGGGCCAGCGCGGGCTGTCCGGCCAGTTCGAGCAGCAGGTTCTCCTCCGAGGCCGTGACCACCATGCTGGGGCCGATCGGACGGCAGCCCTGGCTGACCACCGTACTGATCTTGACCGGCCCGCTGAGCAGGACGCCGATCGCGCCCTCGGTGTAGATCTTGCCGTCCGCGAACAGCCGTACGGACCCGCGTCCCTGCAACCCGTTGGCCAGCCCGCCGATCAGCGGCAGGTCGCCGAGCACGTCGACCGAGCGCTCCACGAACGCGTCGGTCGGGAAGGTGTACGGATCGGCCAGCAGGATCGCCACGTGGTCGTCCCCCGTGCGCTCGGGCAGCCCGACGACCACGAACCGGTCCTCGGCCGCCAGCGTCTCCAGCGCGAACGTGGTGAGCCTGGCCCCCTCCAGGGTGGCCGCCCACGCGCTCACCGCGGGCGTCAGCTCGACCCCCTGCCCGTCTCCGATCACTCCCGTGGCGCTGCAGCCGATCACGTGCGCCTCGGGCGCGAGTTTCATCGCCGCCTGGCCCGCTCTGGCGACGTCCTCGGGGTCCTCGCCGCAGATGAAGAAGCAGACCAGGTTCGCTTGCCCGCTGAGCCTCGACAGTGCCTGACCGACGGCGTTCTCCGCGGCCTCCACCAGGTCGGAACCCACGGCGAGGCCGTCGGCGAAGCGGCTTGTCATCAAGGCCACGCCTCTCGCCTCCCTCGACATGTCCATGTTCCCTAGGGCCGATTCTCCCCACTAAAGGGACAAGCACGCGTACGAACCGTCACGCAATAGGTCAAGATCCGAAATCTCCGCCAGATGCGAAACTCCCTGCCGCATTTCTCGCGGGGGACGTAGTCTCGTTCCCGTGCATCAGCCACGTATTCTCCGCGAGTTGCGAGAGAGCGGCCACGTTCATCGCAGCGTCAAAGCCGAGGTCCGGGAAAACCTGCTGGCCAGGCTGCGGGCCGGCGAGACCCGGTTCCCCGGCATAGTGGGCTTCGACGACACCGTTCTGCCACACCTGGAGCGGGCGCTGCTCGCCGGGCACGACCTGGTCCTGCTCGGTGAGCGCGGGCAGGGCAAGACGCGGCTCATCCGCACGATCACCGGCCTGCTCGACGAGTGGACCCCGGTGGTCGAGGGCTGCGAGATCAACGACCATCCGTACGCACCCGCCTGCACGCGCTGCAAGACCCTGGCGCGGGAACTGGGCGACGAGCTGCCGGTGGCGTGGAAGCACCGCGACGAACGTTACGGCGAGAAGCTCGCCACTCCCGACACCTCCGTCGGCGACCTCATCGGCGACGTCGACCCGATCAAGATCGCTGAGGGGCGCACCCTCGGCGACCCCGAGACCGTCCACTACGGTCTGGTCCCCCGTACCAACCGCGGCGTGTTCTCCGTCAACGAGCTGCCCGACCTGGCCGAGCGCATCCAGGTCTCGCTGCTCAACGTGCTGGAGGAACGCGACATCCAGGTGCGCGGCTACAACCTGCGCCTGCCGCTCGACATCCTGCTCATCGCCAGCGCGAACCCGGAGGACTACACCAACAGGGGCCGCATCATCACGCCGCTGAAGGACCGGTTCGGCGCGGAGATCCGCACCCACTACCCGCTCACGGTCGAGGACGAGCTCACGCTCATCCGCCAGGAGTCGGTGCCCGACATCGGGGCCGACGTGCCCGAGCACCTGGTCGAGGTGATCGCCAGGTTCACCCGGCTGGTCCGCGAGTCCACGGCCGTCGACGCCCGTTCCGGCGTGTCGGCGCGCTTCTCGATCGCCGCCGCCGAGACCGCCGCGGCCTCCGCCGTGCGCAGGTCCGCGATCAAGGGCGAGGACCAGGCCGTCACGCGCGTCTGCGACCTGGCCTGCGTCGTCCACAGCCTGCGCGGCAAGGTGGAGTTCGAGGTCAGCGAGGAGGGCAGGGAGACCGAGATCCTGGCCCACCTGCTGCGCCGGGCCACGGCCGAGACGTTCAGGAGCAGGCTGGGCGGCATGGACCTGTCCCCCATCACCGACAAGTTCGCCGAGGGCAACCAGGTGGAGTCCGGCGACATGGTGGCCGCGGCCGAGCTGCTGCACCAGATCGGCCCGGTCAGCGGCCTGGCCAAGGTCATGTCGAGGCTCGGCATGGGCGCCGGCGAGGAGTCCCCCGGGCACGCCGCGGCTGCTCTGGAGTTCGCCCTTGAAGGTCTTTACCTGATGCGGCGGCTGTCAAGGGAAGACCTCGACGGGGTCACGATCTACAGGACGTGAACAAACGGGCGGTTTCCCGCGTCGTAGTGTTTGGTTGATCACGACTCCGGGGGGAACCGCCCATGCGCCTGCTCATCCATGCCACCGCCGTCGGCCTCGTCCTGGGCGGCCTCGCGCTTCCCGCGCACGCGGCCACCGCCACGGCCACCGCCACGGCCACCGCCAAGCCCGTCTACGGCTACGCCTGGGCCGACGGCAAGGGCGCCCTGCGGATCGTGCCCATGAAGCCCGCCAAGGTCCGGCGCGGCGGCAACGTGCTCTACAAGCTGACCCCGGTCACGGGGGCCAAGGAGCTCAGGCTCGACTACACCCGCGCCGCCTACAGCCGGGTGACGACGGCCTGCGACCTGAAGGAGACCGAGGGGCGGGTCGCGCTCGACCGCGACGGGCTGGGCCGTACGGCGTGCAAGCCCGCCCAGCTCACCACAGGGTTCCTGGAGGGCGCGGTGCCGCTGCGCGTGGAGTACGAGGGCGGCAAGGCCGTCAAGGCGCAGGAGTTCCTGCTCGACGCCTGGCCGGAGCCGGTCACCGCGCGCGGCTCGATCACCCGGATCGACGACGCCACGCTGCTGTTCAGCACCGGCGGCAAGCAGATCAAGCTGGGCTACACGTACCTGACGTCCTTCTACCGGGCCACGGCCCGCTGCGGCGACCGCTGGGTGTCCGGCAGGGCGTCCGGCGTCGACAAGCGCGGGCTCGGCAAGCTGCCCTGTGAGTCGACCGACCTCGCCAAGGCGCTCAAGGGGGCCGGGCGGGCCGTCCAGGCGCAGGTGAGTTATACGCCCGACGCGAACAGCGCGGTCGAGGTGTGGGAAGTGGCCAGGCGTCCGTAGACGGACGGGGGCGGGTTGGGGTTAGCGTGGAAGCGTGATGGCCTTCCGCTACGGCGAATACCACGACGGCCCCGACCCCCTGGCCCCCCCTTATGACGTACGCGCGGCCCTCGACGAGATGGGCGACGCGATCCTGTCCGGTTCGACGCCGGTCCACGCGCTGCGCGACCTGCTCAAGCGGGGGCTGCCCGGCAGCCAGGACCGGCGGGGGCTCGACGACATGCTCAGGGAGGTCCGCAGGCGGCGCAGGGACCTGCGCGAGCGCGGGCGGCTCGACGGCACCCTCGAACGCGCGCGGGCGCTGCTGGACAAGGCGATCGGGCAGGAGCGGGCCGAGCTGTTCCCCGACCCGTCCGACGACGCGCGGCTGCGGGAGGCCGGGCTCGACGGGCTGCCCGAGGACACCGCGAGCGCCATCCAGGAGCTGAACACGTACGAGTGGCGTTCGGCGGCGGCGCGGCAGACGTTCGAGGAGCTGCGCGACCTGCTGCGGCGCGAGGTGCTCGACAGCCAGTTCAGGGGCCTGCGGGACGCGCTGGCCAATCCCGACCCCGAGGCCATGGCCCGCGTCCGGGAGATGATGTCCGACCTGAACGACATGCTGGACAGGGACACCAGAGGCGAGCACACCCAAGAAGACTTTGACGCCTTTATGGCGAAATATGGCGATTTGTTCCCAGAAAAGCCCCGGAACATCGAGGAGCTCGTCGACATCCTGGCCCGGCGGGCCGCCGCGACCCAGCGCATGCTGGCCTCGATGACCCCCCGCCAGCGCGAGGAGCTGTCCAACCTCATCAACCAGACGCTCGACCAGGCCGGCCTGTCCGACCAGATGCGCCGCCTCGGCGAGGCCCTCCACGCCCGCCGTCCCGACCTGGCCTGGAACGCGCCCGAGCGGCTGACCGGCGACGAGCCCCTCGCCATGGGCGACGCCGTTACGGCGCTGGAGGAGCTGGCCGACCTCACCCAGCTGGAGACCGCCCTGCGCCAGGACTACCCGGGCGCGCGGCTCGACGACATCGACGAGGCGGCCGTACGCCGGGCCCTGGGCCGGGCGGCGGTCGACGACCTGGAGGCGCTCAAGCGCATCGAACGCGAGCTGGAGGAGCAGGGCTACCTGCTGCGCCGCCGCGGCAAGCTGGAGCTGACCCCCAAGGCGGTCCGGCGGCTGGGCGAGACCGCGCTGCGGCGCGTGTTCTCCTCCCTCGACGCGGGCCGGCGCGGCGACCACGACCAGCACGACGCGGGCTCGGCCGGCGAGCTGACCGGCTCCACCCGGCCGTGGCGCTTCGGCGACGAGCAGCCGATCGACGTCGTCCGCACGCTGGTCAACGGCGTGCGCAGCGGCGGCGTGGCGACCGCCCCGCAGGACGGGCGGGCCCGGGTGCGGCTGTCCGTCGACGACTTCGAGGTCTCCGAGACCGAACGCCGCAGCGCCGCGGCGGTGTGCCTGCTGGTCGACCTGTCGTACTCGATGGCCCTGCGCGGCACGTGGGCCGCGGCCAAGCAGACGGCGCTGGCCCTCCAGGCGCTGGTGGCCTCCAAGTTCCCGCAGGACGCCGTGCAGATCATCGGCTTCTCCAACTACGCCAGGGTCCTGCAACCCGACGAGCTGGCCGGCCTCGACTGGGACATGGTCCAGGGCACCAACCTGCACCACGCCCTCCTCATCGCCGGCCGCCACCTCGACCGCCACCCCGACTTCGAGCCCGTGGTGCTGGTCGTCACCGACGGCGAGCCGACCGCCCACCTCATGCGCAACGGCAGGTCCGCCTTCGAGTGGCCGCCGTCGCACGAGACGCTGGAACTGACGCTGTCCGAGGTCGACAAGATGACGCGGCGGCGCGCGACCATCAACGTCTTCATGCTGGCGGCCGACGACCGGCTCAAGGAGTTCGTGGACGAGGTGGCCCGCAGGAACGGCGGCCGGGTGTTCTCACCGAGCGCGGACCGGCTCGGCGAATATGTCGTCAGCGACTTCCTCCGCCTCCGCCGCTCCCGCTGACGAAAGGAACGACGCGGCGCGCGAAGCCGACCGGGCCGCGATGTGAAGTGCAGCTCTCATATCCCCGCCACCCGGATCGGCCCGCACAATGGATGCCTGACTTTGCACGATGGACCGATGTCACCGTGGACGGGAAATCCTGGAACGCCCCCGTCCACGGAACATCGGCCGATGCAACGGAAGGAATACCGAGCGTAGCGCTACCCGTAGGGTCGCCTCATGCGCCTGCGGGACGGCGCCGCTCAGCGGTGGCGGACAAGCGTCACGCCGGCCTGGGGGGTTCGGGGGAGCTCGGCCCCCCCTGCAGAAGAGCCCGGAGCCCTTCGGCGCGCAGCGCCCTTCGGGCGGAGGCGCTTGCCCTTCCGGGGTGTCAGGCTTCGATCAGGCGGGCGTAGAAGTCGAGGGCGACGTCGAACCCGTCGCGGCAGTTGCGGTGCGACCGGTAACAGGGCCGCCAGGCCGAGCTGGCGCCCACCCCCGCCCGCGCGTCCACCAGAGCCTGCGGCACGCGCTCCGGCCGGGGCAGCAGCCCGTGGCCCAGGTAGCGGACGCCGGTCAGCTCGGTGTGCGCGCCCGCCGCACCGGCGACGAAGCGGCCGAGCCGCCAGCCGCTCTCCTCGTCCCACACCAGCGCGTGGTCGTCGGCGAGCTTGACGGTGGCGTCACGCGGATCGCACGGACCCTCCCACCAGTCGGCCACCTCGGCTCCGAGCAGGTCGACGACGCGCTCGACATAGCCGGCCGGCTGCTGCAGCCACTCGTCGGTGTACGGCTCGACGTGCCTGATGGCCACGGACGGCACCCCCTTGTGCCCTGAAGGTAAGAAAAAAGCGACGGTCACCAACCATACCCGTGGCGAACTTATTCCGTTGCACGTCCGTCTAGTCATTACGGACGATATTCACGTCGGACACGGGGAAGGAGGAGAGCCCATGATTGCCACGATCCTGCTGATCATCCTGATGGCCGTCGCGGTGGCGGCCACGGAGCTGATCATGCGTTGCTCCTCGCAGGTTAAAGAGAGTGTCGAGCCGCCGACCGAGATCGTCGGGGACTAGTCTCAGGCGCATGTCCCTGCTTCTCTGGCTGCACATCGGCTTCGCCATCTTCACGATCGGCCCGCTGACCGCCGCGACGATGGCCGCTCCCCGGGCCATCCGCACCAACAACGTGCCCGTCCTGCGGAACATCCAGCGCACGACGAGGATCTACAGCCTCGCCTCCTTGGGCGTGCTGGTGTTCGGGGTGGCCGTGGGGATCGCCGTCGGGAACGGCGTGCTCGGCCTGTGGTACATGACGGCGTCGATGACGCTGTTCATCGTGGCGATCGTGCTGCTGGTCATCATCGATCGCGACCTGCGCACCGCCCTCCGCGCTCTTGAGAGCGAGAACACGGAGGACGACGCGAAGGTGCAGACCGGCCGGGTCGCGGCCATCAGCGGCCTGCTGGCCCTGATCTGGCTGGTGATCCTCTTCCTGATGGTCGTCCCGACGCCCTGACGGCCGGTGTCCCGACGCCCTAGCCGAGGGCCTGGGTGAGGTCGGCGAGCAGGTCGTCGACCGTCTCGATGCCGACCGACAGGCGCACCAGGTCGTTCGGCACCTCCAGGGGCGAGCCCGCCGCGGAGGCGTGCGTCATCCTGCCCGGGTGCTCGATGAGCGACTCGACGCCGCCCAGCGACTCGCCGAGCGTGAACAGCTTGGCCCGGTTGCACACCTCCACGGCCTCCGCCTCACCGCCCGCCACGCGGAAGGACACCATGCCGCCGAAGCGCCGCATCTGCTTGGCGGCGGCCTCGTGGCCGGCGTGCTCGGGCAGGCCCGGGTAGAGCACCTGGGTCACGCGCGGGTGCGCGAGCAGCAGGTCGACGACGCGTTCGGCGTTGTCGCAGTGGCGGTCCATGCGCACGCCGAGGGTCTTGAGCCCGCGCAGCGTCAGCCAGGCGTCGAACGGGCCGGCCACCGCGCCCATCGCGTTCTGGTGGTAGGTCAGCTCGTCGCCGAGGCCCTTGTCCCGCGCGATCAGCGCGCCGCCGACCACGTCGGAGTGGCCGCCGACGTACTTGGTGGTGGAGTGGACGACCACGTCGGCCCCGAGCGCCAGGGGCTGCTGCAGGTACGGTGACGCGAACGTGTTGTCCACGACCAGCAGCGCGCCGTTCCCGTGGGCGAGCTCGGCCAGGGCGGCGATGTCGGCGATGCCGAGCAGCGGGTTGGTGGGCGTCTCGACCCAGACGATCTTCGTCTTCTGCGTCATGGCCGACGCCACCGCGTCGAGGTCGTGCAGGGGGACCGGGTCGTAGTGCAGGCCCCAGCGCTCGTGCACCTTGGCGAACAGCCGGTACGTGCCCCCGTACGCGTCGTTGGGGATGATCACGTGGTCCTGCGGCTTGCACACCGTGCGCAGCAGGGTGTCCTCGGCGGCCAGGCCCGAGGCGAAGGCCAGCCCGCGCGCGCCGCCCTCCACGGCGGCCAGCGCCTCTTCCAGCGCCGTCCTCGTGGGGTTGGCCGAGCGGCTGTACTCGTATCCCGAACGCAGGCCGCCTACGCCGTCCTGCTTGTAGGTGGACGTGGCGTAGATCGGCGGCACGACCGCGCCGGTCAGCGGGTCGGGCTCCTGACCTGCGTGGATCGCCAGGGTCTCAAAACCGTTGGTCATAGGCCCCACGTTAACGGAAAGCGGCCCGCGATCCGTTCCCCAACGGACCGCGGGCCGAAGGCGGGGCCGTCCCCCGACTGCGCCCGCCCCGGGCCCGCGCGCCATGCCCGCGCGGGCCACGTTCATGCGGCTCGGGCCGCCCTGGGCTCGCGTGCCGTCGCGGCCGTCGCGGCCGGGGCGCTGAGCCGTACGATCTCCACGTCGATGTGGCGGCCGCTGCCGCCCTCCGCGTCCTCCCCGTTGATGCGGGAGAGCAACACCGGGTCGGCCAGCGCGAGCAGCGCCGTGACGACCAGTCCCAACCCCAGCAGAACGAATCCGATGACCACCATGTCCTGTCCCCCTTCCGACGTGCTTCCAGCATCGCCGAGCGGCCTGCGCCGCCGCCTCCGCTGAAGGGCTGGTCCGCCGGCGACCGGGTCGGCCGATCGGTTGATACGAGTTGTCCGACTTCCGGCCTACTCTCGTGACGTGGGGGATTCGAAAGGCGTCGTGTACTGGGTCCGGCGGCTGAGCGAGATCGCGATGCTCGGCTGGCTCGGCCTGATGCTGATGCTCGACCTGGCCATCGCCGTCAGCACCGGGGGGCTGCAGTGGTTCGTGCCGTTCTGCGGCGCGGCCGGGATCGCGGCGGTCGTCCTGCGCCGCCGCCACCGGCTTGAGGGCTTCTGCGCGCTGCTGGGGCTGTCCTTCGCCGTGTCGCTGGTCATCGCGTCGGTCGACGCGCTGGGCGCGCCCGGCATGGCCGAGACGGGGTCGCTGCTGGTCCTCCTCATCGGCGTGCTGCGGCACGTGGAGCCGGTACGGCGGGCGGCGGTGCTGGCGCTCGTGGGGCTGGCCGTGCTGATGGCCGAGTCGGCCAGGCGCGACTACCCCACCGCGGGGCTGGCGTTCGCGTTCCTGCTGTTCGCGGGGTGGTCGATGGCCGCGGGCATCGGCGGCTACCTACGGTTCCAGCAGGAGCGCCGTACCGAGGCGGTGCATTCCGTACGGCGGGCCGAACGCCTCGAACTGGCCAGGGAGCTGCACGACCTGGTCGCCCACCACATCACCGGCATCGTCGTCCAGGCCCAGGCCGCCCGTACGGTCGCCGAGCACAAGCCCGAGGCGGTGCTGCCCGCGCTCGACGCGATCGCCTCGGCCGGGTCGGAGGCGCTGACCTCGATGCGGCGCATGGTCACCGTCCTGCGCACCGAGGACGAGGCGGACCGCAGGCCCGGCACGACGCTGGCCGACCTGCGGCTCCTGACCGAACGGTTCTCGGTCGAGGGGCCGAAGGTGGCGTTCGAGATCGGGTCGGGCATCGACGACCGCACGCTGCCGCCGGAGGTGATGACGACGCTGCACCGGGTCCTGCTGGAGTCGCTCACCAACGTGCGCAAGCACGCCACCCGGGCCGCCTGGGTGGAGGCCGATCTGCGGCGGTACGAGCGGGTCGTCGTGCTGCGGGTGCGGAACTTCGGCTCAACCGCGTCGGACCCGCGGGTGTCCCGGCTGGGCGGCGGGTTCGGGCTGGTCGGCATGGCCGAGCGGGTGGAGGCGCTGGGCGGCAGGCTCTACGCGGGCCCGTCCCCCGAGGGCCCCTGGGAAGTGATCGCCGAGTTCCCCCTCCCCTGAGCCGAGAGGGGTCTCTCCAAGGTCGGGTTGCCCTGAGCCGAGAGGGGTCTCACCGAGGTCGAGTTGCCCTGAGCCGAGAGGGGATTCTCCGAGGGAGAGCTCGCCCGCGGTGAAGGAGCGGGTGAAGTGGTCCTCGCCGAGGGCGGCGCGCAGGCGGGTGGTGATGCGGTCGACGTCGTGGCGTTCGCCGGCGGGCAGGGGCGCGCCGACGGCTCGCCGGATCGCCGCCGCCCGTCCCAGCTTCCCGGCCGCCTCCTCCAGCCGCTCCCCGCCCGCGATCGACAGCGCGCCCGCCAGCCCCTCCAGGGCCAGCGCGACGGCCCTCGGGTCGCCCGTCGCGCAGGCGTCCCCGTACCCCTCGTGATGGCGGGCCAGCGCGGTCCCGGCATCGCCGCGCTGCTCGGCCACGAACCCCCACTCCGCCATGACGAACGCCGTCCCGGGCGTGCCGTCCACCTTCCGCAGCCAGTCGAGCGCCGACAGCAGGTACGACTCCGCCTCCTCGTACCGCCCCTGCCTGCGGGCGCTCATGGCCAGGCCGAGCAGCGCGTTCTCCTCCGCCGACCGGTACGACTGCGCCACCGCCAGCCGCAAGGCCCGCCCGTGGAAGTCGTCGGCCCGCTCGTAGTCGCCCGTGAGCAGCGCGAGCCGTCCGATCGCGGCCAGCTTGAACGACACGTCGAACCCCAGCCCCTCGGCCAGCCGCAGCGCCTCGTGCCGCAGCCGGGCCGCCCCCTCGTAGTCGCCGCGGATCTCGGCCACCCGGTCGAGGACGTCCATGGCCTCGACCTGCCCCCATTCGTCCCCCAGCTCCCGGAAGACGGCCAGGCCCCGCTCGCCGTCGCGTTCCATCGCCGCCAGGTCGCCGCGGCCCACCGCGAGCTTTCCCCGCAGGCACAGCGCCGCCGCCATCCCCCACCGGTCCCCCAGCTCCTCGTACGCCGCGAGCGCCCGCCCGACGGCGGCCCGGTGCGCCGCGTGGTCGCCGTACGCCCAGCGGACGAAGCTCAGGAACCAGTCGGCCAGCGCGGCCCCCGTACGGTCGAGCGCGGCCCGGCGTACCGGCGGGGTGGGCTCGCCGAGCAGCAGCCCGATGCCGGCCAGCCACACCGAGGCCAGGGCGGCGGCGCTCTCCTCGCCGCCCGCCGCCAGCGCCGCCTCGATCGACCTGCGGGCCTCGCGCAGCCTGCCGCGCAGGATCCAGTACCAGGCCAGCGCGTTGGCCAGGCGCAGGGCCTCGGGGCCGGACAGGGCCAGCCGCAGGTTGGCGCTCTCGGCGTCCAGCCGGTCCAGCCACTCGTGCTGGCGCGGGCCGCGCAGCTCGGCGCGGGCGGCCAGGCCGGTGTAGTGGCGGGCGTGCCGCTCGCGCAGCAGATCGTGCTCGCCGGCCTCGCGCAGCCGTTCGAGGCAGTAGGCGGTCACCGACTCCAGCAGCCGGTAGCGAGGACCGCTCGCCACGACCACCAGCGACCGGTCCACGAGTTTGGCCAGCACGTCGAGCACGTCCACGCCGGGCTCGGCGCAGACCGCCTCGGCGGCCTCCAGCGTGCAGCCGTCGGCGTGCACGGCCAGCCGCCGCAGCACTGTACGCTCCTCGGCCGACAGCAGCTCCCAGCTCCAGTCGATGGTGGCCCGCAGCGTGCGCTGCCGGGCCGGCGCGTCCCGCATCCCGGCGCTGAGCAGCCTGAACCTGTCGTCCAGCCGGGCGGCCAGCTCCTGTACGCCGAGCGCCCGCACCCGCGTCGCCGCCAGCTCCAGGGCCAGCGGGATGCCGTCGAGCCGCCGGCAGATGTCGGCCACGGCGGGGCCGGGCTCGACGTCCGCGCGGGCCGCGAAGAGCCGTACGGCGTCGGGCTCGGGCAGCGGGTGGACGACGCGGACCCGTTCGCCGGACACGCCCAGCGGCTCCTGGCTGGTGGCCAGCACGCGCAGGCCCGGCGCGGCCCGCAGCACCGCCGAGACGAACCCGGCGACCTGCTCGACCAGGTGCTCGCAGTTGTCCAGGACCAGCAGCGCGCTCCCGCCCGCCAGCACCCTGGCCAGCCTGGACGCCAGCGGCACGGAGTCGTCGTCGCGCACGCCCAGCACGGCCGCCACCGCCTCGGCCACGTCCGCGGCCCCGGCCAGCTCCACCAGCCACACACCGTCGGCGAACCCGTCGGCGGAACCATCGGCGGAACCGTCGGGGAAGGCCAGGCGGCGGGCGGCGGCGAGGGCGAGACGGGTCTTGCCCACGCCACCGGACCCGGTCAGGGTCACCAGCCGCGACTCCGCCAGCAGGCCGGCGACCTCGGCGAGGTCGGCGTCGCGGCCGATCAGCGCGGTGAGCGGCGCGGGCAGGTTGGTGCGCGGCCCGGGGTCGGCGAGCGGCGGAGCGGTCAGCGCGGGGTCGTGGCGCAGGATGGCCCGGTGCAGCGCGGCCAGCTCCGGCGAGGGGTCGAGCCCCAGCTCCTCGGCCAGCCTGACGCGCAGCTCCTCGTAACCGGCCAGCGCCTCGCTCTGCCTGCCGCCCCGGTACAGGGCCTTCATGTGCGAGGCGCGCAGCCGTTCGCGCAGCGGGTACCGGGCGACCAGGTCGGCGAGGTCGACGTCCTGGCCGAGGGCGAGGCGTACCTCGGCCTGCTCCTCCAGGGCCGACAGGCGCAGCTCGGTCAGCCGGGCGATCTCGGCACGGGCGAACCCCTCGTCGGCGAAGTCGGCGTAGGCCGGGCCCCGCCACAGCCCGAGGGCCTGCTCCAGCTCGCGGGCCCGCTCACGCGGGGCGGCCCCGCGGCGGCCCGCCAGCGCGCGGAAGCGGGCGGCGTCGGAGTCGTGGGCGGCCAGCCGGTAACCGGCCGGGCCGTGGACGATCACGGCGGGGTCGCCGAGCGCGCGGCGGAGCTGGGAGACGCGGGCCTGGAGGGTGCCGAGCGGGTTGCGGGTGGGCCGGTCGCCCCACAGGTCGTCGATCAGCCGGTCGGCGGAGACCGGACCGCCGCCGGCCGCCAGCAGGGCGGCGAGGAGCGCGCGGACCTTGGGCTCGGCGACGTGGACCTCCTCGCCGCCGGTCGAGACGGCCAGCGGGCCGAGCACCCCGAATCGCACCATGCAGAGCCTAACCCGTAGCCGGTCGTAAGGATTTCCGTAGCGCGGTGTCGCAGGCTCCCTGTCATGACTCAGGTGACAGTTGTGGGACTCGGCCCGATGGGGTCGAAGATGGCCGAGACGTTCCTCGGCGCGGGTTTCGACGTGGCCGTGTGGAACCGTACGGCGAGCAAGACCGAACCGCTGGTCGCCCAGGGAGCCCGGCGTGCGGCCTCGGCCGCGGACGGCGACCTGCTGGTGATCAGCCAGATCGCCTACCAGGCGATGTACGACAGCCTCGGCGAGGCCAGGCTCGACGGGAAGGTGCTGGTCAACCTCAGCTCGGGCACCCCCGAGGAGCTGCGCGCGGCGGCCCGCTGGGTGGCCGGACGCGGTGGCACGCTCATCACCGCCGGGATCATGGTCCCGCCCCCGGGCATCGGGCAGCCTGGCGCGTACTCCTTCTACAGCGGCCCGAAGGACGTGCTGGACCGGCACACCGCGACGCTCAGGGCACTCGGCGACGTCGTCCACGTCGGCGACGACGAGGGCCTGGCGATGATGTACTACCAGTCGCTGCTGCTGATCTTCTGGTCGAGCCTGACCAGCCAGATGCACGCCATGGCGATGCTGCGCACGGCCGGGGTCTCCCCGCTGGAGTTCCTGCCGTACGCGCGGGAGACCTTCACCCAGCTCGGCGGCGACGGCACGATGGGGTTCGCCAAGGTCCTGGCCGAGGAGTTCGCCGCCGGCGTCTACCCCGGCGAGCTGAACTCCCTGCACATGCAGGCCGTCGGCCTAGGCCACGTCGTGCACGCGCTGGCCGAGGCGGGGGTGGAGACCACGGTGCCGAACGCGCTGAAGCGGCTCTTCGAGCGCGCCGACGCCGAGGGACGGGGCCACGAGGGCCTCGGCACCGTGATCGAGTCGATCAGGAAACCCTGATCAGTGGTTGGCGAGGAAGGCGAGCAGGTCCTGCCGGGTGATCAGGCCGGCGGGCTTGCCGTCCTCCAGGACGACGGCCGCGTCGGCCTTCTCCAGCGCCTCGACCGCGCGCGCGACGGGTTCACCGCTGCCGATCGTGGGTAGCGGCGCCGACATGTGGTCGGAGATCGGGTCGTCGGAGGCGAGCCTGCCGTGGTAGAGAGCCTCCAGCAGGTCGCGCTCGACGATCGAGCCGACCACCTCGGCCGCCATGACCGGCGGCTCCTCCTTCATGACCGGGAGCTGCGACACCGAGTACTCGCGCATGATCGAGATGGCCGTGCCGACCGACTCGTGCGGGTGGGCGTGCACGAACTCCGGCAGGCCCGGCCCCTTGCGCGCCAGCACGTCGCCGACCAGACCCTCGTCCGAGCTGGTGGTCAGGAAGCCGTAGTCGGCCATCCAGTCGTCGTTGAAGATCTTCGACAGGTAGCCGCGGCCGCCGTCGGGCAGCAGCACGACCACCACGTCGTCGGGCCCGGCCTTGGCCGCCACCTGCAGCGCCGCCACCACGGCCATGCCGCACGAGCCGCCGACCAGCAGCCCTTCCTCGCGGGCCAGGCGGCGGGTCATGTTGAAGGAGTCCTTGTCGGACACCGCGATGATCTCGTCGCAGATCCCGGTGTCGTACGTGGCCGGCCAGATGTCCTCGCCCACGCCCTCCACCAGGTACGGACGGCCGGAGCCGCCGGAGTACACCGAGCCCTCGGGGTCGGCCCCGATGATCTTCACCCGGCCGTCGGAGACCTCCCTGAGGTAGCGGCCGGTGCCGCTGATCGTGCCGCCGGTGCCGATGCCCGCCACGAAGTGCGTGATCCGGCCGTCGGTCTGCTCCCACAGCTCGGGACCGGTCGAGTGGTAGTGGGAGTCGGGGTTGTTGACGTTGGAGTACTGGTCGGGCTTCCAGGCGTTGGGGATCTCGCGGGCCAGCCGGTCGGAGACCGAGTAGTACGACTCCGGGTGGTCGGGCGAGACGGCGGTCGGGCAGACCACGACCTCGGCCCCGTACGCGCGCAGCACCGCGATCTTGTCCTGGGCCACCTTGTCGGGCACCACGAACAGACACCGGTAGCCCTTCTGCTGGGCCACGATGGCCAGGCCCACACCGGTGTTGCCGGACGTCGGCTCGACGATGACACCGCCCGGCCGCAGCGCGCCCGACGCCTCGGCGGCCTCGATCATGCGCAGCGCGATGCGGTCCTTGACCGAACCGCCGGGATTGAAGTATTCGACCTTGGCCAGCACCTGGGCGGAGATCCCCGCCGTGACCTTGTGCAGCCGGACGAGCGGAGTGTTCCCCATGAGATCGACCAGGGAATCGTAAACGCGCACCGAGGTGTTCACCTTCTTTGCCGAAGCTTGATCAGCTTGCCCGAGGCCGAGATCCATTGGGGGTGGCAGGCCCTCGGCTAGTTTTCAAGCAAACGCTACCGCCGAGTTCGACCGGGAGGACACTACGTGGTCTGGGCAGCAGGCATGGCACGCGCGGCCAGGAGGATCGCCATGGCGGCCGCGCTCGGAGGTGGCGGGCTGACGGCGCTCGGAGCCACGGCGTACGGCCTGCTGATCGCTGAGGGACTGCTCGCGCGCAAGGCCATCGGCCGCCCCCACGGTCTGGACGGACCGCCTTCGGACGGCATCTACGGCGATTTCCACGGAATCCCCCTCAACATGGTCATGCTCGGCGATTCCACCTCGGTGGGCCTGGGCATGACCGATCCCAGCCACACCCCCGCCGTACTCCTGGCCAACGGCGTGGCGGCCGTGGCCGAGCGCCCGGTGCACCTGCTCGTCGCGGGCAAGTCCGGCGCCCCCTCCGCGGAGCTGCCCGAACAGGTGGACGCCGCCCTCGCCATGCGCCCGGACGTGGCGGTGATCTTCGTGGGCGCCAACGACATCATCACCCAGACGCCGCCGGCCGTCGCGGTGCGCCATCTGGCCAAGGCGGTGCGGCGGCTGCGCGAGGCGGGCGTCGAGGTGGTCGTCGGCACCTGCCCCGACCTGGGCACGGTGCGGCCCATCGCCCAGCCGCTGCGCTGGGTGACCCGGCGGTGGAGCCGTCAGCTCGCGGCGGCCCAGACCGTCGCCGTGGTGGACGCGGGCGGCCGGACGGTGGCGTTCGCCGACGTCCTGGGGCCGGAATTCGATACAAATCCGACAGAAATGTTCGGACCGGATCGTTTCCATCCATCTGACCGAGGTTACGCGCAGGCCGCTTACGCGGTGCTACCGTCGGTGTGCGCTGCGTTGGGGCTGTGGCCTGAGCCGCGGCCCGCGCGGGGCGAAGGACTGCAACCGATCTACCTTGCGGCGGCAACGGCCGCGGAGGAGCCCGGCACCGAGGTCAGCGCGACCCGGGTCGACGGGCGGGCGACGGGGCTCCACGGCAAGTGGGCCACGCTGTTCCGCCGGCGACTCGGCGAGACGCCCACCGACGCCTGAGCGCGCCCGGCGGACGACTCGACGCCCCCCACCGACGCGTGAACGTGCGTGGCGGGGGGCTTGACGACCCCTGATCCGGTCACCCTCCGAGCCCTAGCCGTCACTCCTCGTTCTCTTTGGAGTGAATTGTCTGTGCTCCGGCCCCTCATGAAACCTTCCCTGGCCCTCGCGGGGACCCTCGCCCTGACCGCCTGCTCCGGCAGCGACGCCGCCACGGCGAACTTCCCCTCCTGGCAGAACACCCAGGTCAACGCGGTCAGCCGGATCGTGTCCGCGGCCGGTGTGGTGACCACGACGTCCATGAAGCCCGACGGCACGCTGGAGACCGTGGCGCTCGGCCTCGACAACGGGCGGCGCCTGTGGGCGTACCCGGCGACCATGGCGGGCCGCCTGCCCGGCATGGGCGTCTCGGCCCCCGCGATCGTGGAGACGGCCAAGGGCCAGGGGGTGATCGTGGCGCTCGACCCGACCAGGAAGGGGCGCTGGAACGCCACCCTCATCGCCCGCGACGCCCGGTCCGGGGCGCAGAAGTGGACCCGGCCGATGCACTCCACGTTCGGGCCGCAGCGCTGCGGCCCGTACCTGTGCGTGTCGGAGCACACCGCCCTGGCCCACGCCCGCATGGTCGTGCTCGATCCCGCCACCGGCCGGGTGATGTGGAAGCTGCCCGGCATCTCCGAGGTCGAGTGGTCCGACCCGGCCCGGGTCCTGCTGCTGCGGATGGCCGCCAACCCCATGATCGAGTCGTACGACGTCAAGACCGGCAAGCTCCAGTGGCAGCAGCCGATCGAGCAGGCGCTCGGGCCGGGCATCGACCTGTCGGGCGGGTGGGCGTTCGGCTCGACCGGCGACAACCTGGTCGGCTACGTCGCCCCCTACACCAACCCCCAGACGAAGAAGGTCTCCACCTTCGGCCTGTTCTCCATCCGGATCGGCGACGGCACGGTCAACTGGATGCGTCCCTCGGTCGTGCGCGTCTACCCGAGCGGCAGCCCCGGCTACGCGCCCGTCGTCCGCCCGGTCGACCGCCGGGGCGCCTACGGCGGTTTCGCCAGGCTCGACTCCGAGACCGGCCGGGTGGTCGGCCAGATCACCGCCTCCGACGTCCCCGGCTCGGGCTGGTGGCTGGCCTTCCCCGACCGCATGGACAAGCTGGGCTTCCTCAAGCACGACGCCAAGGGCAGCGCCTTCGACCTGGTCTCGGGCAAGCCCGCGCAGGTGGGCGAGGAGCGGGGCTGGTCCTTCTGCGTCACCGACCCCAAGCCGCTGCCGCTGCGCGGCCAGGCCCCCGGCTTCTACTCCACGGCCGCCGTCTGCGAGTACGACCTCGGCAGCGGCACCCGCGTCTCCCCCATGAGCGCCCCGCCACCCTGGTTCACCGGCAGCCAGGACGGCTGGCGCCTGTGGCGCGACGAGAAGGGCGCCGTGCACGCCGTCAACGACCACACCGCCACCGCCCCCGGCATGTACGGCTGACGCGGGGCCCCGGGGTGCTTGCGAGGAGGACTGGAATATAGTTCTAATATCAGCGCCGGACACAAGGAGGGGCCATGCCCGAGGCAGTCATCGTCGCAACCGCGCGTTCCCCGATCGGACGAGCCTTCAAGGGGTCGCTCAAGGACATCCGTCCCGACGATCTGACCGTACAGATGATCCAGGCGGCGCTGGCCAAGGTGCCCCAGCTCGACCCGAACACGATCGACGACCTCATGCTCGGCTGCGGCCTGCCGGGCGGCGAGCAGGGCTTCAACATGGCCCGGGTGGTGGCGGTGCTGCTCGGGCTCGACACCGTGCCGGGCACGACCGTCACGCGTTACTGCTCCTCCTCGCTGCAGACGACACGGATGGCCTTCCACGCGATCAAGGCGGGTGAGGGTGACGTGTTCGTCTCGGCCGGCGTCGAGACCGTCTCCCGGTTCGCCAAGGGCAACTCCGACTCGCTGCCCGACACCCACAACCCGCTCTTCCTCGACGCGCTGGGCCGCACCAAGCAGGCGGCCGAGGGCGGTCGGACCTGGCACGACCCGCGCGAGGACGGCGCCGTCCCCGACATCTACATCGCCATGGGGCAGACCGCCGAGAACCTGGCCCAGCTCAAGGGCGTCAGCCGCCGCGAGCAGGACGAGTTCGGCGTGCGCTCCCAGAACCTGGCCGAGAAGGCGCTGGCCGACGGGTTCTGGCAGAAGGACATCACCCCCGTCACGCTCCCCGACGGCACCGTGGTCGCCAAGGACGACGGCCCCCGGGCCGGCACCACGTACGAGGGGGTGGCCTCGCTGAAGCCGGTCTTCCGCCCCGACGGCACGGTCACCGCCGGCAACTGCTGCCCGCTCAACGACGGCGCGGCGGCCCTGGTCATCATGAGCGACGTCAAGGCGGCCGAGCTGGGCATCACGCCGCTGGCCCGGATCGTCAGCACCGGCGTCAGCGGGCTCTCGCCCGAGATCATGGGCCTGGGGCCGGTGGAGGCCTCGAAGCAGGCGCTGTCCCGGGCCGGGATGGCGATCGAGGACATCGACCTGGTGGAGATCAACGAGGCGTTCGCGGCGCAGGTGATCCCGTCGTACCAGGACCTCGGGATCGACCTCGACCGGCTCAACGTCAACGGCGGGGCCATCGCCGTGGGGCACCCGTTCGGGATGACCGGCGCGCGCATCACCTCGACGCTGATCAACAGCCTGCGTCACCACGACAAGAGCCTCGGTCTGGAGACCATGTGCGTGGGCGGCGGCCAGGGCATGGCGATGGTGCTGGAGCGCCTGTCCTAGATCGTGCCAGGCGGCCCTGTACCGGTCTCACGGCCGGTGCGGGGCCGTTTCGCGTGGTGCGGGTCAGCCCTGACGGTCCGGGCCCGCCTGGAGCGGGGTCACGCGGACGATGACGCGCCGATCGCGGACCATGGCCTCGCGGTAGCCGTCCCAGTCGGGGTGTTCGCCGGAGATGTCGCGGTAGTAGGCGACGAGCTGGTCCATCGCCTCCGGCAGGGAGACGATCTCGGCCGTCCCGTCGACCTGGAGCCACTGGCCGAAGAAGCCGTCGGCGAGCACGCAGAGGGAGACGCGGGGATCACGGCGGATGTTGTGCACCTTCATCGCCGTCTCGCGCGTGCTGACGACGATGCGACCGTCGGCCACGCCCGCCAGCACCGGCGACATCTGCGGGTGCCCTCCGCGACGGCTGGTCAGCAGGACTGCGTGGTGGTTGGTCTCGATGAAGCCGAGTGCCTTGTCCAGATCCATGTGTTCATGATGACGCGCCCGTGCGGCGAGCACGGGCGCGGGGATGGGGAAGAGCTCTAGATCGAGCCCATCCGGGTACGGCGGTGCCGCTCGTGCTCCAGCACGATCGCGGCGGCGTAGCCGTGGGTCAGCCCGTGCTCGTCGGCGAGCCAGTTGGCCCGCTCGTCACACCTCAGGAAGGACGGGCCGTTGTCGATGGCTTGGAACCACTCGGGGAGTTCGCGTCCCGTTATCGTGGGGACCCTTGCGATGAGCTTCGTCTGCGTCTCCGGTGAGTGGTTCAAGGACATGGGCACCTCCGCGGATTAAGGTCCTTTGCTCGACACTGCAACACCGCGCTGCGAATGGCAACCCCCAAGCCAGGCATCATTCTGTGACGGCAGGTAGATTTCCGGTCGCACAAAGAGAGGGCCCCGCCGTTACGGCGAGGCCCCCAGGAGGTGAACGATCAGTCGTCGCCGGTGAAATAGCTGATGAAGCGGAGCACCTCGAGGTAGATCCAGACCAGGCTCAGCGTGAGGCCGAACGCGCACTGCCAGGCGAACTTCTCCGGAGCGCCCTGGCGCACGCCCTGCTCGATCGAGTCGAAGTCGAGGAGCAGGAAGAAGCAGCCGACCAGGATCATGACGAGGCTGAAGATCCAGCCGATCGGGCTGTCGGTGCGCAGGCCGAGCCCGACGCCGTTGAAGATCCCGACGATCAGGTTGACCAGCACCAGCCCGACCACCGCGATGGCGGCCGCCATGCCGAACTTGACCAGCTTGGGCGTGACGCGGACGACCCGCAGCGAGTAGACGGTCAGCACCGCGCCGAAGGCGAAGGCCGTACCGAGCACCGCCTGGAAGACGATGCCGCTGATGGCCCCCTCGAAGACCTGGCTGATCTTGCCCAGGAAGACGCCCTCGAAGACCGCGTAACCCAGGATGAGCGCCGGGTTGGTGCTCTGGGTGAACGAGGCGATCAGGCCGAGGATCAGGGCCACGACGGCGGCGCCGATGGCCAGCCCCGGGGGGACGTTGAGCACCCAGGCCGCGGCCGCGGCCACGACGAGCGCTCCGAGGGTGAGGAAGCCCCGGACCACGACATCGTCGAGGGTCATCGCCCGGTGGGCGGGCGGGGCCGGGGGTGCGTACGACGGGGCGTCGTACATGTTCCGCAGGGTGTCGGGTGACGGGGCGGGGCCGGCCCATCCCGCGTGCTGCTGACGCGTCCTGCTGAAAACGGGGTTCTTGCTCTCCATCGCTGCCTCCTGTGGCGCCGAGCCTACGGGGCCTGGCGGCACCTAGGTCAACTCACGCTGAGATCGAAGTTCGTCGGGGGACTTCGGCAGCGAGGACAACGAACGTGGCCGGGCGGGAGTTCCCAAGGTCGCCGCGGCCGTCCCGGGGGCCGGCGGCCGGGCGGCGAGTAAGTCCGGCGCGGGCAATTGAAACAGTGTTCTGTTGGGTTTCGTGATGAAAACGGAATCTTCCCGACGCCTCACCACACCGGGTCTTCCCGGCAAACGAGAGGAAGCATTGTGTGACGGGTTGATAGCAGTAGTGAACCATCAGCCGCGACAAGATGCTTCACTCGGAGAAAACCCCAGGTCGGGGACACTTAAGAATGGTGCCCCCGGCGGGATTCGAACCCGCACTACAACCCTTTTAAGGGGTTTGCCTCTGCCATTGGGCTACGGGGGCGCCGCAATCATACGAAACGGACCATGCTTCCGAGGAGCACAACTTCGCATCAGGCGTCACAAGTGTGAAGTCTGCGGTGAAGTGATAGCGCCCCTGACACTCTGTCCAAGAAGAGTAGACCGTCCAGATGGTCCAGTTGGTGCTGAATGCAGCGGGCCTCGAAGGCGTCCGCCTCGACGGTGACCGGCTCCCCTGTGCCCGGCAAATGCCCATGTACGGTGATACGCGTCGCCCGCCGTACGTCCGCGGTGAGCCCCGCGATGGACGCGCACCCCTCGCGCCCGCCGTCCCAATGGGAGGCACTCGTGAGGCGAGGGTTGACCAGGACGAGCTCACCGGCCCACGACCGGGCCCGGGGGTGGGCCCAGGCGTTGAAGGCGATCAGCCGCCAGCTCAGGCCGATCTGGGGGGCGGCCAGCCCGGTCATGGCGATCTCGCCGCGCAGGGTCGCGAGGAGGTCGGCGGCGGCCGTCACGGTCTCGGGGGCCGCCGGATCGACCGGCTCGGCCCTGGCCGACAGCGCCGGGTGGGGCGCGCCGAGCACCCGGCGCGGGGTGCCTCTGGCGCCCGTCACAGCAGGTCCGGCTCGACGGGACGGAAGGTGATCTCCGAGTCGAGCCCCGCCCCGACGGCCGCCAGCCGGCGCATGAGGGCGGCGACGTCGACGTCCTTGGGCAGCTCGACGTCGGCGATGAGCACGTAGAGGCGGCCGGTGAGCCGGGTGCTCATGCCGGTGATGTTGCCGCCGTCGGCGGCGAGCACGGCGCTGACGGCCGAGATGATGCCCGGCCGGTCGGGGCCGTGCACGGTCAGGACGTAGCCGTGGCCGCCGCCGTCGTCGCAGAAGTGCCGCCGCGCCTCGATCGCCGAGGCGGAGACCACCAGCTCGGGGGCGCACAGCCGCTTCGTCAGCTCGTCGGGTTCGAGATCGCCGGAGACCAGCAGCATCATCGCCACGTAACCGCCGAGCAGCGTCATGGTCGAGTCCTGGATGTTCGCGCCGCAGTCGGCCAGCGAACCGGTGACGGCGGCGATCACGCCGGGCCGGTCCACGCCGAGCACGGTCACCGCTGAGAGCCCCACCCGTGGTACCCCTTCCGCATTTAGTTCAGGGGTGCCGAAAACGCCCCGGCGATGTTCGCTGGGGCGCTGCCGTGCCTGGGCTAGCGGCGGGTCGTCGCCACCGCGGCCCTGAATCCGTCGCGCGGATGCTCCATCTCACCGAGTGAGATGGTCTCTCGCTTGAAGAACAGGGCCAGGGTCCAGTCGACGACGACACGGACCTTGCGGTTCAGCGTCGGCACCCGCGACAGATGGTAGGTGCGGTGCATGAACCACGCAGGGAAACCGCGCAGCTTCACGCCATAGACATTCGCGACGCCCTGATGCAGGCCCAACCCGGCGACCGATCCGACATATTTGTGCCGGTAATCGACCAGTTCTTCGCCACGCAGGTGACGGACGATGTTGTCGGCCAGCACCTTGGCCTGGCGCACGGCGTGCTGGGCGTTGGGGGCGCAGTACTGGCCCGGGTTCGTCACGTCGGGCACACCGGCAGCGTCGCCGGCGGCGAAGGCGTCGCGGGTGCCGGCGACGGTCAGGGCGGCGGTGGTCTTGATCCGGCCCCGCTCGTCCAGGGGCAGGTCGCTGTCGTTGACGACCGGGCTCGGCTTGACGCCCGCCGTCCACACCAGGGTCTCGGCGTCGAACTCGGTGCCGTCGCTGAGCACGACGTGGCCGCCCTCGCACGACTCCAGCCTGGTGTCCAGCTTGACCTCGATGCCGCGCTCGCGGAGCTGCTCCAGCGTCCACTTGCCCATCTCGGGGCCGACCTCGGGCAGCACCCGGTTCGTGGCCTCGACCAGGACCCAGCGCAGATCGGCCGGGGTGATGTTGCGGTAGTAGCGGGTGGAGTCCTTGGCCATGTCCTCAAGCTCGGCCAGCGCCTCGACGCCCGCGAAACCGGCCCCGACCACGACGAACGTGAGCGCCCTGCGCCGCACCTCGGGATCGACGGTCGACTCGGCCACGTCGAGCAGGTGCAGCACGCGGTTGCGCAGCGCGATGGCCTCGCCGACGGTCTTGAACCCGATCCCGATGTCGGTCAGCCCGGGGATCGGCAGCGTGCGCGAGATGGACCCGGCGGCCATCACGATCAGGTCGTAGGCCACCTGACGCGGCTCGCCCTCGGCGGGCTGGAAGGTGACGACGCGCTCGGCGTGGTCGACCTTGGTGACCGTGCCGTTGAGAATGCGCACCTTGGGCAGGATCCGGCGCAGCGGGGCCACCATGTGCCTGGGCGAGAGGTTGCCCGCCGCCGCCTCGGGCAGGAACGGCTGGTAGGTCATGTAGGACTGGGGGTCGATGATCGTGATGCTCGCCTCGCCGCCCCGCAGCTCGCTGCGGAGCCGGCGCTGCAGCCGGAGCGCGGTGTACAGGCCGACGTAACCGCCGCCGACGATCAAAATGTGCTTGTTCATCCTGAGGCCCCATCCCTCGTGGAATGCTTGTGAAAGCATTCACAAGCTTACGTCGGGGTCTTCCGGAGAGTCCAACCCGGGGATGGTGGGACGCGTCACACCGCCAGCGACCTGGCCCGGAGGAAGACGTCGTCCAGCATCTGGGCGGTGACGCGGCCGGTGAAGGTGTTCTGCTGGCTCGGGTGGTAGCAGCCGATCAGGGTGACGGGGACGGAGACGTACCGGACCTCGACCTCGACGCCGTGGCCGAACCGGGGCCGCACGCGCGGCAGCTCGTAGCCGGCGTCCTTGAGCGCGGGCCACATGGCCTGCCAGGCGAACCCGCCGAGCGCCACCACCGCCCGTACGCTCCCCGCCACCATCGCCACCTCACGCGCCATCCACGGGAAGCAGGCGGCCTTCTCCTCGGGCGTGGGCTTGTTGGCCGGAGGCGCGCAGCGCACCGACGCCACGACCCGGGTGTCGATGAGCTCCTGGCCGTCGCCGGCGTACGTGCTGGTCTCCTTGGCCGCCAGGCCGCAGCGGTGGAGCGAGGCGAACAGCCAGTCGCCGCTGCGGTCGCCGGTGAAGATGCGGCCGGTCCTGTTGCCCCCGTGGGCCGCCGGCGCCAGGCCCACCAGCAGCACCTTCGGCCGCTCGGCCCCCCAACCCGGGACGGGACGGCCCCAGTACGTCTCGTCCGCGAACGCGCGCCGCCTCACGCGCGCCACCTCCTCGCGCCACTCCACCAGACGCGGGCAGGCGCGGCAGACGGACTGCTCGGCCGTGAGCTCCGCGAGGGTGCCGGCGGTGGAGGCGAGGCGGCGCACGTCCGCGGGGTCGTGGGCCACCGGGGTGTCAGGGGTGGCGGGGTCGCCGGGCCAGCCGGTGCCGGGTGGTACGAAGCTCATGACACCGATGGTGCCCGATCATCCGGTCTTCTTCGGCGCGGGCGTGACGGTGGTCGGCGTGGGCGTAGGGGTGGGGGGTGCCGTGGAGGCCGTCGGGCACGCGCTGGGCGTGGCCGTGGGCATGCCGTTCTCCGCCATCAGCTCCTGCTCCTGGATCAGCGGCAGCGGGTAGCGGTTGAGCACCGGCTCGCCGCACGACCGGTCGACCCTGTAGCCGCGGCTCTCGGGGTCGAGCGTGATCGGCTTGCCGTCCTGGTCGTAGAGGTAGACGTCGGTCAGCGGGCTGCCGTCCTTGGCGTACGGCTTGATGTTGTAGATGTCGAGACCGCCCCCGACGAGCATCACGTCGGCCGGCGCCGACATCATGACCGGCTGGTCGTCCCCGTCGGAGGCCGCCGCCATGCCGGCGAGCAGCGCCAGCCCCGCCAGCACGTTGACGCCCGTCGCCAGCAGCGCGACCAGGCGCCCCCCGCGGGCCCGGCCGAACCACACCGAGACCCACACGGCCACCGCCACGAGCGCCCACTCCGCCGGGTTCGCCGGGACGACGCCGCCGCGCGCCGTGATCGCCAGCAGCAGCATGGCCAGCAGATAGCCGCGCAGCACCCACCAGCCGGGCCGCAACTCCGGCAGGAAGGCCGCGAAGCTCCGGTACGGCTTGTGGCGCAGCAGCTCTGCGTGCGCCCGCGCCGCCCACACCCCCGGCCGCGGACGGCGCCTCTGACGGCTCTGGGGACGCCCTCCGTAGGCGGCCACCAGCTCCTCCGCGTACGCGGCGGGCGGCCCGAGCCGATCCTCCAGCGGCAGGTCCGACTCGGCCGCGATCTCGGCCAGATGGTCGTCGAGGTCCTCGATCAGCTCGTCCCGGTCGGGGTGACCGGCCAGGGCGTCGCGGACGGCCTGCGCGTACTGTTCCGGCGTGATCGGCGTGTTCGGCGTGGTCATGCGTGCCCCTCCTTGAGCAGGGAATCCATGGTGGCCGCGAACGACGTCCACCGCTTGGCGGAGGCGGCGTACAGGGTGCGGCCGACCTCGTTGAGCCCGTAGTACTTGCGGTGCGGGCCCTCGTCGGAGGCCACGACGTAGGAGTTGAGCGCGCCGGCCTTGAACAGGCGGCGCAGCGTGCCGTAGACGGAGGCGTCGCCCACGTCTTCCAGGCCCGCCTCCCTGAGCCTGCGCACGACGTCGTAGCCGTAGCCGTCGCGCTCGTCGAGCACGGCGAGGACGGCCAGGTCGAGCACGCCCTTGAGCAGTTGACTGCTATCCACGCAAAGAAGAGTACTGCGCAAAGCGCAGTAGTGGCAACAAGAGAACCGGGCGGCTCCCCTGAGGGTGCCGCCCGGTCACATGATCAGCTTAGGCGTCGACCTTCGGGCAGGTCGCCGAGTAGTTGGCGACACCCGACGAGGCGGCGTTCGGGCTGACGACGACGAGCTCGATGGTGCCCTTCGTCTCCTTGCTGTTGTGCGTGCCACCGACACCCCAGGTCACGGCGACGTCGCCGTTGACCTGACGCTCCAGGACGTTGACGTCCTTGACGCCGTTGACCACCCAGTAGTACTTGACGGTGGTGGGGCCGGTGCTGTGCAGGGTGGCCGAGAAGTCCACGCCGGGACCACGGTTGTCCGCGCACATGTCGTTGCGGTTACCGGTGACCGACACGGCCGACACGGACGCGGTGGGCTTGGGAGCCTCGCACGCCGCGTACGACTGCGTGATCGAGTCGTTGTTGTTCGGGCCGGTGACCGTCAGGGTGATCTTGCCACCCTTGGCGGCCTCGCCGGTCAGCGCCCGCTCGGGGAGCTCGACGGTCTTCGAGCCGCCGGCCGAGAAGTAGCTCTCGCCCTTGGCGACGGACTCGCCGTTGAGGGCCCAGGTCCACTGGACGCGCGCGGCGCCGGTCGCGTTGACGTTGGCGTGCGCGCCGACCTTGCAGCCGTTGTTGTTGGTGGCCGTCACCAGGTCGGTGGCCGACACCTTCGCAGCGGGAGCGGGGGTCGAGTCCTTGCACCACACCTTGTAGTAGGCGCGGTTGGAGCGGGCGCTGTCGGGGCCGACGATCTCAAGCTGCGCCCAGCCACGCTGGCTGTGACGCGGGGAGATGCCGAAGCCGACCTTGCGCTTGCTCGAGACCCTGACCTTGCCGTAGTCGACGACCTCGCCGTTCAGGATCCAGCGGTAGCGGACCCAGCTCGGGTGGTTGACGCTGATCAGACCGGTGAAGTCGATCTTGTCACCAGGGGTGCAGACGCCCTCGTAGGACGAGGGGTTCGCCCAGGCACGCGCCGAAACCGACACGTCCTTGTCCGTACGGACATCACCGAGGTCGACACACGAGACCGAGAAGTAGCCCTTCTTGGACGTGACCTTCTTCGGACCGAGGACCTGGACGGCCTCCCAGCCCTTGACCTCACCCTTGAAGGTCACCGACTCCTTGACGGTGACCGACTTGGTGCCGTGGCCCTTGAGCTTGACAACCTGGACCTTGCCCTTGGACCCGTCACCGTGGAGCCAACGGTAGGCGAGCTCGGTCTTGCCCTTGACCGGGACCTTGATCTTGGCCGAGAAGTTGACCTTGACCGGGCAGGAACCCTGGTAGTCCTGGTCGGACGCCTTCGGCGCCGTGACCGACACCTTGGCGGACTTGGCCGCGGTGGCCGTGGTTGCCTTGCCGGCCGCGGACGAGGTCGCCGCCTGCGCGGGACTGGCTACCAGGCCCGCCGCCATGGCGGCCAGCACGGCGGCGGAGGCGCCGAACGCCGCCGCCTTACGTGCCAACCCAACAGACATCATGTGAGAGTGCTCCATTCCGTGAGGGAAAAGACGCGCTCGGGAACGGTCGCCACGCCGGCACCTTCCGTGCACAGCAAAATGGCAAAGCCCCCGTTTTGCGCCTTTACCTAATCACAATAGTGATTGCACACTCAACACGCGAGATAGATCGGAAATGTCCGGATTTGGTGGTCTAGCCGGCGAGAGACCAGGCGATTCCGTCCAGAATGTCGTGTTCGCTGACGACGACCTGCGAAAACGCGAAACGACGCACGATCCGGTCAAGAATAAGGGCACCGGCACCAATCACGTCAACACGTCCGGGATGCATCACCGGAACCCGGGCGCGATCACCATGGGTCATCGCGAGCAGCCGCCGCGTCACCTCGTGCACCTGTTCGGCGGAGATCCTGGAGTGATGGATGCGCGCGGAGTCGTAGGCCGGCAGGTCGAGCGCGATGCCCGCGATCGTGGTCACCGACCCGGCCAGACCGACCAGCGTGTGCGCCCGCTCGACGGGCACCGCCTCCGCGACCCGGTCGAGGGCCGCCTCGATGTCGGCGACGACGGCCTCCAGCGCCGGGGCCGGCGGCGGGTCGCCGGCGTCGCGCAGGTGGCGTTCGGTCAGGCGCACGCAGCCGATGTCCACCGACAGCGCGGCCTCGGCGTGCTCGGAGCCGACCACGAACTCCGTGGAACCGCCGCCGATGTCCACCACCAGGTACGGGGGCAGCGGGCCCTGCGGCAGCTCGGTCTCCGGCGAGATGCGCAGCAGGCCCCTGGTCGCCCCCGTGAACGACAACTCGGCCTCCTCCGCCCCCGTCGCCACCTCGGGCGCCACGCCGAAGATCTCGCGGACGCCGTCGACGAACTCCTGCCGGTTGCCGGCGTCGCGGGTCGCGCTCGTGGCCACCACCCTGGTCGCGACCGCGCCGTGCCGGTCGATCAGCTCGCGGTAGGAACGCATCGCCTTGAACGTGCGCTCCAGCGCGTCGGGCGCCAGCATGCCGGTGCGGTCGACGCCCTGCCCCAGGCGGACGATCTCCATCCGCCGCTCGACGTCGTGCAGCACGTCGTCGCGGACGTCGGCGATGAGCAGGCGCACCGAGTTGGTGCCGCAGTCGATGGCCGCTACACGCATGGTCCGTCACTCCACCAGTCGGGGAGCGCGTCGAGCGCCTCCCTGCCGAACGGGTTGCTCCCCGGCACCGCCAGCTCGTGCGCGACCAGGGCGTGCAGGCACTTCACCCGCAGCGGCATGCCGCCGGTGCTCTGCATGTCGCGGGGCAGCGGCTCCATGCCCTCGTCGTGGGCCGCCTTGTCGCGCCTGGCGACGTAGTCGTCGTGGGCCGCCTGGTAGGCGGCCGCCAGGTCGGGGTCGGTCGCCAGCCTGGCCTGCATCTCGCGCATCAGGCCCGAGCCTTCGAGCGTGCCGATGGCCGAGGCGGCCTTGGGGCAGGTCAGGTAGTACAGGGTCGGGAACGGCGACCCGTCGGGCAGCCGCGGCGCGGTCTCCACCACGTCGGGGTTGCCGCACGGGCAGCGATGGGCCACCTCGCGCAGACCTCTGGGCGGACGGCCGAGCTGCCGCTGGACCGCCTCGACGTCGTCACTTTCCACTGCTGCTCTCCACCGCTCTGCGGCCCGTGCCCTTGTCGGCCGCCTCCACCGACTCCCACAGCGTCTGGTACCAC
Source organism: Nonomuraea sp. NPDC001699 (assembly GCF_053596455.1). Taxonomy (NCBI): domain Bacteria; kingdom Bacillati; phylum Actinomycetota; class Actinomycetes; order Streptosporangiales; family Streptosporangiaceae; genus Nonomuraea; species Nonomuraea sp. NPDC001699. The sequence goes on along the minus strand of NZ_JBSFGF010000026.1, from coordinate 61,263 downwards.
GGGGGCACCTCGACGGGCTGCTTCACGGCCGTCTGCTCCTTGCCCTGGTCGGGCTCCATCACCACGTAGCACTTCTCGCCGGGGCCGCAGAAGTGCAGCCGCTCCTTGGCGGTGCGTTTGATCCAGTTGGGATCGTCGCTCTGTCTGTCGCGCGCCAGCAGAGTCTGCCGCTCGGCCTCGACCCTGGCCTTCTCCGCCTGCAGCTCGGCGATGCTGCGGCGCAGGCTGATGTACTCGCGCACAGGGTAGGCCAGGCTCATCGCGATCGCGCACACCACGACCGCGAGGATGGCGGCCCGCCCGGTCAGCTGCGGCCTCTTCGCCAATGCTGCACACCCCCTTCGACGTACGGCTCGCGGCCGTCAGACCTTCCCCGGCCGCGAGCCGTCAGTCGAAACTAGCGTCGGAACCGCGGAAAAGCCGCGCGACCCGCGTAGCGGGCGGCATCGTCGAGAAGCTCCTCGATGCGCAGCAACTGGTTGTACTTGGCCACACGGTCGGACCGCGCCGGGGCGCCGGTCTTGATCTGGCCGCAGTTGACCGCCACCGCCAGGTCGGCGATCGTCGTGTCCTCGGTCTCGCCGGAACGGTGGCTCATCATGCACCGGTAGCCGTTGCGGTGGGCCAGGTCGACGGCGTCGAGGGTCTCCGACAGCGTGCCGATCTGGTTGACCTTGACCAGCAGGGCGTTGGCGGTGCCCTCGTCGATGCCGCGCGCCAGCCGCTCGGGGTTGGTGACGAACAGGTCGTCGCCGACGAGCTGGACCTTGTCGCCGAGGGCCTCGGTGATGGCCTTCCAGCCCGACCAGTCGTCCTCGTCGAGGGGGTCCTCGATGGACACGAGCGGGTAGTTGGCGACCAGGTCCTCGTAGAAGGCGATGAGCTCCTGCGCCGAGACGCCCTTGCCGTCGATCGTGTAGACGCCGTCCTTGTGGAACTCGGAGGCGGCCACGTCGAGGGCCAGCGCCACGTCTTCGCCCGGCACGTAGCCGGCCCGCTCGATCGCGACCAGGATCAGGTCGAGGGCGTCGCGGTTGGAGGGCAGGTTGGGGGCGAAGCCGCCCTCGTCGCCCAGGCCCGTCGCGTAGCCCTTCTCCTTCAGCACGCCCTTGAGCGCGTGGTAGACCTCGGTGCCCATGCGCACGGCCTCGCGGAACGTCTCCGCGCCGATCGGCGCGATCATGAACTCCTGGATGTCGACGTTGGTGTCGGCGTGCGCGCCACCGTTGAGGATGTTCATCATCGGGACGGGCAGCACGTGGGCGTTGGGGCCGCCGACGTAGCGGAACAGGGGCAGGTCGGCGCTGTCGGCCGCGGCCTTGGCGACGGCGAGCGAGACGCCCAGGATGGCGTTGGCGCCCAGCTTGGCCTTGTTGGGCGTGCGGTCGAGGTCGATCATGATCTGGTCGATGATGCGCTGGTCCTCGGCCTCGACCCCGTTGATCTCCTCGAAGATCTCGTCGGTCACCGCGAGCACGGCCTTCTCCACGCCCTTGCCGCCGTAGCGCTTGCCGCCGTCACGCAGCTCGACCGCCTCGAACTGGCCGGTGGACGCCCCGCTCGGCACGGCGGCCCGGCCGCTGCTGCCGTCGTCGAGCACGACCTCGACCTCGACCGTGGGGTTGCCCCGGGAGTCGAGGATCTCGCGAGCGTAAACGACCTCGATGGTAGCCACGGGTAGCGCTCCTTAAGCGAAAGGCAATATGCCATCAGAGCCTATCGGTACCCCGGTGCACCGGTACGGCACGGTCACCCCCACGGCCCGGCCGCCGGAACGCGAGCTCGGGCCCGTCGCGGGTCAGCCGGCCTGAGCCCGGGGCGCGGACCGGGCGGTCCGTCGCGGGTCAGCCGGTCTTGGCCCCGGGCGCGGGCCCGTCGTGGGTCAGCCGGTCGAGGACAGGCTCCAGGCCTGGAGGCGGCTGCCCGTCGCGACGACCAGCAGCCCGTCGCCCACCGCCAGCCCGGTGACCTTCCGGCCCGGCGCCAGGTCGCCCAGCCGCTCGCCGCGGTCGGCGTTCCACACGGTCACCCCGTCGCCGCCGCCGGCGATCATCCGGCGCCCGCCCGCGGCCGTGACGCCGACGTCCGCCGCGCCCGTGCTGAAGCCGCGCTCGAAGGCGCCGCTGTCCAGGTCGTACACGGCGGTCGAGCCGCCCGTGGTGACGGCGGCCCGGCCGTCGCCCAACGCGGCGACCGAACGCACCTCGCCCTTGCCGAGCAGCCCGGCGGGCGCCCCGACCAGGCCCCGGCCGGTGCCGACGAGGGCCTTGCCGGTGGACTCGTCCCAGGCCAGAGCGGTGACCGGGCCGGTCGCGAGGCGGTCGCTGGCGACGATGCGGTTGGAGGTCAGGTCGAGCGTCACGACCTGGCCGTCGGGGCAGCCGATCACCACCGCGGGCTGCTTGCGCCACTGACCGGACGCCAGCCGGGCCTCCGACCGGCACACCTGGTGCCACACGCCGGGGCGGGCGTCGCCGATGCGCCAGCGCCGCACGATTCCGTCCGTGCCCGTCCAGACGGCGGTCTGCCTGCCGCCCACGGGGATCAGCACGAGGGAGCGCACCGGCGTGGGGCCCGCGTCCGAGAGCCGGTCCAGCGGCTCGCCGACGCGCGGGTCCCACACCTCGATCGACTTGCCGGACCTCTCGGCGTAGGCGACGACGGGCGCGCCCTTGTGGTGCCCGATGGCCATCGCCGCGACGTCCGCCCCGGACGCGGGCCCGAACTCGGGACCGAGCTCGACCCCGAACGCCGCAGACGCCCCGTTCTGCCCTTCGACGGCGGGAAGACCGGCGTTCCGCCAGAACATGCCGGCCCCCACGCCCAGGACGACGAGCACGCCCACCCCGGCCGCCGCCCACCGCATCCCCTGCCGCGCCTCGGAAGCCGCCGCCCGCGCACCCCGCGGCTCATGCGGCGCCCTCCTGGGGGCGTGGCCGCGCGGCGCCGCAGCCGTACGCCCCACCAACCACGCCAGCACGTCGTCGGCCGACGGCCGCGCCCCCGCCTCCTTGGCCAGGCACGCGCGCAGCACGCCCCGCAGCGGCTCGGGCACCTCGCGCAGGTCGGGCTCGGCGTGCAGGATGCGGTTCATGACGGCGGGGATCGAGTCCCGGCCGAACAGCGGCTGCCCGGTGGCGGCGAACCCGACGGTGGACGCCCAGCTGAAGACGTCGGACGCGGACGTCGCGCTTTCCCCCGCGATCTGCTCCGGCGACATGTACCCGGGCGTGCCGACGACGCTGCTCGCGGTGGTGGAGAGGTCCATGTCCCTGGCGATGCCGAAGTCGATCACGCGGGGGCCGTCCTGGCCCATCAGCACGTTGCTCGGCTTGAGGTCGCGGTGGACGATGCCCGCCCCGTGGACGGCGGTCAGCGCCGTGATCGTGCCGACCGCCAGCCGTTCCAGCTCCGCGCCGGTCAGGGGGCCGCCGTCGAAGACCAGGTCGTGCAGGGACGGCCCGTCGATGAACTCGCTGACGATGTACGGCCGCCCCTCGGCCAGCCCGCTGCCGTAGATCCGGGCCGTACGCGACCCCGCCACCTTGGCCGCGGTCACGCTCTCGCGCAGGAACCGGCGGGTGGCCCGCTCGTCGCCCAGCAGCCGCGGATGCAGGACCTTGACGGCCGCGTGTCCGCCGTCGGCGTCGCGGCCCAGGAACACCGACCCCTGCCCGCCGTCGCCCAGCCGGCCGAGCAGGCGGTAGCCCGCCACCTCCCGCGGCTCCCCCGAGCGCAGCGGCCTCAGCTCCACCACCAGTCCCCCTCGGCTCGCCGGTTCAAGCCCCTCAGGATCCTGGCATTTGGCGACTTGTTCCGACAACCAGGGCGGTCAGGCGTTCGACTCCCACGCGCGTACGCGGTCGCGGTAGGCGCGGGCCGCGGCCCGCAGCTCGGCCTCGGGGTCCAGCCCGGCCTCCTGCGCCCGGCGTACGAGGTCGAACAGCTCCCGCGCCACGCCCTGGCCGATCGCGGCCGCCAGCGCGTCGGGCGCGCCGGCCCGCTCGGCCCGGCGCAGCAGCTGGGCGGCCAGCGCGAGCGCGGGCTGACCCATGGGGACGCCGTCGAGCACCGACGACGACTCCTCGCCCTTGGCCGCCCGCTCGGCCGCCTTGATCGCCTCCCAGTTGTCGCTGACCTGGTCGGCGCTCTCCGCCCGCACCGACCCGAACACGTGCGGGTGCCGCCGGACGAGCTTCTCGACGATGCCGGCGGCCACGTCGTCCATGTCGAACGTCTCGGCCACGCGGGCGTGGAAGACCACCTGGAGCAGCAGGTCGCCGAGCTCCTCGCGGAGCGCCGCGTGGTCGCCCTGCTCGATCGTCTCCAGGACCTCGTACGCCTCCTCCAGCAGGTACGGCACCAGCGACTCGTGCGTCTGCTTGCGGTCCCACGGGCACTCGGTGCGCAGCCGGTCCATCACCGCGACCAGGTCGAGCACCCGCGAGCCGGGCAGGTCGTACGAACCGGGCACGACCTCGATGAGCGGCGGCTCGTCGAGCGCGATGGCCGCGCGCCCGATCGCGCGCATGAAGTCCTCGTCGTCACCGGCGAGCCAGACCACCCGCTCGCGCACCGCCCGCCTGGACAGCGCGACCGCGTCGGGCACGACGACCTCCGCCTCGACCCCGGCGGCGGCCAGATAGGGAAGCTGCGGGTGGGCGTCGGAGCCGGTCAGGACGGGCCCCGAGCGCAGCGCCTGCCAGGCCTGGTCGCTCAGCAGGCCCGGCGCGACCCTGGGCGAGGTGGTGACGACGATCAGCGGCATCGGGCTAGCCCTGCTGCGGCTGCTGCTGCGCCTGCTGGGAGGACTTGCCGAACCGGCCCGGGTCGACGAAGCCCTGCTGGGTGAACTCGCCGTAACGCGGGCTGTAGATCGGCTTGATGCTCGTCAGCTCCTTGACGAACTTCTCCTGGGCCGCCGGGTCCTGGGCGTTGCCGAGCTGGTTGCGCACCTTGACCGCGCCCAGCTCCGCACGCAGGTAGCCGCGCGCGTCGGCCGGGCTGACGCCCCTGGCGATGAGGTTGATCTCGGGCGACTGGTACTGGCCCGGGTCCTTGAGCGCGGCGTCGATCTCGCCCTCGCTGACCTGCACGTTGTGCTTGGCCGCGAGCTGCCTGAACGCGGCCTCGTTCGCCATCCGGTAGAGCACGAACTGGGTGACGGGCACCCCGAGCTGCTCGGCCGAGACGTTGGCGCGCTTGAGCGCGGTCTCGTACTCCTGAACGTTCCTGGTCAGGTCGCGGGCCGAGATGCGCTCGCTCCCGACCACGGCCGCTGCTCCGGCCTCCATGGGCGAAGAGCAGGCGGTCAGCGCGGCGAGTCCTACCGCGCCGGCGGCCACAGCCACTCGAATCGACTTCACATGCGTCCCTTTCCGAACAAAAACCGCGCTTAGCTTACCCGCGCGGGCTCAAGAAACATCGCCTCGACCAGGTCGCCGCACCATTTGAGCAGATCGAGGTCGCGCAACGGCTGCCCGCCCAGGGGCTTGGTCTTGGGAACCGGCACGAGCAGGGTCTCGGCCGCCTGCTTGTAGATGGCCTTCTTGTACAGCCGGTCGAGCCTGACCTGCTGCGACTCCCGCAGCCGCGCCGGGCCGAACTTGATGTTCTGCCCCTGCAGCGTGACGTCCGTGAGCCCGGCCGCCCGCGCCCTGATCCGGAAGCGGGCCACCTCCAGCAGGTTCTCCACCTCCACCGGCGGCTTGCCGTAGCGGTCGGTGAGCTCCTCGCGCACCTCGTCGATGTGGATCGGCGCGACGATGGCCGCGATCCGCTTGTACGCCTCCAGCCGCAGCCGCTCGGAGGTGACGTAGTCGTGCGGGATGTGGGCGTTGATGGGCAGTTCGACCTTGACGTCCGGCTGCTCCTCCTGGACCTCGGCCCCGGACAGCTTGGCCTTCTGCTCCTGCACGGCCTCGGACATCAGGCGCACGTAGAGGTCGAAGCCGACGCCCGCGATGAAGCCCGACTGCTCGGCGCCCAGCACGTTGCCCGCGCCGCGGATCTCCAGGTCCTTCATCGCGACGTACATGCCCGCGCCCATCTCGGTGTGCTGGGAGATGGTGGCCAGGCGCTCGTGGGCGGTCTCGGTCAGCGGCTTCTCGGGCGGGTAGAGGAAGTAGGCGTAACCGCGTTCCCTGCCTCGGCCGACCCGGCCCCTGAGCTGGTGGAGCTGCGACAGGCCGTAGTTGTCGGCCCGGTCGACGATGAGCGTGTTGGCGTTGGGCACGTCGAGGCCGGACTCGACGATCGTGGTGGAGACGAGCAGGTCGTACTCGCGTTCCCAGAAGCCGACCATGATCTTTTCGAGCTGGTGCTCGTTCATCTGGCCGTGGGCCACCGCGATGCGCGCCTCGGGGACCAGCTCGCGCAGCCGCGCCGCCACCCGGTTGATGGAGGCCACCCGGTTGTGCACGAAGAAGATCTGGCCGTCGCGCATCAGCTCGCGCCGGATCGCCGCCCCGATCTGCTTCTCCTCGTACGGCCCCACGAACGTGAGGATCGGATGCCGCTCCTCAGGCGGGGTGAGGATCGTGGACATCTCGCGGATGCCGGTCAGGCCCATCTCCAGCGTGCGCGGGATCGGCGTGGCCGACATGGCCAGCACGTCGACCTGCGTGCGCAGGTGCTTCATGGCCTCCTTGTGCTCGACGCCGAACCGCTGCTCCTCGTCGATGATGATCAGCCCGAGGTCCTTGAACCTGACCTCCGGGCTGAGCAGCCGGTGGGTGCCGATGACGACGTCGACCGCGCCCGACCTGAGCCCCTCCATCGTGCCCTTGACCTCGCCGTCGCTCTGGAAGCGCGAGATCGGCCTGATCGCGATGGGGAAGCTGGAGAAGCGCTCGGTGAAGGTGGACAGGTGCTGCTGCACCAGCAGCGTGGTCGGCACCAGCACGGCCACCTGCTTGCCGTCCTGGACGGCCTTGAACGCCGCCCGCACCGCGATCTCGGTCTTGCCGTAGCCGACGTCGCCGCAGATCAGCCGGTCCATCGGGACGCCGCGCTCCATGTCGCGCTTGACCTCGTCGATGGCTTCGAGCTGGTCGCCGGTCTCGGCGTAGGGGAAGGCGTCCTCCATCTCGCGCTGCCACGGCGTGTCGGCGCCGAAGGCGTGGCCCGGCGAGGCCATGCGGGCCGAGTAGAGCCTGATCAGCTCGCCGGCGATCTCCTTGACCGCCTTCTTGGCCCTGGACTTGGCCTTGGCCCAGTCGGCGCCGCCCATGCGGTTGAGCGTGGGCGCCTCGCCGCCGACGTAGCGGGTGACCTCGTCGAGCTGGTCGGTGGGCACGTAGAGACGGTCGCCCTTGGCGTACTCGATGACCAGGTACTCGCGGGTCGCGCCCTGGACCGTGCGCTGGACCATCTCGACGTAGCGGCCGACGCCGTGCTGCTCGTGCACGACGTGGTCGCCGACCTTGAGCTGGAGCGGGTCGACCATGTTGCGGCGGCGCGAGGGCAGCCGGCGCATGTCCTTGGTGGACGCCTTCTGGCCCACCAGGTCGAGGTGGGTGAGCACGGCCAGGCGCGGCGTGATGAACCCGTGCTCGATCAGGCCGGTCGAGACGTGCACGACCTTGGGCTCGGGCGCCTTGTCCAGGTAACGCTGGAGCCTGGCGGGCACGTCGACGCCCTTGAGCAGCTCGACCATGCGCTCGGCCGGCCCGTGGCCCTCGCTGAGCAGCACGACCGCCTTGTCCTCGGCCAGCCAGCCCTTGATGTCGCCCAGCGCCTTGGCGGTGTCGCCCCGGTACGCCTCGGAGTCCTGCGCGTCGAGCTCGACGCCGTTGCCGAAGGGCGCCATCGTCCACCACGGCTGGCCCAGCGAGTCGGCGTGGCCGCGGATGTCCTCCAGCGTGCGGAAGGCCGCCGCGCCCAGGTCGATCGGCGCCTCGCCGCCGGCCGCCGCGTTGATCCAGGACGCCTCCAGGAACTCCTGCGAGGTGCGTACGAGCTCTTCGGCCCGGCCCCTGATGCGCTCGGGGTCGCACACGAACACCGCCGACCTGATCGGCAGGTGGTCGAGCAGCAGGTCCATCTCCCCCGCCAGCACGGGCGCGAACGCCTCCATGCCCTCGACCGGCAGGCCCTCGGCGAGCTGGTCGAGCACCTCGGCGAGCGCCGGGTGCTCCTGGGCCAGCTCCCGCGCCCGCGCCCTGACCTCGCCGGTCAGCAGCAGCTCGCGGCACGGCGGCGCGAACAGGCCGTCCTCGGCCGCCTCCAGCGAGCGCTGGTCGGCCACCTTGAACCAGCGGATCTCCTCGACGGTGTCGCCCCAGAACTCCAGCCGCAGCGGATGCTCCTCGGTGGGCGGGAACACGTCGAGCAGCCCGCCGCGCACGGCCACCTCGCCGCGCTTCTCCACCATGTCGACCCGGTGGTAACCGTTGGTGACCAGCCGCTCGACCACCGCGTCGAGGTCGGCGTCGTCGCCCGCCCTCAGCCTGATGGGCTCCAGGTCGCCGAGCCCCTTGACGATCGGCTGGAGCAGCGCCCTGACCGGGGCGACCACCACGCCGAGCGGGCCGGCGGCGGTGTCGCCCTTGACCGGGTGCGCCAGCCTGCGCAGCACGGCCAGGCGCTGGCCCACGGTGTCGCTGCGCGGCGAGAGCCGCTCGTGCGGCAGCGTCTCCCAGGCCGGGAACACCGCGACCGAGCTGGGTTCGACGAGGCTGGTCAGCGCCGCCGCGAGGTCTTCGGCCTCACGCCCGGTGGCGGTGACGGCCAGCACGGTGCGCTGATCGTGCGCGGCCAGCGCGGCCACGCCGAACGGCCGCAGCGCCGAGGGCGCGATCAGTGAGACGTCGCCGCCCTCTTCGAGCGCGGCGGTCAGCTTCGGGTCGGCCCCGGCCCCCAGGGCAACAAGGTCAAGCAGTCCGGAAAGACTCATCAGATACGCCCACAGCCCCACGACGGCAACACAACTACCCCCGGCCGGGTAAGGTCGCGGGGGTCTCCACCCAGCCTACTCGGGGTGCGGCACCCGGTAACCGGGGACCGACGGCCAGCGTACGGTGAGCACCACCGACTCCTCCTCGGCGACCCACGAGTGGTCCACGCCCTTGCCCCACACCACATAGTCGCCGCGCTCGGCCAGCAGCACGCTGCGCCCCGGCAGCTCCACCCGGAACCGGCCGCTGATCAGGACGAGCAGGGCGGTGCGCTGCTCACCCCTGACCCACTGGGCACGCTCGTCGCCCGCCGGGTGCACACCCCACTTGATCTCGACTTCTTCACTGTGCCGTGGGTCGCCGAGGGGTTTGAAGTGACCGAGCAGCCAGCCGCGGTCGCCCGCGGCGTCGATGTCGGCGTTCCCCACGTAAACCTGCTCGTCCACGGGGCAGGACGCTAGCAGGGAAGTGCGTAACCGAGACCGCTCGATTGATTACTGTAGGTGACATGTCTGAGGTGCGATCAGTCGCCCAGCGAGGCGACATCTTCGGTCAACGGATCCGCGAGCACTGGGCCGGGCGGTTCAGCCGGCGGCTCGACCTGCTCGTCGCGGGGTGCGCCCACGACGAGCCGCTCGACGTGGAACCGCTGGAGGCCAGGGCCACGGGCGCCGACGAGGACCACCCGGTCATCAGAGACGTCGTGGAGGAGCGCGCCGACCTGGTGGCCTGGTCGCTCGGCGACCTGCGCTGCGTGCCGCTCCAGCACCGCGCCTACGACGTGATCCACCTGTCCTTCCTGCTCGAACGCGTCCAGCACGCCGAGCTGGTGTTCGACCGCCTGCTCCAGTCGCTGCGCCCGGGCGGCCTGGTGCTGCTGCGCATGCGCGACAGGAAGTCGGCCTACGGGGTGCTCGACCGGCTCACGCCGTCGTGGCTGCGTCGGCTGCTGTGGCGCGCGCTCGTCACCCCCGGCACGCCGGGTCCGCTGCCCGTCGTCTACGAGCCGCTGGCCTCCAGCGACGGCATGCATGCCTTCTGTCTCAGCCGCGGCCTGATGATCATCGACGACGAGCGCCGGATCAGCGGCCCGGCCCGCGCCGGCCGGCTCGGCTCCGCCGCCGTCAGGCTGGTCGACCGGCTGAGCGGCGGGCGCTACACCGCCTCCCACGACGAGATCACCATGGTGATCAGGAAGCCGCAACATCACTTCGCCCGCCTGCTCTAGCGACACGGCCCCATGAGTGAGTAGACTCCTTTCCTACCAATTCAATCGGAATAGTTGGGATGTCGGAAACCGTGGAGTGGACCCCGGACGCGCACGAGCTGGCCGACCTTGAGCTGCTGCTGTCCGGGGCGTTCGAGCCACTGACCGGCTTCCTGGGCCACGACGACGTGCACGCCGTGCACGAGCGCGGCACGCTCGCCGACGGCACTCCGTGGCCCGCGCCCGTCACCCTCCACCTTCCCGCCGAGGTCTCGCCCGGCGACGAGGTGCGGCTGCTCGACCCCGAGGGCCTGCCACTGGCCGTGCTCACCGTGGCCGCGCGCGAGGCCGACGGCCTGACCTCGGGCCCGCTCAAGGCGCTCGGCACGCCCGAGCACGGCCCGTTCGCCCGGCTGCGCCGCACTCCGGCCGAGGTCAGGGCCGAGCTCGGCGGCCGGCCCGCGCTGGCCGTCACCATGCGCGGGCCGCTCGACGACCTCACCGAGATCACCGCCACCGCCAAGGAGCTCGACGCGGTGATCGTGCTGCTCCCCCTCGCGTACGGCGAGGCGGGCCCCGGGGTCGTCCGCGCCGCGCTCCGCGCCGGGGAACGCCTGCCCGAGGGCACCCTCGTGGTCCCCGTCCCGCTGGCGCCGCGGGCGGAGCCGGAGATCGACCTCGAACTGCGCGAGCACGTCGCCACCGCCTACGGCGCGACCGAGCACTACGCGGGCCCCGAGCCCGTCACACTGCCCGGCCCGCCCCACCGCCGTGGCCTGGTCGTCTTCTTCACCGGCCTGTCCGGCTCGGGCAAGTCCACCATCGCCCGCGGCCTGCGCGACGCGCTGCTGGAGCTCGGCACCCGCACGGTCACCTACCTCGACGGCGACGTCGTGCGCCACCTGCTGTCCAAGGGCCTGACCTTCTCCAAGGCCGACCGCGACCTGAACATCCGGCGCATCGGCTTCGTCGCCGCCGAGACCGCCCGCCACGGCGGCCTGGCGATCTGCGCCCCCATCGCCCCCTACGCGGCCACCCGCGAGGAGGTGCGCGAGGGCGTCGAGTCCGTCGGGGCCGACTTCCTGCTCGTGCACGTCGCCACGCCGCTGGAGGAGTGCGAGCGGCGCGACCGCAAGGGCCTGTACGCCAAGGCCCGAGCCGGCCTGATCCCCGAGTTCACCGGCGTCTCCGACCCGTACGAGGAGCCGGACGACGCCGACCTGGTGATCGACACCACGCACATCTCGATCGAGGCGGCCGTCTCCCAGGTCCTGGGGGCGCTGCGGTCCGGAGGATGGGTACGTTGATCGACTTCGCGCTGGTAGCCGGGTCCTTCGTCGTCGCCGTCGTCGTCGGTCTGACCGGCATGGGCGGCGGGGCGCTGATGACCCCGATGATGATGTTGTTCTTCAACGTCCCGCCGCTGGCCGCGGTCTCCAGCGACCTGGTCGCCTCGGCGGTGATGAAGCCGGTCGGCAGCGTCGTCCACCTGCGGCGCGGCACGGTCAACCTGCGGCTGGTGGGCTGGCTGTGCGCGGGGTCGGTGCCGGCCGCGTTCTGCGGGGTGTTCCTGGCCCGCGCGTTCGCCGTCACCGACGCGGTCAAGTACGCGCTGGGCGTGGCGCTGCTGCTGGCCGTCGCGGGCATGGCGGTCAAGGGCTGGCTCGGCGCGAGGGGCGGCTCGTCGAGCGCCCACGACATCGTCGTGCGCCCAATTCCGACCCTACTGGTCGGTACGGTAGGCGGGCTCGTGGTGGGCATCTCGTCCGTGGGTTCGGGTTCGCTGATCATCGTGGCCCTGCTCGTGCTCTATCCGGCGCTCAAGGCCAACCAGCTCGTCGGCACCGATCTCGTGCAGGCCGTGCCTCTGGTCGCGTCGGCCGCGCTCGGCCACCTGCTGTTCGGCGACTTCAAGCTGGAGCTCACGCTCTCGCTGCTCGTCGGCTCGATCCCCGGCGTCTACCTCGGCGCGCGGATCTCCTCACGCGCTCCGGGCGGCCTGATCAGGGCCCTGCTGGCGATCGTGCTGCTGGCCTCCGCGCTCAAGCTCCTGGACGTCGGCAACGCCCTCACCGCCTGGCTCCTCGTCGCCGCCTGCGCGGTCACGTTCGCCGGCTGGCGGCTGCGCGGCGGCCTGCTCGCCCGGCGCGGCGACGCGAACGCGGCCGTCGGGCGGCCCCTGGAGGCGCGGCGCTAGAAGGCACGGCGTCAGGGCCGCGGCACGCGGGTCGAGCGGAAGTAGCGGTCGCGGGCGAGGTGGGTGAAGGCGCGGGCCGCACCCGGATCGGAGTCGAAGCTCGTGTTGCCGCGCGGCGCCCGCGGCGAGTCGAAGTACAGCAACGCCTTGATCTGCGGATACCGCTTGATCTGTCTCAGCACCGACTCGAAGAACCGCCGTTTGAAGGCCCGGTCGGCCGGCCGCTCGAACACCCCCCACTCGGCCACCATGACCGGCTTGCCGGGGAAGCGGGCCTGCATCCACCGGTAGAACCCCGGCCACTGCCCGTACTCCTTGCGGGTCTTGTTCACCAGCCCGTCGAAGTCGTGCACCCGGTCGTCGGCGTACGGGTCCATGGCCACCCAGTCCACCACGTCGTCGCCCGGATAGAGGTCCTCGAACCAGGGCTTGGCCGCCCAGTTGGGCGCCCCCATGTACGTCATGACCGTCACGGCGTTCTTCACCCCCTGCGCCCGCAGCCGGAGCACGACGTGCCGGTACATCGCCGCGTAGTCGGTGGCCTGCATGCCCGACCCCGAGCGGGCGTTCACGTCGTTCTCCGGCTCGTGGTGGAGGGTGAGGAAGAAACGTTCGGGGAAGGTGCGCCTGAGGTAGGCGGCCAGGCGGTCGATGCGGCGGTCGAGCGCGCCGTCGGCGATCTCGGCCCAGGTGCGGTCGAACGACGGCTTCCAGTTGATCATGAGCAGCCTGGGCCGGCCGGGGTCGCGGGCCAGGCCGATCTCCTGCGAGGTGGGGAACAGCTCGCTGCCGCGATGGTAGACGTGCAGCACGTCGGCGCCGGCGCCCATGCGGGACTCGGCCCCGCGCAGCGCCTCGGCCACGGGAGCGCCGGTGAAGACCTCGGGCGCCACGCCCCACCAGGCGCCGCAGGAGGGGATGAGCCTGGCGGTGACCGCGCAGGAGGGCGCGCCGGCCAGCTCGGCCGTGCTGGTGTCGACCCGGGCGGGCGCGCCCTCGGCCGTCGAGCAGGCGGCCGGGAGGGCGAGCACCGCGCAGATAAATGCGGTTTTCGTCGCGAAAGTCGCGAAATGAGAAAAGCCCCGAATCTGCAACGCCTTCCAACCCCCTTGCCGACGGACCCCGCCTGTCAAACCTGAACCTTGCCATGCCATTCCTCGAACTTCAGCCAGTGTGCTCGTCTGCCCAGCTCAAGGCACCTGTCCATCCACCCAGCTTTTTGCGAAATATCCATTCAAAAAGGGGCATCTTGGCGGCCGTACCGGAAAAAATCTTCAGTATTCGACTTGGGTAATATCCGTCCGGCCTATAGTGGGCGCACACTGCGGCAAGTGACGCAGCGTTGCCCACTCGCGACAGCGCGCATCCCCTCCAGGAGACCGTCCTCATGAGCCCGTCGCCGGATCTCCAGGCGCGCCGCCCGCCGGGCGCCGACCTGGACGAGCACCTCTCGCTGCTGCGCAGGCGCTGGCTGCTCCTCGTCGGTTGCGTGGTGGTCGGCGGCACCGCCGGGCTCGCCCTGATGCGGGCCACCCCGCCCGCCTACACCGCGATCACCCAGGTCCTGGTCACGTCCGTCGACGGCCAGGACCAGAGCAACCAGGTGAGCAACCGGCAGCGGGAGCCGCTCAACCTCGACACCGAGGCCCAGATCGCCCAGTCGGCGGTGGTCTCGGCCCGGGTCGCCCAGACTCTGCGGATCACGGCGCCCCGGCCGGTCGAGGTCTCCGTGCCGCCCAACTCCGCGGTGTTGTGGATCTCCGTGACCGACGCTGACCCCGTGGCCGCCGCCGCTCAGTCCCGGGCCTACGCCGACGCGTACCTGGCCAACAGGCGCGAGAGCGCGAAGGCCGCGATGGCCGAACGGCAGCAGGCGGTGCTGGCCAAGCTCAAGCAGGTCGACACGGGCCTCGACGCGGCTATCAAAGAGGTCGGCCGGCTGCCCAAGGGCAGCGCCGAGCACGCCATTGCCACCCAGCGCCAGAGCGTGCTCAACCGGCAGGCCGCCAGCCTGACGCTCAAGTACGACGCGCTGCGCACGATCGCGGTGACCCCCGGCTCGGTCATCAGCGAGGCGCTGCCGCCGACCCGGCCCAGCTCGCCCAGCCTGCCGCTCTTCCTCGGCACCGGCCTGATGGCCGGCCTGCTGCTCGGCGCGGCGGCGGCCTACATCCGCGACCGGCTCGACACCCGGCTGCGCACGGCCGCCGACGTCGAGCGGCTGACCGGGCTGCCCGTGCTGACCGACCTGTCGGCCTCCCGCGAGCACGGCGTGCTGCACGAGCTGGCCTGCGCCGTGGTCGCGGCCTGCCCGGGCCAACGGCTGCTGGTCCGGTCGCTGCCCCCCGACCTCTACGCCTCCTCACTGGCCGAGCCGCTGGCCATCAGCGCGCCGCTGTCGGTGCTCGACGGCTCCGACGTCCGCGACCTGGCCAGGGCCGACGCGGCGCTGCTGCTGGTCGGGCTGGGCCGGGTCAGCGCGCCCGAGGTGACGGCGGCCGCCCGCCATCTGGAGCGGCACGACGTGCCGATCGTCGGCGTGGTGACGGCCACCGACGCGGTGCCGGAGTTCGTCCCGCTGCTGGAGCCGCGTACCCACACCTCGCTCGGCAAGCTCGTCGCCACCGGCGAGCTGGAGGTGAGCCTGGCGGCCGAGACCACGCCCATGCCGTCGTTCCACCACCGGCAACGCAAGCAGACGTGACAGGACCAGCCTGGCCGATCGCGGCGCTCCTGCTCGGCTACCCGGTCTGGTGGGCGCTGGGGTTCGGCGGCCTGTCGGTGATCGTGCTGGCCGCGCCGATGGCGGTGATCCTGTGGCGGCGCCGGCCGGTCCGGGTGCCCCACGGGTTCGGCCTGTGGCTGCTGCTGCTCGCCGGCTACCTGCTGAGCGCGATGATGCTGGACGAGCTGCCGCCCGGCACGTACGGCGAGTTCAGCTCCGGCCGCCTGATCGGCTGGGCCATGCGCCTGGCCCTGTACGTGTCCGTCCTGGTCATGGTGCTCTACCTGGGCAACCTGACCGAGCGCGAGCTGCCGCAACTGCGCCTGGTGCGCTGGCTCGGCGTGCTGTTCCTCACGACGGTCGCCGGCGGCCTGCTCGGCATGGTCTTCCCGCACTTCGGCTTCACCTCGCCGGTGGAGATGCTGCTGCCCGGCTGGATCAGCGAGAACTCCTTCGTCCAGAACCTCATCCATCCCACGGCCGCCCAGACCCAGAAGGTGCTCGGCTACTCCGCGCCCAGGCCGGAGGCGCCCTTCGAATGGGCCAACGCGTGGGGCAGCAACGCGTCGGTGCTGCTGATCTGGTTCGTCGTCGGGTGGTGGACGTACGGCGGGCGGGGACGCCGGGTGCTGGCGGTCCTGGTGATCGCGCTGGCCGCGGTCCCCGTCGTGTACTCGCTCAACCGCGGCCTGTGGATCGGGCTGGGGCTGGCGGTGGCGTACCTGATCGTGCGGGTGGCGGGCCGTACCAGGGTCGCGCTGTGCGGGGCGGTGGCCGCCGGGCTGGTGGTGTTCGCGCTCAGCCCGCTGGCCTCGGTGTTCGCCCAACGGCTGGACAAACCGCACTCCAACGACGTCAGGGCCTTCACCATGACCGCCACGGTGGCCGCGGCCCGTCACTCGCCGGTCATCGGCTACGGCAACACCCGCAACTCGCTCGGCAACCACCGCTCGATCACCACCGGCAAGACCCAGTGGTGCGCGGCCTGCGGGCACCCGCCGCTCGGCAGCGACGGGCAGCTCTGGCTGCTGCTGATCACCCAGGGCTTCACCGGGGCCGCCCTCTACGTGGCCTTCTTCCTCGGCGCCATCCGCCGCCACTGGGCCGACCGCTCCCCGATCGGGCTGGCCGGGGTGCTGGTGATGGGTCTCGTGCTGCTCTACATGTTCGTCTACGACGGCCTGGTGACGCCGCTGAGCCTCTATCTCATCTCGTTCGCCCTGCTGTGGAGGAACGCATGAAGGACGCCTCCGCGCGGCTCGGATACCTCCGCGAGACCGTGCGCCTGCTGTATCCGGGCACCGGGTCGCCGCGGCCGTACTCGGTGCTGCCGCACCGGGTGCTGCCCCGGCGGCTGGCCCCGCGGCGCTGGTGGCACGTGGGGGGCGCGGTCACCGTGCCGGTCGAGGACTCCATCGCGGCCTACCTGGGCGAGGTGTTCGACGCGCCCGTGGAGACCGTGCTCCACGTGCGTCCCGCGCTGCGGCCCAATCGCAAGCCCGTGCTGGAGGCCCGTACCGGGGGGCGGCTGCTGGCGTTCGTGAAGGTCGGTGACGGCCCGCTGGCCCGCGAGCTGGTCGGCCGCGAGGCGGCCGCGCTGCGCGGCCTGGCCGGGGCGCCGCTGAAGACCGTCGTCGTGCCCGACGTGCTGCACCACGGCGAGTGGCGCGGCCTGCCGGTGCTGGCGCTCTCGCCGCTGCCCGTACGGCGCGGCCGGGTGCCCCCGTCCCTGCTGCACGCCGCCGTCAAGGAGATCGCCGCCACCGGCGGCCCCTCGCCGGCCTGGCACGGCGACCTGTCCCCGTGGAACATCTGCCCGTCCGCCGACGGCCGGCTGCTCGTCTGGGACTGGGAGCGGTACGAGACCGGCGTGCTCTACGGCCTCGACGCCGTGCACCACTTCTTCCAGCGCGCGCTGCGCAGGATGGCCCCGCCCACGGCCGCCCGCGCCTGCGTGGCCAGGGCGGCCCGCGAGCTGGCCCCGCTCGGCCTGTCGCCGGCGGAGGCCAAGCGCACGGCGCTGCGCTACCTCATCGCGCTGGCCGACCGGCACGCCTCCGACGGCCACCACCCGCTCGGGCCGCCCGAGACCTGGCTCAACCCGGCCGTCGACCACGAGGAGCTGCTGCCATGAGGACGATGAAGCGGCCGGTGCTGTCCATCTCGCGCCTGGCGGGCCGGTTCACGTCCAGCGCGCGGGTGTTGCCGTCGTTCCTCATCGTGGGGGCGCAGCGGTGCGGCACGACCTCGCTCTACCGGGCGCTGGCCCAGCACCCGCTGCTGCTCAAGCCCGTCCTGCACAAGGGCGTCCACTACTTCGACGTCGGCTACGACCGGCCGATGGCCTGGTACCAGGCGCACTTCCCGCTGCGGGCGGGCGCGGCGCTGCTCGCCCACCGGTACGGCGGCCGGGCCCACGCGTTCGAGTCGTCCCCCTACTACCTGTTCCATCCGCTGGCCGGCGAGCGGATCGCCGCCGACCTGCCCGGGGTCAAGCTGATCGTCCTGGTCCGCGACCCGGTCGCGCGGGCCTCCTCCGCCCACGCCCACGAGCTGGCCAGGGGCTTCGAGTCCGAGTCGCACTTCGAGTCCGCCCTTGAGCTGGAGGCCGAGCGGCTGGCCGGGGCGGAGGAGAGCCTGCGCGTCTCGCCGTTCGCCGAGCACCACTCCCACCGCCACCACGCGTACGTGGCCCGCGGCCGGTACGCCGACCAGCTCGACCGCCTCGAACCGCTCTTCGGCCGCGACCGTCTCCTGGTGCTCGACAGCCACCGGTTCTTCGCCGAGCCCGAGACCGCCTACGACCGCGTCCTGGAGTTCCTGACGGTGCCGCACCTGGGCTATCCGGCCTTCGAGCGGCACAACGGCAGGCCGCTGCCCCGGCCGGTGCCCCGCGTGCTGGAGCAGGCGCTCAAGGACCATTTCGAGCCCTACGACGCGCGGCTGACGCGCTGGCTGGGCGGTGAGCCGTCGTGGCGCCGGTGATGGTCCGGCGCGGGATCGCCGGGCTGACCGGGGCCGGGGTCAGCGCGCTGGCGCAGTTCCTGGTGGCCGTGGTGGTGGCCAGGGCGTTCAGCCCGGCGCAGGCCGGGGCGTTCTTCAGCGTGACGGCCCTGGCCCTGATGGCGGCCGGCATCGCCAAGCTGGACGCCGGCAACGGGCTGGTGTACTTCATCGCGCGAGCCAAGACGTACGACTATCGCGGTATTTCTGGATATTTCCGGGCGGCCCTGGTGCCGTGCGCGCTCGCCGCCTGCGCGGCCGGCGTGCTGCTGGAACCGCGCATCGGGCTGCTGGCCTGGGCCCTGCCGGTCATCGTGCTCGGCGACGTCGCCCTGGCCGCCACCCGTGGGTTCGGCTCGATGCGGCCCACCGTTTTGCTGGACGGCGTGCTGCTGCCCGTCGCGCAGCTCGTGCTCGTCACCTGGGCGGCTCTCGCGCACGCGCCGCAATGGCTGCCGGCGGCCTGGGCGCTGCCCTTCCTGCCGCTGCTCGTCCTGGCCCTCGCCGGTCTGCGCGGACGGGCGCCGCGCACGCCGTACCTGCCGGGGACCGGGCGCGACCTGTGGCGGTACACCGCGCCGAGGTCCGTCGCCGGGGCCATCCAGGCCGTGTTCCAGCGGCTGGACATCGTGGTCGTCGCCTGGCTGGGCGGGCCGGCCCAGGCCGCCGTCTACACGGCCGCCACCCGGTTCCGGGTCGTCGGGCAGCTCGCCAACCAGGGGCTGGCGCAGGCCGTACAGGAGCGGCTGGTCCGGGCGCTGGCCGACGGCGAGCTGGGCCGGGCGCGCGAGCTGTACCAGGCCACCACGATCTGGCTGGTGCTGCTGACCTGGCCGGTGTGGCTGGGCTACGCCGTCCTCGCGCCGTGGCTGCTGCGCGTCTTCGGCCCCGCGTACGGCGCCGCCGCCCCCATCGCCCTCGTCCTGGCCGGGACGATGCTGGTGGCGACCGCCTGTGGCATGGTCGACGTCGTCCTGACCGCCGCCGGCCACACGCTGACCAGCCTGCTCAACCTCCTGGCCGCGATCACCTGCACGGTCACGCTCGACCTGGTCCTGATCCCCTCCCACGGCGCGTTCGGCGCGGTCGTCGGCTGGTCGGGCGGGGTGATCGTGAAGAACCTGCTCCCTTTGTGGCAGCTCCACCACCGCTACGGCCTGCGCCCGTTCGGCCGCCACACCCTGCCCGCCCTGCGCCCGCGCACCTGGGCGACGGCCGCGTGAACGCGCCCGTCCTGGTCACCGGCCTGCCGAGGAGCGGCACGAGCTGGGCCGGCAAGATGCTCACCGCCGGGGGCGGCCTGGTCTACGTCAACGAGCCGCTCAACCCGCAGCACCCGCCCGGCCGCTGCCCCGGCGTGCTGCGGGCCGAGGTCACCCACAGGTTCCAGTACATCTGCGACGACAACGCCGCCGACTTCCTGCCCGCCTTCCGCGACACGGTCGCCCTGCGCTACCACTGGCTGCCCGAGCTGCGCGCCAACCACTCCCCCTACGACCTGGCCCGCCTGGCGCGGTACGGCACGGCGTTCGCGTTCGGCCGCCTGACCGGGCGCCGGGCGCTGCTGGACGACCCGTTCGCGGTGTTGTCGGCCGGGTGGTTCGCCCGGCGGCTGGGCTGCGCGGTGATCGTCCTGGTGCGCGATCCGGTGTCGTTCGCGGCGAGCTGGCGGCGGCTCGGCTGGCGGTTCGACGTCCGCGACCTGCTGGGCCAGCCGCTCCTCGTCCGTGACCATCCCGGGCTGCTGGACCTGCGTCCGTTGCTCGGCTGCGCCGACGACCTGGCCACGACCGCCGCCCTGTGGCGGGCCGCCCGGTCGGTGCTGGCCGCCACGCCCGGTGTCCTGGTCACCTCGTACGAGTCCCTGGCCGAAGACCCGGTCACCGGCTTCAAGGCCCTGTACGCCCACGCGGGGCTGCCCTGGACGCCGTCCGCCGAACGCCGGATCGTCCGGGCCTGCACCACGCCGTCCCGCCGGTCGGCGGCCTTCGCCTGGTCGGGCCTGTCGCGTACGGCCTTCCGCCCGATGGACTCCCGTCACGCCGTGGCCACCGCGGCCCGGGGGCTCACCGCGCAGGAGGCGGCCCGCGTCCGGGCGCTCACCGCCTGAGCCTGGTCAGCAGGCAGCCGGCGAGCAGGCGTACCGCGAAGGGGAGGTCGTCCACGAGGTAGCGCCGCGCCAGCCGTCCGGGCTCGCTCATCAGCCGGAACGCCCACTCCAGCCCGGCCCGGCGCATCCAGCGCGGCGCCCGCTGGACCGTCCCGGCGGCGAAGGCGATGGCCGCCCCGCAGCCCACGAACCACGCCTCGGGCAGCTCCTCGCGCAGCTCCGCGATGAGCAGGTCCTGCCGGGGGAAACCCAACCCGACGAACACCAGGCGGGGACGCGCCGCGACCACCCTGCGCCGCACCCGCTCCCTCCCCTCGGCCGTGTCGTCGAAGCGGTACGGCGGCGCGTGCACCCCCGCCACCTTCAGCCCGGGACGGCAGCTCCTGAGCTCGTCGGCGGCCAGCTCGGCCACCCCCGGCGGCCCGCCGAGCAGGTAGACCGGCCAGCTCCGGGCCGCGGCCACCTCGCTGAGCGACCAGATCAGGTCGGCCCCGGTGACGCGCTCGGGCAGCGGGGTGCCGAGCAGCCTGGCCGCCCACACCAGCGGCATCCCGTCGGCCACCACGATGTCGGCCGAGCGCACGAGCTCCTGGAGGGCGGGGTCGCGGGCGACGGCCCGGCAGATGTCGACGTTGGGCGTCACGATGCGTCCGCCTCTGCCGGCCGCCGCCTCCGCGGCCACCCAGCGCACGACGTCGGCCTCGGAGACGACGTCCACGCCGACCCCGCCGACCTGCACCCGTTCCCTGACAGCGGCCGCCCCGCGACCGGCCGGGCCCCCGGAAGGCCGGGTGACCACGGAACCGGAACGCCGGGCCCTGCCGACACCGGCCTCGGGCCCCCGGCTCCGCGCGGACGCGGCTTCGGAGGCGTGCGTCCTGGCCGCCGCCGCTTCGGAGGCGTGGGGTCGCGCGGGTTCGGGGGCGTGGGTCCTGGCCGCCGCCGGGTCGGGGGCTGAGGGGTGGGTGGGGGTGGGTTTCGGGGTCGGGGGGCGTTGGGCGGGGACGGCCGGGGTGCGGGTTCTCGGCGGGGTCATATGCCGCGCCCCCGCCCGTGCAGCAGCCCGAGCACGGTCGCGGCCGGGACGAGCCCCGCGGCCACGGCGAGCGCGATCGGGGCGCGCGGCTCACCCGGCCGCGCCCCGAACGTCCGCAGCGCCCAGCGGACCGCCGCGCGCCGCCGTCCGAGTGCCGCGTGGGCGAAGGCGAGCTGGCCGTAGACGCGCGCCGCGCCGCGCCGGTCGGCGGCCAGCTCGGGGTGGCGGGCGAGCATCCAGTCGAGCCCCGCGATCCGGTCCGCCCAGCGGGCCGCGTAGTGGGAGGCGCCGCCCCACCGCACGCGGACGAGCGGCCGGTCGACGTGCGTGATCGGCCGCCGCCGGGCCGCGCGCAGGGCCAGGTCCCAGTCCTCGTTCTGGCCGCCGGGGGCGCTCTCGTCGGCCCACAGGGCCCCGCGGCGGAACAGGAACGTCGAGGAGTGGACCATCACCATGCGCGACCGTACGAGATCGGCCACGGTGACCGTGTCCGTGCCCGCGAGCCTGGTCACCCGGCGCCGCCCGTGCTCGACCTCGATGGCGCAGCTCGCGAACTCGCCACCGGCGGCGGCCAGCGCCCGCGCCTGGGCGGCGAGCTTGCCCGGCAGCCAGAGGTCGTCGTCGTCACAGAAGGCGACGAGGTCGGTGTCGAGCGCCGCGATGCCGGTGTTGCGTGCCCCCGGAAGCCCAGGGGTACGGCTATTCGCCAGGACGGGCACGCCCAGCGCCGGCAGCGGATCGCGGCGACCGGGCGCCCCGTCGGCGACCACGACCACGGCGAGCCGCCCCGGATAGTCCTGGGCCAGCACGCCCGCCACGGCCCCACGCAGCAGCGCGGGCCGGTCGCCGCAGGTCGGGATCACCACGCCCACGGACGGCAGGACGGGCGGCAGGACCGTCATGCGGCCACCTCCCGGTAGCCGTACCGGACGCGCAGCGGCCAGGTGAGCGCGGTGACCAGCCGCCGGTCGCGGACCGGCAGCCCCGAACGCCACGAGTCGTCGCACCGCAGCCGAACCCCGCCCACCTGGAAGCGCATCGGGTTGCCGGACGCGGTGTGCGCGGGCCCGAGCCGCGCCGTCGTGCCCTCCAGGAACGGCAGCCCGGGGACGTCGAGCCCGAGGAAGCCCGCCAGCGCGGTCAGCGTGGGCCCCGGGGCGGCGACCAGGTCCTCGTAACGCACCCGGGTCACCAAAGCCCCCTGGCGGGCGAGGAGCTCAAGGCCGGCGTTCTGGGCCGTCCAGTGGAGTGCCGTGCGCAGCGGCCCCCAGCGGGTCATGGGACGCCCGTCCTCGGGCCGCTCGACGATCCTGCGCCAGGAGTGGGCCACCGCCCGCGGGTCCCGGACGACGTGCACGACGCGTACGTCCATCCCGGCCGCGACCAGGCAGTGGGCGAGCGAGGCGTGCTTGCTGGAGTCGATCACGGCGGGCGCACCGGTCGCCTCGTAGATCCTCCGGTAGGCCCGCGCGTACTCGGCCAGGTCGGGATGGGCGATGCGCCCCATCCGGTGGGTGCGGTCGACCCGCTGCCGCAACGTGAGCATGCGCTCGGCCAGCGACGGCCGCCATCCGCCGAACGCCGCCCTGCCCACCTGCCGCCAGAAGTCGCAGGCGGCGAAGACCGCGCCGCAACCGCACGGCTCCCCGGCCAGCACCCCCCTCGACCACAGGTGGACGACCTCGCCGAGCGCCACCACGTCGGGCAGCTCCGCGAGCAGCCGCTCCAGCAGAGTCGTGCCACTACGGCCGAGGCCCCCGAGGAAGATCACTCGGGTGGCGGATGCGCGGTCGGTCACAGGGGGAGGGCCTTCACGTCGCCGATACGGAACGCGACGACCCTAGCGCGGAGGGTAATCAGATGGTCAGGAAACCACGCAAAGATCTACCGAGAAGACGGACGGCCCGGCGGAGTGTCGCCGGGCCGTCCGAAAAGGGGTTCAGCTGGCGTCGATGATCATCCCGGCGCCGACCGTGCCGTTGGTGGCCTCGTCCACGAGGATGAAGCCGCCGGTCAGGCGGTTGCGGGCGTAGTCGTCGACGAACAGCGGCTGGGTGACCCGCAGCGACACCCGGCCGATCTCGTTGAGGCCGAGCCCGGTGGCCTCCTCGTCGCGGTGCAGGGTGTTGACGTCGAGCCGGTAGTGCAGGTCGCGCACCAGCGCCCGCGCCGTACGGGTGGTGTGCTTGATCGTCAGCTTGGTGCGCGGGGCCAGCTTGAGGCCGTCGGCCATCCAGCAGACCATGGCCTCCAGCTCCTGGGCCGCGTGCGGCTGGTTGTTGGGCCTGGCGATCATGTCGCCGCGCGAGATGTCGAGGTCGTCCTCGAAGCGCAGCGTGACCGACATGGGCGGGAACGCCTCCTCCACCGGCCCGTCGAACGTGTCGATCGAGGCGATGCGCGTGGTCAGCCCGGACGGCAGGTGCGTGACCTCGTCGCCCGGCTTGAGCACCCCGCCCGCGACCTGGCCCGCGTAGCCGCGGTAGTCGTGGAAGGCGTGGTCGGTGGCCTTCTGCGGACGGATCACGTACTGGACGGGGAAGCGCACGTCGACCAGGTTGCGGTCGGAGGCGATGTGCACGTTCTCCAGGTGGTGCAGCAGGGAGGTGCCCAGGTACCAGGGCATGTTCTCCGAGCGCGAGACGACGTTGTCGCCGTTGAGCGCGGAGATCGGGATGAACGTCAGGTCGGTCACGTTGAGCTTGGAGGCGAAGGAGGTGAACTCCTCCCGGATCTCCTCGAACCGCTCCTGCGAGTAGTCGACCAGGTCCATCTTGTTCACGGCCAGCACCAGGTGCGGCACCCGCAGCAGCGAGGTCAGGAACGCGTGCCGGCGCGACTGCTCCAGCACGCCCTTGCGCGCGTCGATGAGGATGATCGCCAGGTCGGCCGTGGAGGCCCCGGTGACCATGTTCCTGGTGTACTGGATGTGGCCGGGCGTGTCGGCGATGATGAACTTGCGCTTGGGCGTGGCGAAGTAGCGGTAGGCCACGTCGATCGTGATGCCCTGCTCGCGCTCGGCCCGCAGGCCGTCGGTCAGCAGCGACAGGTCGGTGTACTCGGTGCCGCGGTCGCGGGAGGTGCGCTCGACCGCTTCGAGCTGGTCCTCGAAGATGGCCTTGGAGTCGAAGAGCAACCGTCCGATGAGGGTGGACTTGCCGTCGTCGACGCTTCCCGCAGTGGCAAAGCGAAGAATGTCCATCAGAAGTAGCCCTCTCGCTTGCGGTCCTCCATGGCGGCCTCGGACGAGCGGTCGTCGGCCCTGGTGGCCCCGCGCTCGGTGATCCGGGTGGCCGCGATCTCCTCGATGATCTCCTCGACCGTGGCGGCCTTGGACTGCACGGCGCCGGTGCAGGTCATGTCGCCGACCGTGCGGTAGCGCACGACGGCCTCGAACAGCGGCTCGTCGTCGCCGCGCGACACGACGTCGGAGTCGGGCAGCAGCATGCCGTCGCGCTCGAACACCTTGCGGGTGTGCGAGAAGTAGATCGAGGGGATCTCGATGCCCTCGCGCCGGATGTAGTCCCAGATGTCGAGCTCGGTCCAGTTGGACAGCGGGAAGACCCGGATGTGCTCGCCCTTGCGGATGCGGGAGTTGTAGAGGTTCCACAGCTCGGGGCGCTGGTTCTTCGGGTCCCACTGGCCGAAGTCGTCGCGGAAGGAGAACACGCGCTCCTTGGCGCGGGCCTTCTCCTCGTCGCGCCTGGCTCCGCCGAACACGGCGTCGAACTCGTGCTCCTCGATCGCGTCGAGCAGCGTGGTGGTCTGCAGGCGGTTGCGCGAGGCGCGCCGCCCGGTCTCCTCCACCACCCGGCCGCTGTCGATCGACTCCTGCACGCTGGCCACGATCAGGCGCGCGCCCAGCTCCTCGGAACGGCGGTCACGGAACTCGATGACCTCGTCGAAGTTGTGCCCGGTGTCGACGTGCATCAGCGGGAAGGGGATGGCCGCGGGCCAGAACGCCTTCTCCGCGATGCGGAGCATGACGATCGAGTCCTTGCCGCCGGAGAAGAGCAGACACGGCCGCTCGAACTCCGCCGCCACCTCGCGCATGATGTGAATGGCCTCGGCCTCTAGTACGTCGAGCTGCGACGTCGTGTAGTCGCGCTGGAGCATGGGCGCTTCCTCCGGCGGTTAGCGATGCAGGTCCCGAATTCCGGCGAGCAGGGATGTCGCCAGCTCCGGTAGGGAAACCAGGATATCCGGTAGTGACGGGTCGGCTTGGTTGTAGGTCAGCTCCGAACCGTCGACGCGGCTGGCGAACGCCCCGGCGGCCTGCGCGACGGCGACGGGGGCCGCGGAGTCCCACTCGTACTGGCCGCCGGCGTGCACGTACGCCTCGACCTCGCCGGTGAGCACCGCGGAGATCTTCGCCCCCGCCGAGCCGATCGGCACCAGGTCGGCCCCCAGCAGGAAGGCCAGCTTCTGGACGAACTCCGGCGGCCGCGTACGGCTCACCGCGATGCGGAAGCGCCCCTTCTCGAACTCCGGCAGCGCGGGCGGCTCGGCGGTCGTCAGCGTACGGCCCTGCGCGGGCAGCGCCACGGCCCCCGCGGTCAGCTTGCCGCGCTCCCACAGCGCGACGTGCACCGCCCAGTCGCTCCGGCCCTCCTCGGCGAACTCGCGCGTGCCGTCGAGGGGATCGACGATCCACACGCGCTCGGCGCTCAGCCTGCGCGGGTCGAGCCGCTCCTCGCGGGTGGCCTCCTCGGACAGGACACTGTCACTGGGACGCAACCGCGCCAGCGCCTCCATGAGGAACACGTGCGCGGCCCGGTCGCCCTCCGCGCGCAGTGCGGCGGAGTCGCCGAACCCGGTGCGCTCGCGGACCCGCAGCAGCCTCTCACCCGCCTCTGTCGCCAGGTCGCCGGCTACGGCGTGGTCGTCGCGAATCGTCATCAATATGCTCCTTGCCCGCGGGCGACGGCCGACCAAGTCTTCCACAGGATCTGGAGGTCCAGCGTGAGGGACCAGTTCTCCACGTAACGCAGGTCGAGACGGACGGATTCCTCCCACGACAGGTCAGATCGCCCGCTCACTTGCCACAGCCCGGTCAGCCCCGGGCGCACCAGAAGCCTTCTGCGCACGTCGTCACCGTAGCGCGCCACCTCCTCCGGAAGCGGCGGGCGGGGGCCGACCAGCGACATGTGTCCGAGAAGCACGTTGATGAGCTGGGGCAGCTCGTCGAGGGAGTGGCGGCGCATCAGCGTGCCGAGCGGGGTCACCCGCGGATCGTTGCGGATCTTGAACAGCACCCCGTCGTGGTCGCTGACCAGGGTGATCTTCTGCTGCTCCGAGCCGCGCCGCATGGTACGGAACTTCAAGATCGTGAACGGCCTGCCGCCCTTGCCCACCCTGACCTGCCGGAACAGCGCGGGCCCCGGGCTCGTCCCGCGGACGGCCACGGCCAGGGCCACCAGCAACGGCGACAGCAGCACCAGCAACGCGGCGGCGACGACGCGGTCGAAGACGTTCTTGACCAGTTGCCGGGCACCGGTGAGTTCGGGGTGCTCGACGTGCAGCAACGGCAGCCCGGCGGCCGGCCGGATCATCGTGCGGGGGCCGGCGACGTCCATCAGGGCGGGGGCGACCACCAGCTCGGTGTGGGTGCGCTCCAGCCGCCAGGCCAGCCGGCGCAGCGCGTCGCCGTCCATCTCGGGGCAGGCCAGCACCGCCACGGTGTCGGCGCGCACCTGGTCGACGACCAGCGGCACGTCGCCGAAGTCGCCCGCGACGGGCACCTCGGTCAGCACCCCGGGCGGCTCGCCGTAGGGTAGGCAGGCGGCCACGACGTCCATGCCGTGGTGGCGTTCCCTGCGGAAGAGGTGGACCAGCTCGGCGATCGAGGCCGGGTGGCCGACCGCGACCACCCGGCGCATGCAGGCCCCGGCCGCCCTGCGCCGGTTGAGCGAGCGCCGCAGCAAGTAGCGGGCGACCAGCGTGAGCAGCGTGACCAGGGGCAGCGCGAGCACGACGTAACCGCGGGCGACGTCGGTCTTGGTGACGTACGAGCCGATCGCGGTGGCCGCGGTCAAGGCCACGCCGGCGTGCACGACGCGGCGGAACTCCTCGGAGCCGACGCCGATCATGCGGGGCTCGTAGGCCCGGTTGAGGGCGACCGCGCAGACCCACACCCACGGCAACGCCACGCTGACCAGCAGGTACGGCAGCACGTACGGGGTGAACCCGCCGAACCTCCCGCAGAAGGCGGCGGCGGACCCGATGCCCGCTCCGCACAGATCGCCCACGACGGCACGGAACCGGTAAGAACGCATCCACGCCGGAGTCACCGGGCTGACCCGCCACGAGAGGGCCTCGCCGGTCTTCAAGGGCTCTCCTGCCTCACTGCGTGAGGCGGCCTCGGTCGCCAAATGCCGTCTTCCCCCGCTCCCGCCGCTGCTCAGGGCGGTGACGCGCCCCTGCGTGCCCGTTCCCGTACGGACAGTCACAGATGGTAGCCGCGCGTGCGCGGCGACAGGCGGTGAACGGTGCTATGCGGCGATCAGCGCGGAGGGCCGGAGATGTGCAGATCAGCCCGGTGGAAGTCGTTCTGGGTGGCTTCCAGGCCGCGGGCCATGAGCGACTCGACGACGTCGGCGCCCCGGTCGACGAGGAAGGGCAGATCCTTGCGCTCGACGGTGGCGAAGTCTCTGAGCACGAAGGTGGCCGGGTCCATGCGGCCGGGCGGCCGGCCGATGCCGAAGCGCACCCTCAGGTAGTCGCGGGTGCCGAGGACCTTGGTGATGGACTTGAGCCCGTTGTGGCCGTTGTCGCCGCCACCGAGCTTGGCGCGCAACGCGCCGTAGGGGACGTCGAGCTCGTCGTGGACGACGATCAGCCGGTCAGGGCCGATCTTGTAGAAGTCGGCGAGCGCCTTGACCGGCCCGCCCGACAGGTTCATGTACGTCAGGGGCTTGGCCAGCACAGCGGCCCGCGTCTCCAGCACCTCGGACCTGCTCTTGTGCGCCTTGAAGCGCCCGCCGGCCCGCGCGGCCAGCTCGTCGAGCACCATGAAGCCCGCGTTGTGCCTGTTACCCGCGTATTCGGGCCCCGGGTTGCCCAGTCCGACGATCAGCCAGCGGTCCATGTGCTCCCCTTGCAGCGGAACGGGGGCGGCCTCGCGCCACCCCCGTTCGCGGGACGTGCTTACTCGGCGGCGGCCTCGGCGGACTCGCCCTCGCCCTCGGCCTCGGCGGTCTCGCCCTCGACGGCCTCCGCGGCCTCGGCGGCGGGCTCCTCGGTCGGCTTGGCGATGACGTGGAGGACCACGACCTCGGGGTCGGCGGCCAGCGTGGCGCCCGACGGCAGCTTGAGCTGCGCGGCGGTGATCACGGTGCCGACCTCCATGCCCTCGACGTCGACCTCGACGCCGGTGGGGATGTGGGTGGCCTCGGCCTCGACGGCCACCGAGACGAGCTGCTGGTCGAGCAGGCCCTCGGAGTTGACGTCGCCGGTGGTGGTGACCGGGATCTCGACGGTGACCTTCTCGCCGCGCTTGACCAGGAGCAGGTCGACGTGCTCGACGAAGCCCTTGATCGGGTCGCGCTGCACGCCCTTGGGCAGGGCCAGCTCGTCGACGCCCTCACCCTGGAGGCGGATCAGCACGTTGGGCGTGCGGAGGGCGAGCAGCACCTCGTGACCGGGCAGGGTCAGGTGCTTGGGGTCGATGCCGTGCCCGTAGAGGACGGCGGGCACCTTGTCGGCGCGGCGGATCTTGCGGGCGGCGCCCTTGCCGAACACCGTGCGCGACTCGGCGGCGATACGTACTTCAGACATGACATCTCCTAGGGATGCAGAGATCGGATTGTGGCGCGCTCCCCCTCACCCGCCCTAGCGGAAGGCGTTACGAGCGCAACCCGTACAGCTTACTCGCTCAGGTGTCGCCCTCGAACAGGCTCGTGACGGAGCCGTCGGTGAAGACCTCGGTGACGGCGCGGGCGATCAGCGGGGCGATCGAGAGCACGGTCAGTTTGTCGAACCTCTTGGTCTCCGACAGCGGCAGCGTGTTGGTCACGATGACCTCGGAGATGCGGGAGTTCTTCAGCCGGTCGACGGCGGGGTCGGAGAAGACCGCGTGGGTGGCGGCGACGATCACGTTGGTGGCGCCCTGCTCGTAGAGGGCGTCGGCGGCCTTGCAGATCGTGCCGGCGGTGTCGATCATGTCGTCGATCAGCACGCAGGTGCGGCCGCTGACCTTGCCGACGACCTCGCTGACCTTCACGGAGTTGGCCACGTCGAGGTCGCGGCGCTTGTGGATGAAGGCCAGGGGCGTGCCGAGGGTGTCGGCCCAGCGCTCGGACAGGCGGACGCGGCCGGTGTCGGGCGAGACGACGGTCGTGTTCGCCAGGTCGAGCTTGTTCTTCAGGTAGCTCTCCAGGACCGGCATCGCGAACAGGTGGTCGACGGGTCCGTCGAAGAAGCCCTGGATCTGCGAGGTGTGCAGGTCGATCGACATGAGCCGGTCGGCGCCCGCGGTCTTGAACAGGTCGGCCATCAGCCGGGCCGTGATGGGCTCGCGGCCGCGGCCCTTCTTGTCCTGGCGGGCGTAGCCGAAGAACGGCATGACCACGGTGATGCGCTTGGCGGAGGCCCGCTTGAGCGCGTCGACCATGATGAGCTGTTCCATGATCCACTTGTTGATGGGACCGGTGTGGCTCTGGATCACGAACGCGTCGCAGCCGCGGACGGACTCAAGGTAGCGGGCGTAGATCTCGCCGTTGGCGAAGTCGATCAGTTTGGTGGGGGTGAGCGAGACGCCGACGTGCTCGGCAACCTCTTCGGCCAGCTCTGGATAGGCCCGGCCGGAGAAGAGCATGAGGTTCTTCTCGCCCGGCTGTTTGATGCTGGTCACTGTTCGTTCTCCTGCTGTGCTCGCTCGGCCAGCGCCCGTTCGGCGGCGGCGGCCGACTTCGTGCCCGCGCGCTTGCGCAAGACCCATTTCTCGATGTTGCGCTGTCGCGCCCTGGCCACGCCCATCGCCCCTGGGGGTACGTCGTTGACGATCACGGATCCGGCCGCGGTGTTGGCGCCGTCGCCGATCGTCACGGGAGCGATGAGCATGGTGTCGCAGCCGACGAACGCGCCGTCGCCCACGGTGGTGTGGTGTTTGTCGACCCCGTCGTAGTTGACGAAGACGGTGGAGGCGCCGATGTTGACGTCTTCCCCGATGGTGGCGTCGCCGGCGTAGGTGAGGTGGGGCACCTTGGAGCGCTCGCCGACCTTGGTGTTCTTCATCTCGACGAACGTGCCCGCCTTCGACCTGCGGCTGAGCACGGTGCCGGGGCGCAGGTAGGCGTAGGGGCCGACGTTGGCCTCCGGGCCGATCTCCGCGTTGTCGCAGACCGCGTTGCGCACGACGGCGCGCTCGCCGACGCGGGTGTCGGTCAGCGTGGTGGCCGGGCCGATCTCGGCGCCGGCGCCGACGACCGTGCGGCCGTGGAGCTGGGTGCCGGGGTGGATGACGGCGTCGGGCTCGATCTCGACGCCCACGTCGACCCACGTGGCGGCCGGGTCGATGACGGTGACGCCGGCGCGCATGTGCTCCTCCAGCAGCCGCCGGTTGAGCACCTTGCGGGCGAAGGCGAGCTGGACGCGGTCGTTGACGCCCTCGACCTCGACGTGGTCGGCGGCCACGCAGGCGCCGACCCGGTGGCCGTCGCCGCGCAGGATGCCGAGGACGTCGGTGAGGTACTCCTCGCCCTGGGCGTTGTCGGTGGACACGCGCTTGACGGCGTCGGCGAGCAGCAGGCCGTCGAAGGCGTAGATGCCGGAGTTCATCTCCTTGATCGCGCGCTGCTCGTCGTCGGCGTCCTTCTCCTCGACGATCTCCAGCACGGCGCCGGAGGGGTCGCGGATGATCCGGCCGTAGCCGGTCGGGTCGGGCACCTGGGCCGTCAGCACG
This sequence comes from Nonomuraea sp. NPDC001699, assembly GCF_053596455.1. NCBI lineage: Bacteria > Bacillati > Actinomycetota > Actinomycetes > Streptosporangiales > Streptosporangiaceae > Nonomuraea > Nonomuraea sp. NPDC001699. The sequence goes on along the minus strand of NZ_JBSFGF010000026.1, from coordinate 30,187 downwards.
GTGACCGCGTTGCCGTCGGCGGCGTGCTTGTCGAGCAGGGTGGCGAGGGTCTGGGCGCGCAGCAGCGGCACGTCGCCGTAGGTGACCAGGATCGTGCCGGCGATCGTGCCGACCTCTTCGAGCACGGTGCGGACGGCGTGGCCGGTGCCGCGCTGCTCACGCTGGACGACGGCGCGCGCGTCGGGGCTGGTGGCGGCCAGATGGCCGCCGACCTGTTCGAGCGCGTGGCCGATGACGACGATGAGCCGCTCGGGACCGAGGTCGCGGGCGGCGGCGAGCATGTGGTCGACCAGCGCGCGGCCGCACAGCTCGTGCAGGACTTTCGGGGTCTGGCTCTTCATCCGGGTGCCCTCGCCCGCGGCGAGGACGATGACGGCTGCCGGGCGCGGCACACTCACGGACTGAGGCTCCCTGTGACTGGACGGATCAGGGTCGTCGGCGCGGCTACCGCACCGCAACCCCCCCGACACCGTGAGGATACCTGCCCGCTTCGGAACTCTCTCGCGCGGGGAGCCGCTGGGATGACACTCAAGGCTCCCGGAAGAGGACTCGAACCCCTACAAAGTGGACCAAAACCACTTGTCCTGCCGATTAGACGATCCGGGATGGACCGGACACCGTGGCGTCCGACACACAGCCCCTACGATACCGAGCCCGCACGGGCGTATGCGCCCTCAATTCTCTCGCACATCTCCAGTGTCCGCGAATACCAGGGCCATGGACGGGTAGTCGGCGCGCTGCGCGCATAACAGAGCACCCCAAAAGCCGCAAGGTAGGAAACCCACTCACCTCGACGGACCGGCCGTCAGCTATGTGACATCCACAGCTTAGGGCTTCCTTACTTACGATGGCGTAGGTTACGGTGGCGTAGCCCGGACATTCGTCCTCATACATGTAGTTGGAGGTAGCCCATGACCGTTCTCGCCGAGCGTTCCTCCCCCGCCCCGAAGCCCGACTTCGAACCCGAACCGAAGTCCAGGGCAGAGATCATCACGTTTGCACTCGTGGTCGGACTGCCCCTGGTCGCGCTTGCGGCGGCGGTCCCGCTGGCCTGGGGATGGGGACTCGGCTGGACGGACATCGCCATCGCCTTCGTCTTCTACGTCGTCTCCGGGCTCGGCGTCACCGTCGGGCTCCACCGCTACTTCACGCACGGCTCCTTCAAGGCCAAGCGGCCGCTGAAGATCGCGATGGGCATCGCGGGCAGCCTGTCGCTGGAGATGTCCGTGCTGGACTGGGTGGCCACGCACCGCAAGCACCACAAGTTCTCCGACAAGGAGGGCGACCCGCACTCGCCGTGGCGCTTCGGCCCCGGCTTCAAGTCGATGTCCAAGGGCCTGCTGTACGCCCACATGGGCTGGCTGTTCGAGAGCGAGCGCACCAACCGCGAGAAGTACGCCCCCGACCTGTGCAAGGACGAGGACATCCAGAAGCTGCACAAGTGGTTCCCCACGCTGGCCCTCGTCTCGGTCCTGCTGCCCGGCGTGCTCGGCCTGCTGCTGACCTGGTCCTGGCAGGGCGGCCTGACCGCGCTGTTCTGGGGCTCGCTGATCCGCATCGGCCTGCTGCACCACGTGACCTGGTCGATCAACTCGATCTGCCACGTCTTCGGCGAGGAGTCCTTCCAGACGCGCGACAAGTCGCGCAACGTCTGGTGGCTGGCCATCCCGTCGTTCGGCGAGTCCTGGCACAACCTGCACCACTCCGACCCCACCTGCGCCCGGCACGGCGCGCTCAAGGGCCAGATCGACCTCAGCGCCGGCCTGATCCGCCTGTTCGAACGGGCGGGCTGGGTGTACGACGTGCGCTGGCCGACGCCAGAACGCCTGGCGGCGAAGCGCATTGCCTGACGAGAATCAGCCGATGAACGGCCATTCGTCCGTGGCCGTCATTATGGAACCCGTGACCGAACCCCGATCTCGCAGGCGCATGTCCGGTAGAGAGCGCAGAGAGCAGCTGATCCTGATCAGCCGCACGCTGTTCGCCGAGAAGGGGTTCGACGGGACCTCCATAGAGGAGATAGCCGCCACCGCGCAGGTGTCGAAGCCTGTGGTGTACGAGCATTTCGGCGGCAAGGAAGGCGTCTACGCGGTCGTCGTGGACCGCGAGATGCAGAAGCTGCTCGGCATGATCACCTCGGCCCTCGCCGCCTCCCACTCCCTCATCAAGCTGGAGCGGGCCGCCCTGGCCCTGCTGCAGTACATCGAGGAGAGCAGCGAGGGCTTCCGCATCCTGGTGCGCGACTCGCACGCGGCCTCGGGCACGGGCACGTTCGCGAGCCTGATCAGCGAGATCGCCAGCCAGGTCGAGGACGTCCTGGCCGACGAGTTCGTGGAGCGCGGCTACGACCCCAAGCTCGCCCCGATGTACGCCCAGATGCTGGTCGGCATGGTCGCGCTGACCGGCCAATGGTGGCTGGACGTGCGCAAGCCGGGCCGCGAGGAGGTCGCCGCGCACCTGGTGAACCTGGCTTGGAACGGCCTGACCGGGCTGAACCCGAGCCCGGTCATCTCCGTGGCCACCCGCAACCAGGCCGCCGCCGCCAAGCCGCGCGTCAGCGACAAGGAGCTGCGCGACTTCGAGAAGGCGCGCGAGAAGGAGCTCAAGGAAGCGGAGAAGCTGCGCCAGCGTGAGCTGCGTGACGCGGAGAAGGCCAGGGTACGAGAACTGAAGGAGCGCGAGCGGGTGCTGAAGGAGGCGGAGAAGGCCCGCGAGCGCGAGGAGAAGATCCGTCAGCGGGAGGCCAGGCTCGCCGAGCGCGCCGCACGCCTGGAGCAGGCCGACCATCCGGAGTGAGTCGTTGCGGCTACGTTAACGTTCCGTTCAACCAATCGGGGCAATATAGGCCATATGTCCGCGGAACCGCTGCAACCGGGAAACGATCTGCCCCTGCCACAGGAGCGGTTCCTCAACCGTGAGGAGAGCTGGCTCCAGTTCAACGAGCGCGTACTCGAACTGGCCGAGGACCCGTCGCTCCCGCTGCTCGAACGGGTCCGCTTCCTGGCCATCTTCGCCAGCAACCTCGACGAGTTCTTCCGCGTACGGGTGGCCGGCCTGAAGCGGCGCATGGCCACCGGACTGCTGCTGCGCACCAAGAGCGGGCTCAAGCCGCGCGAGGAGCTGGCCAGGATCGCCACGATCGCCGACTCCCTGGCCAAGCGGCACGCCGCCGCCTTCCACGACCGGCTCTGCCCCCAGCTCGCGACCGAGGGCATCGAGATCGTCCGGTGGGACGACCTGGGCCGCGAGGAGCGTACGGAGCTGCGCAAGCTGTTCAGGGAGCGGATCAGGCCGGTGCTGACGCCGCTGGCGGTCGATCCGGCCCACCCGTTCCCCTACATCTCCGGGCTCAGCCTGAACCTGGCCGTGCTGGTGCGCAACCCCATCACCGACCACACCGTGTTCGCCCGGGTCAAGGTGCCCTCGCAGCTCCCACGGTTCGTGCCGGCCTCCAAGGACCGGTTCGTGCCGCTGGAGGACGTCATCGCGGCGCACCTCGGGCAGCTCTTCAAGGGCATGGAGATCCTCCAGCACCACGTCTTCCGCGTCACCAGGAACGAGGACCTCGACGTCGACGAGGACGTCACCGAGAACCTCATGCAGGCGCTGGAGAAGGAGCTGCTCAAGCGGCGGTTCGGGCCGCCCGTGCGGCTGGAGGTCGAGGAGACGATCACGCCGGAGGTGCTGGCCCCGCTCGTCGAGGAGCTGGAGCTGGCCCCGCACGAGATCTACCGGCTGCCCGGCCCGCTCGACCTGACCGGCCTGCACGCCATCGCCGACCTCGACCGCGGCGAGCTGAGCTTCCGCCCGTTCGTGCCGGCCGAGGTGATCAACGCCGAGGACGACGTCTTCACCACCCTGCGCGAGCGCGACGTGCTGCTGCACCACCCGTACGACTCGTTCGCGACCAGCGTGCAGCGGTTCATCGAGGAGGCCGCGGCCGACCCCCGGGTGCTGGCGATCAAGCAGACCCTCTACCGGACCAGCGGCGAGTCGCCCATCGTGGACGCGCTGATCGACGCGGCCGAGGCGGGCAAGCAGGTCGTCGTGGTCGTGGAGATCAAGGCCCGCTTCGACGAGCACGCCAACATCTCCTGGGCCAGGAAGCTGGAGCGGGCCGGCTGCCACGTGGTCTACGGCGTGGTCGGCCTCAAGACCCACTGCAAGCTGGCCCTCGTCGTCCGCCAGGAGCCCTCGGGCGAGCTGCGCCGCTACTGCCACATCGGCACCGGCAACTACAACCCCAAGACGGCCCGCCAGTACGAGGACTTCGGCCTGCTCACCGCCGACCCGCTGGTGGGCGAGGACGTCACCGACCTGTTCATCCACCTGACCGGCTACTCCAACCACTCGGCGTACCGGAGGCTGCTGGTCGCGCCGCACTCGATGCGCAGCGGGCTGCTGGCCAGGATCGACCGGGAGATCGCCCACCAGCAGGCGGGCCGCCCGGCCCGGATCAGGATCAAGACGAACTCGCTGGTGGACGAGCCGATCATCGACGCGCTCTACCGGGCGTCCAGGGCGGGGGTGCCGGTGGACCTGTGGGTGCGCGGGATCTGCATCCTGCGCCCCGGAATCCCCAATTTGTCGGAAAATATCCGCGTAAGGTCGGTTTTGGGGCGCTTTCTTGAGCACTCCCGCGTGTACGAGTTCGGCCTCGGCAGGCGTCCCGAGGTGTGGATCGGCAGCGCCGACCTGATGCGCAGGAACCTCGACCGCCGGGTCGAGGCCCTGGTCAAGGTGACCTCCCAGCAGCACAAGGCGTACCTGATCGAGCTGATGGACCTGGCCATGGCCGACACCACGAACGCGTGGTGGCTCAACTCCGACGGCAACTGGATCCGTCACCACGGCGAGGACCTGCAGAGCCATCTCGTCAGCACCAGGCGTTGGAGGACCGTTGATGACTGACCTGCTCCGGGCCGCCGGAGCCGTCGTCTGGAGGGGCGAGGAGAGCAGCCCCGAGGTGGCGGTGATCCACCGCCCGCGCTACCGCGACTGGACCTTCCCCAAGGGCAAGCTGGAGAGCGGCGAGCACGTGATCGCCGCCGCCCTGCGCGAGGTCGACGAGGAGACCGGCCTGACGGTCGTCCTGGGCCGGGCCCTGCCCCCGATCCACTACCTCAGCGGCGGCCGGCTCAAGCGGGTCGACTACTGGACCGCGCGGGTCGCCTCCGACGCCGGCTTCGAGCCGAACGAGGAGGTCGACGAGCTGCGCTGGCTCTCGCTGGACCAGGCCCGCGAGCTGCTGACCTACGAGTGGGACGCCGGGCTGCTGCGCGCCCTGAAGGCCGCGCCGCTGGCGACCGTGCCGCTGGTGCTCGTACGGCACGGCACGGCCGGGTCCAGGAGCGAGTGGGACGGCGACGACGCGCTGCGCCCGCTGGACGCGCACGGCGGCTCCCAGGCCGCCACCCTGGCCACCGCGCTGCCCGCCTACCGGCCCGAGCTGCTGGTGAGCTCGCCCAGCCGGCGGTGCGTCCAGACGCTGGAGCCGTACGGAACCCCGATCAGGACCGAGCCGCTGCTCAGCGAGGAGGGCCAGGACCCGCGCAAGACGCCGGACCTGGTCGGCGAGCTCGCCGTGCCCGCCGCCGTGTGCAGCCACGGAAAGGTCCTGCCGCACCTGATCCACGCGCTGAGCGGCAAGGACGTGCACCTGCGCAAGGGCGCGTTCGCGGTGCTGCACCGGCTGGACGGGCACGTCGTCGGCGTCGAGCGCTACGCGACCTGACGGCTCACCAGGTGACGGGCAGGCGGGCGAAGCCCTGGGTCAGCCTGCCCTCGTTGCGCGGCAGCTCGGCGAGCGGGACGGCCAGGCTCAGCCCGGGGAAACGCTGGAAGAGCCGGCCGAACACCGCCTCCAGCTCCACCCTGGCCAGGCTCGCGCCGACGCAGAAACGCGGGCCGTACCCGAAGGCGAGGTGCGGGTCGGTGGGCGGACGCCCGATGACGAAGGTGTCGGGATCGGGATAGACACGCTCGTCCCGGTTCGCCGGGCCCGGGTTGAGCACGACGGCCTCGCCGCGGCGGATCGTGCGGCCGTCGATCTCGATGTCCTCGTGGGCGTACCTGGGCAGTCCGTGCAGGCTCGGCACGGCCATGCGCAGGATCTCCTCGACCGCGGCGGGCGCGAGCCCGGGGTCGGCCCGCAGCAGCGCGAGCTGGCCGGGGTTGGCCAGCAGCAGGAGCACGCCGTAGTCGATGCGGTTGACCGTGGTCTCGTGCCCGGCGAACAGCAGGCCGGCGGCCAGTTCGGCGATCTTGCCGTCGTCGTCCAGCTCGCCGGCCAGGTCCGACAGGACGTCCTCGGCCGGCTCGCGTCGCTTGCGCTCGATCAGCCCGGCCATGTACGCGCTCAGCTCCGCCCGCGCCGCCTGGCCGGCCGCCTCGTCCCGGAGGTCGGCCATGCCCGCGGACAGGCCGCTGAAGTACTCCCTGTCCTCGTACGGGACGCCGAGAAGCCGGCAGATGACCAGCACGGGCAGTGGGAAGGACAGCTCGGCGTGCAGGTCGGCCGGCGGCGTCAGCCCGGCCAGGTGGTCCAGCCGCTCCTCGACCAGGGAGCCGACGTGGCCGGCGAGCCTCCTCATCCGCCGGGCCGAGAAGGCGGGCGTGAACAGCTTGCGCAGGCGCTCGTGGTCGGCCTTCTCGGTGGCGACCTCGCCCTGCGGACCGCCGAGGAGGACGGAGTTCGACACGCGCGCCGCCCGCTCGGGCTCGGGGTGGGAACGTCCGAGCCGGCTGTCGGTGAACAGGCTGCGTGCCTGCTCGTAACCGGTGACCAGCCAGACCTCGTCGCCCACCGAGGTGCGCACCCGCGCGATGCCCTCCTTCTCCCGCAGCTCCCGGTAGGCCGCCGGGACTTCGAGAGGGTCGCTGCGCGCGAAGGGGATTGCCGGAAGGTTCGTCATAGAACCTTCTTAACCGCCTTCACGGTTTCCGCCCAGACTCTGGGGAAATCGGCCTGGGCACGTTCTGCCGTGTTGCGTTCGATCCCGATCAGCAGCCCGTACGTGAAGGTGTCCTCGCCCGCCTGCCGGGCGACCTCGGCCTCCTCGGCCAGCGTCTGCTGGGCGACCACACCGTCCCGGTGTGCTCCCAGGATCTCCTGGACGTTCTCGGCCAGCTCGGCGAGCCTGGCCATGTCCTTGCCGAGGGTGGGTTCGAGGGCTTCGGCGGTGTAACGAGCGCGTTTGGCCGCCTTGCGGACGTCGTGCAGGGCGATCTCGCGGCGTTCGGCGTCCTCGACGGCCTGCGCGGCCTCGTACGCCCTGGTCACGCGGCCCCAGCCCGCGGAGGCCAGGGCGGTGAGCTTCTCCTTCGCCGGTTTGGCGGCGGCCTTGCCCAGGTCGGGGGTGGCGATCAGCGCGTCGAGGGCGTCCAGGAGGGTGTAGTAGCGGTCGCCGCTGAGTGCGTCCTTGATGCGCTCGTACGCCTCCTGCTCGCGTTCGCGCAGATCCGAGCCCAGACGGGTGCGGATGGGGCCGGTGACCAGCTCGGGGGCGAGGCCGGCCAGCTCACCGGCGAACCTGGCCCTGGTCACCTCAAGGTCGCGGGCCTCGCCGAGGACCGTGCCGAGCCAGCGCAGCTCGTCCTGGATCGTCTTCGTACCGGTCACCACCGACTTGAACGCCTTGAGCGCGCTGCGCAGCCTGCGCGAGGCCACCCGCATCTGGTGGACGGCGTCCTCCTCGGCCCTGCGCACCCGTGGATCCTGGCCGAGGAGGGCGGCGACCTGGCTCGACAGGTAGTCGATGACGGTGTCGGCGGCCGTACCGGGCTCGGTGGCGACTCTGGCGGGCGGGGTGGGGTCGAGGAGCCGGGCGAGCTTGCTGGCGCTCCCGGCCGGGCTCGCCCCCGCCTTGCGCAGCCGCTTGCCGACCTTGGCCAGCAGGTCCCGCCGGTCCTCGGCCATGAGCTCGGCCTCGACCTCACGCCACCGCAGCACCTTGCCGTCCCGGTGGACGGTGCCCTTCACCCGGTCGTCGGCGATCTCGACCAGACCGGTGCCGCCGTCGTGCAGCAGGGTGACGCTGCGACGGGTGTCGAGCTCGGCGACGACCTGAAGCTCCGCGCCCCTGGCGTAGGCCCGGACGAGTTCGGCCAGCTCCGGCGGCACGATCTTGGTGCTGCGGGTGAGCGGGCACGTGATCTCCTGGCGCACGCCCTTGGCCTTGGGCAGCTTCAGGTGCCAGCCCGCGTCGTCGCCGCCGCGCCTGCGTCTGAGCGTGACGCCCCGCGCGGCCAGCCGCAGATCGGGCGTGTCGTAGTAGAGCGCCACGAGCTGATGGCTGCGCGGGCCCGTGACCTGGGCCAGGCCGCTCAGGTCCGGGATCGTGTAGTCGGATGGGACGTCGAACTTGTCCTCGATCTCGATGCCCACTGCACCTCACAAGTGTGCGATTTCGGCCCATGATGCCACCTGGAGGTGAACATCACACGGCTTGCAGGAGCTCGATGCGATTGCCCACCGGGTCCGTGACGTAGATCCGGCGGTAGCCGGGGAACAGGTCGTCGGGCACGGCGTCGGGGATCTTCGCGGCGTACGCGTCGAGGTCCTCGACCAGGAAGGCCGGGTGGGCCTTGCGCGCGGGCCTGAAGTCGTCCTCGATGCCGACGTGGATCTCCACACCGTCGCCGCGGAACCAGGCGCCGCCGCGTCTGGCCAGCTCCGGGGGCTTGGGGACCTCGCGCAGCCCGAGCACGCCCTCGTAGAAGGCGCGCAGTTCGGGCTCGCTGCCTCGGGGCGCGGCGAGCTGGACATGGTGCAGGGCTGTGATCGTCATTTCTGGGCCACCACGAAGATGCGTCGGAAGGGGAAGGGGGTGCCGTAGCTCCTGGCCGGGTAGGCCTCGGCGAGCGGTCCGGCGAGGTCGGCCTTGAACTGCCGCTGCTCCTCCGGGTTGAGCCGGTCGAAGATCGGGCGCAGGGCCGTGCCGGAGACCCAGTCGAGCACCGGGTTCTCGCCCTGGAGCAGGTGCACGTACGTCGTCTCCCAGGCGTCCACCTGGCAGCCGCCGTCGTTGAGGAAGTCGAGATACCGGACCGGGTCGTCCACCGGGTTGCTTCTGTTGAGATCGCTGAGCCGGTCGGCCCAGGCGCGGGAGGCGCACAGCTCGCGGATGGCGACGTGGCTCGGGGCGTCGAAGTTGCCGGGCACCTGGAAGGCCAGCCAGCCGCCGGGGGCCAGCTCCTCCAGCCAGTGTTCGAGCACGTCGTGGTGGGAGGGCACCCATTGCAGGACGGCGTTGGACACGATCACGTCCATCGGGCGGTCGGGGTGCCAGGTGTCGACGTCGGCCACGGCGAAGTGCACCGGGGTGTCGAGTTTGCGGGCCTTCGTGATCATCGCGGGCGAGGCGTCGAAGCCTTCGACGGTGGCCCCCGGCCAGCGCTCGGCGAGCATCACGGTCAGTTCGCCGCTGCCGCAGCCCGCGTCCACGACATAATCGGGAGCCACCGCACCGACTCTGGATATCAGCTCGATGAACGGCCGCGACCGCTCGTCGGCGTAGACGGCGTAGGTCACCGGGTCCCAGATATCTCTTGACATAGAGATAATTGATATCGAGAGAGATATCTCGATGTCAAGACAGTAGACTCTGTGTCATGACGCCACAGGATGACGAGGTCGACCGGCTGGTCGCGGCATGGCGGATCGAGCGGCCCGACCTCGACGTCGAGCCCCTCCAGGTCCTCTCCAGGGTGTCACGGCTGGCCAAACATCTCGACCGCGCCAGGCGGGCGGCGTTCGCCGAACATGATCTGGAGCCGTGGGAGTTCGACGTGCTCACCGCTTTGCGGCGGGCCGGGAAGCCGTACGAGCTGAGCCCCGGGGCCCTGCTGCGGGCCACACTGGTCACGTCCGGGACGATGACCAACCGCATCGACCGGCTCGCCCAGGCCGGGCTGGTACGGCGGCGGCCCGACCCCGAGGATCGGCGCGGCGTGCTGGTGTCGCTGACGGAGACAGGGGTGGCCCAGGTGGACGCGGCGTTCGCCGGCCTGCTCCGCCGTGAGCGCGACCTGCTCTCCGGCCTCCAGCCCGCCGACCAGCGCTCCCTGGCCGCCCTCCTGCGCCTCCTCCTCGCCCCCTTCGACTCCCCCCAGTGACCGCACGTCTCGGGGTGCCGCCTGGGCTGAGGTGAGGTCAGTCGCCGAGGCGGTCGGCCACTTCAAGCCATTCCGCCTCGACGGTGTCCTTCTGGGCCAGGACGTCACGTAGCTGGGCATCGAGGGAGCCCAGCTTGGCGTAGTCGCTGGCGGCCTCGGCCATGGCGGCGTGGAGGCGGGCCTCCTGGTCGCCGAGCTTGTCGAGCTGGCGTTCCAGGCGGTTGAGTTCCTTGCGGAGCTCGCGTTCCTCCTTGGCCGACAGCCCGGTCTCCGGCTGGGCGCCGGAGGCAGCCGCGGCAGGAGCCGGAGCGCCGGACGCCGGGGCAGGGGTGCTGCCGAGGCGGGCGGTCACGGCCGTGCCGGCGCTGCGGCGTTCGAGGTATTCGTCGACCCCGCCCGGCAGCAGCGCGAGCTTGCCGTCACCCAGCAGCGCCACGCACCGGTCGGTCACCCGCTCCAGGAAGTAGCGGTCGTGGCTGACCAGGATCAGCGTGCCCGGCCAGCCGTCCAGCAGGTCTTCGAGCTCGTTGAGCGTCTCGATGTCGAGGTCGTTGGTGGGCTCGTCGAGGAGCAGCACGTTGGGGTCGTCCATCAGCAGCCGCAGCAGCTGCAGCCGCCGCCGCTCGCCGCCGGACAGATCGCCGATGACCTTCCACTGCGCGTCGCCCTTGAACCCGAGGCGCTCCAGCAGCTGGGACGCCGTCCACTCCCGCTTGCCGAGCTGGAGGTACTTGCGGATCTCCTCCACCGACTCCAGCACCCGCCGCGACGGATCGAGCTCGGTCAGCTCCTGGGACAGGTGCGCCAGACGCACGGTCTTGCCCCGGATCAACCGGCCCGAGTCGGGCTGGACGCCGTCGGCGAGCAACCGCAGCACCGACGACTTGCCCGACCCGTTGACGCCGATCAGCCCGATCCGGTCGCCCGGCCCGAACTGCCACGTGCAGTGGTCGAGCACCAGCGGCCCCGCGCCGGGGCCGCCCGCGTGCAGGGTGACGTCTTCGAGGTCGTAGACGGTCTTGCCGAGCCTGGCCGCGGCGAACCGCATCAGCTCGACGGTCTCCCGCGCCGGCGGCTCGTTCGCGATCAGGGCCTGCGCGGCGTCGATCCGGAACTTCGGCTTGGACGTGCGGGCGGGCGGACCGCGGCGCAGCCAGGCGATCTCCTTGCGCATGAGGTTCTGGCGGCGTTCCTCGGCGGCCTGGGCGATGCGCGCCCGCTCGGCCTTGGCCAGCACGTACGCGGCGTAACCGCCCTCGTAGCGCTCGACCCGGCCGTCGACCACCTCCCACGTGCGGGTGGAGACGGCGTCGAGGAACCAGCGGTCGTGGGTCACGACCAGCAGGGCGCTCTTCCGGGCCGCCAGGTGGGCGGCGAGCCAGGCGATGGCCTCGATGTCGAGATGGTTCGTGGGCTCGTCGAGCATGACCAGGTCGTGGTCCTCGATGAGCAGGCGGGCCAGCGCAGTACGCCTGCGCTCGCCGCCGGACAGCGCGGTGGCCTTGGCGCCGAGGTCGAGGTCGCCGATCAGGTTCGTGAGGATCTCGCGGACCTGCTGGTCGCCGGCCCATTCGTGCTCGGCCCTGTCCCCCAGGACGAGCTCGCTCACGGTGGCCTCGGGGTCGAGGGTGTCCTGCTGGGACAGGAACCCGACCCGCAGCCCGCGCGTGTGGGTGACCCGGCCGCTGTCGGGGCGCACGTCACCGGCGATGACCGAGATCAGGGTCGTCTTACCGCCCCCGTTGCGGCCGACGACGCCGATGCGCTCCCCGGCCTCGATGCCCAGGGAGACGTCGCTGAGGAGCGGCTTGGGCCCGTAGGCGTGGGAGACCGACTCAAGGTTGACCAGATTCATGACATGTCCAGGGTATCGGTCCGCCCAACCGCTTCCCGACGCCCAGGACGTCCCTTGATCGTCTGCGGGCCGGGGATTGCCGGACCTGATGCCCTCACGGGCGCACGGACCCGCCCCGGGCCCTTCGGGGCAGAGGGCCGGGGGCAGGGGGTTACAGCAGGGTGGCGCCGGTTACGGGGCCGTGGGCGGCGACCGTGGTGGTGGCGGCGCCGGTGGCCGTGAGGCTGTGGGCCAGGTCGCGGGCGTGGGTGGCGTCGATGGCCAGGAAGGCGCAGGTGGGGCCGGAGCCGGAGACGATCGCGCCCAGCGCGCCGTGCTGACGTCCGGCGTCGAGGGTGGTGGCGAGCTCGGGGCGCAGGGCCAGGGCGGCGGCCTGGAGGTCGTTGCTCAGGTGGGCGCCCAGGGAGTACGCGTCGCCGGTGCCGAGGGCCTCGATGAGCGGGGCGTCGAGCTCGGGCCAGGGCACGCGGGCGTCGGAGGCCTCGCGCTGGCGGTCGCACTCCGCGTAGACCTTGGCGGTGGAGAGACCGCCGTCGGCCAGCGCGAACACCCAGTGGAACGTGCCGCCCGTGGGCAGCTCGCTGAGCTGCTCGCCGCGGCCGGTGCCGACCGCCGTGCCGCCGAGCAGCGAGAACGGCACGTCGCTGCCCAGGTCGCCGGCGATCTCCATGAGGTCCTCGAAGGGCAGGCCGAGCCCCCAGAGCTCGTTGCACGCCACGAGGGCGCCCGCCGCGTCGGCGCTGCCGCCCGCCATGCCGCCGGCGACCGGGATGGCCTTCTCGATGATCAGATCGGCGCCGTACGAGCGGCCCGCGTGCTTGGCGAGGGCGCGGGCGGCGCGGATGGCAAGGTTGTCGTCGTCGAGCGGCACCTGGTCGGACCACCTGCCGTTGACCGTGACGGTGATCGACTCGGCCTCCTTCGCGACCACCTCATCGAAGATCGACACTGCGTGGAAGACATTGACCAGGTCGTGGTAGCCATCTTCCCGGAGCGGGCCGACTGAAAGCTGCACGTTGACCTTCGCGGGCACACGTACGGTCACCGAACTCATCGATCTTCTGCCACTTTCATCGCTTGCCGGGGTCAAGGACACTCGATGTTATCGGGGTGGGGTGCGCTGACATGCGGTTCTCGGAATTCGACGTGTGAGATGGCCGACTGTGGACCACGCAGGGTGATCTTCGTCAGCCTTTCTGCCGTTCAGGCCCTCATACGGTGACATCGCCGCCTATTCTGCCTCGGTCTTCTTCTCGGGTCGCCGCCTTCCGATCACTTCGGTGACGGTGGTGGCCGGGTGCTCTGGAGTCGGTGGGGGACGTTGCGGGGGTTCGAGGTGGCGGGCCACCCGCCGTGACGGGCGTGGCGGGTGGCCGCTCGGTGAGCTCGTTGTGGTGACCTCGGTGTCAGGCGGGGCGGACGGTTCCTCGGTAGGCGGCCCGGTAGTAGGGGGAGCTCAGGAAGTTGGTTCTCCGGACCACGTCGCCTGTGCGAGGGGCGTGGATCATGAGGTCGCCGCCGAGGTAGAGCGCTACGTGGGTGGGGTCGCCGGTGCCGCCGAAGAACAGGAGGTCGCCCTTGCGCCTGGCGGCGAGGGGGACCCTGCGGCCCTGGCGGAACTGGGTGCCGGTGTAGTGGCCCAGCCTCACTCCGGCCTTGGCCCAGGCGTAGAGGGTGAGGCCGCTGCAGTCGAAGCCTCTCGTGTTCGCGCCGGTGCCCACTCCGACGGTGGGGCCTCTTGAGGAGCCGCCGCCCCAGGAGAACGAGACGCCGAGCTGCGTCAGGGCCGCGCCGGCTGCGACTTCGCCCTTGTGCCTCGGGCGCTTCCTGGGTTTCCTGGGCTTCGGTCTCTTGGGGTGGTGGGGGGCTGGGCACCCGGTGGTGGCGGTTGCTCCGGCGCCCGCCGCGGGGATCGTGAGGGTGGCCCGGAGGCATGAAGCCGGTGTGGCTCGGGCGAGGGCGGGGTGGGCGCCTGCGACGGCCAGCAGGCCGCCGGTGAGGACGATCGACAACCGGCCGGCGTGGCGGCGAGCGGTCATGAGTGGCTCCTTCGTCGTGATGAGGGACGGGAGCCAGGATCATGCGAGCGGGCGTGGGGTGGAGGGGCCGAACGGCGTTCTGTGGACGGGCGCTCGTCGCGCGGCCGGGGTTGTGGACAACCGCGAAAACCTGGAGGTCAGGGCTTCTGCCCGACCCAAGGCTTACGTTTGGCTCAGGGCCTACGTTCGGCTCAGGGCTTCTGTTCGGCTCAGGGCTTCTGTTCGGCTCGGGGCTTCTGTTCGGCTATTCGGGCGAAGGATTCGATGGTGAGTTGTTCGCCTCGGGCCGACGGGTCCACGCCGGCGGCTCGTAGTGCCGTTTCGGCCTGGGACGGGCTGCCGGCCCAGGTGGCCAGAGCGGCCCTCAGGGTCTTGCGGCGCTGGGCGAAGGCGGCGTCCACGACGGCGAACACCTCTTCCCTGGTGGCCGTGGTGGCGGGAGGCTCGCGACGGACCAGGGAGACCAGGCCGGAATCGACGTTGGGGACAGGCCAGAAGACCGTACGGCCGACGGGGCCGGCACGGCGTACGTCGGCGTACCAGGCGGCCTTGACCGACGGGACGCCGTACACCTTGGAGCCGGGACCGGCGGCGAGGCGGTCGGCGACCTCCAGTTGCACCATGACCAGGCCCTTGCGCAGCGAGGGCAGCCTCTCCAGGAGGTGGAGCACCACGGGGACGGCCACGTTGTACGGCAGGTTGGCCACCAGGGCCGTGGGGGTGTGACCGGCGAGGTCGTCGAGGGTGATCCGCATGGCGTCGGCGTTGACCACCGTCAGCCGCTCGGACGGGCCGCGGTCGGCGACGGTGAGGGGCAGTTGGGTGGCCAGGACCGGGTCGATCTCGACGGCCACCACGTGCGCGGCCTCGGGCAGGAGCGCCAGGGTGAGCGAGCCGAGGCCGGGCCCGACCTCGATGACCACGTCGTCGGCCGACAGGTCGGCCACGCGGACGATGCGCCGGACGGTCCCCGCGTCGATCACGAAGTTCTGGCCTAGCCTTTTCGTGGGGCGCAGATCTAGCTTGTTCGCCAAAATACGTATTTCTGCAGGGCCCAACAGCCTCATCATCCAACCAGTCTCCCGCATCGAAGAACCTGCGATGGCGGATGGGGGAGACCTAAGGAGAGGATGGCGTGGAACAGGAAGGGACGTCCCTGATGGAGCCAACGGGCGCCGCGCCGCTCCGTCCCACCGATCTGCGGGAGATCGGGCCGTACCGGCTGCTCGGACGGCTCGGCGAAGGCGGCATGGGGACCGTCTTCCTCGCCAGGGCCCCGACGGGGCGGTTCGTCGCGGTCAAGGTGGTGAAGGCGGAGTTCGCCAATCAGGAGGGGTTCGCCGCCCGCTTCCACGCCGAGGTGGACAACGCGCGCCGGGTGGCGTCGTTCTGCACGGCCCAGGTGCTCGACAACGGCGACACCGGGGACGGGCGTCCGTACATGGTGACCGAGTACATCGCGGGCACGCCCCTTTCCGACCAGATCACGACCTTCGGGGCGCTCGACCCCGGGCCGCTGCACGGCGTGGCGCTGGGGGTCGCGGCGGCGCTGGCGGCGATCCATGTGGCCGGGCTCGTGCACCGGGACCTGAAGCCCGCCAACGTCATCCTGTCGCTGTCCGGGCCGCGGGTGATCGACTTCGGGATCGCCAGGGCCCTGGACAGGGAGACCGGGTTCACGCTCTCCGGCGAACTGCTCGGCAGCCCCGGGTGGTGGGCTCCTGAGCAGGTGCGCGGCGAGCTCGTGTCCCCGGCGGCCGACATTTTCGCCTGGGGGTGCCTGGTGGCGTACTCGGGGAACGGGCGGCATCCGTTCGGGCGGGGCGATCCCGTCACGATGGCGACCCGCGTCCTGAACACGCCGCCCGATCTCGGCGCGCTTCCCGCGCCGCTCAACGAGCTGGTACGCCGGGCCACCGCCATGGATCCCGCGCAGCGGCCCACGGCTCAGGAGCTGCTGATAGCGCTGGTGGGCGGGAGCACGCCGGCGATCGCCGACAATCCGCCCACGCTGGTCGCCACCGAGATGCTGACCGACTGGGAGCCGCCGCGGAACGTCGTGGACGAGCCGGATGTCACGGCCACGTTCACGACCCCGCCGCCGGGCGACGCGACAGGCGCCCGAAGCCCCGCCCCTGGGGCCGGGCCGCGGTCGGGTTCCGGCTCCGGTTCCGGGACGGGGACGCGGCCGGGTTCTGGGGCGGGGTCGGGAGCGCCGTCAGGGGCGGGGGGCGGAGAGAGGGCAGGGCGGCCCAAGGTGCCGGGGGCGTTCGGTGCGGACGCGGCGCCCACCCCCCGGAGCGCTCCGGGGGCCGGGTTACCTGGGGGGCAGGCGTCCCTGGACGAGCTGGCGCGGCGCGAGGAGCAGGCCGCCCGCGAAGAGCTGGCCCGCTGGGAGGCCCAGGCGCAGGCGCGCCGCCAGGAGCACGAGCGCCAGTTGGAGCAGGCCCGCCTGCTGGCGCGCAGGCAGGGGACCTCGGGCGAGCAACAGGCCCGTCCCCGGCCTGGCACCGAGCCCCCCACCCGGGCCGAACCCCGGTCGGACACCGAACCCCGAACCCGCGCCGATCCCCGAACGGGCACCGAACCCCGAACGGGCACTGAGCCCCGGACCCGCGCCGAACCCCGGACGGGTGCGGGTACGGATCCGGGCGTTCTGACGTATCCGCCCGACGAACCGGACACCCTGGGCGGCACCCGCACGAAGGGCACCCGCTGGCTGATCGCCGCCGCGGCGGCCGTCCTGGCGATCGTGGTCACCGTCACGGTCCTGATCGTGAACTCCAGCCACAACTCCCCCGGCGTGGCCACCTCCAACAGCCCCTCCAGAACCGTGACGAACCCGCGCACGGGCGACGTGGGCCGCAGGTTCGCCCTGGGCGGGAACTTCGACGACCCGGTCGCGGTGGTGCCGGAGGCACCGACGTGCGGGCTGAAGGAGTTCGAGGGACGAACCACCACGAAGGGGCAGCTCTGCGTGGTCCACTGGACCATGATCAATCCAGGCGGCGAACGCCGTCCGCTCGGCCGTCCCGTCGTCACCATGGTCGACGACAAGGGTGGCGAGCACGTCCCCGCCCAGGTCGCGCTGCCCGCGGCCATCCAGCCGGGCGAGCGGGTGGACGGCGCCTTCGTGTTCGACCTGGCGCCCTATCGCAGGCCCGCGAAGATGATCGCGACCATGCTGGAGAACGGCCGACAGATCGAGGTCGCCCTGTGAATCTCACCGGACCCGTCAGGACGGCCGTGGTGATGGCCGTCGTGCTCGCAGGCGTCCCGCTCCCGGTGCGGGCTTCCGCGCAGGCGGTGGCGTGCGCGGGAGCCGCCGACGTCGACGGTGACGGCGCGGACGACGTGGCCGTGGGCGACCCGTTCGGCGACGGCCAGAAGGGGTCGGTCCACCTGCTGTCGGGCGACAAGGTGACCCCTGTGGCCGTGCCCGGGCCGGTCAAGGGGGACGGGCTGGGCTGGTCCGTACGGCTGGCCGACGTCAACGGCGACGCCTGCGCCGACCTCCTGATCGGCGCCCCCTTCGCGGACGTGGACGGCGAGCAGGACGCGGGCAGCGTCTACGTCGTCTACGGCGGCAAGGCGGCGCCCCCGCAACGCCTGACCGCCCCGCAGCCGCAACGGTCCGCGCACTTCGGCTGGTCACTGGCGGCCAAGGGGAACCTGATGGTGATCGGCGCACCCTACGAGGACGACGGCCAGATCCAGGACGCCGGCGCGGTCTACGTACGCCAGGGCACGGGCGCGCTGCGCCGGATCAGCCAGGAGACCGTGGACGTGCGCGGCAACAGCGAGGTCGGCGACCAGTTCGGCTGGTCACTGGCGATCGGCCCGAAGAACGGCCTGGTCGTGGGCGTCCCGTACGAGAACGACGACGGCGCGGGACGGCAGGTCCAGTCCGGCAAGATCGACTCGGGCTCGGTGGTCTTCATCGACGACGTGCTGGCTCCCCGGATCGCGAGCCTGAAACTGGACTCCCCCACCAAGACCTCCGGCGACCGGTACGGCTACGCGGTCGCCTACGCCGAGGGCCACGGGTACGCGATCAGCGCCCCGGGCCCGGGTTACGTGCAGTTCCTCGACCCGGCGAAGAAACAGACGAGGATGGTGAAACAGGGCGGCAAGCAGGCGTTCGGCTTCTCGATGGCCGCCTCCTCCGACGGGAGGCTGGCCGTCGGAGCGCCCTACGGAGGCGGCGTCCAGGTGTTCTCGTGGCGGAACCCGGCCGACGACCGGAAGCTTCCGGGGGCGGAGGGGCTGTTCGGCTGGTCGGTGACGTTCAGCGGCAACAAGCTCTTCGTGGGCCAGCCGGACGGCCCGCCGTACGGGAAGGTCGCGGTGGCGCCGCGCAACGCCGACGACCTCCAGTCGCTGCAACCGCCCAAGGGCACCGACTTCGGAACCTCACTGGCGGGGTGAGCGGCCCCCTCCAAGCGCGTCAGCTGAACAGGTGATCGCCGCAGTTCGGCCACTGGGTCTGCCACCGTCCGCCGACCCGCTGGTAGAGAAGCTGCGCCCGGTAGGTCTGCTCCTCCTCCGGCCAGGCGCTCGGCAGCCCCACCCCGCCGACCGCCTGCCACATGGGCAGGCTGAACTGGTACATCCCGTAGTAGGGACCGTCGGGGTTGTACGCCAGGGGGTCGCCGCGCGCCACGCAGTTGGCCAGCGCCTGCCAGTCGAGCCTGGTCACCTCCCAGGGGACCTGTACGGCTCGCGGCGGCATGACCGTGATGACCGTCCCGTCCTTGGGGAAGCTGCCGAGCGGCGGTCGCACCATGGACCCGTGCCGGACGACGACGCGCTCCTGCCGGAGCACCTGCCGCACGGTGCGCGCGGTGGTGCGCGCGGCGAGCCGGGTGGTGCCCGTGACCACGTAGACCCTGCGCTCGGTGAACGCCGTGAGCGACATGCCCGACAGCGGCACCGGGCGGCCGGGCGGCGCGGACAGGCTGCCGGCCGCCGCCTCGACGTCGAGCTCGGCCAGGGCGTCCCGGACGTTCGTGGCGGTGACCAGGTGGGTCGTGGTGCGGCCGTCGAGGGTCAGCGTGATCGGGCGGGCGTGGCGTACCTCGATGGTGGAGCCGTCGGCGAGGTCGGCGCTCAGGTCGGGACGCACGACGTCGCCCAGCCCCACGGTCACGCCCGCGTCGGCGAGCACGTCCGCCACCTGCCCGGCGAAGCCGCGGACGGCGACCGGCGTGCCGTCGACGACCACGACGACGTCCTTGACCAGGTACGAGACCGCGACCAGCAGGCCGGCGGCCAGCGTACCGACGACGCACACCACCGGCGTCCACGGAGAACGCCAGGGGATCCGCGGACGCGGCGCACGCCTCCTGCCTCGCACGAACCACCTCCGGATACGGCCTGGGACCGCCCGAACGTTAGCGGCGGCGGCGCGCCCGCCTCCACCGCTTCACGCAAAGATGGTCACCACTCGCCGAAGACCGTGACTCCGTTCGTGCTGATCGCCTCGCACAACTCGTCCGGATGGACACCCTTGACCTCGGCGAGGCAGCGCAGGGTGAGCGGGATGAGGTAGGGGGCGTTGGGCTTGCCCCGGTACGGGACCGGCGGCAGGTAGGGGGCGTCGGTCTCGACGAGCATGAGCTCCATGGGGGCGACGGCGGCGGCCTCGCGCAGGTAGCCCGCGTTCTTGTAGGTGACGGGCCCGGAGAAGGACATGAAATATCCAGCTTCGGCGCACTTTTTCGCCATTTCGGCGTCGCCCGAGTAGCTGTGGAACACCACCTTGTCCGGCGCGCCCTGCTCGGCCAGCACCTTCAGGACGTCGTCGTGCGCGTCGCGGTCGTGGATGACCAGGGCCTTGCCGGTGCGCTTGGCGATCTCGATGTGGGCGCGGAAGCTCGCGTGCTGGTCGTCCTTGGCCGCCCAGTCGCGGAAGTAGTCGAGGCCGGTCTCCCCCACCGCGCGGACGTCGGCCTGCCGAGCGAGCGACTCGATCTCGGCCAGCACCTCGGGGGTCGCCTCGTGGGCCTCGTTGGGGTGGATGGCGACCCCGGCGTACACGCCTTCCTGCTCGGCCGCCACCTCGGCGTTCCACCGCGAGGAGGGCAGGTCGTACCCGATGGTGACGAGCCTGGTCACGCCGACCTCGCGAGCGTCGCGCAGGATGCTCCGTACGGTGGCCGACGCCGCCTGGGCGGCCTGGGCCACCGGGTCGCCCGAGGACGCCTGCCGGTTGCCCACCATGATGTCCAGGTGGCAGTGGCTGTCGAACACCGGTGCGGAAAGCGGCTCGGGCGCGGCGGGAATCTTGCTCACGGATCTAAAGTAGCCTCCATGCGCTTCGGCATTCTCGGCAGCACCCGGGCATGGGACGCGGCTGGCGTCGACGTACCCCTGGGTGGTCCGGCCAGGCGCGCGCTGCTGGCGTTGCTGCTCGTCCGTCCGGGCGAGATCGTCAGCCAGGACCGCCTCGTCGACCTCCTGTACGGCGACCGCTCGCCCAAGAACGCCCAGCACGCCCTGCACTCCCAGGTCTCCCGGCTGCGCGGCGACGGAATTCCGGTCGAGCTGACCGCCGCCGGCTACCGGCTGGCTGCGGACCCCGAGGACATCGACGCCGGTCGTTTCCTCCGCCTCGCCGACTCCGGTCGCGCCGCCCTCCTCGGTCACCAGGCCGCCGGCGCGGCGCGGGGGACGGACCGGGCGGAAGGCGTCCGGAGCGATCCGGTGCTGGCCGGGGGGCTGTTGCGGGAGGCGCTGGCCCTGTGGCGGGGGCCCGCGTTCGCCGACCTCGACCCCGTGCACGGCGCGCGGCTGGAGGAGCGCCGCCTGGCCGCGCTGGAGGACCGGATCGAGGCCGACCTGCGGTGCGGGGGCCACCGGGGCGTCGTCCCCGAGCTGGGCGAGCTGGTCGAGCGCCACCCGCTGCGCGAACGGCTGCGCGGCCAGCTCATGCGGGCGTTGCGCGCCGACGGCAGGCAGGCCGAGGCGCTGATGGTCTACGAGGAGACGCGGCGGCTGCTGGCCGAGGAACTGGGCGCCGACCCCTCCCCCGAGCTCGCCGCCCTCCACCAGTCCCTCCTCCGCGGCGACCTGCCCCCGCTCCCCGAATCACCCCCGGAGCCGGCGGCGAAGGCCGTGGCGGCGGCGCCGTTGCCGGGGCGGCTCACGAGCTTCGTCGGCCGCGACGGCGACCTGGCCGAGGTCGCGGCGCTGCTGTCCGCCGCCCGGCTGGTCACGCTGCTCGGCCCCGGCGGCGCGGGCAAGAGCCGGCTCGCGGTCGAGATCGCCAGGGGCCACCACGACGCCGTCCTGGTCGAGCTGGCCCCGCTCAGCCCGGGGGCCGACCTCGCGCGAGCGGTCCTCGCCGCGCTCGGCGTGCGCGACGGCGCGCTGCTGGGGGCCGCGACGCTGGGCGCGTCCGGGGAGCCGGATCCGCAGGCCCGTCTGGTGGCGGTGCTCGCCGACCGCCCGGTCCTGCTGGTGCTGGACAACTGCGAGCACGTCGTGGGCGAGGCCGCGGCACTGGCCGAGCGGCTGCTGTCCGCGTGCCCGGCGTTGCGCGTGCTGGCCACGAGCCGCGAGCCGCTCGCGATCACCCCCGAACACCTGTGGCCGGTACGCCCCCTCGCCCCCTCCGACGCCCATACCCTCTTCACCGACCGGGCCAAGGCCGTACGCCCCGGTTTCGCCCCTGGTGAGCCGGTCGAACGCATCTGCGCCGCGCTCGACGGCCTCCCGCTGGCCATCGAGCTGGCGGCCGCCCGCATGCGTACGCACGAGGCCGATGAACTGGCCGAACGCCTCGCCGGTCAGGGCCGGTTCAGCCTGCGCGGCAGCCGTACCGCCGACGCCCGGCACCAGACGTTGCGCGCGGTCGTCGCGTGGAGCTGGGAGTTGCTCACCGAGCCCGAGCAGGCCATGGCCATGCGCCTGACCGTCTTCTCCGGCGGGGCCACCGCGACCGCCGCCGCGGCCGTCTGCGGCCTGCCCGAGCACCTGCTCGACTCGCTGGCCGACAAGTCGCTCCTGGAGGTGGCGGGCGGCCGCTACCGCATGCTGGAGACGATCCGGGCGTTCTGCGCCGACCGGCTCGGCGAGGAGGCCGCGCGCTACCGGCGGGCGCACGCCGCGTACTTCCTCGCGCTGGCCGAGGAGGGCGACCCCCGGCTGCGGGGCGCCGAGCAGCTGCCGTGGCTGGCCCGGTTCGCGGCCGACCACGACAACCTTCAGGCAGCGCTGCGCTGGACGGTGGAGCAGGGCGAGGTGGCGCTCGGGATGCGGCTGCTGGCCGCGCAGACGTTCTCGCTGTGGATGCGCGGCATGCGCGCGGTGCCGGCCAAGGCGGCGGCGGCCCTGCTGGAGGCGGCCGGTCCGCGGCCCGACCCCGCCCTGGGGGACGCGTACCTGCTGACCCTGCTCACCGCGGCGAGCGAGCGGCGCGAGCTGTGGGAGCGCCACAAGGGCGCCGCCGAGACGATGATCACGGCGGACGGCCTGCGCAACCCGATCGTCACGTGCCTGTGGCCGATGGTCACCTCGGCGGCGGTCGAGCCCGGCGCCACGATCGCGCTGATCAGGCGCGGCGAGCGCGGTACCGACGCGTGGGAGCGGGCCGCCACCCGGCTGATCTGGGCCTATCCGCGGATGGCCGCGGGCGAGTTCGCCGCCGCCGAGGAGGACCTGGAGAGGGCGCTCCAGGGCTTCCGCGGGCTCGGCGAGCGCTGGGGCTCGGCGATGACGCTCGACGCGCTGGCCTGGCTGGCCAGTACGACCGGCGACGAGGCCACCGCCCTGGCCCGCACCGAGGAGGCCATCGCGCTGGCCGAGCAGCTCGGCGCGGAGGAGGACCTGGCCGACCACTACTGCAACCGGGGCGACTACCGCATCCGGCACGACCTGGACGGCGCGCGGGCCGACTACGAGCGCGCGGCCGAGCTGGCCGGGCGTACGGGCGGCACGATCCTGCCCGCGGCCCTGCGCGGCCTGGGCGACGTGGCGGTACGCGAGGGCGACCTGGCACGGGCCCGCGAGCTCTACGAGGACGCCTTGCGGCGATCCGACCCGATATGGGTGAAGACGTCCGGGAACATGGCCAGGCTGCTCGTCGGGCTCGGACGGCTGGCCGCGGCCGAAGGGGACGCGGCCGGGGCGCGGGCCTCCTACCTGCGGGCGGTGGAGAGCACGGTCACGTCGGGCGCGCTGTCGGAGAGCGTCAGGGCGATCGAGGCGCTGGCGGCGCTGGCCTGCGACGACGACCCGGCGGCGGCGGCCACGCTGCTCGGGGCCGCCATCGCGATCCGCGGCATCGACCTGCCCGAGGACGACGACGTCGCCGGGCTGTCGCGGCGGCTGCGCGAGGCGTTGGGCGAGCAGGCGTACGCGGGGGCGCGGCGCGCGGGGGCGAGGCTCTCGCACCGTGAGGCCCTGATGCTGGCCGGCGTCCCGGCGGAGGTGGTCGACGCCTCGCCCCTGCGCTCGATCGACGACTTCCCGCCGCTCGAACCCCCGACCGCCCTCCGGTGAGCGCGGCCGGGCGAGGCGGTGAGCGTGGGGTGAGGGGGCGGTGAGCGGGCCCCGGCAGGCTCTGGGGCATGGACATCCTGATCTCCGGCGCGAGCGTCGCCGGCCCCGCCCTGGCCCTCCTCCTCACCCGCTCCGGCCACCGCGTCACCGTCGTCGAACGCGCCCCCGCCCTGCGTGAGGGCGGCTACTCCGTCGACTTCCGCGGCGAGGCGCACATGGCCGTGCTGCGCGCGCTCGGCATCCTCGCCGACGTCGAACGCCTCCAGACCCACATGGGCGACATGTCGTACGTCAACGAGTCCGGCAGGAAGCTCGCCTCCGTGCCCGGCGACCTGTTCTCCGGCGACGTCGAGATCCTCCGCGGCGACCTGGCCCGCATCCTCTACGACGCCACCAAGGACCGCACCGAGTACGTCTTCGGCGACTCCATCACCTCCCTGGCCCAGGACGCGGACGGGGTGACGGTGGCGTTCGAGCGGGGCGCGACGCGCCGGTTCGACCTCGTGGTGGGCGCGGACGGCCTGCACTCCAACGTGCGCTCGCTCGCCTTCGACGCGCCGGAGGCGGCCGTCACCAGCCACCTCGGGCTCTACTGCGCGGTGTTCACGCTCGACAACTACCTGGACCTCGACCACACCGGCCTGCTCTACAGCACGCCCGGCAAGACGGTCGGCCTCTACAGCGCCAGGAACAACACCGAGGCCAAGGCGATGTTCTACTTCGGCTCCCAGCCGCTGGAGCACGACCGCCGGGACGTGACCCGGCAGAAGGAGCTGCTGGCCGAGGCGTACCGAGGGGTCGGCTGGGAGACGCCCACGCTGTTGCGCAAGATGTGGGAGGCCGACGACTTCTACTTCGACTCGACCAGCCAGGTGCACCTGGACTCGTGGTCGCGCGGCCGGGTGGTGCTGATCGGCGACGCCGCCTGCTGCCCGTCGCCGCTGTCGGGCATGGGCACCGGCCTCGCGCTCGTCGGCGCCTATGTGCTGGCCGGCGAGCTGGCCGCGGCGGGCGGCGATCACCGCGCCGCGTTCGCCCGGTACGAGCAGGAGGTGCGCGGCTACGCGACCGGCTGCCAGAAGTCGGCCGTGGGCGTCAGCAAGTTCATGGTGCCGGAGAGCCGGCTGATGGCCTGGTTCATGAACCAGAACTACAAGATCATGCCGTATCTGCCGTGGAAGGGCATGATGGCGAAGTCCGTCAGGAAGACGGCCTCCGCCATCACGCTCAAGGACTACGGCCTCAGTCGGCCAGCCGGCCAAGCTCCTCTTCGACGACCTTCTGGTCGAGCTTCTTGAACAGCGGCACGGGCGGCGCGAGCGGGGTGCCCGGCTTGATCGGCCGGTGCTCCCAGCGCGCCGCGCCGTCGTACTCGCCGGTGATGACGGGGTAGGGGGCGCCGCCGTCCTCGTCGACCTCGCGGATCTCCGGCATGCCCGACCAGACGCCCTCGCCGCCGAGCATCGCGAAGACCTTGTTGGACGAGCCCGGCAGGAACGGGGTGAGCATCGTCTTGGCGTCGTCGACGACCTGGAGCGCGACGTGCAGGATCGACTTCTGCCGCTCGGTGTCGTCCTTGAGCTTCCAGGGCTCCTGCTCGGCCAGGTACTTGTTGGCCTCGCGGACGACGTCGAACGCCTCGGTGATCGCGTTCTTGAACCGCGACCTGCCCAGCTCCGCGCCCACGGGGGCGAACGCGTTGCGCGAGCGCTCCAGCATGGCCCGGTCGGCGTCGGTCAGGTCGCCGGCCTCGGGCACGACGCCGAAGTTCTTCGACGCCATCGAGATCGACCGGTTGACCAGGTTGCCCCAGGCGGCGACGAGCTCGCCGTTGTTGCGGTTGACGAACTCCTGCCAGGTGAAGTCGGTGTCCTGGTTCTCGGGGCCGGCCACGGCGATGTAGTAGCGCAGGGCGTCGGCGTCGTAACGCGCCAGGAAGTCGCGTACGTAAATTACTACTTGCCTGGAGGAGGAGAACTTCTTGCCCTCCATCGTCAGGAACTCGCTGGAGACCACCTCGGACGGCACGTCGAGCGCGCCCAGCTCGCCGGGCGAGCCGCCGCGCGCGCCGATGCCGCTGTAGCCGAACAACATCGCCGGCCAGATCTCGGCGTGGAAGACGATGTTGTCCTTGCCCATGAAGTAGTAGCCGCGGGCGTCGGGGTTCTGCCACCACTGACGCCAGGCGTCGGGGTCGCCGGAGCGCCTGGCCCACTCGATGGAGGCCGACAGGTAGCCGATGACCGCGTCGAACCACACGTAGAGGCGCTTGTTGGACTGGTCGCGCCACCCCTCCAGCGGGATCGGCACCCCCCAGTCGAGGTCGCGGCTGATCGCGCGGGGCTGGAGGTCACCCAGCAGGTTGAGCGCGAACTTCAGCACGTTGGGTCGCCACTCGCCCTGCTTGGACTGCAGGTAGGAGCCCAGGACCTCGGCGAAGGCGGGCAGGTCGAGCATGAAGTGCTCGGTCTCGACGAAGACGGGGGTCTCGCCGTTGATGCGGCTCTTGGGGTTGATGAGCTCGATCGGGTCGAGCTGGTTGCCACAGTTGTCGCACTGGTCGCCGCGCGCGCCGTCGTAGCCGCAGATGGGGCAGGTGCCCTCGATGTAGCGGTCGGGCAGGGTACGGCCGGTCGAGGGCGAGATCGCGCCCATCGTGGTCTTGGGGAAGATGTAGCCGTTGTCGTAGAGACCCTTGAAGATCTGCTGCGTGACGGCGTAGTGGTTCTTCGTCGTGGTCCGGGTGAACAGGTCGTAGGAGAGCCCGAGACCGGTCAGGTCTTCGGCGATCACCCGGTTGTACCGGTCGGCCAGCTCGCGGGCGCTGACGCCCTCCTTGTCGGCCTGCACCTGGATCGGGGTGCCGTGCTCGTCGGTGCCGGACACCATCAGCACCTTGTTGCCCGCCATCCGCTGGTAACGGCTGAAGACGTCGGACGGCACGCCGAAACCCGATACGTGCCCGATGTGGCGGGGGCCGTTAGCGTACGGCCACGCGACGGCGGTCAAGATGTGCTGGGACATGACCTAAGCCTACGGGGCCCGGCCCCGCTCCTCGTCCAAACCCCCAACCCCCGCACGGAAAGACGGAAGCCGGCGCCGGCACGTGGCCGGCGCCGGCTCCCACCGGGACGCGGAGGCCCCTAGCGCTTGGACTCCTCCAGGGAGACCGCCTCGGCGGCCTCCTCCGCGGCCTTGGCGGCCACGTCGATCGAGCTCTCCTTGGTACGGCGGATGCCGAGGATGCTGATGAACAGCGAGGCGAAGATCGTCTGGAAGCTCATGACGAGCGCCGTGGCGGCCGGGACGACCATGCGCAGCGACTCGCGCGGGTCGAGCGCGCCGAAGCTGCGCACCTGCCAGTGGACCAGCGACATCACCAGGCCGACCAGACCGGCCAGCGCCAGCAGGCCGCCGACCACGAGGCCCTTCTCCAGCGTGACGATGTCGATGATCTTCCGGATCCGCGGCGACTCGGGCAGGAAGCCCTCCTCGGCCGCGTAGACCTTCGTGAACAGCGCGAACAACGCCGCCTGGAAGCCGATCACGACCAGCGCCGAGGACCCGACCAGGGTGTCGACGTCGAAGGCCAGCTCGCCGATCTCCACCGGCCCGAACGTCAGCGCCGTGCCCGCGACCAGGCCGAGGGCCATCAGGAACACGCCGGGGTAGAAGAACAGCCACTTGGGGCTGTACAGCAGCAGGAAGCGCAGGTGACGCCAGCCGTCGCGCCAGGAGCGCAGGTGCGGCGGGCGCGAACGGCCGTCAGGCGAGAGCGTGGTGGGCACCTCGCGCACGTCGAGACCGGAGAGCGTGGAGCGGACGACCATCTCCGAGGCGAACTCCATGCCGCCGGTCTGGAGGTGGAGGCGCAGGATCGAGTCACGGCGGAAGCCACGCAGGCCGCAGTGGAAGTCGCCGATGGCGGACGGGAAGAACAGCCGGCCGACGAACGACAGCACCGGGTTGCCCAGGTAGCGGTGGAGCGGGGGCATGGCGCCCGGGGCGATGCCGCCCTTGAAGCGGTTGCCCATCACGAGGTCGGCGCCGTCGCGAAGCTGCTCGACGAACGGGAGCAACGAGGTGAAGTCGTAGGAGTCGTCGGCGTCGCCCATGATCACGTACTTGCCGCGGGCGGCGCGGATGCCGCCCATGAGGGCGTTGCCGTAGCCCTTCTCGTCGACGTGGACGACACGGGCCCCGGCATCACGAGCGAGCTGCTGCGAGCCGTCCGTGCTGCCGTTGTCGGCGATCAGGACTTCCCCTTCGATTCCGTGCTCCTCCATGCACGCCAATGCCTTGCGCACACAGACTTCCACGGTCTCCGCCTCGTTGAGGCAGGGCATGACCACCGTCAGTTCCACGTCTCAACCCTTCAGTAATAAGGCTCTTCCAGTGAACCATCATGCCCTGTGCCCGGCGTGCTCGGGTCAAGACCTAAAAACGACTGGCATTCTTTACAGCATGGTGAGCGTCGCGGAGATTACCCCTGTGGACCACTCCGCTCCTGGCCGGGCAGCTCGCGTGCTGTCCCTCGTGCGCCGTCATCGCGTGTTCGCCGTGGCCTTCGGCGTCGGTGCCGTGCTGCGGCTGATCACCATGCTCGGCTACGGCCCGGCCATGTGGTTCAACGACTCCTACGAGTACGTCAACGTGGCGCTGCACCCCAGGCCCCATCCGATCAGGCCCGACGGCTACAGCTTCTGGCTGATGCTGCTCAAGCCGTTCCACAGCTTCACGCTCGCCATCTTCACGCAACACCTGATGGGCCTGGCCGCGGCCGCGCTCATCTACGCCCTGCTGCGCTGCAAGTTCGCGCTGCCCAAGTGGGCGGCCACGCTGGCGGCGGCGCCGGTGCTGTTCGACGCCTACCAGATCCAGCTTGAGCAGATGGTCATGTCCGACACCCTGTTCACGCTGCTGGTCGTGGGCGTGGTGACGCTGGTGCTGTGGAAGCGGCGGCTGTCGTGGCGGGCCGGGATCGTGGTCGGGCTGCTGCTCGCGATGACCTGGCTGACCCGTTCGATCGGCATGCCGATCCTCGGGCTCGTGGTGCTCTATCTGATCGTCCAGCGCGCGGGGTGGCGGCCGATCGTGGCGGTGGTCGCGGCGTGCGCGCTTCCCGTCCTCACCTACATGGGCTGGTTTTCCACAAATTACGGCAAATTCGCCATGACCAACAGCGACGGGCTGATCCTCTACATGCGTACCGCGATCTTCGCCGACTGCGGCAAGATGAAGATCGACAAGTACAAGGAGGTCCAGCTCCTCCTGCTGTGCATCAACGACCCGGTCAACCAGCGCAAGGACTACGCCCAGTGGTACCTGTGGGGCCAGGGCAACGGCGACGGCACGGGCACCGGCGAGGTGCTCCACCGGTGGGGCATCAACAAGAAGTTCAGCGGCATCACCAACGACGCGGCCAGCGCGTTCGCCACGCGGGCGATCCTGTCCCAGCCGGGTGACTATCTGAAGGTGGTCGCGCGCGACTTCTTCCGTTCCTTCCACTGGGGACGGCCGCGCTTCCCCGACGAGTCGACGTACAACATGTACCAGTTCAGGCCGTATTACGAGGTCGACGACACCGGACGGCCCAAGCGGCTGCCGAAGTGGTCCTCCTACGGGGGCGGCCACACCGACACCGACGCGTTCAGCTACGAGCAGGGCCCGCCCGAGACCAGGATCGTCCACCCGTGGGCGGACATCATGAGCGGCTACCAGAAGATCTTCTACCTGCGCGGCATCATGCTCGGCGGAATCATGCTGATCGGCCTGTACGGCATCGCCGTCCGCTGGCGCAGGTTCGGCGGCCCGGTGGCGCTGCCCTGGCTGGGGGCGTTCGGGCTGTTGCTGGCCCCGGCGGCGACGGCCGAGTTCGACTACCGCTACGTGCTCCCGGCCGTCCCGCTGGCCTGCGTCGCGGCGGCCATCACGCTGCGCAAGGGCGTTACTTGGGGGCGGCGGTCACCCAAGAGCGCATCAACATCCGAGCCCACCACTGTGTCTGCGTGAGCGTCTCGGCCGTGAGCACCGGCTGCAGCCACCAGAAGTTGATCAGCACGATCATCGCGAACGCGCCCGCGAACGCCGCCCCGACGGCCCTGCGCGTGGGCGGCGCGTCCGCCGGGCCGAGCACGAGCCCGGCCATCAGCACCACCGCCAGCACCATGAACGGCACGACCGGGAGCATGTAGAACAGGTACATCGTGCGGTCGTCGGCCAGGGCGTAGTAGAACCAGGGCAGCCAGCCCATCGCGTACGCCAGCAGCACCGCCCCCGCCCGCCAGTCGCGTCTCCTGACGTACAGGACGACGGTCCCCACCAGCGCGAGCAGCGCGCCGAACCACAGGGCCGGGGTGCCGACGCCGTGGATCGCCTGCGCGCAGGCCGAGGCCCCGCACGCCGACGGCGGCACGTCCGCCGGGTAGTAGAACGACACCGGGCGGAAGAGCAACGGCCATGTCCAGGGGTCGGACATGTACTGGTGATAGTCGCGCACCCCGCTGTGGAAGGTGAAGACCTGCCATTGGTAGTGGATCCAGGAGCGCATGGAGTCGAACAGGAAGAAGAAGGGGCCTGAGGAGGTGGCCTGGTCCCAGTTGCGGCCGTAGCCGTTGGCGGAGGCGAACCAGCCGGTCCAGGTGGCCATGTAGGCGAGGAAGGGGATGAGGGT
>NZ_JBSFGF010000025.1:0-133021 GCF_053596455.1 Nonomuraea sp. NPDC001699 | reverse complement strand
GACCGACTCGGTCAGGTCCTTCCAGGTGCCCGACACCGACGGCACGTCGGCCTGACCGCCCAGCCGCCCGTCGGTGCCCACCTCACGGGCCACCCTGGTCACCTCGGAGGTGAACAACGACAGCTGGTCGACCATGCCGTTGAACACCGAGGCGATCTCACCGAGCAGCCCGTCGGCGTCCTCGGGCAGACGGGTGCGGAAGTCGCCGTCCCGGACCGCCGTCAGCCCGCCGAGCAGCTGACGCAGCCGAAGCTCGTCGACCTCGGCACCCCCGGACGCGCTACGGGAGCCACCGGTCATCGCTTCGCTCATGTCACCCTCGTGTCCTACGACGTTGTCAGGACTGTCCTGCGACGACCTCGCGAACGGCCCCCATCAGGAGACCATGAGCGAGGTCATTGACGGGACAATCGTGGTTGTTGTCCATCCGGATTCTAGAACCGGCGCCCGTGATCTTCATGCCTGTCCGCCGACATGCGGCGCGGACGCGGGACGGTCACGACGACTCGCGGAGGTCGTCGGGGCGCGGCGCGCCCATCGCCGCCACGGCGTCGCCGACGTCTTCGTGCACGGTCAGCGAGGACCACACGCCGGTGACCTTCAGCACGCGCTCGGGCAGTTCCTGCACGGCGGCGAGGCGGAGCACGCCGCCCTGTTCGAGCACGGCGGCGTTGAGGCGTAACAGTATGTGCAGGCCACGGCTGTCCATGAAGGTCAGGCCGCCCAGGTCGAGCACCACTCCCGCCCCGGGCCGCCGGCGCCGCTCGGTGAAGGACTCCAGCCGCGGTGAGTTGGAGGAGTCGAGCTCGCCCGTCACGGTCACCAGCACGCCACCGGGCAGGTCGCGGCCGGTCAGGGTCAGCGGGGTCACGGTGCCTCCGGCCGCCGGGCAGCACGAAAGCCCGTCCGGCCGGAAAGGCAGGCGGACGGGTGCGAAGGCGGACGGAGCAGGTCAGGCATCACGGCCCGGCGATGGGATCGGCTCAGTCACGTGACCGGCGCGGTCGGCCGGCCACCGGAACTGTGCCCGCTCTTGAGCGCCTGGCCTGCGGCTATGGCCTCGCCACGGTCGCGTGGTGCTGCCGCTGTGGCCGGGACTCAATCGCGATCATCTCCTCCCGCGCCGCTGCGATCCGTGCTCGCCTCCAACCCTTGACCCTTCGGCGGTGGCCGGTCAGCACACGAGACGAAGAATCCGGCTCACTCCCGTCCACGGAACGAAACGGGCGAGGGAGCGCCGGTCGCGGCGTGCAGGGTCTCGCCGGGCGCGCAGCCGAAGGCGGCCCGGTAGAGCTGGGCGAACCGCCCGGGGTGGAAGAAGCCCCAGCGGGCGGCGACGGCGGTCACCGTGGTGGCGGGACCGCCGGCCTTCAGCTCGGCGTGCGCGCGGGCCAGCCGGGCCTGGCGCAGGTAGCCCAGAGGGGTGGTGCCCAGGTGCCGGCGGAAGGCGTACTGGAGGGCGCGGGGGGTGACGCGGGCGGCGGTGGCGATCTCGTCGAGGCCGATGGGCAGGTCGGCGTGGTCGTCGATGAAGGCCGTGGCGCGGCGCAGCGCCTCGGGACGGGCGCCGGGGGCGGCCGAGGCGTCGGCGTTGGTCGGCAGCGCGGTGAGCACGCTGGCGGCCAGCAGCTGACCGGCGGTGGAGACGACGAGCGGCTCGGCGGTCAGCTCGGGATCGGCCAGCACGTCGTCGCGCAGGTAGGCGAGCGTGCGGCGCAGATGGCGGGCGGCGGCAGGGGAGACCGGACGGTGCCCCACCAGCCGCACCGGCTCGGCCCGGCGGCCGGGCAGCGTGCCGGCCACCTGCTGCAGCAGCACGGGGTCGAACATGATGATGTCGTAACGCGAGCGGCGGATCTCGCCGGTGTAGGGCAGGTCGTGCGGGGCGAACAGCACGGCGTCGCCCGGGCCGAAGACCTCCTCCTGGCCGCCGGCGACCTGCTGGGCGATGGTCCCGGACTCGACCGAGCACAGGCACACCTTGCCGAGGGGGTTGACGTCGTAGCTCATCGCGTATTGGAGGTGGAGCTGGTCGATGCTGACCGAGCCCATGACCTGGCGCGAGATCCGGGTGCGGGGGTTCTTCACGTCGGAGCCGATGCGCATCTTGGCATATGCCTTGCTGAGGAACTCCTCGGTCTGGCCGATGTCACGGCTGTCGAAGACCTCTGGGCCCATCGGACCACCTCTTTCCTGTCGGGGCGACCGCGCGTGCCGCGGCCTGTGCCGATTTTCTCAGTCGGGTACAACAACGGCCGGCGCGGCGGCGACAGGGCCTCTGCCTGGGGCGATCCGGGTTTGGTATACCATTTTTCGGGTGACTTCCTGGACAATCGCCAACGTGCGCCCCTGGGGCGGCCCGCCCGTGGACCTGACCATCGACGGTACCCGGATCGCCGGCGTGCTCCCGGCCGGGACGGCCCCGCCCGCGGGCGAGGTCGTCGACGGCCGGGGCCTGCTCGCCCTGCCCGGATTCGTCAACGCCCACGCCCACGTCGACAAGAGCTGGTGGGGCCGGCCCTGGGTGTCGTACGGCGGCGTGGCCACCACGCAGGGCCGGATCGAGCACGAGCGCGCGGAACGGGACCGGTACGGCATCCCGGGCGTCGAAGGGACCGTGGCGGTGCTCCGGGAGTTCCTGCGGCACGGCACCACGGCCACCCGCACCCACGTCGACGTCGACCTCGGCGTCGGCCTGCGCGGCATCGAGGCCGTCCGCGAGGCCGCGCAGCGCCTCGGCGGGGCGATCGACGTCGAGATCGTGGCCTTCCCGCAGGACGGCGTCGTCCGCCGGCCGGGCGTGCTCGACCTGCTCGACCAGGCCGCCCGGGCGGGCGCCACCAGCATCGGCGGCATCGACCCCGCGAGCATCGACCGCGACCCGGTCGCCCAGCTCGACGGCCTCTTCGCGATCGCCGAGCGGCGCGGCGTCGGCCTGGACATCCACCTGCACGACGGCGGCGAGCTCGGCGCGTTCCAGTACGAGCTCATCATCGACCGCACGCTCAGGACGGGCCTCCAGGGCAAGGTCACCGTCTCCCACGGCTTCGCCCTCGGCGAGCTGGCCCCCGAACGCCAGCGCGCCCTGCTCGACGACCTCGGCGCGGCGGGCATCTCCTGGGCGACGGTCGCGCCGGTGCGCACCGCGCCCCTTCCGTGGCGGGGCATGGCCGAGCGCGGGATCGGCCTCGGCCTCGGCACCGACGGGATCAGGGACCTGTGGTCGCCGTTCGGCGACGGCGACATGCTGCGCATCGCCCTCGGCTTCGCCCGCCTGCACGGGCTGCGCGCCGACGACGAGCTCACCGCCGCCGTCGAGCTGGCCACGACCAAGGCGGCGCCGTTCGTGTACCGCGACCGGCACGACCTCGTCGCGGGGGCGCGGGCCGACGTCGTGCTCATCGACGCCGAGAACGTGCCGGACGCGCTCGTGCGGGTGCCGGCGCGGGCGCTCGTGGTCGCCGGCGGCCGGGTGGTCGCCCGCGACGGCGAACCGCTCCTGGACGCCTGACTCCTACGCAGAGTCAGGGACGGGCCCGCCGGTCCGCGTGCTCCCTGGTGAGGCGGCCGCTGGTCTCCTCGTGCCGGGCGACCAGCTCGCCGACGCGGGCCACGTCGCGGTCGGCGATCGCCTCGTAGAGCTCACGGTGCTCGTCGGCGACGAGCTGGAGGTCGTCGTGCCGGCCGAGCAGCCAGCGCATCCGGCTGCGCAGGACCTGACCCAGCTCGACCAGCAGGTCGTTGCCCGCGATGGCGGCGGCCGTCTCGTGGAAGTCGGCGGCGGCGCGCCGGGCGCGGATCGCGTCGCCGGCGTCCGCCGCCCGCAGCTCCGCGTCGAGGTCGGCGCGCAGCCGCCGCAGGCCCTCGGCGTCGTGCCGCAGGGCGGCCAGCCGGAAGGTGACGGCCTCGAACGCCGAGCGCACCTCCACCAGGTCGGCGACGTCGCGGGTGCTGAACTCGCGCACCACGGCCCAGGTGCGGGGACGCAACGTCACCAGCCCCTCGGCGGCCAGGGTGGCCAGGGCGTCGCGCACGGGCACCCGGCTCACGCCGAGCTCGGTGGCCAGATCGCGTTCGACGAGCTTGCTGCCCGGCGGGCGGACGCCGTCGAGGATGTCGTCGCGCAGCCGCCGGATGACGCGTACGGACTCGGGCTCGAACCCGGCTCCTGCCATCATGCCCCTCAGTCTCCCACCGGCGCCGAGTCGGACGGGTCGCCCTTCTCGCCGGTGTCGAGGTCGCGGGCCTGCTGCTGGAGATGGGAGAGCATGACCTTGCCCGCGGGCGTCAGGGCGCGCGCGCCGGGCAGGGTGGCGCCGACCGAGCGGCGCACCGACGGCAGCGGCACCTGGAGTTCGAGGAGCTGGGGGTCTGTCCTGACGAAGAGCGCGGGCAGCGCGGCGATCATGTCCGTGCCGAGCAGCAGGGAGCGGATCGTCAGGATGGAGGTGCACTCGGTGCGGTCGGGCGGCAGCGGCAGCCCGTTGCGGTGGAACACCTGCTCCAGCTCCCGCCGCAGCGAGGTCTGCTCCAGCGGCAGGATCCACGGGTAGGCCAGCAGGTCGGCCAGCGCGCGGGCGTGCGCGGCCGGATGCCCGGCGCGGGCGACCAGCAGCACGGGCTCGTTGTAGAGCGGGAGCTGGCGCAGGTCGGGGCGGTCCTCGATCGGGTTGAGCCGGCCGAGGATCAGGTCGAGGTCGCCGCCGGTGAGCTGGGGGACCAGCGAGTCGAACGTGCCCTCCTTGACGATCACGGTGATGCCCGGCCGTTCGGCCTTCAGGGCGGCGATCGAGCGGGGGAGCAGCACGTTCGTGGCGGCCAGCAGGGTGCCGACGGTGACCGTGCCGGCCGTGCCGTCGGCCAGACCGGCGATGCGCTCGCCCGCGCGGCGCAGCTCGGCCTGCACGGCGCGGGCGTGGTCGATGAACGCCTCGCCGAAGAGGGTGGGCGTGACGCCGCGCGATCCGCGGGTGAACAGCTCCACCCCGAGGATCTGCTCCACCTCCCGCAGCCCCCGGGTCACGGCGGGCTGGGCCAGGTGGAGGTGCTCGGCGGCGCGCAGGACGCCGCCCTGCTCGGCGATGGTGGTCACGAGCACGAGGTGCCTCAGCTTGAGCCGGCCGTTCAGCAGGTCCAGCGGACGAGATATCACGAAATCATCATATGAGCAGGGTGAACCTGCTCTATTTCGCTATGTCGGCGAGGGCCGGCTGGTCACCCAGGCGTTCGGCGTCGTTGCGGGGGATCAGCAGCGCGGCGACCAGGCTGATGACCGTCACCACGGTCAGGTAGGCGGTGATCGACAGCGAGGTCCCGGTCGAGGCGAACAGCGAGGCCGCCACCAGCGGCGTGATGCCGCCGCCCAGCAGCGAGGCGAGCTGGTAGGCCACCGACGTGCCGGAGTAGCGGATCGCGACCGGGAAGAAGCTGGCGGTCAGCGTGCCCTGCGGCGCGTGCGTCATGGCCAGCACCGCGCCCATCACCAGCATGAACACCACGATCAGCGGCTTGTTGCCGGTGTTGACGACCGGCAGGATCGCCAGGGCGCCGGCCAGCAGCACCACCGAGCCCCAGGCGAAGACCGAACGCAGCCCGTGCCGGTCGCCGAGGTGCGCCCACAGCGGCGCGGTGACCAGCCACACGGCGGCGCCGCCGATCACGCAGCTCAGCAGGAACGTCCGCGACAGGCCGGCCGCGGCCTCGCCGTAGCCGAGGATGTAGACCATGAAGATGTAGGCCAGCGCGCTGTTGCCGATGATCACGCCGATGGTGTGCACCACCTCGCGCCAGTGGTCGCGCAGCACCACCGCGATCGGCAGCTTGACCGGCTTGCGCCGCTCGACCAGGTCGGCGTAGTCGGGGCTCTCCTCGATGCGCAGCCGCAGGTACAGGCCGACCGCCACCAGCACGATGCTGAGCAGGAACGGCACCCGCCAGCCCCAGGCCATGAAGCTCTCCTCGCCCAGCAGCGAGGACGTGCCGAGGAAGACGGCGTTCGCGCAGAGCATGCCCGCCGGGGTGCCCATCATCGGGAACGCCCCGTACAGGCCGCGCCGGCCCTTGGGTGCGTGCTCCATCGTGAGCACCACCGCGCCGCCGAGCTCGCCGCCCAGGCCGATGCCCTGGGCGACGCGCATCACCACGAGCAGCACCGCCGCCCAGACGCCCATGCTGTCGTACGTCGGCAGCACGCCGATCAGCGTCGTGCCGATGCCCATGATGAGCAGCGAGACGACGAGCGTGTTGCGCCGCCCGATCCGGTCGCCGAAGTGGCCGAAGACGATGCCGCCGAGCGGGCGGGCCAGGAATCCCACGGTCATGGTGCCGAAGGAGGCGATGGATCCGGCGACCGGGTCCATGGCGGGGAAGAACTGCTTGTTGAAGACGAGGGCCGCGGCGGTGCCGTAGAGGAAGAAGTCGTACCACTCGATGGCGGTGCCGATGAAGGCGGCCCGCGTGACGCGGCGGGCGGCCAGACGGCGATCTGTGTCCATCACTCTGTGCCTTCCGGATATGGGTACGGAAGAGGATGCACGCTGGTGGTATGCCAGAACGAATACCGATTCGGTCGGGAGGCATAGCAGAACTGACATATAACGAAATAAGGATGGCCAGGCGATATTTCGGTATTGGACTGTTATGGCGGGCAATCTGGAGAATGTCGGCCATGAAGCCCGCGCACTACGTCAACGGCGTCTTCACGACGGCGGGGACGGACTTCCCCCTCATCTCGCCCGTCGACGGACGCACCGTCGGGACCGTCCCCGAGGCGTCCCGCGAGACCGTGGACGAGGCGGTCAGGGCCGCCCGCGCCGCGCTCGACGGCCCCTGGGGAACCGCCGGAACCGAGGAGCGGTGCGCGTACCTGCGCCGGATCGCCGACGGCATCGAGGCCAGGTTCGAGGAGTTCGTCGAGGCCGAGGTCGCCGACACCGGCAAGCCGCGCGAGCTGGCCGCGACGGTCGACATCCCGCGCGCCGCCGGCAACTTCCGCGCCTACGCCGACCTCGCCTACGGCCGTCCCGAGCGGGCGTACTCCACCGGCGTCCCGGCCTGGAGCGGCAGCGGGCAGGCGCTCAACTACACCGTGCGCCGCCCGCTCGGCGTGGTCGCCGTCATCTCGCCGTGGAACCTGCCGCTGCTGCTGCTCACCTGGAAGGTCGCGCCCGCGCTGGCCGCGGGCAACGCCGTCGTCGCCAAGCCGTCGGAGGAGACCCCCTCGACCGCCACGCTGCTGGCCGAGGTGATCGACGCGGCGGGCCTGCTGCCGGGCGCGTTCAACCTGGTGCACGGCCACGGCGCGGGGGCGGCCGGCGAGCACCTGACCGCCCACCCCGGCGTGGACGCCATCGCCTTCACCGGCGCCTCGGCCACCGGCAGCGCCATCATGCGCAACGCCGCCGCGCACGTCACCCCGGTCTCCTTCGAGCTGGGCGGCAAGAACCCGGCCCTGGTCTTCGCCGACGCCGACCTGGAGGAGGCGGTCGAGGGCACGATCCGCTCCAGCTTCACCCACTCCGGCCAGATCTGCCTGTGCACCGAACGCGTCTACGTCCAGCGCCCGATCTTCGAGGCGTTCACGCGGGCGCTGGCCGAACGGGCGAGGGAACTGCGCGGCTACGGGCCGATGATCTCGGCGGAGCACCGCGACAAGGTCCTGTCCTACTACCGGCTCGCCGTCGAGGAGGGCGCGACGGTGCTGGCCGGCGGAGGGGTGCCGGAGTTCGGCGACGCCCGCGACGGCGGCTTCCACGTCGAGCCCACCGTGATCACCGGCCTGCCGCCGCACGCCAGGACCGTCCGCGAGGAGGTCTTCGGCCCGATCTGCCACGTGGCGCCGTTCGACGACGAGGACGAGGCCGTCCGGCTGGCCAACGACAGCCCGTACGGACTGGCCGCCACCGTGTGGACCACGGACCTGTCGCGCGCCCACCGCGTGGCGCCCCGGATCCAGGCCGGCATCGTCTGGGTCAACTGCTGGAACCTGCGCGACCTGCGCACCCCGTTCGGCGGCGTGAAGGCCTCCGGCATCGGGCGCGAGGGCGGCGAGTACTCGCTCGACTTCTTCTCCGAGCCCGTCAACGTGTGCGTCAAGATATGAGGACGAAAGTGACAGACAACCATCGCGCCGCCGCGGCGCGGCTGCTGGAGGCGTACGCGTCCGGCAGCCCGTGCGAGCCGGTCCGCGACCTGGTCGACGGCCTGGAGGCGGCCTACGCGGTGCAAAGCCTGCTCACCGAGCGCTGGGTCGGCGAGGGCAGGCGGATCACCGGCCGCAAGGTGGGCCTGACCAGCAAGGCCGTGCAGCGGCAGCTCGGCGTCGGCTCGCCCGACTTCGGCGTGCTGTTCGCCGACATGGCGGTGCCCGACGGCGAGGAGATCCCGGCCGGCGCGGTGCTCCAGCCGCGCGCCGAGGCGGAGGTCGCGCTCGTGCTCGACCGCGACCTGCCGCACGAGCGCCACACGGTCGCCGACGTGATCGCCGCGACGGCGTTCGCGCTGCCCGCCATCGAGGTCGTCGGCAGCCGCATCCGCGACTGGGACATCACCCTGGCCGACACCGTCGCCGACAACGCCTCGGCCGGCCTGTACGTGCTCGGCAACCGCCCGGTCCGGCTGGGCGACGTGGACCTGCGGCTGGCCGGGATGGTCATCGAGCGGCGCGGCGAGCAGGTCTCGACCGGCGTCGGCGCGGCCTGCCTGGGCCACCCGCTGCACGCCGCCGTCTGGCTGGCCGACACGCTGGCCGCGCTCGGCCGTCCGCTCCGGGCGGGCGACACCGTGCTGACCGGGGCGCTCGGCCCCGTCGTCCCGGTGCGGCCGGGCGACGTGCTGGAGGCCCGCATCGACGGGCTCGGCGACGTCCGCGCCGCCTTCGCCGACGAGTCCGCCGCCGACGACGAGAAGGAGGACCGGTGAACGCGCTCGCGCAACGCCTGGACGACGCCACCCTGACCGGCCGCGCCATCCCCCGCCTGACCGACGCGGCCGACCTCGACGTGCCCGCCGCGTACGAGGTGCAGCGCGCCCTGATCGAGCGGCGGCTGGCCCGCGGCGAGCGGATCATCGGCGTCAAGATGGGCTTCACCAGCCGCGCCAAGATGGTCCAGATGGGCGTGGACGACGTCATCTGGGGCCTGCTCACCGACGCCATGCTCGTCGAGTCCCGGCTCGACACCTCCGGCCTGATCCACCCGCGCATCGAGCCGGAGATCGCGTTCCTGCTGGACCGCCCGGTGCGCGGCCCCGCCGACGCGGCCTCGGCCGTCGGCGGCGTCGCGGTCGGGTACGAGGTGCTCGACTCCCGTTACGAGGGCTTCAGCTTCACCCTGCCCGACGTCATCGCCGACAACGCCTCGGCCAGCGGCTTCGGCGTCGGCCCCTGGCGCCGCCCGCAGGACGCCGACGACCTCGGCAACGTCGGCCTGATCATGGAGATCGACGGCCGCCAGGTCGCCGGCGGCTCGTCGGCGGCCATCCTCGGCCACCCGCTGCGCGCCCTGACCGCCGCCGCCCGGCTGACCAGGGCCGCCGGGATCGAGATGGAGGCCGGCTGGATCGTCCTGGCCGGGGCGGCCACGGCGGCCGTGCCGCTGCCCGCCGGGGCGCACGTGCGCGTCGGCGCCGCCGGCCTCGGACACGTGGAGGTGACCACCCGATGAGCGACGACGCGCTGCTGGTCGAGGGCAAGGCCCGGCCCCGCGGCAGGTTCCCGCACGTCAAGCGGGCCGGCGACCTGGTGTTCGTGTCCGGCACCAGCTCCCGCCGCCCCGACGGCTCCTTCGCCGGGGCGAGCGCGGACGAGCTGGGCACCACCAGCCTCGACATCCGCGAGCAGACCAGGGCGGTGATCGAGAACATCGCCGACCTGCTGGCCGCCGCCGGAGGCGGCCTGGAGGACGTGGTGAACGTGACCGCGTACCTGGTCAGCATGAACGACTTCGGCGGCTACAACGAGGTCTACGGCGAGTACTTCGACGAGAGCGGCCCGGCCCGCACCACGGTCGCCGTCCACCAGCTCCCGCACCCGCACCTGCTGATCGAGATCTCCTGCACCGCCCTCATCCCGCAAAGGAGTCCGGCATGATCCCCCCCTTCAACCTGAACAAGTGGATCGACGAGCACCAGGACCTGCTCAGGCCGCCGGTCGGCAACGCGCAGATCTGGAAGGACGCCGACCTCATGGTGACGATCGTGGGCGGCCCCAACCAGCGCACCGACTTCCACGACGACCCGATCGAGGAGTTCTTCTACCAGCTCAGGGGCGGTATGGTGCTGCGGGTCATGGAGGAGGAGGGCAAGCCGCCGGTCGACGTGCAGATCGGGGAGGGCGACGTCTTCCTGCTGCCGCCGCACGTGCGGCACTCGCCGCAGCGGCCGGTGCCCGGCTCGATCGGCCTGGTCGTCGAGTTCGCCCGTCCGCAGGGCGCGCTCGACGCCTTCGAGTGGTACTGCGTCAACTGCCACCGCCTGGTCCACCGCGCCGAGGTGCAGCTCCAGTCGATCGTCGACGACCTGCCGCCGGTCTTCCGCGCCTTCCACGAGGGCGACCGCACCTGCCCCCACTGCGGCGCCGAGCACCCCGGCAAGGACTGGCCCGAGCATCTGCGGCCGGTGGTCCGGTGACCATGATCGACGTGCACGCGCACGTCTTCCCGCGGATCAGCCGCGAGGAGGCGAGGATGCTCGCGGGCGCCGGCGAGCCGTGGCTGCGCGACGGCATGATGATGAGCGGCGAGGACGACTACCGCCCGGTCACGCCCGAGCTGTGGGACCCCGAGGCCCGCGTGGCCGCGATGGACCGCACCGGCGTGGACGTCCAGGCGATCTCCTCGACCCCGCTGCTGTTCGGCTACGCGGCCGACCCGGCCCGCGCCGCCGAGTGGTGCGCCATGGTCAACGACCGCGTGCTCGACCACTGCGCGCAGGCCCCCGACCGGCTGCTGCCGCTGTGCCAGGTGCCGCTTCAGGACGCCGCCCTGGCCGCCAGGACCGTCATCGAGGCCAAGGCGGCCGGCCACCGCGGCGTGCACATCGGCAACCACGTCGGCCCGCGCAACCTGGACGACCCCGACATCGTCGCCTTCCTCGCCCACTGCGCCGAGCAGGACATGCCGGTGCTCGTCCACCCCTGGGACATGCTCGGCGCCGACCGCATGCGCGGCCACATGATGCCGTGGCTGGTCGGCATGGCGGCCGAGACCCACCTCGGCATCCTGTCGCTGATGTTGTCCGGGGCGTTCGAGCGGCTGCCGACCTCGCTGCGGCTGTGCTTCTGCCACGGCGGCGGCAGCTTCGCCTACCTGCTGGGACGGGCCGACAACGCCTGGCACCACCGCGACATCGTTCGCGAGCACTCGCCGCGGCCGCCGTCGGCCTACACCGACCGTTTCCACGTGGACTCGGCCGTGTTCGACCCGCGCGCCCTGCGGCTGCTGGTCGAGGTGATGGGGGCCGACCGCGTCATGCTCGGCACCGACTTCCCGTTCCCGCTGGGGGAGCAGGAGCCGGGCGCGGTCGTACGGGCCTGCGCCGAGCTGGACGACGAGGGTCGCGCCGCCGTCCTGGGCGGCAACGCCGCCGCCTTCCTCGGGCTCGCGGGATGACGGTCGCCGACACGCCTCTCGGGGCGCTGCGCGGCGTCCGGGCGGGCGGCGTGAGCACGTTCAAGGGGGTGCGGTACGCCGCGCCCGCCCGCCGCCTCGCCGCGCCGGAGCCCGCGCGCCCCTGGCGGGGCGTCGCGGACGCCCGCACGCCCGGCCCGCCCGCGCCGCAGCGGCCCGGCCGCATGGCGTGGGTGCCGGGCCTGGAGATCGACCCGGCCGCGTCGGCCGAGGACTGCCTGTTCCTCAACGTCTGGACGCCCTCCACCGAGGGACGCCGTCCGGTGCTGGTGTTCCTGCACGGCGGCGCGTTCGTCTTCGGCTCCGGCGACCAGGCGATGTACGACGGCACCGCGCTCGCCCGCGACCACGGCCTGGTCGTGGTGACCGTCAACTACCGGCTCGGCCTGCCGGGCTTCTGGCACGGCGACGGCGTCCCGGCCAACCTGGGCCTGCGTGACCAGATCGCCGCCCTGGAATGGGTGCGCGGCAACATCGCGGCCCTCGGCGGCGACCCGGCCGACGTCACCCTGGCCGGGCACTCGGCGGGCGGCACCTGCGTGCTGGCCCTGCTGACGTGCGCGCCCGGCCTGTTCGCCAGGGCCGCGGCGATGAGCCCCGTCCCGTACGGGTTCCGCACGCCCGCCCAGGCCGCCGACTGGACCGCGGCGGCCCGCTCGGCGCTCGGCGCGGACCCGTACGCCGTGCCGCTCGCGGACCTGCTGGCCGCCGAGGAGGCCGCCGTACGCGCCTGCGGCCCGGCCCCGGACGGCCTGCTGCCCGTCGCACCCGTCGTGGACGGCGACCTGCTGGCCGTCCACCCGATGGAGGCCATCCGCACGGGCGCCGCCGCGCCGGTCCCGCTGCTGGTGACGACCACGGCCGAGGAGACCCGCCTGTTCAGCGCGATCGGCCAGGACGGCCTGGACACCGATGCCGTCTTCACCGGCCCCGCCCAGGAGATCGCCGCGGCTCACCACGGCCCCGCCGGGCACCGGATCTGCGGGCACCGCTCGCCCATGAGCCACGGCGGGATCGAGCTGGGCGCCTGCCACCTGGTGGACGTCCCCCTCTACCTCGGCACCCACGGGACCCCGCTGACCGGCACGGGCCCGCACGTGGACGCGCTGGCACACTCGATGACCACCGACTTCGCCCACTTCTGCCACGGCGCCCCACCCCCCGACTGACCCGCCGACGGAGGCCCCGAATTGCCCGCTCCCCGCGTCTACCTCCTCTGGCACGTCCACCACGTCGCACGGGACGAGGACGGGAACGTCATGCATTTCGTCGACGGCGACTTCTCGGCCCAGGAGGACCGAGGAGACGACGTCAAGTTGCTCGGCGTCTACTCCAGCCAGGAGCGGGCCAGACAGCGCATCGCCTCGGCGCGGGAGCTGCCCGGCTTCCGCGACGAGCCCCGCTGCTTCTGGTACGGCGAGCACGAGATCGACACCGACAAGTGGACCGAGGGCTTCGTGACGGAACCCTGAGCCTCGGGCCGAACCCTCAGGGGCCGTCGGGGGCGGTGAGGGGGTGGCCGGGGAGAGGGGTTGAGAGGATCATGGTGCTGGACGGCGGGCCGTAGACCGCCAGGCGGTCGATCAGGTCCTCGAAGGCCACCATGGAGACCGCCACGATCCGCAGGATGCTGCACACGTCGCCGGTGACCCGGTGGATCTCGCGCACCTCGGGCCAGCCGGCCACCTCCGGGTCGCGCAGCACGCAGCGCGCGCCGTAGCAGGACATGCGGATGAAGGCCGACACCGGCCAGCCGGCCTGCACCGGGTCGACCGTCGCGTGGTAGCCGGTGATCACCCCCGACTCCTCCAGCTTGCGTACGCGGTCGGCCACCGCGGGCGGGGAGAGGTGGATCCGGCGGGACAGCTCCTTGAGGGAGAGCCGGGCGTTGTCCTGGAGCTCGCGCAGCAGCTCCCAGTCCATCTCATCCACGATCAAGCCTTCCGTTCGTAAACCCCAAATCACGATTTATCCCGAAACATAAGCCTATATCGCGATATAGCCGTTCATATGGCATTCCTTCGCCGCCCTCCCGACGCCATCATGGAGGGAAGAACAACGAGAAGGGCAAGCGCGTGGACGCGACGCGACAGTTATCGGCACTGCGGCCGACCACGGCGGAGGAACGCGCCGAACGAGCCAGGACCACCGGCGGCGCCCCCACCCTGGACTTCGAGACCCGCACCCCCTACGACGCCTACGTCCGCACCGACGTGCTGCACGAGTTGCAGCACCCGATGAGCGACGACGCGGGCGAGATGTCGTTCCTGATGATCACTCAGGTGATGGAGCTGTACTTCAAGCTCATCGCCTTCGAACTGCGCAACGCCCAGGAGCGGCTGCGGGCCGACGACGTGTGGGCCGCGCTGGACCCGCTGCGCCGTACCGCGCTGCACCTGGAGGGCCTGAACGCGAGCTGGCGCGGCCTGCGCTGGATGACCCCCGCGGACTTCAACCGCTTCCGGGACGAGCTCGGCGAGGCCAGCGGCCTGCAGTCGGCGATGTACCGGCACGTGGAGTTCCTGCTGGGGCTGAAGAACCCGGCGCTGCTGCGCCCGTTCAGACGCCAGGACAGGACCCACCGCGACCTGCTCAGGACCCTGGAGTCGCCGAGCCTGTGGGACGACGCCATCGCCCTGCTGGCCCGCGACGGCCACGACCTGCCCGGCGAGTTGCTGGAGCGCGACTTCGCCA
This sequence comes from Nonomuraea sp. NPDC001699, assembly GCF_053596455.1. Taxonomy (NCBI): domain Bacteria; kingdom Bacillati; phylum Actinomycetota; class Actinomycetes; order Streptosporangiales; family Streptosporangiaceae; genus Nonomuraea; species Nonomuraea sp. NPDC001699. Next base: position 118,703 of record NZ_JBSFGF010000025.1, on the reverse strand, counting down.
CCGAGCACGAGCCGCACCCGGCCGTCGAGCGGGCCTGGGTCGAGGTGTACCGCGACAGCGGCCCCGGCAACGCGCTGCGGCTGCTCGGCGAGGCGCTGACCGACGTGGCCGAGCTGTTCGGCGACTGGCGGTACGCGCACGTCACCGCGGTCCGCCGGTCGATGGGCGCCAAGCCCGGCAGCGGCGGCTCCAACGGCCTGGCCTGGCTGGAACGCAGCATGGCGCGGGTGGTCTTCCCCGAGCTGTGGTCCGCCCGGACCCACATGTGAAGGGCGGACCCCACGTGACCGACGACCGGAAGCCCGCCGAGCAGGACGCGCTCCGGCGCGACCGCGACGACCCGGGCCACCGCGACCTCTTCCTCATCCCGCCCGCCACCGGCGGCAGCCACCCCGAGTGCGCCTACTTCGCCGGCAACTCCCTGGGCCTCCAGCCCCGGGCGACCGCGGCGGAACTGGCCGAGGACCTCGACGCATGGGCCCGGCTCGGCGTGGAGGGACATCTGGAGGGGGCCCGCCCCTGGCTGCCCTACCACGAGCGGCTCACCGGACCGGCGGCCCGGCTGGTCGGCGCGCTGCCCGAGGAGACCGTGGTGATGAACTCGCTGACGGTCAACCTGCACCTGCTGATGGTCTCGTTCTACCGGCCGCGCGGCGCGCGGACCCGGATCGTCATCGAGGACACCGCGTTCCCCTCCGACAGCTACGCCGTGCGCAGCCAGGCCCGCCTGCACGGCCTCGACCCGGACGAGACGGTGGTCCGGCTGGGCGGCGGCCAGGACGTGCTCGACTTCCTGGCCCGCGAGGGCGACACGGTCGCGCTGGTCCTGCTGGGCGGCGTCAACTACCTGACCGGCGAGCTCCTGGACATCCCGGCGATCACGGCGGCCGGGCGGGCGAGCGGCGCGGCGGTCGGCTGGGACCTCGCGCACGCCGCCGGGAACGTCCCGCTGGAGCTGCACGCGTGGGGGCCGGACTTCGCCGCCTGGTGCTCCTACAAGTACCTCAACTCCGGGCCCGGGGCGCTCGGCGGCGTGTTCGTCCACCAGCGGCACCTGGGCGACCCGGCGCTGCCGCGGCTGGAGGGCTGGTGGAGCACCGAACAGGCGACCCGGTTCGAGATGGCGCCGGTCTCCCGTCCGCCGGCCAGCGCCGACGCCTGGCAGATCTCCAACCCGCCGATCCACGCGATGGGCCCGGTGCGCACCTCGCTCGGCCTGTTCGACCGGATCGGGATGACCGCCCTGCGGGCCCGCAGCGTACGGCTCACCGGATACCTGGAGAGCCTGCTCGACCGGGTCACCCCCACCAGGCCGATCACGGTGATCACGCCGCGCGACCCCGGCCGCCGGGGCTGCCAGCTCTCCCTGCGGGTCGGGCGCGGCGGCGCGGCCGAGCTGACCCGGCGGCTGCGCCATGAGCACGGGGTGATCGCCGACGCCCGCGAGCCGGACGTCGTCCGCCTCGCGCCGACGCCGCTGTACTCCACCTATCACGACTGCTGGCGGGCTGCCGTGGCGCTGGCCGAGTGCGTCGAGGAGGACCGATGAACGTCACCGTGATCGGGGCGGGCCTCACCGGCTGCCTGCTGGCCTGCTACCTGGCCCGCCGCGGCCTGGACGTGACCGTCCACGAACGGCGGCCCGACCCGCGCGCCGGCAACGCGCCGCGCGGCCGGTCGATCAACCTGGCCATCTCCGAACGCGGCCTGGACGCGCTGCGCCGGATCGGCCTGGAGGAGAAGATCATGGCCGACGCGCTCCCGATGCGCGGCCGGATGATCCACCCCGTGCGCGGGCCGCTCGACTTCCAGCCGTACAGCCATGACGGGGTGCGCTCGATCAACTCCATCGGCCGCGGCGCGCTCAACAACACGCTGCTGGACGCCGCCGAGTCCGCGCCGGGCGTGAAGATCTTCTTCGGGCACCGGCTGACCGGCCTCGATCCGGCGACCGGCGCCATGGCCTTCGAGACCGCCGACGGCCCGGTACACGCGAGGGCCGACGTCGTGCTCGGCGCCGACGGCGCGAACTCGGCCGTACGGGGACAGTTGCTGGCCCACCGGGGCATCCACGAGAGCCTGGACTTCCTCGGCCACGGCTACAAGGAGCTGACGATCCCGTCCGCGGACGGCGAGTTCGCCCTCGACCCCGGCGCCCTGCACATCTGGCCGCGCGGCACCTCGATGATGATCGCGCTGCCCAACCCCGACCGCTCCTTCACCTGCACGATGTTCTGGCCGACCGGCGGCACGTCGAGCTTCGCCTCCCTGAGCAGCCCGGCGGCGATCGAACGCCACTTCCACGACCACTACCCGGACGTGCCCCCCCTCGCGCCCGGTCTGGTACGGGAGTACCTGGACAATCCGGTCGGCCTGCTCGGCACCGTCCGGTGCGCGCCGTGGCAGGCGGACGGCAGGGTCGGCCTCATCGGCGACGCGGCGCACGCCATCGTGCCCTTCTACGGCCAGGGCGCCAACTGCGGCTTCGAGGACGTGACCGTGCTGGACCGGTGCCTGACCGACACCGACGGCGACTGGGCCCGCGCGCTGCCGCTGTTCGAACGGCGGCGCAGGGACGACACCGACGCGATCGCCGAGATGGCGCTGGCCAACTTCGTCGAGATGCGCGACAAGGTCGCCTCCCCGGTCCACCGGCTGACCAAGAGCGTCGAGCACCGGCTCGAACGCGCGCTGCCCGGCCGTTACGTGTCGCGGTACGAGCTGGTGTCCTTCTCCACGGTGCCGTACACGCAGGTCAGGCGGCGGGTGCGGCGGCAGCACCTGGCGCTGGCCGGGGCGGGGGCCGCGCTGCTGGCGGCGGGCGCGGCCGGGGTCGCCCGGCTGTGGTCCCGCCGGCCGGCCGGGAGGTGACGGTGGAGAACCGCGCCGTCCTGACCCGCCCGGCCCCCGGTCCCGTCCGCGCCCTGCGGTACGGGCCGGACGCCGACCAGGTGATCGACCTCTGGCCGGACGAGGGGCCCGTGGTGGCGCTGGTCCACGGCGGGTTCTGGCGTCCGGAGTACGACCGGACGCACCTGCGGCCGATGGCCAACGCGCTGCACCGGGCGGGGTACAGCGTGGCCGCCGTCGAGTACCGCCGCAGGCCGGGCGATCCGGCGGCGACGGTCGCGGACCTGCGGGCCGCGGTCGGGCTCCTTCAGCCGTCGGTCGTCGTCGGGCACTCGGCCGGCGGCCACCTCGCCCTGTGCGCCGCGCCGGCCGGGGCGGCCGTCCTCGCCCTGGCCCCCGTCGCCGACCTGCGGCTCGCGGCGCGGCTGGGGCTCGACGGCGGCGCGGTGACCGACTTCCTCGGCGGGCCGCCGGACGACCATCCCGGCCTGGACCCCGTCCGGCTGCCGGCCCCGGCGGGCCCGGTGGTGATCGTGCACGGCACGGCGGACGAGCGCGTCCCCGTCGAGCTCTCGGAGTCGTACGCGGCGGCCCATCCGGCGGCGTCGCTGGTGCGCGTCCCGGGGGCGGGCCACTTCGTGCTCATCGACCCGGAGAGCCGCACCTGGCCGCTGGTCGAGCGGGCGCTGACCGCCCTCCTGCTCGTCTGACCGGCGGCGCCCCGGCCGGGTGCGGCCGGGGCGCCGGGGCTCAGGCCGGGTCCGCCCGCCTGGCGGCGTCCGCCCCGAGCAGCGCCGCGCCGAGCTGCACGGCGACCAGCGAGCGGAGCGGGATCGGCGTGCCCATCGCCTCGGACTCGGCCTCCTCGAACCACTCGTCGAACCGCGCGCCGAGCCGGGCGCGCTCGGCCCGGATGACGGGCGTCAGGTTGCCCGCGGCCAGCTCGGCGTCCAGCATCCGCAGGTAGGTGCCGCAGTACCGCAGCCGCATGGTGTGCACGAGCTGCCGGCCGCCGACCGCCTCGGCCACCGTGGCCGGGCGGTCGGTGCCGGGCAGGTCCTCCCACTCGCTGATGAACTCGTCGTGGGCGCCGACGAAGTCCTCCAGCGCCCGGCGGAAGAGGGACCGCACGGTCAGGTCGCCCTTGGCGCGGGCGAGCGAGGCGGCCAGCTCGCCGATCAGCTCGCGCTGCCCGGCCAGGGAGTCGCGGATCGTCTCGTGGTACTTCTGGCCGGTCGGGGTCTGGTCGGCGACGCGGGGGTCGGCCCAGTAGGGCAGCTCGGCGATCAGGTGCAGGGCGCCGAAGCGCTCGGCGTAGTCGACGCTGCCGCCGCCGATGCCGTACGTGGCGGCGATGTCGGCGCCGCGCGGCGTCAGGTAGGCCGCCGGCGCGATCTGGACGGCGCCCGGCAGCTCCGGCGGGCCCATGTGCAGCGGCAGGCCCTCGGCCGTGGCGATGGCGGTCAGGCGGGCGGCGAGCGCGGGGTCGTTCCGGCTGAGGTAGTAGAACGCGCCCTGGAGCTCCCCGTTGTGCAGGGAGTAGACGAAGGCGGGCCGGACCTCGTCCATCAGCCGCATCAGCGCCTCGGTCTCCGGCAGGGTGCGGTCGAAGAAGTAGTCCTCGCCGGTGAGCGGGAAGGTCCATTCGACCTGGTCGGCCTCGGCGGGGCGGTAGAAGTGCTCGGCGTAGGCCCGGCGGTCGCTCGGGCGGGCGTACCAGCCCTCGTTGAGCCGGGCGCCGTCGGGATCGGCGCACGGGATCAGATGCCAGCGGTAGCCGAAGCCCTCGCGCAGCGCGGCGTCCTCGACGAGCAGGCGCAGCAGCGCGCTGACGGTGAGCGCGCCGATGGGCTCGTTGGGATGGGGACCGCCGATGATCACGGCGTCATGGGGGCCGGCGCCGACGGTCGCCACCCGCAGCGGCTCGCCCAGGCGGGACGTGCCGATGCGGCGCAGGCGCACCAGGTCGGGGTGGGCGGCGGCGAGGTCGTCGAGCTCGGCGTGCATCTGGTCCACCGTCGGGAACGCGGTGAAGCCGGGCACGCGGCTCATCTGGGGGGCGACGTCCATCTACGAGCCTCCTGATAATCTGGATTATTCTAGTAAATCAGATTATCGTTACGGCATGCAGGAGACGCCATGCGGCTGACCAGAGCGGAGAGCAAGGCCGCCAACAAGCGCGCGCTGATCGAGGCCGCGCGCGAGATCGTCGGCCGGGACGGCTCGAAGGCGAAGCTGGAGGACATCGCCGAGCTGGCCGGCCTGACCACGGGCGCGGTCTACTCGCTGTTCGGCGGCAAGAACGGGCTGATGGCCGCCATGGTCGACGACTACGTCGGCCCGCTCGACCTGCGCGCGACCGAGGCCGGCGGGCAGAGCGCCCGCCTGGACGAGGTCGTGGCCGAGATCGCCCGCCGCTTCCTGCGCATGTCGGCCGACCCGCAGGCCGCAGGTGGGCTGCTGTTCGAGACCCGCGTCCTCGACCTCGTGCTCAACGACCCCGAGCTGCGCGGCAGGCTCAACACCTCGATCAGCTCGACCGAGGTCGACCTCGCCGCGCTGTTCACCGGCCGCGAGCACGACGGCGCCGCCGTCACGGGCGGGCAGGCGCTGCGCCTGGCCCGCGCGCTGAAGGCCCTGCTGGCCGGGCTCGGCCAGGGCGTCGTGCTCGGCGCCCATGAGGCCGACGAGGAGTTCTTCGTCCAGACCGCCCAGGCGCTGATCACGCCGAAGGTGCTCGGCCCGGCCTAGATCACGGCCGGGGTTCGGGGGGACCACACGGCCGCACGTCACCCCACCCCGAAAGGCAGAACCATGTCCAGATCCGGCTTCGGCGTCATCGGCGCGCCGGTGTTGTTCATCGGCGTCCTCCAGACCATGGAGATGACGCTCTCGCCCGCGCTCCCGCTCGTCCAGCAGGATCTGGCGGCCTCCCCCGGGGCGCTCGCGTGGATCTTCACCGGCTCGCTGATCAGCTCGGCGATCAGCACTCCCGTCGTCGGCCGCCTGGCCGACATGTACGACAAACGGCGGGTGCTGCTCGCGCTGATGGCGATCAGCGGCGCCGGGGTCCTGCTCGCCGCCCTGGCGCCGAACATCACCGTGCTGATCGCGGGCATGGCGGTCGAGGGCATCTGGCTGGGCGTGTTGCCCCTGACCGTGGGGCTGTTCCGCGACACCCTCACCCCCGAGCGCGCCGCCACCGGCAACGGCCTGGTCATCGGCATCGCCGCGCTGGCCAGCGCCCTCGGCCTCATCCTGGCCGGGCCGATCAGCTCGGCCCTCGGCTACCGGTGGTTGTTCCTGCTCGCCGTGATCGGCGTGGCGGCGGCCTTCCTCCTGGCCTGGTACACGGTTCCGGCCACCCCGCGCGCGGCCGGCGGTCGCGTCGACTGGACGGGCGGGCTGCTGCTCGGCGGCGGCGTGGCCCTGCTCATGCTGGGCCTGACCGCCGCCTCCGCCTGGGGCTGGACGGCCCCGGCCACCCTCGCCCTGTTCGCCGCCGCCGCCCTGACGCTGGGCTCGTGGGCGGTCGTCGAGCTGCGCGTCGCCGACCCGCTCGTGGATCTGCGGCTGCTGGCCGGACGCACCCCGGCCGGGGTGACGGCCATGGGGGTCGTGTTCGGCTTCGCCTCCTTCGGCCTCGTCGTCGCGCTGCCGATGATGCTGGCCGCGCCCGCCGGGACCGGGTACGGCCTGGGCGCCGACACCCTGTGGATCGGGATCTACATGTTCCCCATGGGGATCGCGGGCACCGTGGTCGCGCCGCTGGTCGGGCCGATGACCAGGTTGCTCGGACGGCGTGCCGTGCTGGTGCTCGGCAGCGCGCTCGTCTGCGCCGGGACCGGCGGGCTGGCCCTGTGGCACTCCTCCCCGTGGCAGGTCATGGCCGGGGTGACGGTCATGGGGCTGGGCGGTTCCGTCGGCCTGACCGCCGGGCTCAACGCGGTGGCCTCCGACGTGCCCGGCGACCGCTCGGCCGGGGTCAGCGGCGTGGTCTTCGTCGCCAAGAGCATCGGCGGCACATTCGGCGCGCAGTTGGGCGCCATGGTGCTGGCTTCGGGCGCGGTCGCGGGGGTGCCCACCGAGCAGAGCTTCGTCGACACGTACCTGCTGTCGGCGGCGCTCGGCCTGCTGGCCGTCGCCGCCGCCTTCGTGATCCCCGCCGCCGTGCGGCGGGCACGAGCCGGGGACGCCGCTCCCGCCCCGGCGGCGAAGTCGGCCGTGCGCCCCGGCGAGAGCGCGTGACCGCCAGGACGGCCCTGTGCGGCAGACCAACCACGCGGCCCCCAGGTTTGCCGCTCCGGACAAGTGTTTCGAACCAGGACATCCAGATACTTGAACGATGGATTTTGAGCAGGTAGAACGCGCGCTCGACGCCCTTCCCGGCCTCCGCCCCGACGGGCCGGGGCTGGCGGTCGGGGTCTACGCCGACGGCAAGGTGCTGCACACCTCGGCCAGGGGCGTGGCGACCGTCGAGTTCGGCGTCCCGATCGACTCCCGCACCCGCTTCGACATCGCCTCCATCAGCAAGCAGTTCACCGCCGCGTGCCTGCTTCTGCTGGCGCGCGACGGCAGGCTGAGCCTGGCGGACGACGTTCGCGAGCACGTGCCCGAGCTGCGGCTCGGCGTGCCCGTCACGCTCGACCAGTGCCTGCGGCACACCGGCGGCCTGCCCGAGTGGTACGGCCTGCAGGCCGTCACCGGCGTCCCGTTCACCCTGATGGACGAGGAACGCCTGATGAAGATCGTGGCGGGCGTGCGCCGGACCTCGTTCGAGCCCGGCACCCGCTTCTCCTACTCCAACACCGGCTACGTCCTGGCCGCCGTCGTGGTCCGGCGGCTCACCGGCCGGTCGCTGGCCGACTTCGCCCGCGAGCGGCTGTTCGGCCCGCTCGGCATGGACGACACCGTCTTCCGCGACGACGCCTCCGTCCCGCTGCCGCGGATGGCCTACGGCTACGACGGCGCCGGCGCGCGGGCCGACACGCAGGAGAGCGCGGTCGGTGACGGCGGCCTGGTGACCGGTGTCGCCGACCTCGCCCCCTGGTTCGGTTTCCTGGCCGACGGCCGGGTGCTGGGCGCCGACGTGCGCGCCGCGCTGCTGGAGCGGACCGTGCTCGCCGACGGCGCCGTCCTGCGGTACGCCCGCGGCATCTGCCACCTGGCCGTCGGCGAGGCGGCCGGGTACGGCCACGCCGGCGGCATGCACGGCTACGTCGGCAACCTGCTCCACCTGCCGGAGCCCGGCCTCGGCGTGGCCGTGCTGACCAACCACAGCGGCCTGGACCCCGTCGGCCTCAGCCTCCGCCTGGCCCGCGCCCTCACCGGCCAGGACCCGGCCCCCCGTCCGGCCCCGGCCCGCCGGGCCGACGCCGAGGCGGCGCGGCCCGCCCTGCTCGGCCACTGGCACGACCCGGAGACCGACGCCACCCTCACCCTCGAACCCGCCGACGGCGACGACGGCGGCGGCGGAATCTCCCTGACCGGCGCCACCGACTTCGAGCTCGCCCTCGACGAAGACGGCCGCTGGTACGCGCAGGTGCCGGCCGGCCGGATCTGGCTGGTGCCGGAGGACGGGCGGCTGCTGTTCGGCCACGACGGGTCGATCCGGTGGCCGCACGTGTACGAGCCGTGCGACCCGCCGGGGGAGGGGCCCGTCCCGCGGGGCGCCTGGCTCAACGACGAGACGGGCGTGCTCGCCGTCATCGACGAGGGCATGCTGCGCGTCGGCCTGACCTTCCAGGCCCCCGTCGCCCCCGCACCCGCCGGGACGTGGCGGGCCGGCCCGTTCACCCTGCGCCTCGACGGGGACGGCGACCTGCTGCTCAGCGGCTTCGGCCTGCTCGGCCTGCGCTTCGCCGCCCAGCCCGAGGGCACCGCGCCCGTCGGCGTCCCCCCTGGTCTGGTCTAGGGCCGTGTTGGCCTGCAGCACGAGCCGGGGCGCGCAGAGTTTGGCTGCCGGGTCAGTGAACGAGGGGGGCCGGGCTTCTAGCGTCCGACTATTCCCCCCGCTCACTCCCCGAGGTGGTTCCATGACATCCGCAACCGCACTCGCCAGGCTCGCGACGGGCGCTCTGCTCGTGCTGGTGACCGGCTGCGCCGGAGCCGCGAGCTCTGGCGCGGCCCCCGACACGCTCCGCTGGGCGATGGGGCTCGCCCCCAACAGCCTCGACATCGCCCACGGCTTCAACGACGCTTCCACCACCGTGCAGTTCGCCGTCCTCGACACGATGGTGACCCTCGGCCCGGACGGCAGGGTCATCCCGAGCATCGCCGCCTCCTGGACCCATCCCGACCCGCGCACGTACGTCTTCACCCTGCGCGAGGGCCCGAGGTTCAGCGACGGCACGCCGGTCACCGCCGAGGACGCCGCCTACTCCCTGACCCGCCACCTCGACCCCGCCGTGACCTCCCAGGCCGCCAGCTACGTCACGCAGGTCAAGAAGGTCGAGGTCACCGGCCCGCGCACGGTGAAGGTCACCCTCGGCAAGCCCAGCCCCGCCTTCCTGGCCACCGCCGCGCTGGCCTGGCAGATCGTGCCGAAGAAGCTGGCCGCCGCGCACCCGAAGGACCTCGGCTCGCCCGAGGTCGGCACCCTCGGCTCCGGCCCCTTCAAGGTCACGAAGTTCTCGCTCACCTCGGGGGTGACGCTGGAACGCAACGAGCTGTACTGGGGGCCGAAGCCGGCGCTGCGCAGGATCGAGGTCAAGGCGATCGGCGACCCCGAGACGTTGCGCCTGGCCGTCTCCTCCGGCGAGGTGGACGGCACCAACGACATCCAGGTCAGCGAGACGCGCAAGTGGAGCGCCCTGTCCGGCGTCACGACCGCCTTCTACCCGGCCAACAACATCGCCTACCTGTCCCTCGGCGTCCGCGAGGGCCCGCTCAAGGACGTGCACGTACGCCGCGCCATCGCCCACGCCCTCGACCGGGAGGCGCTGGCCACGCTCATGACCAGCGGCCACGGCGGCATCGCCGACCTGATGCTGCCCAAGCCCCAGATCGCCGCCCTGTACGGTGGCACGCCGCCGAAGCTGCCCGCCTACCCCCACGACGTGAACGCCGCCAAGGCCGAGCTGGCCAAGTCGGCCCACCCCGAGGGCTTCACCCTGGCCGCGCCGTACGACAGCGGCAGCGACGACGTCAAGGCGCTCCAGGCCATCGTCGCCGACCTGGCATTGATCGGCATCAAGCTCGACCTCCAGCCGCTGCCCACCGAGCAGTACCGGCAGCGCATGTTCAGCCACCAGGACACCCCGCTGCAGCTCGTCGACCTGCTCTACGGCACCCCCGACCCGGGCGAGGTGCTGCCCGACCTGGTCAGCCGCGCCTCGGCCGGGCCCCAGGGCTTCAACTTCAGCGGCTACGGCTCGCCCGAGACCGACGCCCGGCTCGACGACCTCGGCACGCACGAGGGCGCCGACCGTGCCGCCGCCGTCACCGAGGTGCTGGCCGAGATCGCCGACCAGGTGCCGTACGTGCCGCTCTACACCAAGGAGGCCGCCGTCGCGCTGCGCAAGCGGTTCACCGGCCGGTTCGGCACCTGGACCATGAACGTCTTCAGCACCATCCGCCCGGCGGCCGGTGCCTGATGGCCTTCGTCGCCCGCCGCCTGGCCGCCGCGCTGCTCCTGCTCGGCGTGCTGTCCGTGCTCACCTACGCGCTGCTGGCGCTCGCCCCCGGGGACCCGGAGCAGGTCCTGCTCGGGCCGCGGCCCTCCACCGCCGAGTCGCGCGCCGCCGTCCGCGCGCAGTACCACCTCGACGACCCGCTGCCCGTCCGCTACGCCACCTGGCTCGGCGACGCCGTGCGCGGCGACTTCGGCGCCTCCCTCTACAGCCGCGAACCGGTCGCCGGCGTCATCGCCGACCGCCTGCCGGTCACCGCCGGCCTGGCCGCCTACGCGATCATCCTCACCCTCGCCGTCGGCCTGCCCGCCGGGCTGGCCGCCGCCATGCACAGGGGCGGCCCGCTCGACCGGGGCATCACGCTCTCCGCGCTGGTCGGCCTCGCGATCCCGCCGTTCGCCATGAGCATCCTGCTGCTGTACGGCTTCGCCGTCACCCTCGGCTGGTTCCCCGTCTTCGGCGCGGGCGAGACGTTCGCCGAGCGGGTCGCGCACCTGACGCTGCCCGCGATCGCGCTGGCCACCGGGCAGGCGGCGGTCGTCATCAGGCAGATGCGGGCGGCCGCGCTCGACCTGGCCGGGCAGGACTACATGACCTTCGCCCGGGCGCGCGGCGTCGGCCGGGCCCGCTACTGGATCGGGTACGCGCTGCGCAACACCGCGCTGCCCGTCCTCACGGTCGGCGGCCTGCTGCTGGCCGCCAACCTCACCGGCGCGCTGTTCGTCGAACGGGCCTTCGGGCTGCACGGCGTCGGCGAGCTGCTCGTCAGCGCGGTCGGGCAGAAGGACCTGCCCGTCGTCCAGGCGCTCGTCCTGATGGGAGGCGCCGTGGTGGTCGCCGTCAACCTGCTGATCGACCTGGCCTACCTCGCGGTGGACCCGCGGGTGCGCCACGGGGCGGTGGCCGCGTGAGCGTCGTGCCGGGGACCGTGCGCCTCGGCGGACGGGCGCGCCGGCTGCGCCGGACCGGGCCGGGGCCGTTGACGCTGCTGTCGGGTGGGATCCTGGCCCTCATGGCGGCAGCCGCCCTGTTCGGAACGTGGATCGCCCCCTACGACCCGGCCGCGCAGGACCTCGCGCTCGGCGCGACGATGCCCGGCTGGGCCCACTGGGCGGGCACCGACGAGCTGGGCCGGGACGTGTTGTCGCGCTGCCTGGCCGGAGCCCGCTCGGCGCTGCTGTGGCCGGTCGTCGTCGCGCTGGGCACCTGCGCGATGAGCACCTCGCTCGGGCTGCTGGCCGGCTACCGCCGCGGCTGGATCGACGCCGTCTTGATGCGCGTGGTCGACCTGCTCATCGCGATGCCGGGACTGCTCATGCTGATCGTCCTGGTGGGCGTGCTCGGCGGCGGCATCGGCTGGGCGGTGCTGGCGATGGCGGTGCTGTTCACGCCCGGCGACATCCGGGTGGTGCGCAGCCTCACCATGGCCCAGCGCGAGCTGGCCTACGCCGAGGCGGCCCGGACGCTCGGGCTCAGCCGCACCCGGATCATGTTCAGGCACCTGCTGCCCAACATCGCGCCCACGGTCGTGGCGGGCGCGCTGCTCAGCTTCGTCGCCGCGCTGGTCGCGCTCTCCGGTCTGTCCTTCCTGGGCATCGGCCTGCCCGCCGGCACGCCCGACTGGGGGCTGATGATCGAGGAGAACCGCGGCCTGCTCGACCTCAACCCGTGGGCCGCGGTGGTGCCCGCCGCGCTGGTCACCGTCGCCGCCACCGCCGCCACCCTGCTGGGCGACCAGCTCTTCGAGAGGCTCTCCGATGCTTGAGACACGCGGCCTGCGGGTCGTCGGCGACCGGGTGCTCGTGGACGGCGTGGACCTGACGGTCGCCGCGGGCGAGACCGTCGGGCTGGTCGGCGAGTCCGGCAGCGGCAAGTCCCTGACCGCCCGCGCCCTCGTCGGCCTGCTCCCGCGCGGCCTGCGCGCCGAGGGGTCGGTCGAGGTCGGCGGCACCCAGCTTGTCGGCGCGTCCGAGCGGCTGCTGCGCGGCGTGCGCGGACGGCGGATCTCGCTGCTCATGCAGGACCCCTTCGCCATGCTCAACCCGCTGCGCACGGCCGGCGCGCACATCGCCGAGACCCTGCGCGGCCGGACGTCCCGGCAGGAGATCGCCCGCAGGCTGGCCGAGGTCGGCATCGACGACCCCGCCGTGGCCGGGCGCTACCCCTTCCAGCTCTCGGGCGGCATGCGGCAGCGCGTCGCCCTGGCCGCCGCGCTGGCCGGCGACCCCGAACTGCTCGTCGCCGACGAACCCACCACCGCGCTGGACGCCACCACCCAGCACGAGATCCTGGCGCTGCTGCGCCGCGTGCAGGAGGCGCGGGGCATGGGCGTGCTGCTCATCACCCACGACCTGCGCGTGGCGTTCGCCGTCTGCGACCGGGTCGCCGTGATGTACGCCGGGCGCGTCGTCGAGCAGGGGCCCGGCCCGGAGCTGGCCTCGGCGCCCGCGCACCCGTACACCTCGGGGCTGCTGGGCGCGCTGCCCTCGGCCGAGCTCACGCTGGAACGCCTGGTGGGCATCCCGGGCGCCGTGCCGCGGGCGGACGCGGTGGCCGGCGTCTGCGCGTTCGCCACCCGCTGCGACCGGGTCGCGGACGCCTGCACCGCGGCCAGGCCGCCGTTGCGCCCGATCGGCCGTGACCGGCTGACCGCCTGCGTCCACGACACCGCCGGGGCCGCCCGCCCGCCGCTGCGCGAGGCCGCGCTCCCCGCCGCCCCGGCCGGCAGCGAACCGCTGCTGCACGTCGAGGACCTGCGCAAACGGTACGGCGCCCACACCGCCCTGGGCGGCGTCAGCCTGCACGTGAACCCCGGCGAGACCGTCGGCCTGGTGGGGGAGTCGGGCTCGGGGAAGACCACGCTGGCCCGCTCGGTGCTCGGCCTGCTCACCCCCGACGGCGGCCGGATCCGGCTGGCCGGCCTCGACGTCACCGACCGGGCCGCCCTGGACCCGCGCGAGCGTGCCCGGGTGCACCGGCTCGTCCAGTGCGTCTTCCAGGACCCCTCCACCTCGCTCAACCCCGCCATGACCGTCGGCGCGACGCTGGCCGAGGCGATCGCCAGGGCCGCGCCCGCCGACCGGATCGGCGTGGGCGAGCTGCTGGAGCTGGTCGGCCTGCCCGCCGCGTACGCCGCCCGCCGCCCCAAGGCGTTGTCCGGCGGCGAACGCCAGCGCGTCGCCATCGCCCGCGCCCTGGCCGTCCGGCCCGCGCTGCTGATCTGCGACGAACCGGTCGCCTCCCTGGACGTGTCGGTCCAGGCGCACGTGCTCGAACTGCTGCGCGGCATCGGCCGGGAGCTCGGCACCGGGATGTTGTTCATCACCCACGACCTGGCGGTCGTCCGCCAGGTCGCCGCCAGGACCGTGGTGCTGCTGAAGGGCGCGGTCGTGGAGGAGGGGACCACCTCGGCCGTCCTGGACGCCCCCGCCCACGACTACACCAGGCGCCTGGTGGCGGCCGTCCCCTGACATGACCGACGAATCTCGTACCCGGGAAAGGTAATACCTGCATGCACGACCTCATTCTGCGCGGCGGCACTCTGCACGACGGGTTCGGCTCGCCCGGCCGTACCGCGGACGTGGCCATCGGTGGCGGACGCGTCACCGCGACCGGCCGTGACCTCGGCCGGGCCGCCCGCGTGGTGGACGTGGACGGCATGGTCGTCGCGCCCGGCTTCATCGACCCGCACAGCCATTCCGACACCGTGCCGTTCATGGCCGGGGAGCAGCCGTTCAAGCTGTGGCAGGGCGTCACCACCGAGATCATCGGGAACTGCGGCTTCTCCTGCGGACCGGCCGACTCCGAGTCGGCCCATTTCGCCCCCGGGATCTTCGGCGAGCACGCCTTCACCACCTTCGGCGGTTACCTCGACGCCGTGGAGCGGGAGGGCACGACCAACAACCTGGCCGCGCTCGTCGGCCACAACACGCTGCGCACGGCCGTCTGCGGCATGGACGCCGCGCCGCCGCCCGGCGCGCTCGACCGGATGACCGAGTTGGCCGAGGAGGCGTTCGCCGCGGGCGCGTGCGGGCTGTCCAGCGGCCTGGAGTACGTGCCGGGCGCCTACGCCGGCACCGGCGAGCTGATCGCGCTGGCCCGCGCGGCCCGGCGCTGGAACCTCGTCTACGCCACCCATCTGCGCAGCGAGAGCGAGGGGCTGGCCGGCGCGCTGGACGAGGCCGTCGAGGTCGCGGCGGCGGCCGGGGTGCGGCTGCAGGTCTCCCACTGCAAGGCGTCGGGCCGGGCTGTGCACGGCTCGTCGGCCATGCTGCTGGACAAGCTGACGGCCGCCCGGGTCCGGGGCGTGGACGTGCGGGCCGACGTGTACCCGTACCGGGCGTTCTGCACCGGGCTGGTCGCGCTGCTGCCGCCCACCGCGTGCGAAGGCGGTGAGCCGGAGCTGCTCAGGAGGCTGGCCGACCCGGCGGAACGGCGGGCGCTGCGCGCGCTGGCCGAGGATCCCGAGCGCACGACCGGCGTCGGCCTGTGGCGGGAGACGCACCCCGAGGACGTGCGGCTGCTGCGGCACGCCTCCGCCGGCGTCACCGGCCGCTCGCTGGCCGACCTGCTGGACGGCCGCGAGCCCTGGGACGCGCTGTGCGACCTGCTCATGGCCGACCCGCACGCCGACGGCGTCTTCCACACCATGCACGACGACGACGTCACCCGGATCATGCGGCACCCCCTCGTGTCGATCGGCTCCGACGGCGGGCCGCCCGAGGGGCCGACCCATCCGCGCACGTACGGCACCTTCCCCACCTTCCTCGGCGAGTACGTGCGCGAACGCGGGCTCGTGCCGATGGCCGAGGCGATCAGGAAGGTCGGCTCGGCCACCGCGGCCCAGTTCGGCCTGGCCGACCGGGGCTGGCTGGGCAGGGGAGCGGTCGCCGACGTGTGCGTGTTCGACCCCGCCGCCATCCGCCACGACGGCACCTACGACGAGCCCGCCACCCGCCCGGCCGGCGTCACCCACGTGCTCCTGGGCGGCCGCATGGTGATCGACGACGGCGAGTTCACCGGCGGCCGGCACGGACGCCTCCTGCGCGGGGGGCGGGCGTGAGCGGCCAGGGCCGGGTGACGCTCGGCGTGCTGCTCGACAGCCTCGGCGCGGAGACGGTGAGCGCGCTGTGCCTGCCGTCCGGCCGCCAGGCGATGGTGGGCGCGCCGGTCATCCACGGCTCCGACGAGCCGCTGGCCGCCTACGCCGGGGCGCTGCTGCTGGCCACCGGCAGGCCGGAGCCGTCCCTGCTGGAGAGCGCGGCCGGGGCGGGCGTGAGCGCGGTCGTCGTCCGGGCCGGGATCGGCGACGCCGCCGCGCTGACCGAGGCGGCCCGCGGCGCGGGCGTGGCGCTGCTGGCCGCCGCCCCCGGCCTGGCCTGGGGCCAGCTCTACGCCCTGGTGGACGCCCTGCTCGCGCTCGTCGCCCCGGCCGCGGACCTGGGCGGCGGCCAGGCGGGCGACCTGTTCGCGCTGGCCAACCAGGTCGCCGCCCGCGTCGGGGGCGCGGTGGCCATCGAGGACCTGGCCATGCGCGTCCTGGCCTACTCCACGATCGGCCAGCCGATCGACGACCTGCGCAGGGAGGGCATCCTCGGCCGGCGCGTGCCCGAGCACCCGACGAACGCCGAGGAGTACGCCGCCGTCCTGCGCTGCGAGGGGGCCGTGTGGAGCCACGAGCCGCGCGAGTACCTGCCCCGGCTGGCCATCGCGGTCCGCGCCAGGGGCGAGGCGCTCGGCACGATCTGGGCCATCCAGGCGGACGAGCCGCTCGCGCCCGACGCCGACGCGGTGCTCGCCGAGGCCGCCAGGACCGCCGCCCCGCACCTGGCCCGCCTCAGCCTGGCCGCCGACGAGGCCCGCCGGACCAGGGACGAGTGGGTGGGCCGGCTGCTGCGCGGCGCAGGCCCCGCCGGGGAGCTGGCCGCCTCCTTGGGCCTGCGCCCGGACGAGCCGGTCAGGGTGGTGGCCGCCGGGGACCCGGCCGGGCGGACCGACGTCTTCGCCGCCACGCACGCCGCCGACCTGCTGCGCACCGCCTACGCCGTCTACCGGATCAGGGCCGCCGTCGGCGCCGTGGACGGCCGGACGTACGCGATCGTGGCGGCCGGCGCCGGGACCGCGCTGCTGCGGCGCGTCACCGCCGAGACCCTCGGCCGGATCACCGACCGGCTCGGCGGGCACTGGCGGGCGGGCGTCGGACGGACCGCGGCCTCGGTCGCCCAGGTCCCGGCCGCCGCCCGGCAGGCCGACGAGGCGCTGCGCGCGATGGGCGGCCCGTTCGCGGGCGGCGAGGTGGGCCTGCACGAGGAGCTGGCCGCGGCGCTGTTCCTGCTGGACGCGGCCGCCTCGATGCGGTCCGGCCCGGCGGCGGGCGAGCCGCTGTCCCTGGTGGCCGAGCACGACGCCGGGCACGGCACCGACTACGTCCGCAGCCTGCGGGTCTGGCTGGCCGCCCACTACGACGTGCCCAGGGCGGCCGAGACGTTGTCGCTGCACCCCAACACGCTCAGGTACCGGCTGCGCCGCATCGGCGAGCTGATCCCGCTCGACGACCCCGACGTCCGGCTCGTGCTGGGCCTCCAGCTCCGGCTGGCCGAGATCGGCGCGGGCGCCACGGGCGGCACGGGCGGCGGCCGGAGCCCGGCGTCCGGCACAAACGGCGGCGGCTGAAGTTGGGCTTGCGCGCCAACGATCCGGCGGCGGTCCGGCGGAATGCTGGTGCCATGCTCGAAATCCGCATCCTCCACGGAACCTCCGAGTTCCAGGCCGCCGACCGGCTGCTGCGCCGCGTCTGGAACACCAGGGCGGGCGACGATCCGCCGGTGGCCGTCGACCTCATGTGCGCCCTTGAGCACACCGGCGGGTACGTCAGCGGCGCCTTCCTCGGCGGCGAGCTCGTGGCCGCCGCCTCCGGGTTCCTGGCCGAGGGGGCCGGCCTGCACTCCCACGTGGTGGGCGTGGCCGCCGAGGCGCGGGGCCGGGGGGTCGGCCAGGCGATCAAGGCACACCAGCGGGCGTGGGCCGCCGAACGCGGCCTGAGCTCCATCTCCTGGACCTTCGACCCGCTCGTACGCCGCAACGCCTTCTTCAACCTGGGCAGGCTCGGCGCGCGGGCCGAGCGGTACGTCCCCGACTTCTACGGGCCGATGAACGACGGCATCAACGGCGGCGACCTCACCGACCGTCTGTTCGCCCACTGGCCCGTGACCCCTGCCCCTGCCCTGGATCCGGCGCGGAGCCCTGTCCCGGCGGCCCCGGACTCGGGGCTGTCCGCCCTGGGCGGGACCGAGAAGGCCGAGGTGATCCTCGACGAGACCGGGGCGCCGCGCGAGCCGGGCGGCGCGGCCGTACTGCGCTGCGCGACGCCCGCCGACGCCGAGCGGCTGCGGCGCGAGGACCCCGCGGAGGCGGCGCGGTGGCGGGCCGCCCAGCGGGCCGCCCTGGGCGGCGCGCTCGCCCGCGGCTACCGGATCGCCACCTTCACCAGGGACGGCTGGTACGTGCTGGAGCGTGCGGCGTGAGGATCGCCGAGGCCGAGCTGCACACGGTCGCGCTGCCGCTGCTCACCCCGTTCCGCACCTCGCTCGGCACGCAGACCGAGCGCCGGGCGCTGCTGGTGCGCGTGCGCGGGGCCGAGGGGGAGGAGGGCTGGGGCGAGTGCGTGGCCGAGGACGAGCCCACCTACAGCCCCGAGTACCTGGAGGGCGCGGCCGACCTCATCCGCCGCTTCCTGCTGCCCGCCCTGTTCGCGGTGCCCGGCCTCGACCCGGCCGGCGTCGCGCCCGCGCTGGCGCACCTGCGCGGCCATCCGATGGCCAAGGCCGCCGTCGAGACGGCCGTCCTGGACGCCGTGCTCAAGGCGCGCGGCCTGTCACTGGCCGCCTACCTGGGCGGGGTGCGGCGCAGCGTACGCGTCGGCGTGTCGGTCGGCATCGCCGCCACCCTCGACGACCTGCTCGACACCGTGGACCGGCACGTCGGCGCCGGGTACGCCCGGATCAAGCTCAAGATCGAGCCCGGCTGGGACCTGGAGCCGGTCCGGCTGGTGCGCGAGACGTTCGGCCCCGGCCTGATGCTCACCGCCGACGCCAACACCGCCTACGCCCCCGCCGACGCCCGCCACCTGGCCCGCCTCGACGCGTACGGCCTGACCCTGCTGGAGCAGCCCTTCGCCCCGGACGACCTGCACGGCCACGCCCTGCTCGCCGCCCGCATGGACACGCCGATCTGCCTGGACGAGTCGATCACCTCGGCCCGCGCCGCCACCGCCGCCATCAGGGCGCGCGCCTGCTCGGTGATCAACATCAAGCCCGGCCGGGTCGGCGGCTACCTGGAGGCCCGCCGGATCCACGACCTGGCCCGGGCCGCCGACGTGCCGGTGTGGTGCGGCGGGATGCTGGAGACCGGGCTCGGCCGGACGGCGAACCTGGCGCTGGCCAGCCTGCCCGGCTTCACCCTGCCGGGCGACATCTCGGCGACCGCCCGCTACTTCGAGCGCGACCTCACCGCGCCGGTCGTGCTGACCGGCGACTCCATCACGGTCCCCGACGGCCCCGGGATCGGCGTCGCGCCGGACCCGGACGCCCTGGCGGCGTTCACCGCCGAGCCGCCCGTACGCGTCACCCCTTCTCGATGAGGTGGTCGAGCAGGACCTGACTGATGTCGGCGAGCTGTCGCAGCTGTTCCTCGGTGAGCAGGTCGACCAGGTGCTCGCGGACGCTGGCGACGTGCTCCGGGGCGGCGGCCCGGAGCGCGTCGAGCCCGTCGTCGGTGAGCACCGCCAGCCAGCCGCGCCGGTCGCCGGCGTAGTGCTCCCGGCGCACCCAGCCCTTCTGCTCCAGCTTGTTGACCGCGTGTGAGATGCGGCTCGGCTTGGAGTTGGTCCAGTGCGCCAGCTCGCTCATGCGCATCGTGCGCGCGGGGGCCTCCGACAGCAGGACGAGCAGCTCGTAGTAGGTGGGCGGCATGTCGGCCGCCGCCATCAGGTCGCGTTCCAGACGATCGGTCAGCAGGCGGGTGGCCAGGCCGAAGGCGCGCCACGCCTGTTGTTCGTCGTCGGTGAGCCAGCGGGTCATGCGTCGAGCGTACTGGAAAGTTGCGTGCTGAAATAAAGGTATGTACTG
Source organism: Nonomuraea sp. NPDC001699 (assembly GCF_053596455.1). NCBI lineage: Bacteria > Bacillati > Actinomycetota > Actinomycetes > Streptosporangiales > Streptosporangiaceae > Nonomuraea > Nonomuraea sp. NPDC001699. Next base: position 99,097 of record NZ_JBSFGF010000025.1, on the reverse strand, counting down.
TCGTGCCGAATCTTCCGGTGCTGAACTAATTGGAGCGCGACCATGTACCCCAGCGAGCTGAGCGGCCACTACACCATCGACCCGGACCACAGCCGGTTCGGGTTCGTCGCCCGCCACGCCATGGTGACCAAGGTGCGCGGCAGCATCCCCGTCCAGGAGGCCACCGCCCGCCTGGACGCGGCCGACCCCACCGCCTCCGCCGTCCGCGTGGTGCTCGACGTGGCCGGCATCCAGACCGGCAACCAGATGCGCGACAACCATCTGCGCACCGGCGACTTCCTCGACGCCGCCGCCCACCCGCACATCACCTTCGAGTCCGCCTTCGTCGTGCACGCGGGCGGCGACAGCTTCGAGGTCACCGGCGACCTGACGATCCGCGGGGTGACCCGGCGGATCACCGTCCCCCTCGACTACACCGGCACCGCCGTCGACGCCCAGGGGCTGACCCGGGTCGGCTTCGAGGGCAGCGTGGCGGTCAACCGCAAGGACTTCGGCATGACGTACAACGCCGCGCTGGAGACCGGCGGGGTGATGATCTCCGATCGCATCACGCTGGAGTTCGACCTGTCCGCCGTCCGCTCCGCCTGACCACACCCCAGGACCCCCGTCATGAGCAATCCCCTCCTTTCTGGAATCTCGGGGAGGCCCGTCGTGCGCAGGCTCGCCGTTCCCGCCCTCACCGTCGTGCTCGCCCTGGCCTTGGGCATCACCCCAGCCGGCGCGGCATCGCGCCGATGGGTGGCGGCGTGGGGCGCCGCCGTCCAGCCAGCCACCCCCAGCACCTCCTGGTACGGCCCCAACTGGTCCGAGGACGGCTTCGCCCGCCGGGGTCCCGAGACCCTGCGCCAGATCGTCCGCCTCGGCGGCGGCGGCACCGCCGTGCGCGTCCGGCTCTCCAACGTCCACGGCGCCGCTCCACTGGCGATCGACGGAGCCGCCGTCGCCCGGGCCGATCGGGGAGCCGCGACACTCCGCCCCCGCACGCTCTGGCACTCCTGACCGGCGTGGACGTCACCGGCCCCCGCGCCGGGCGGCCATCCTCCACCGGGCCGTCCCTCACCGGGGCCGTGGTCACCTTCGGCGACTCCCTCACCGACGGCGTCGGCTCGACCGCCGGAGCCGACAACCGCTACCCCGACCGGCTCGGCGAGCGCCTGATCGCGTCCGGCCGCCCCCTGACCGTGATCAACGCCGGCATCGGCGGCAACCGCCTGCTGACCGACTCGCCCGAGTACGGCACCAGCGGCCTGACCCGCTTCCGCCGCGACGTGCTGGAGCGACCCGGCGTCCGCACCGTCATCATCATGGACGGCATCAACGACCTGGCCGAATGGAACAAGCCCCACCAGGCGACCGCCCGCGGGATCATCGACGGCCACAAGGAGCCGATCCGGGCCGCCCACGCCCGGGGCATCCGTGCCGTCGGCGCCACCCTCACCCCCGTCAAGGGCTCGCCGCTCGCCTACAGCCCGGCGGCGGAGGCCGTACGCGACCAGGTCAACGAATGGATCCGCACCAGCGGCGCGTACGACCACGTGGTGGACTTCGAAGCGGCCGTCCGCCGCCCCGACGACCCCGACTCCCTGCGCCCGGAGTACGACTCGGGCGACGGCGTCCATCTCGACGATCGCGGCTACGACGCCCTCGCCCGAGCCGTCGACCTCGACGCCCTGTGACGCCCCACACGATCAGGGCCAGGCCATGACGAGCTGGGTGTGACGCTTGCGGAAGACCCGACCGGCGGCGGGAGGCGGCACGACGGCGCCCGCGGGGTGAAGGGTGAAGACCGGGTCCGGACGGTCCCGCAGGCGGTGATCCCAGGTCCGCACATGATCGGCCAGCTCCCGGGCGAGCCCGGCGCCCTCGCGGCCGTGGCCACAGGCCCCGAACTCCCAGCGCCGCCGGTCGTCCTCGCGGACGCACGACTCGCGGATGGTGAGATAGGCGAAGCTGTCGCGGGTGATGAGCGCGGGACAGTACCAGCGCATGGCCGGCCGGACGAGCCCGCAATCGCGCTCGGGATCCTGCCAGAACATGCCGAACCGCTCGTCGACCGCCGCGATCGACAGGTGCATCGAGTCGAACGGCTCACCATGGCCGGCGGTGACGCCGGTCCACAGCTCGGTCCGGTCGCCGCCCAGCGCCCGGTCGAGGGCGGCCCTGTCGAGCGCGGGGCCGCTCTCCAGGGTCAGCCTGACGGCTCCGCCCGCCAGGACCGGTTCCTGGTCGGGCAGCATTCCGGCCCCCTGGCAGGGGACGAAGCCGCAGACCGTCGGGTTCAGCCCCAGGAAGTGGTCGCCCTCGCGGACGAAGGTGAAGGACCGGCTGACGGTGGAGAAGCGCAGCGGCACGACCATCCGGCCGCCCGGCGCGAGAAGGTGTCCCCAGGGAACGTCCCAGACGCCGACGGTGACGATGACGGCGTCGAAGCCGCCGCTCGGCGCGTGTTGCTCGGCCGCGTGCTCGGCGTCGCCCAGGACGACCTTCACCCGCCCGTAGCCGGTCTCGGCGAGGAAACGGCCCGCGCGCCCGGTGACGAAGGGGTCGATGTCCACGGTGACGACCAGCCCGTCCGGCCCGGCGATCTCGGCGATGAGGGCGGCGTTGCAGCCGCCGGAACCGACCTCCAGGACCTTCGCGCCGGGACGGATCCGTGCCGCTTCGAGCATCTCGGCCTGCAGCCAAGGCGCGCTGATCGAACTCGTGGCCCTGCCGTCGGGCCCGCGCTTGGTGACGACGACGTCGTGGGCCGAGTAGGCCGCGCTCGGCGACACCTCAGGCGCGAAGCGCTCCCGCGGCACCTTGGCGAACGCCGCTTCGACCTCGGGGGAGCGGACCCGGCCGCCCCGCCTGAGCTCGGCGACCAGCTCGGCCCGGAGACGGTCGGGGGAGTCGGACGACAAGGTGGTCACCACAGCGAGGGTAGCCGGGCCCTGCGGGGTGGAACGGAGAATCGAGGCATGGCGCGGGACACCTCGGCGACCATATTGCCCTGCACCGAAGCAAACGTGACCGATCCGCGGCGCTGAAGGCAATGCGAGGCGCCGGGGGCGGGTGGTCAGGCGGCGGAGTCGGGGTGTTGGGTGGCGGCGTCGGTGCGGGCGCCGGAGAGGATGGCGTCGAGCAGGCCGGGGTAGCGGGCGTCCAGGTCCTCGCGCCGCAGGACGAGCAGGTTCTCCCGCCCCGAGGGCTGCTGCCGGATGACGCCGCTGTCGCGCAGCACCCGCCAGTGGTGCGTCATGGTCGACTTCGCGGTGATCCCCAGCGTGTTCAGGACGCTGGTGCAGTTGTGCTCGCCCCCGGCGTCGAGGATGCGGACGACCGACAGACGCACGCCGTTCCCCAGCGCCGACAGCACGTCTTCGACCCGGATCTGGTCACGGTCGGGATGACGGAAAGCCATGGTTCAACTGTACCGCGACTGTCGAACAATCCTTCTCCGGTCTGGCATAGTACGACTGTACGTAAATCCTCGTACGATCGTTTCGTGTGGCGGGCTTCCGCGTGCCCGCTCCCCGGCTCCCTCCGAAGGGCGTTCCATGTCCACACCATCCACGCTGCCCGCGGCCGTCGCGGACGGCGTCAAGCCGCGACTCGGCTGGACCCTGGCGTTGCTCGCCCTGGCCCAGCTCATCTACGCGCTCGACCTCAACATCGTCTTCGTCGCGCTTCCGCAGATCGGCGCCGAGCTGGGCTTCCCCGGCCAGACCCAGCAGCTGGTGGTCAGCGCGTACGTCGTCTTCGCCGGCGGCTTCCTGCTGCTGGGCGGCCGGGCCGCCGACCTGCTCGGCCGCCGCCGCGTCTTCGTGCTCGCCCTGGCCCTCTACGCGTTGTCCTCGCTGGCCGGCGGGCTGGCCGGCGGTCCCGTCGTCATCATCGTCGCCCGCGCGGTCCAGGGCATCGGCGGGGCGTTGCTGCTGCCCTCGACGCTGGCCCTGCTCAACAGCCTGTTCGCGGAGGGGCCGCAGCGCAACCGGGCGCTGGCCGTCTGGGGTGGCGCGGGCGCCAGCGGGCTGACGATCGGCGCGCTGCTCGGCGGCGTCCTCACCCAGAACTTCGGCTGGCCCGCCGTCTTCTTCGTGAACGTCCCCCTGGCCGGGCTGGTCGCGCTGGCCGCCCTGGCCGTCATCCCGCGCGACCCGGCCAGGCGGGAACGGCGCAGGTTCGACCTGCCGGGGGCGCTCACCGTCACCGGCGGGTCCACGCTGCTGGTCTTCGCCCTGGTCGAGGGGCCCGAACTGGGCTGGGGCAGCCCGCCGGTCGTGGGCGCCTTCGCGCTGGCCGCCGTCCTGCTGGTGATCTTCGCGCTGGTCGAGGCCCGCAGCGCGGATCCGCTCATGCCGTTCCGGCTCTTCCGCAACCGGAGCCTGACCGTCGGCATGCTGGTCACCTTCGTCTACATGGCCACGTTCGGCGTCCTGCCGTACTTCCTCACCGTGCTGCTGCAGAGCGTCCACGGTTACAGCGCCCTGCAGACCGGGCTGGCCTTCCTCATCCCCTCGCTGGCCATCGCCGCCGGCACGCAGAGTGGCGAACGTCTGGCGACCCGGATCGGCACCCGTCCCACGCTGCTGATCGGCTTCGCCGTCGGTGTCGTGGGGACCGCCGTCCTGGCCCTCGGCTTCGACGCCGACGCCGGGTACGGCCTGCTGATCCCCGGCCTGGTCGTCTCCGGGCTCGGCCAGGGCATCGTCTGGACCGCCATGTGGATCGCCGCCGCCACCGGGACCCCCGCCCACGAACAGGGCGTCGCCAACGGCATCGCCTCCACCGCGCTCAACATCGGCAACGCCATCGGCCTGGCCGTCTTCACCGTCATCGCCGACCTCGGCACCGAGGGCAGGACCGGTCAGGCCCTGCGCGCCGCCACGGCGGACGGCGAGTTCCTGGTCGTCCTGCTCACGGCGGCGGCGATGATCGCCGGGCTGCTGATCACCCTCACCCTGCCCCGCCGCACTCCCCGACCCCCGGCGCCCGTGCAGCCGGACGAGTCGCTCGCGACCGGCTGACCGCACGTCGTCGCCCGCGAGCACCTGGCCCGCACCCCGGGTGCTCGCGGAACAGGAACCCGCCGCCGACGTGACGCCCGGCCGGTCAGTGCCGGTGAGCCTCTTCCAGGGACGCCCCCGCCAGCCGCGCCTGGACCACGCCGGTGAAGGACGAGCACTCGAAGACGTTCTCGTGCGGGCACGCCATGCCGTGCGCGATGGCGGTGCGCGCCACCTGGGCTCGGGCGATGCGCTCGTCCAGCTCGTCGAGCTTGCGCCGATACAGCTCCCGCCCCGCGTCGCCCGGCTCGGACCGGACCGCGAGGAACGTCTTGACCTCGCGCAACGTGAGGCCGACCTCGCGCAGCAGCAGGATCGCGGCGACCAGTTCGACCGCCGACGGCGGATAGCGCCGCTGCCCCGAGACGCGCTCCGGCTCCGGGATCAGCCCGAGCTCCTCCCAGTAGCGCAGAGCGGAAGTGGCGACCCCGGTGCGCTCGGCCAGCTCGCCGATCGTCAACAGCTCACTCATGGAACGCCAAGCATACGTGTCGGGCCCGCGTCGGCGATCGAGCAGCCGCTCCTTCGCGGGGGGCCGGGACGCGGCCGGTGTTGACAGGGGTCGGCGTCATCTCTAATCTCTTCTTTGGCGCAGATAAATCTTCAAAGAAGTAAATGCTTTAGAGAAGCTGCTGAAGGAAGGCAACGACCATGCACAACACCCTCACCGCCGCCGACGCCGCCGCCATCAACGCCGTGCTCGACCGCCTCGCCGACGCCTGGCAGCGGGCCGACGGTGACGCGTACGGGGCCCTGTTCACCGACGACGCCACCTACATCACGTACGTCGGCACCCTCTACACCGGCGCCCAGGAGATCGGCGACGCCCACCAGGCGCTGTTCGACAGCTTCGTCAAGGGCACCAGGCTGGCCAGCGAGACCCTCGGCATCCGCCTCGCGGGCCCCGACACCGCACTGGTGATCACCCGCGGCGACACCTACAAGGGCAGGTCCGGGAAGCTGCACAAGATCCAGACCTACACGATGGTCCGCCAGGCGGACGGCGACTGGAAGATCGCGGCCTTCCAGAACACCAAGCACCAGGCCCTCATGGAGGCCATCTCCTTCAAGTTCCAGCCCGCCAGCAAGCCGGCCGCCCACGCCTGAACCGCAGCCCCGGAAGATCCCGCCACAGGCCGACCCAGCCCCATGACACCCGCCACGGAAGGCCGCGCATGACCTCCCTCGCCGTCGTCGCCGCCACGGGCCGTCCCCGCGTCTCGATCGGCGCGACCGAACGCCTGGGCGCCCGTACCTCCCGCGCCGACCTGGCCGCCTTCATCGTCGACCACCTCGACGACCCGCGCACCCACCACCTCCCCGTCGCCGTCTCCTCCTGACCGCGACCGGACGCCGTCCCCGGCGGAACGGCCTCGACCCGGCCGCGGTCCGCCTGTGGAGACCGGGCCTCACGCGTCCGGCGAAGAGGCGGGCTCGGTACGGGTGAAGGCGCCCGCGGACGCCGCCAGCACGGCCGTCCGCGCAGCCTGGTCCGGAAGGTCCGGGTCCGGGGGCGTGCGAAGGAGCACCAGGTGGTGGTAGAGCGGCGCGGTCGCGGCGACGAGCAGCCGCTGCGCGTCGGTGCCCGCCGGAAGCTCGCCCCGCTCGACCGCCCGCCCCACGATCACCTCGCACCGGGTGTACCGGTCCTCCCAGAGCCGCCGCAGCCCGCGGGCGGCCTCCTCGGAACGGAAAGAGGCGGCGATCAGGGCCGCGGCGATCGACGGCTGCGCGGTCAGGGCCGCCTGGTTCTCGTGGTTGAGCGCGGCCAGGTCGCCCAGCAGGGACCCGGTGTCCTCGGGCAGCCAGTCGTCGTCGCCCGTCGCCTCCAGCACGTCGGCGAGCAGGCCGCCGACGTCCCGCCAGCGCCGGTAGACCGTCGCGCGGTGCACGCCCGCGCGGGCCGCGACGGCGTCGAGGGTCAGCCCGTCGTAGCCGTGCTCCCCGAGCTCGGCGCGGACCGCGTCGAGAACCTGCGTACGGATGCGACCGGTACGGCCACCCGGACGGCGGCGCGGACCGGGCGACGGGCTCTCGGACGTCATCGCTCCCTTTCCCGTTTGCGAGGCGGACGGCGACATGACACCATCTTAATGTACAAGTTGTCGCATTAGCAGTGGCGGAAGGAAAGATCCATGAACGCCCACGTCCCCGCCGACCCGACCGTCATCCACCCGATGCCCGGCCAGCCGCGGGTGGCGCTGCTGCGGCCACTGGTCAAGTCCCCGCTGATCGAGGTGGGGGAGTACTCCTACTACGACGACCCGGACGACCCGACCGCGTTCGAGACCCGCAACGTGCTCTACCACTACGGCCCGGAGAAACTGGTCATCGGCAGGTTCTGCGCCCTGGGCACCGGGGTGCGGTTCATCATGAACGGCGCCAACCACCGCATGGACGGCCCCTCGACCTTCCCCTTCCCCACCATGGGCGGCTCGTGGTCCGACCACTTCGACCTGCTCACCGGCCTGCCGAACCGCGGTGACACCGTCGTCGGCAACGACGTCTGGTTCGGCTACGGCGCGACGGTGATGCCCGGCGTGCGCATCGGCCACGGCGCGATCATCGGCGCCGGCTCGGTGGTCACCTCCGACGTGCCCGACTACGGGATCGTCGGCGGCAACCCGGCCCGTCTCATCCGCACCCGCTACCCCGCCGACGACGTCGCCCGCCTGCTCGCACTGGCCTGGTGGGACTGGCCCGCCGAGCACATCACCGAGCACGTGCGCACGATCATGTCGGGCAGCGTCGCCGACCTGGAGGCCGCCGCCCCGGGCGCCCGCCGCGCCTGAACCGCCGGCCCGCCGCCCGTTCCACCGCTCGAACGTCGCGTAGAACCCGAAATGAGTGATCGTCCATGTCCCGCCGCCGCGCCCACATCGCCATGGTCGGCATCCCCGCCGTCAGCCACGTCCTGCCCAGCCTGGAGATCGTCCGCGAGCTGGTGGCGCGCGGCCACCGGGTGACGTACGCCAACGACCCGGCGGTCGGCGAGCTGATCACGGGCACCGGCGCCGAGCTGGTCCCCTGCTCCTCGACGCTGCCGGTCGCCGACAACAGGTGGCCCGACGACCCCATCGCGGCGATGAGCCTCTTCCTGGACGACGCCGTCCAGGCACTCCCGCAACTGCGCGCCGCCTACGACGCCGACCCCGCCGACCTCTACCTGTACGACATCGGCGCCTACGCCGCGCGGGCCCTGGCCGAGACGCAGGGCCGTCCCCTCATGCAGCTGTCGCCGACGTTCGTGGCCTGGGAGGGATACTCCGAGGAGGTGGCGGCGCAGCTGTGGCGACTGCCGGGAGCCGACGCCTACCTGGCCAGGTTCGCCCGCTGGCTCACCGACTGCGGCGTCTCCACCACCGACGTGGAGACCTTCTCCGGCCGCCCGCCGCACACGCTGGCCCTGATCCCGCGGGCGATGCAGCCGCAGGCCGACCGGGTCGACACCGGCACCGTGACCTACGTCGGCCCCTGCCACGACCCGCGCGGGCAGCAGGGCGGCTGGACCCGTCCCGGTGACGCCGCGAACGTCCTGCTGGTCTCCCTGGGGTCGGCCTACACCCGTCAGCCGGAGTTCTACCGCCAGTGCCTGGCGGCCTTCGGCGACCTGCCGGGGTGGCACGTCGTCCTGCAGATCGGCAAGTACACCGACGCGGCGGAGCTGGGCGAGATCCCGTCCAACGTCGAGGTGCACCCGTGGGTGCCGCAGCGGGCGATCCTCGACCAGGCCGACGCGTTCGTCACCCACGCGGGCATGGGCGGCTGCTGCGAGGGGCTGCTGGCCGGGGTGCCGATGATCGCCGTGCCGCAGGGCGCCGAGCAGTTCGCCAACGCCGACCGGCTCGTGGAGCTGGGCGTGGCCCGCCGCATCGACACCCCGGACGCCACGGCCGAGACCCTGCGCGCCGCCCTGGGCGAGCTGACCGGCGACCCGGAGGTGGCCCGCCGCCTGACGCGCCTTCAGGCCGAGGCACGGGCCGAGGGCGGCACCGCCCGCGCCGCCGACCTCGTCGAGCAGCTGCTGGGCTGAGCCGCCCGGACTGGGAGATGATCTGTGGTAGGTACTCTCCGCATGGAGTTCTTCTGCTATCACCGTGACCGTCCTGACTCGGGCGCCCTGCGCGCGGAACTGGTCGAGGCGCACTGGTCCTACATGGACCGCTACGAGGCCGAGCTGATCGCCCGCGGCCCGACCTTCGACCGCGACACCGACACGGCCACCGGCAGCGTGCACATCGTCGACCTGCCCGACCTCGCCTCCGTGCGGGCGTTCGCCTTCGACGAGCCCAACTACCAGGCCGGCGTCTACCGCGACGTGCTGGTACGCCGGTGGCGCAACGTGCTGGGACGCACCATGTGGGAGTTCCCCGGCGGCCGGGAGGGCGGCAACCGGTATCTGGTGCTGGGCCTCGGCTCCGGGCAGCCCGCCGACCTCGTCCCGCCGGCCGGCGGCGACGAGCTGATCGCGTACGGGCCGCTGCTGTCCGACGACGGCGCCACCTGGGTCGGCACCGCCCTGCTGGTCCGGGCGCCCGACGCGGACGCGGCCCGCGCCGTCCTCACCGCCGGCCGGTACGCCGACATCGAGGTGCACGACTGGGAGTTCGGCGGCCGGCGCTGACACCCGCCGGACAGGGGACCTCGGACGACGACCAGGACGTCAGACGGCCTCGGTGGGGCCGGCGGCTTCGAGCGCCCCGGCCCTGGCGTCCCGGAGCGCCTCCACCGCGGCGACGGCCCGGGTGACGTGGTCGTGGATCGTCACGAGCTCCACGGTGCCGGTGATCTCCAGCAGCCGGGCCACCGTGGGCCGGAGGCCCGCCAGGTGCACGTCCACGCCGTGCGCGCGGGCCAGCGTGGCGGCGGCGAGCAGGACGGACAGGCCGGAGCTGTCCAGGAACGCCAGCCGGCTCACGTCGAAGATCAGGTGCTCGTCCAGGCTGCGGCGTACCTGGTCGAGGTAGGCCTCCAGATGGCCGGAGGCGGTGGCGTCGACCTCGCCGGCCACCGTGACCACCGTGATCCCCGGCAGGTAGCTGCTGGCCAGGTGCATCACAACCGCTCCACATCATCCGGCAGTCGATCGGGCGAGGCGCCCCGGGCCGCCGCGACGGCCTCGTCCACGCAGGCATGGATGTGCAGCACGTCCCACACCCCGGTGATCTGCAGGATGCGGGCCGGGATGTCCCGTACGGCGGCCAGGCGCAGGCAGCCGCCCGCGCCGCGGACGTCGTCGTGCGCCCGCAGCAGCACGTGCAGACCGCTGCTGTCCATGAAGGTGAGCTCGCCCAGGTCGAGGACCAGGGATCGGCCGGGTCGGCGGGCGTCGCGGATGGCGGACTCCAGCCGATCGGCGTTGGTGGCGTCGAGCTCGCCGGAGACCGTGAGCAGCACGCCGGCCGGGACCGGCCGGCAGGTCATGTCGAGCACGGACATGGCGGCTCGGTGGCGACGGCAAGGTACGTCTGGGTGACGGACATCTGTTGTTCCCCAAGTGGGCCTGGCCGGTCGGGACGGCATCGAGCCGCCCCAGCACCAAGGTTAGGGGCGAAGCTGGTTGCAGGAAAGAGGTTTCGTCATACGATCTTCAGGTGACCGCTCGGCGGATCCGGGACGCCCCTGCAGACCGTCCGGCAGGACGCCTGACCCGCCGGGGCACGCGTCCCGCGGGCGCTCGGGGTCGCTAAGCTGCGCGTATGGCGCGGATTCTCCTCCTGCATTCGATGTACGGCCTGCGGCCCGCCGTCCACCAGGCGGCCGACAGGCTCCGGGAGGCGGGGCACGAGGTGCACGTCCCCGACCTGTACGACGGGCGCGTCGTCGACACGTCCGAGGAGGGCATCGCGATCAAGGAGGAGATCGGCAGCGAGGAGTTGCTGAAGCGGGCCATCGCGGCGGCGGCCCCGCTGTCCGGCGACGGCCTGGTGTACGCCGGCTTCTCCCTCGGCGCTGCCATCGCCCAGAACCTCGCCCTGGGCGACGAGCGTGCCCGGGGGCTGCTGCTCATGCACGGCACCTCCGACATGGCCGAGGGCGCCACCGCCGACGACCTGCCGGTGCAGCTCCACGTCGCCGACCCCGACTTCTACGAGCCGGTCGACTGGCTCAACGCCTGGTATCTCCAGATGCGCCGGGCGGGAGCCGACGTGGAGGTCTTCCGCTATCCGGGGGTCGGCCACCTGTTCACCGACCCCGGCCTGCCCGACCACGACGCCCCGGCGGCCGAACGCGCCTGGGCCGTCGCCCTCGACTTCGTCGCCGGTCTCTGACGCCCGCGCGGGCCGGGATACGACCCCGGCCGCCAGGGGTAGGGGCCGGGGATGAGGTTCGGGGACTGGGACGTGCGACCGCTGGGCGGCTGGATCGGCTGCCTGGCGATGATCCTGATCTCGCTGCTGCTGTCGATCGTGCTGACGGTCGTCGTCAACTGGCTGCGCTGACCGGCCCCCCGGACGTCAGGCCAGTGGCTTGACGTCGAGCCGTCCGCCGTCGCACACCTGGCCGGCGTCGAACGGGACGTTGACGTACGACTGCTCGTCCGGCGGGATGACCAGCAGGCGGGCCGGGCTCGGGCAGTGGGTCTCGTCGCCGGTCTCGACGACCGTCCAGTGCAGCGTCGTACGGGCGCTGCCGCCCGGCTTGACCGTCACCTGGTGCTTGGTCCCGGCGGCGCGGCGGACGCGGGTGCGGAGGGCGTCGCCCTGCTTGTCGATCATGATCAGGCCGGGGTGGCCGTACAGCGTGCAGGTGGTGCGTGAGCTGTTGGTGAACACCAGCGGCGCGTTCCTGTTGCCGGCGCCGGCGTCGATCGTGCCCAGGCGCACCTGGAGCTGGGCGGCCGAGCAGCGGCGGACGGGCGAGGACTGGCCGGCCATCGCGGGGGCGGCCCCGCCCGCCAGCAGCAGCCCGGCCACGAGCGTGGCGGTGGTGAAGCGTCTCATGGTGTGTTTGACGCAGGGAACGCGGCGAAAGTTATGACCGGCTGTCATCCGGCCCGTTCGCGGGAGGCGTACAGCAGCACCAGGACGAGGGCGGAGGCGAGAAGGGCCGCGCTGAACCACAGCGGCGAGAGCCCGAAGACGAGCCCTTCCCCCGGGCCGGTGACGAACAGGCCGTCGGGATACAGCGGCAGGTCACCGGACGGATCGCGCATCGAGGAACGCTCGGCGGTGAGGGCTCCGGCCACGCCCACGGCGGCCGTCAGCATCAACGCCGCCACCGTCACCCGCAGCAGGCGGACGGTGCCGCGCAGGACGGTCACCAGCACGAGCAGCGCGGCCCCGCCCACCCCCACGACAAGGTCGAACCCCACCCACACAAGCGACGCCGCCGGGCTGACGGCCCCGCCGAAGACCACCCGCTCGGCCACACCTCGGGGGCCGATCCAGAACGGCATCCCGCTCGCGAGGTTGACGGCCGCGGGGACCAGCGGCAGCACGACCGCCGGCGTCACCAGCCACCACGGCCTGGCCGGGATGCGCGCGGGCGGCCGCCGGGGCCCGAACGGCACCGCGGGCGGCCCGGCCAGCTCGTGCGCCGAGCGCGCCTCCCACCCCAGGGCGACGACGCCGAGCGCACGGAGCAGCCAGAAGACCAGCACCTCCAGCGGCATGTCGTAGGAGAAGAACGCGTACGACGTCGGCTGGACGAACGAGATGACCAGCGACAGAACGCCCATCGTCACGGTCGTCCGGCTCCAGCGGCCATCCCGTGCCTGGGCCGTCAGCAGCAGCGCCAGCCACGCCATCGCCGGCAGGCCGTACAGCAGGACCAGGTCGAAGAAGCTCATGCCCGGGTCGAACTGGAGGACCCTGCAGACGGCGAAACCGAGGCCGGAGAGCACGCCCGCCGCGCCGAGGACGAGCATGAGGAGCCGCGCCCAGACCGGAAGGGCGCCCCCCACCGCGACGGAGAACAGCCAGACCATCACCCCCTGGACGAGCAGCACGGCGACCGACACCCAGCCGGCGTACGGCTCCGGCAAGGAGTACAGAAGCGAGAAGGGCGGCAGGGAGAGGGCGACGTCGACGTAAAGGACGGCGCGCAGCAGGGCGATCCGGCGGTCGGCGGCCGGTCGCGCACCGCGCCGGGGCCCGCGCAGCACCTGCCAGTAGACCTAGCCCTGCACCGCGCCGACCAGCACCAGCACCAGCACGAGCCACCAGGAGTCGGGCGGGTCCATGGCCCACCCGCGGACGACGGCGAACCAGAGCGGGGAAACCTCATGGGTGACCAGCGCGAAGACGCCGAGGCCGAGGACAAGGACCACGTAGGCCACCGCGACGGGCATCGCGACGAGGCCGAAACGGTAGCGGCGCACGGGCACTCCCACCCAGGACAGGCGACCGAGGCGCCCACCCTACTGAAGGACCACGTACGTGATCAAACAGTGGGAAACCAGAGCGGAGGGGGTCCGGGTGGACCCCCTCCGTTCCGGCCCTCAGTCACCCCCCGGGTTGCCGGGCGCCGGGCGGATCGTCATCCGATCCGCTGCCAGAGAGCCGGTACGACGTCGGGCGTCCAGTCCGGCTGCGAGGTGTGGGCGATCACGCAGCGGTAGCGGACACCCTGGTAGGTGACCTCGTCGCCGGCGTTGTAGGCGTGCCATTCCTGCCAGGTGTCACCGCCGCCGCCACCGTTCACCGTCAGCGAGAACGACGTGCCGTGGCTGGCGGCGCCGTTCGCGTTGAGGGTGATCGTGTACGTCTGCGCCGGCGTGCCGGCCGACGTGGTCACCGTCACCGTGGACGAGTCGCCCGAGTTGATGGACGCCGGGCTGAACGTCACGGTCGCGCCCGGCGGCACGCCGTCGGCCGCCAGCGTCAGCGGGATCGGCCGGCCGGTGGTGACCTGCGTGCTCAGCGTGGTGGTCGCCGTCCCGCCCGCCGTGACGGTGGCCGACGACGGGTCGGCGGCGACGGTGAAGTCGCCCGCAGGCGTGCCGCCGGTGACCGTGAGCGCGTAGCTCGCCGTCTGCGTCTGGGCGGTGCCGGCGGCCGTCACCGTGATCGGGTAGGTGCCGTTCTTCGCCGTCGAGGCGACGGTGAAGGTCAGCCTGGACGACTGGCCCGACTGGATCGTGGCCGGGTCGAAGGCCACGGTGACGCCGTTCGGCAGCTTGGTGGCCGACAGCGTGACCTGCTGCGGCTGGCCGCCGGTCGTCGCCGTGTTCACCGTGGTGGCCGCGGTGCTCCCGGCCGTCGCGGTGCCCGCCTCCGGGTCGAGCCGGACGGAGAACGCGTCCGGGTCACCGGGACGGGAGACCGTCAGGGTGTAGTTCGCGGTCTGCGTCTGGGCCGTGCCCTGGGCGATCACCTGGAGGGTGTACGTCCCGGCCGGCACGGTGGACGCCGTCGCGATCGTCAGCGCCGACGACTGTCCCGACTGGATGGTGGCCGGGTTGAAGGTCGCGGTCACGCCGGTCGGGAGCGTCCCCGTCCTGAGCTGGATCTGCTGGGCGTTGCCGCTCGTCGTCGTGGTGGTCAGGGTCGAGGCGGTGCTGCCGCCCGCGTCCACGGACCCCGACGCCGGGCTGAGCGCCAGCGAGAACTGGTCGGGGATGGGCCGGTTGACGGTGAGCGAGTAGTTCTGCGTCTGCGTCTGGGCCGTGCCCTGAGCGATCACCTGCACGGTGTACGCCCCGGGAGCCGCGTTCGCCGCCACGTTGAGGGTCAGCGTGGACGACTGTCCCGACTGGATGGTGGCCGGGTTGAAGGTCGCGGTCACGCCGGCCGGGAGCGTCCCCGTCCTGAGCTGGATCTGCTGGGGGTTGCCGCCGGTCGTCACCGTGGTCAGGGTGGTGGAGGCCGAGCCGCCCGGGTCGGCCGCGCCGGAGCCGGGGCTGACCTGCAACGAGAAGGTGTCCGGGTTGGCCACGCAGCTCGGGTCGCTGGTGGCCCGGACGCTCACGGCGTCCCAGGCGGCCTTGACCGCGTTGAACTCCACGCAGCTGTTCGGGAACAGCGACTTGGCGGCGTTGAGCGAGGCCACCCGCGCCTTGGCGTGGGTCCACGGCTGGGTCTTGGCCTGCAGCGTGCCCATGAAGATCTTGCCGGCCTTCTGGATGCCGATGCCGGTCACCGAGGACGGTCCGCCCTGGCAGATCGGGCTGCTCGGCTTGCCGCCGCCGGGGTTGTTGCCCTCGGCCAGCAGGTAGAACCAGTGGTTCTGCGGACCGGCCGCCGCGTGCACCTCGGTGGTGGGGATCGCGGTGCTGTAGCAGTTGGGGTCGCCCACCTGGGACGGGTTGTACATGTACCGGATCGGGCCGTTCCCGACGAGGTTGACCTCTTCGCCCACCTGGTAGTCCGGCGGGTCGTTCGGGTTGTTGGCGTACGCCTCGGTCAGCGCGCCGAAGATGTCGCCGGTGGACTCGTTCAGGCCGCCGACCTCGTTGTTGCCGCTGTCGCCGCCGGGGGTGTTGGTGAAGACGGAGTGGCCGAACTCGTGGCCGACGACGTCCATCGGGGTGGCCTGCTGGTTGCCGGCCTGGTTGTGGCCGAAGGTGGTGTACGAGCCGTTCCAGAACGCGTTGACGTCGTTGAGGCCGACGCGGATGGGGAAGGACCGGCCGTTCCCGCTGTGGCCGTTGCGGCCCAGCCAGTCCCGCAGCATGTTCCATTCCATCTGGGCGGCGTACAGCGCGTCCACGCAGGCCGTCTCCAGGTCGGTGCCCGACCCGTTGCCCCAGGAATCGGTGCTCTTGGTGTAGGCCGTCCCGCCCTGGCCGCCGCACTGGAGGCCGGGCCTGGTGGTGTCCACCATCCGGTACGAGCCGGCGGACCCGCTGGTGTCGATCGTCACCGTGCCGTCGTAGAAGCCGCGGCCGGTGCCCTCCCGCACCTTGTCGAACTTGTCGATCAGCGAGCCGGACCGCGCGTCCACGAACACGTCGAGGATGCTGGGCCTGCCGGTGGCCGTCCGTCCGGTGACCTGGACCTGCCAGGCCAGCCTGGGCGTGGCGGTGGTCGCGTGGACGACCAGCTTGGCCGCGGACACCTCGTCCACGTCCGGCAGGAGGGCTCGGGCGGTGGCCGACGCCTGCTTGCCCGTCACCGACGGCTTGACCCCGACGTCGATCTTCGCGGTCTGGCCGGTGACCACCTGCTGGATCACCTGTCCGGCCCGGTCGGTGCCGACGACGACCTCGCCGCCGAAGACGGGCAGGCCCTTGTACGTGCGTTCGTAGGTCAGATATTGCAGGCCGTAGGTTCCGGCGACGTTGGCCGAGAGAGTGAAGGCGTCGCCGGAGCCCTTGTGCAGGCGTCCGGCGTCGGCGGCGAGTGCCGCGTCGGCGTTCACTTTCGCGCGGTCGCGCGACTTGGGGTCCGCGGGCGCGAACGCCGGCGGTTCGGTCCGGGCGACGGTGGTCGCCGCGATGGATGCCGTGCTGGATAAGTGTGCTTTCGACGTGGCGCCGGCGGCGCCCGTCATCGGGACGGCCAGGGCCGCCGCCGCCAACACGGCGATGGCGCCCGACTTGAACGTGCTGTTCACTCTGGGTGACTCCTCTCACATGTCCCCGGGGGTGTGGGGATCGAAGGAGCCCTTTGGCTGGGGCTTGATTAAAGTTGCCACCCAAGGTCGTCAGGCGAACAGCTCACAAATTTCCATAACGCCACGGTATGCCGGGCGCACCGGGAGCTCCGGGTCCGCAAGTCCTTGATCTTCATCAAATGGACGCTGATATCCTCCGAAAAAGGGCGGGGGACGCACGGCTCAGCGACGACGGAACCGCCACAGGCCGCCGTCCGTGGCCCACGGCGACCCGCGGCCCGTGGTGAACCGGCCCGACCGGTTCCGGCCGGCGATCGACGAGGTCTGACACCGCGTACGGACGCAGGAGGGCACGTGCAGCACGCACCGGAGCAGGCAGGCGGGATCCGCACCTGGGAGCGGGTCGCGGTCGACATGCCCGGCCCGGAGTTCGAGCCGTTCGGGCCATTCGGCTCGTTCGGGCCGTTCGGCTCGTTCGACTCGTTCGGGCCGTTCAGGCCGTTCGGGTCGGAGCCGCCGCGCCCGCAGGGAGACGCGTGCCCCGACGCCGGGCTGCCCGGGGCGTCCGCCTCGACGGTCGGGGCCTCGGAGGCGTGCCGCGCGGCGGTGTGGGCCGTCCACTCCCAG
Organism: Nonomuraea sp. NPDC001699; assembly: GCF_053596455.1. Taxonomy (NCBI): domain Bacteria; kingdom Bacillati; phylum Actinomycetota; class Actinomycetes; order Streptosporangiales; family Streptosporangiaceae; genus Nonomuraea; species Nonomuraea sp. NPDC001699. Next base: position 81,923 of record NZ_JBSFGF010000025.1, on the reverse strand, counting down.
CCCGACGAGGACCTTGCGGCGCCCGATCTCACCGCTGCCCTCCGACGTTTCGACGACGACCGGACGCTGCTCGCCCCGTGGCCGAGGGACGCGGCCCGATGAGCGACGCGACGGGAGGCGCCATGGGCGGCGCGGACCGGGTGGACCGGGCGGACCTCGTTCTCGGCCGGCGTCTCGGGCAGGGTGGCCGGGGGACGGTCCACGAGGTGCCCGGCCGCCGGATCAACGGCCAGTGGGACGTCGTCTACAAGGAGTACGACCCCGCCGTCCTGCCCGGCCTCGACGCCGGCGTGCTCGCCGAGATGGCCGGGCTGATCGGCCGGCTTTCCGGATGGGACGCCGCCTGGCTGTGCGACAGGACCGCCTGGCCCGCCGAGGTCGTCGAGTCCGGCGGGGTGGTCTGCGGCTTCCTCATGCGGTCGGTGCCCCACCGGTTCTCCTTCGCCGCGCAGACGCCGTCAGGCACCGAACACCGCCCCGCCACGATGAACCTCCTGCTCGACGACAACGCCTACGCCGTCGGCACCGGCCCGCACGTCGGCCCGCGGGTCGGCGAGCGCGACCGTCTGCTGTTGCTGGCCGACCTGGCCGACACGCTGGCCCGCCTGCACGCGATGGACATCGTCGTGGGGGACCTGTCGCCCACGAGCCTGCTGTTCGCCACGGAGGGCTCCCCGGAGTGCTTCCTCATCGGCTGCGACGCGATGCGGCTGGCCGGGACGGAGGCGTTACCGCAGGTCGAGACGCCCGGCTGGCAGCTCCCCGCCGACGAGCCCAAAGGCACCCCGCAGGCGGACGCCTACAAGTTCGCGCTGCTGGCCGTCCGGCTCTTGGCCCGCGACCGGACCTCCACGGACCCCGGCCGGCTGGCCGCCGTCGGCCCCGGGCTCGCCGACCTCGCGACGGCGGCGCTCGGCGGCCCCGCGGACCAGCGTCCCCGCCCGGAGCAGTGGGCGAAGGAACTGCGCCAAGCCGCATCCACCCCCACCCCCACCCCCAACCCGCCACCCACCACCAACCCGCCACCCACCACCAACCCGCCACCCACCACCAACCCGCCACCCGCTCCGGGATCACCGCCCACCCTCCAACCACCGTCCGCCCTCGGATCACCGCCCGCGTCAGGACCGTCCCCTGCGCTCGGGCCATCGCCCGCGTTCGGATCGCCGTCTGCCCCCGAATCGCCGTCCGCGCTTGGGCCGCCGCCCGCCCAGGGGCCGCCGCCCGCGCTCGGGCCATCGTCTGCTTTCGGGCCGTCGGCCGCCCTCGGGCCGCCGCGTGGTCCGGTGCCGCGTGGTCCGGTGCCGCCTGGCCAGATGCAGCCGGGCCCGATGCGGCCGGGGCCGATGCCCCCGCCTCCGTCCGGCGGCGGGCTCAGCACCGGGATGAAGGTCGGGCTCGGGGCCGGGGTCGGGGTGATCGGTGTGGTGCTTGCCGTGGTGGGGGCGGTGGTCGTGGTGTCGGCGGTGAAGGGTCTTGACCGGGGAAGCGGGGAGAGCCTGCTGACCGCGGCGTCCTCCGGCCCGCCCGTCGCCACCGTCCCGACGCCCTGGCCGTCGCCGTCCTCCGCCACCCCGGGCCCCAGCGAGCAGCCGACGGAGACCCCCACCGACACACCCACGCTCGACCTGCCCACCGAGGAGCCGTTCGACCCCGGCGACCTCGACCGCCAGGACACCGACCCGACCCCGCTGACGCCGAGCGCCCTGCTGCCCCGCTCCTTCACCACGGCCAAGGGCGTGCGCTACACCCTCCGGTCGAGCGGCGTGGACAAGTGCCCGGACGCCTACCACGCGGCCAACGTCCGCTCGGTGCTGCGCAAGGCGCGCTGCTCCAAGATGGTCAAAGGCTCGTACGTGAACCCGGGCGCGCCGGCGAACAAGCGCATCATGGTCTCGGTGTGGGTCGTGCCGCTGAAGAACGACGGCCGGGCCGACACCGCGTACGCGCGCCTCGACGACGCCTACGCCGACGCCTGGGGGATCGTGTGCCCGAGGAAGGGCCCCGGCTCCGGGCTGTGCCACTCGACGAGCTGGAGCAGGGCCCAGACCTGGGGATGGGTCGGGTACACCCACCGCTACCTGCTGCACACCATGGCCGTCTACACCAACCGCGCCAACGCCACCAGCACCCGGCCCTGGCTCAAGGACGCCTCGAAGGCGGCGTACAAGGCCATCGGGCCCACGGTCTACCAGGACACGAACTGAGGCGGCAAGTCAGTCGCGGCGGTTCAGCGCGGAGTGGCGGCGCCCGTAGGCGAAGTAGATCACCAGCCCGATCAGGAACCACACGACGAACCTGAGCCAGGTCAGCGGCTCCAGGAACGTGATCAGCCAGATGGAGAAGAGCACCCCGATCGCCGGCACCACCGGCATGCCCGGCATGCGGAACCCGCGCGGCAGGTCGGGACGCCGGTAGCGCAGCACGATCACCGCCGCGCAGACCACCACGAAGGCCAGCAGGATGCCGATGTTGGTCAGCTCCGCCGCCTCCCTGATCGGCAGGAACCCGGCGATGATCGCCGAGGCGACGCCGACGATCCAGGTCACCCTGACCGGCACGTGCCGTACGGGGTGGAGCTTGGCGAACCAGGACGGCAGCAGCCCGTCGCGGCTCATCGCGAACCACACGCGGGTCACGCCGAGCATGAACGTGAACATGACGGTCAGGATGCCGACGATGGCGCCGACCGCGATCACGCTGGCCAGTCCCGACAGCCCGACGGACGCGAACGCCGAGGAGAAGCCGCTCTCGGGGTCGATGTCCTGGTAGTTCTGCATGCCGGTGAGGACGAGGCAGGCCAGCACGTACAGGACCATCGAGATGGCCAGGGAGTACAGGATGGCCTTGGGCATGTGCCGCTGGGCGTCCTTCGACTCCTCGGCGGCCGTGCTCATCGCGTCGTAGCCGAAGACGGCGAAGAACACGGTGGCCGCGCCGGTCACCGCCCCGCCGAACCCGAAGGGGAAGAACGGCGTGTAGTTCTCGGTGCGGATGTAGAAGAAGCCCACCACGATCACCAGCAGCACCACCGCGACCTTGATCATGACGACGAACGTCTCGAACCGGGCGGCCGACCGCATCCCGAGGTTGAGCAGGAACGCGATGAACAGGCACAGAATCCCGGCGAACAGGTCGACGACGTGCCCCGGGCCGGTGCCCGGCGCGCCGAGCATCCAGGCGGGCAGGTCGATGCCGAGCTGGCCGAGGAGGAAACCGAAGTAGCCCGAGATGCCGATCGCCACGACCGCGACGATGGCGGTGTACTCCAGCAGCAGGTCCCAGCCGATGAACCAGCCGACGATCTCGCCGAGCACCGCGTAGCCGTACGTGTACGCCGATCCGGCCTTCGGGATCATGCCGGTGAACTCCGCGTAGGAGAACGCGGCGGCGGCGCTGGCGATGCCCGCGATCAGGAAGGAGATCACGACGGCGGGCCCGGCGGTCTGGTTGGCGACGGCGCCGGCGAGCGCGAAGATGCCGGCGCCGATGATGCCGCCCACCCCGATCGCGGTGAGCTGCCAGAGCCCGAGCACGCGGTTGAGCTCACCTTCGTGCTCGGTGGCGATCTGTTCTACCGGTTTGCGGCGGAAAATCCCGGACCCGCCGCCGAAGCCTCGCGCAGACGTCATGGCGGGGTCCTGCCCTGACAGGATGTCCGCCATGCGCATGACACCGGAAGTCGGACGGACCGGCTCAAGGCGGGCCGGCCCGTCCGCGACCTAGCCGGCGCGTCCCACGGTGATCCGGGTGCGGGCCTCGGTGGCGTTGCCCGCCCGGTCGACCGCCCGGTACGTGACCGTGTACACCCGGTCCTCGGCGCCGTCCCGCTCGGCGCGCAGCGCGAAGGCGGTGTCGTCGGTGCCGGGGTCGGCCCCGCGGACGTCGTCCGCGGCGTCGCCCTGGGAGCTGGTGACCGAGACCAGGGTGACGGTGACGGGCCCGGCGTCGGACGCCTTCAGCGCGACCCGCACCGGGACCAGCCTGCGGTTCGGCGGCCACAGCCGGGCGGGGTCCGGCGTGACGGTCAGCGTGGGGGCCGTCGCGTCGATCCGGACGGTGACCGTCCTGGGCTCCTCGACGTTGCCCGCCCGGTCGGCGCTGCGGAAGGCGAGCACGCTCTCCCCTTCGCGGTCCACCCGCACGGGGGCCGTGTAGGGCTGCCAGGCTCCGTCGCCGAGCCGGTACTTGGTGCGCTCGACGCCGGAGCCCGCGTCGGCGGCGGTCAGGACCACGGTGACGGGCTCGGCCGACCAGCCGGAGGGCACCCCGGACGCGGTCGTCACCGGCGCCTCGCCGTCCTCGGTCGCGGGAGCGGAGTGGATCTTGAAGCCGTCCACGATGAAGTACGAGCCGTCCTTCTTGACGCCCTTGAGCGTGTGCGGGCCCGGCGCGAGCCCGGTCTTGCGGTAGACGACCTTCTGGTACACCCGGGTCGGGTTGCTGTTGTCGATCGTGGCGTCGAGCTTGCCGTCCAGGTAGAGGTCGACCTTGCCCTCGTCGGAGTTGACCTGGGCGACGTACTCGACGCCGGTGCCGTGGAAGGCCAGCTCGAAGGAGTCGCCGTCGTTCTGGGTGGCGTGCAGGTCGTCGAGGGTCGAGCCCGCGCCGCCGCGCCGGTCGTTCTTCCAGTCCCAGCCCTGGCCGGTGTAGGTGACGCCGGAGACGTTGTCGATGGTCTCCACGCCGTACGCCTTGGTCAGGCTCACGTCCGACAGCGCCTGCGCCCGCCAGACCTTCAGCGCCACCGGACGCCCGGCGGGCGTGCGGTTGTAGACCTTCCAGAAGCTGTCACGGTCGGTGACCTTGGTACCCGCGATCTCCCTGATCACGTCGCCGGTGCGCAGCCCCTGCCCGTGGGCGTGGGACCCGGCCGGGACGGCGGCCAGGAACAGGCCGTCGTAGTCGGTGAGCCCGACCGAGGACTTCACCTCGTCGCTGTGGACCTCGGTGGCCGTCGCGCCCATGAGCGGCTCGGCCAGGTTGCCGATCGTCATGCCGGTCTCGGGCTCGCGCCAGGTGAGCGGCGGCGGCGTGGGCGCGCCGGGCCTGCCGAAACCGGTCATCGGGAACGGCTGGAACCCCAGCGCCAGGGCGGGGGAGCCGGCCTTGAGCGTGTAGTCGAGCTTGGCCGGGTCGGCGTACGGGCTCGCCCCCTCGAACAGCGGGTCGGCGACGACCGAGCGGGTGTCGAGCCCGCGGGCCCGCCAGGCGGCGGTGATGTCGGCGACGGGTCTGCCGTTGTTCCAGAACAGGTTGTCGTCGTAGACGGTCCCGGAGGTGGACGGGTCGCTCTGGATGAAGTCGTAGGGGTCGTCGGTGACGAAGATGTTCTTCTCGACGACGTCGCCGTTGTTCTCGTAGGAGACGTGGAAGTGGCCGCCGCCGTTGACGAAGACGTTGCCGCGCACGGTCCTGTGGAAGCCCTCGCGTAGCTTCACCCCGCCGTTGAGCAGCAGGTTCCCGGTGATCTCGTAGTTGGAGGAGCCGTCGTCGAGGTCGATGTCCCATTGGGAGGAGTGCCGGATCCGGTTGTGCCGGATCTTCGTCGTCTCCGTCGCGTCGAGCTTGGCGTACGCCTTCTTCTGGGCGTCGCCGGCCGTCAGCGGCCAGAACCGGTCGCGGCCCCAGGAGTTGATCGGCCCGTGGTCGGAGGTCTCCTTGACGCAGTCGAAGATGTCGTTGTCCTCGATGACGTGCCCGCCCCACGTGCCGTCGTTGATGTTGACGCAGGCGCGCGGGCCGTCGTGCACGGTGTTGCCGGAGACCGTGACCCGGCGGCTCATCGAGATCTGCACGCCGGAGCTCTGCTTCTCGAACCGGCCGTTGCGGGTCATGTGGTTGCCGCTGACGGTGATGTCGCGCGGGTAGTCCTCGGTCTTCGGGCCCGGCGTGGTGTCGGTGATCGTGCGGCGCATGTCGTCCCAGGTGGACGGCTCGCGGACGGCCGCCGGCGAGCCGACAATGGCGACGTCGCTGGCCCCTGACTCGCGGAACTCGCCGCCGGAGACGACGTTGCCCTCGGCGTAGCCGTCCATGAAGACGGCGTTGCCGCCGACCTGGTCGAAGCGGGCGTCGCGGATGGTGATCTGCTTGCTGTTCTTCAGGTAGACCGCGCCGGCGCGGACGATCGCCCAGTCGCCGAGCTGCAGTTTCTCGTACGGGCGGCTGAACAGCGTGCGGTGGGTCTGGGTGAAGGTGAACCCGGTGAAGGTGAGGTCGTGCACCGGCGCGGACGGCGAGTCGCCGACGACGCGGACGAGTTCCTCGCGTTCGGCGGTCTCGACGCGGGCCTCGGCCGGGTCGAGACCGGCGGGCGGCTGGAGGTAGAGGCGGCCGGCGTCCTTGTCGTAGAACCACTCGCCGGGGGCGTCCAGCTCCTCCAGGACGTTCTCGACCATGCGCTTCTGCGGGTGCAGGCCGTCGCCCCGGTTGTTGTCGCCGACCCACTTCAGGATCGGGTCGCCGCCGGGCGCGACGCCGGTCACCCTGAAGGAGTTCCCGCCCCATTCGCCCTGGTGCAGCCCGCGGACCAGCGCAGTCGTCGGGTTCTTCCAGCGGGCGACCCGTTCGGGGGAGATCGCGTCGGCGGCGTACCCGTCGAGCACGGCGACCGTGGGGTCGGCGTTGGGGTAGCGGGCCAGGACCTGCCGCGTGCCGTCGAGGAACAGCTCGTCGAAGTCGAGCCCCGGGCCGATGTCGGCGACCAGGGTCGCGCCCTGGTACGGGGTCCAGGCGGGGGTCAGCCGGCGTCCGCCGCTGAGCACGACCTGCTCGCCGGGGGCCGCCTCGTAGACGGCGCCGGAGTCGGCGGGGGTGAAGGTGAGGGGCTCGGCGAGGTGGTAGACGCCGCCGCGGACCCGTACCCGGGGCGGCTCCTGCACGGACGGCAGGGCCGCGCGCACGGCGAGCTGGGCGCGCGCGATCGTCCTGAACGGCGCCGCCTCGGTGCCGGCGGCGCTGTCGTCGCCGTCGGGGGAGACGTGGAAGACGGTGCCGGCCGCGTTGGCGGAGGCTGGGGTGAGGGCGGTCAGTCCGGTCGCGGCGAGAGCCGCCGCGAGGAGCAGCCGCCAGGGCTTGCCATGGCGCACAAGGGCCTCCAGTCGGGGGATGGCCCTCATTGTGGCCAACCCCTTAGGTGAAGACGATCACGTCGAGGTCACGTTTCATCCGATCTATCAACACCTGTACTCGCCAAGTGAGGCTGAAACAGCCCCTGAATCCCTTTCCTGCCCTGCTTATGATCGGATCTTTCGTCGTGGGGGGAATGAGGAACGAACCTTGCCGCATCACCTCCTACGGTGAAGGGGAACGCACCGAGGAGGAATTCGTGATCGAACTGTCGTGGCCGCAGGTCAGCGCGCGACGTCTGGAGCGCGCCCACCTGGCCGCCCCCGCCGCGGACAAGGGCCAGGCCGCCGTCGTGGCCGCCATGTGCGGGGCGCACGCCCAGGTCATGTCGGCGGCCGAGCTCTCGATCGGCCTGCGCCTCGACGGCGTCACCCGCCTCCACGTGCGCGAGGCGTTGTGGGGCGAGCAGGCCCTGGTCAAGACGCACGGGCCGCGCGGAACCGTGCACCTGCTCCCGGCGGCCGAGCTGCCCATGTGGTGGGGCGCCCTGTCGTCGATGCCCGCCGGGCCCGCCGGGGCCGAGGGCGCCCGGATGACGGCCGAGCAGACCGACGAGGTCGTCCGGGCCGTGCGCGACGTGCTGTCCGTGGCCGACATGACGATCGACGAGCTGAGCGACGCGGTCGTCGCCGCCACCGGGCCGTGGGCGGGCGACCTGGTCATGCCGGCGTTCCAGGGCATGTGGCCGCGCTGGCGGCAGGCGATGGCCACGGCGGCGCACCGGGGCGCGTTCGTGTACGGGCCGGCCAGGGGACGCAAGGTCACCTACCGCGTCGCGCCGGACGTCCCCGTGCCGGCGGACGGGCGGGCCGGCCTGGTCAGGGCCTACCTGGCCGCGTACGGGCCGGCCACCCCGGCCCAGTTCGCCCAGTGGGCCGGGGCGCCGGTGCGGTGGGCGGCCGAGGGGTTCGCGTCGGTGGAGACCGAGCACGTGCTGTTCGACGGGCGTCCGGCCCAGGTGCTGGCGGGGGACACGACGGTGCCGGACGGGCCGCCGCGCGGCGTGCGGCTGCTGCCGTACTTCGACGCGTACCTGGTCGCGGGCCGCCCGCGCGAGCTGCTCTATCCCGGCCCGGCCTTCCGGCGGGCGCTGGCCGGCGGCCAGGCGGGCAACTTCCCCGTGCTGCTCGTGGACGGCGAGGTGCGCGGCGTGTGGCACCAGCGGCGCTCCGGCGGCAGGATCGACGTCACCGTCGAACCGCTGTCCGGCCTGACCGCCGCCCAGCTCCGCGAGCTCGACGAGCAGGTGGAACGGGTGGCGGAGATCCTGGAGGGCAGGCCGCGCCTGACCATCGGCCCGGTGACCGTGGGCGCGCACGCCTGACGGCCGGCCCACCGTCCCGTTTGGACAGACTGTCCGAATTGGACATAAGATCCGAGATGTGACGGAGACGGATACCCGCGTGCGGCTGTGGTCACCGGTGTGCGAGGCGGTGGCGGCGCTGCTGGCCCCGTACGCCGAGGTGATCCTGCACGACGTCCGCGGCGACCGGGTGCTGGGCGTGTGGAACCCGATGTCCGGGCGCGCCCCCGGCGCCCCTTCGCTGCTCGGCGAACTGGACCGGCTCGACTCCTCGCCCAACGGCGTCTACGGCCCCTACGAGAAGCTGACGGCCGACGGGCGGCGGCTGTCGTCGGTGAGCGCCGTGCTGCGCGACCCCGACGGCGAGCCGTCCGCGGTGCTCTGCGTGAACCTCGACCGCACCCCGCTGGAGCAGGCCGCGACCCTGCTGGCCGCCTTCGCCGCGCCGTCGGCGCCCCGCCCCGAGGCGCTGTTCGAGCAGGACTGGACCGATCGCGTCCAGCGGATCGTCGGCGCCTACGTCCGCGAGCACGGGCGGCCGGTGGAACGGCTGACCCGCGAGGACCGGCTCGCCGTGGTGGCCGAGCTCGAACTGGCCGGGGTCTTCGCCGTCCGGCGGGCCGCGACCGTCGTCGCGGGGGCGTTGCGGACCTCCCGTTCCACCCTCTACGCCCTGCTCGCCGAGCTCAGGAGGAGCCGACCGTGACCCGACTGCCCGACTTCCGGCTGGAGGTCTACTTCTCTCGCTGGGAGTTCACCGCCCGGCACCACATGGCCGCCTCCGACGCGCAGACCATGACCATGTCCGGCCTGCTCGCCCTGGCCGGCGACGACGACCGGCACGCCTGGGAGACGTTGTCGCTCGGCTACACCGAGACCTTCGGCGACCCCGGGCTGCGCCGGGCCGTCGCGGACACCTACGAGCAGCTCACCGCGGACGACGTGATCGTCTTCGCGGGCGCCGAGGAGGCCCTGTACCTGGCCATGCAGGTGCTGCTCGGCCCCGGCGACCACGCCGTGGTGGTCACGCCCTGCTACCAGTCCGCCGAGACGGTGCCGGCGTCGTTGTGCGAGGTCACCGGCGTCGCGCTCGATCCCGACCGCGACTGGGCGCTCGACCTCGACGCCGTGGCCGCCGCCATCCGGCCGAACACCCGCGTGGTGTCGGTCAACTTCCCCAACAACCCGACGGGCAAGGTCATCGGCGCCGCCGACCTCGCCCGGCTGGCCGAGCTGTGCGAGGAGCGCGGCGTCCACCTGTTCAGTGACGAGGTCTACCGCGGCCTGGAGCTCGACCCCGCCCTTACGCTGCCGCAGGCCGCCGACCTGTCGCCGACGGCGCTCTCACTGAACGTCACCTCCAAGTCCCTCGGCCTGCCCGGCCTGCGCATCGGCTGGATCGCCTGCCGCGACCGCGAGCTGCGCGCCCGCCTCGAACGCGCCAAGCACTACACGACCATCTGCAACTCCGCGCCCAGCGAGATCCTGGCCCGCATCGCGATCAAGGCGCGGGAGACCATCCTGGAGCGCAACCGCGGGATCATCGCCGCCAACCTGCCCCGGTTCGAGGCGTTCTTCGGGGAGTTCGGCGACCTGTTCGAGTGGCGGGCGCCCGACGGTGGCTGCGTCACGTTCCCGCGCTACCTGGGCGCCGACGGCGTCGAGGCGTTCTGCGCCGAGCTGGTCGAACGGGCCGGCGTGCTGCTGCTTCCCGCGAGCGTCTACCGGTCGGAGCTCACGCCCACGCCGGACGACCGGTTCCGCCTCGGCGTGGGCCGCAGCGACCCCGGGCCGGCCCTGGAAGCCTGGGCGTCCTTCCTCAGGAGGCGCTGACCCCGGCGGGCGCGGGTCAGCCCGCCCCGACGGCGACCTCCACGCCGTCGAGCAGCACGGTGAGCCCGACCGTGAACGCCTCGTTCACCTTGTGCTCCACGTACGGCTCGCCCTCGCCGGGGACGCCGCCCTCGCTCTCCACCCAGGCCACCATGGGGAAGCGGGCCGCGAACCCCGGCGCGACCTCCTCCAGCAGGCGCGACCGGGTGAGCCACCACTCCTCGTCCGACACGCCGGTGGCCGAGGGCGCCTGCCGGGACTCGGCGACCGTCCTGGCCGCGCCGCGGACGAAGTCGAACAGCAGCGACACCACGCCGCGCAGCCGGGGCGGCCGCAGGCCGGTCTCGCGCAGGATCGCGACCAGGCTCTCCAGCAGCGCGAACTCGTTGGGGCCGAGCACCGGCCGGGCCTGCGACACCTGGAGCAGCCACGGGTGGCGCTGGTAGAACCGCCACAGGTGCTCGGCCCACGCGGTGACCGCCGCCCGCCAGCCTCCGGCCAGGTCGTAGGCGGTGGGCAGCTCGCCCAGGGCCTTGTCGTACATGAGGTCCACCAGCTCGCCCTTGCTGGGGACGTAGGTGTAGAGGGCCATGCCGGTGCGGCCCAGCCGTTCGCCCACCTTGCGCATGGACAGCGCGGCCATGCCCTCGGCGTCGGCGACGGCGATGGCGGCGTCGACGATCACGTCCACGCTCAGGCCCGGCTTGGGGCCGGGACGCGACTCGCCCGGCTCCTCGGTCCGCCACAGCAACGCCATCGAACGGCGCGCGTCCCCCTGCCCGGCGAAGACGACCACAGTACCGACTCTCCTCTGCCGTGGATCTCTTTACGGCAGAAGATATCAGCGGCCGGGGGCACGCCCGGGAGCCGCCGCGGGGACGCGCCGATCCCGGCACCCTCGCGGGGCGCCGGGATCGAGGTGTGTGAGGGGGCCGGTCCTAGACGCCGACGCCCGCGCCCGGGCCGTAGCCGTGACCGATCCAGTTGCCGTTGCCGCTGCCCGGCCAGTTGTGGCGGCCGTGGTCCTTGTGCTTCCAGCCCCAGCCCTCGTCGTCGCCGTCGTAGCCGTGCTCACCGCCCTTGCAGGCGTCGGCGTCACGGGTGCCGGCGAACCTGCCCTCCTTCGTGACGTGGTGGTACGTGGAGTCGTCGTTCGTTCCGAGGCTGCAGTTGTCCGGGTACCAGTGCCTCTCGTCGTTCCAGGTGTCCGCGGCGGCCACGCCGGCCATGCTGAACACCGTGGCCGCGACGAGCAGCGCACCGCCGGCGGCGATGAGGTTACCTCTCATGAGCTCCCCCTGTAATCACGAAGTGACATCGGCCATCACTATACGTAGCGATCTTGGACGGCTTCCGCAGCGCCACACCCGGTTTCCCCCAACAGCGGGCCCCCGACCAGCAAACTCCAGGACGCCGGCGGCCCCGGCCTGGCAAGGGAACGCGGGCCGCCGGACCGCCGTCCTCAGGCGAAGAACTCGGCCAGCGCCGGCCCGAGCACGCCCGGCTCGACGTCGTGGAACCCGCCCGGCAGACGGCGGTGCCGCGCCCCCGGCACGGCCTCGGCGACCGCCGCCGTGGACGCGTGCAGCCTCTCCGGACTGGCCGCGCTGTCGATGAGGAGCGTGGGCACGGCGAGGCCGGCGTACCGGGACAGCGTGGCCGTGCCGGTCAGCCGGAGGTCGTGGACGAGCGTGGGCGCGATGCCCTCCAGCACCGGACGGGACGGCGACCCCGCCATGGCCGCCACCATCTCGGGCGGGATGCCGACCGAGAGCTGGAACGCCTCGACCGCCGCGCCGCGCCGCCCCTCCTTGACCAGCCTGTCCAGCTCGTCGCCCAGCCCGGCGTCGTCGCCGAGCGGCGGCGGCTCGAACAGCGCCAGCCTGGCGATCGGCACCCCGGCCGCGGCCGCCTCCAGCGCCAGCACCGCGCCGGAGGAGTGGCCGAAGACGCGTACGTCGCCACCGGCCCGCCCGATCACGGCGGCCAGGTCGTCCACCTCGCGCGCCACGGAGAAGTCGGCGCTTTCGGCGCCGTCGCCGCTGTCGCCGCGCCCGCGCCGGTCGTAGGTGAGGACGGTGAAGCCGCGGGCCAGTTCGGCCGCCAGCGGCCCGCCCGGCCCCGAGCCGCGGAAGCACATCGCTCCGTCCACCAGGACGACGGCGGGCCCCTCGCCTGCCTGGTCGTAGGCGATGCGGGTGCCGTCACCGGAGATGACCGTGTTCATCGTTGTCCCTTTCCGTTGTGTTCCCGATGCCCTCCCGACGAACGGGACCCGCCGGGACAGACACCTTCGTTCAGCCGTCTTCCGGAAGAAGCAGCACCTCGGCGCCCATCGGGAGGTAACCCGCCGCGAGGAAGGCCCGTACGCTCGCGGCGTTGCCCGGCGCGATCTGCGCCCACAGCGGGCCGGGCGTCAGGTGCCTGGCCGCCGTGGCCAGCGACCTGCCGAGCCCCCGCCCGCGGTGCTCCGGCTCCACCTCGACGGCCGCCTCCCAGCGTCCGGCCACGCCGCGTCCCAGCGTGACCAGGCCGCCGCCGTCGCCGGTGACCCACACCCGTACGGCGTCGCGGTGGCGGCGGGCCCGGACGACCCGCGGATGGTCGGCGGCGGCGAGCTCCTCCAGCGGGAGCGGAGGCGGCCCGGGGAGCGGGGTGGCCAGCGCGAGCAGGTCGAGGTTGCCGGTCCGCCGGCCGGTCGCGGCCTCCATCGCCGTCAGGAACGCGGGCATGAGCGGGGCCGACAGGTCGCCGGCGGGCAGCAGGGCGTGCACCCGCGCCGGTTCGACGTCGGCGAAGACGACCGTGTGGGCGGTGAAGGCGATGATCCCCGCGTCGCGCTCCGACGGCTGGGGCAGGACGGTCACGGTGCCGTCGGGGGCGGGCGGGCGGCCCGACGTCGCGTCCGAGAGAAGGTCGGCCAAGGTCTCCATGCCCCTCATTCCAGCAGAACGATCAGGCGGAGGCCGCGCCCTCGCCCGCGGCGGACCGCACGGCGGCCAGGTAGGCGTGGATGGCGTCCCGGTTGCGGGACAGGCACTCGATGCGCTGCTGGATGCGGCCAGCCTCGGCCTGCAACAGCTCGGCCAGCTCGGACGTCAGGCACGCCGGATGCAGGTGGATCTCGTCCGGCCTGGTCAGGAACGGCAGGATCCGGCGGATGATCTCCGTGGTGAGGCCGGAGTCGAGCAGGCCGCGGATCTGCTGGACCCGGTAGACCGCCGACTCGGGGTAGTCCCGGTAGCCGTTGTCGGCGCGGTCGGGGTGCAGGAGGTCCTGCTCCTCGTAGTAGCGGAGCATGCGCGTCGGCACGCCCGTACGCTGGGACAACTGTCCGATCTTCATGCTTCCCTCGGGTGATTTGCCTTCACACTGATGTGAAGGTTTCAGCATAGGCGGCATGTCTCCTGCGAAACTCCCGTGGGCGGGCCTGCTCGCGCTGTTCACGGCGGCGTTCACGGCCGTGATGACCGAACTCCTCCCGGCGGGCCTGCTGCCGCAGCTCTCCGGCGCCCTCGGCGTGCCGGAGGGAACGGCCGGCTTCCTCGTGACCGCCTACGCGGTCGCCTCCTTCCTGGCCGCGATCCCGCTGACCTCGCTGCTGCGAGGGCTGCCCAGGCGGCAGGTGCTGGTGGCCGCGCTGAGCGGGTTCGCGCTGCTCAACGCCGTCACGGCGGTGTCGTCGTCGTACGCGGTGACGTTCGGGGCGCGGGTCGGCGCGGGGGCGATGGGCGGCATCCTGTGGGCCATGCTCGTCGGGTACGCCGCCCGCATGGTCCCCGCCGAGCGCCGCGGGAGGGCCATCGCGATCGTCTCGGCCGGGATCACCGTGGCGCTGTGCGCGGGCATCCCGGCGGGGACGCAGCTCGCGGCGGCCGTCGGATGGCGGGCGGCGTTCGGGTCGCTGTCGGCGGTGGCGGTGGTCCTGGTGGGCTGGGTCATGTGGAAGGTGCCGCCCTTCCCCGGCGAGCCGGCGGCGCGGCGGGTGCCGCTGCGGCGGGTCGCGGTCATCCCCGGCGTCAGGACCGTGCTGGCGGTGACGGTCCTGGTGCTGCTGGGGCACCAGGCGATGTACACGTACCTGGCGCTGTTCGCCGAGCGGGCGGGGTTCGGCCGGCCGGGGACCGTGCTGCTGGTGTTCGGCGTGGCCACGGTGGCGGGGATCTGGGTGGTCGGCGCGGTGATCGACCGGCGTCCGCGGGCGACCCTGCTCGCGGTGCTGGCGGCGGTGGCCGCGTCCATGTCGGCCCTCGGCCTGTACGCCGGGTCCGCCGCGGTGCTGCTGGGCGCGGTCGCGTTGTGGGGCATGGCGTTCGGGGGCGCGCCGACCTTGTTGCAGACCGCGCTGGTCACCGCCTCGGGGCCGGACCACGCCGACGTGGCCACGTCCATGCAGACCACCGTCTACAACGCGGGCATCGCGGCCGGATCGCTCACCGGAGGGCTGGTGCTGGAGGGTGCGGGGGCGGGCGCGCTGCCGTGGACCGCGCTCCCGGCCGCCGTCGCCGCCCTGGCCATCGTGGCCGCCGCCCGCCGGTACGCCTTCCCGGCGCCCGGCGGCCCCGCGGTCAGAAACCGTGCCTCGACAGCGGCGGCACCAGCTCCCGCTCCTCGTACGACAGGTGGGACAGCAGCGCGTCGCTGAGCAGGTCGACGGCGGTACGCAGGTCGTCCAGGCCGCCGGGCTCGCCGACGAAGGCGACCAGCGTGCGGTCCACCCGTTCGATGATCTTGTGGATCGCCTCGTGCTCCTCCTGGAGGCGGTCCAGCACGGGCGCGAGCCCCGGCTCGGCCCGGCGCAGCTTCGGGAAGACCATGCTGTCCTCGCCGGTGTGGTGCATGGTGACGAGCCGGCAGTACGACTCGCAGTACGCCCCCAGCGTCCAGTTGTTCTGCCGCATCGTCATGGTCGCGATGTGCGAACGGGCGGCGCCCGCGTCGATCGTCCCCGCGGCCACCTGCTCGACGAGGTCGCGGAGCTGGGCCAGCTCGGCCCGCAGGTGGTCGTGCACGTCCACGAGGTGCTGCCCGGCGGCCTGCTCCTGCGGGGTGTAGCGGCGGCCCGGGTCGGGGTCGGGCGCGGTGGGGCGGGTGGCCTCGTCCCAGACGCGGGTCTCGGGGCGGGTCTCGGGGCGGCGTTCCGGCTCCGGGGACCGTCCGCGCCCGGCGGCGACCAGCTCGCGTACGGCCGGGGCGGTCTCGGCGGCGAACCGCTCGATCTGCCGCGGATCGCCGGACATGAGGATGAAGCCGCTCACCCCGTGGACGAGGGCGAGCTCGGCGAGCTGCTCGGCGGGCAGCGGCTCGGCCAGGTTGAGCAGCCGCCGCACGTCGGACGGCGACCGTCCGGCCTCGGTGGCGGCCTCGTCGATGACGGCGTTCCCCTCGGCCAGGGCGGCGGCGTCCGTGAGGCGGGGGAGCGAGGGCAGCCAGCCGTCGGCCAGCCGCCCGGTGAGCCGGAGCATGCGCGGCTTGTACGCCCCGATCCAGATCCCGATGTCGTGGGCCGGTCGCGGGCCGCGCTTGAGCCCGTCCACCCGGTAGTGCTCGCCGCGGTGGTGGATGCCGCCGCGCGTGCCGGTGTCCCAGCTCGCGCGGATGATCCCGATGCCCTCCTCCAGTGCGTCCACGGCCTGGGCCGGTGTGTGCCGGGGGCCGCCCATGGCCTCGATGGCGTCCCAGTAGCCGCCCGCGCCGAGCGCCAGCTCGAACCGGCCGTGGCTGAGCAGGTCGAGGCTAGCCGCGGCCTGGGCGAGCACGGCCGGCGGGCGCAGCGGCAGCGGGTGCACGTTGCCGGCCAGCCGGATGTGCTCGGTGCGCGCGGCGACGAAGGCGAGCAGCGTCCAGGTGTCGAGGAGTGCGGGCTGGTAGGGGTGGTCCTGGAAGGTCACCAGGTCGAGCCCGGCGCGCTCGGCGAGCTGGGCGAGGGCCACGACCTCGTCCGCCTGCCCGGCGGCCGGGACGAGGTTGGCGCTGAACATCAGGTCGTGTCGGTAGTCGGGCATGAGGGGCTCACCCATTAGTTGGTTGTACGAACTGTTTGTGTCGCGAAGTAAATTTAGTTCGTGCCGCCAACTACTGTCAATTACACTGGTCGCATGGTCGCCACCGAAGCGCCCGGCCTGAGCCTCACCGAGGCGCTCGTCCGCCTGGCGCACCTGGTCCATCAGGTCTACGGCGAGGTCAGCAGGGAACACGACCTGACCCCGCAGCAGGCCCAGCTCCTGTGCCTGCTGGTCGACGGGCCCATCGGGATGACCGGGCTGACCCGGGCGCTGCACCTGGAGAAGTCGAGCCTGACCGGGCTGGTCGACCGCGCCGAGAAACGCGGGCTGGTGGCCCGGGTGCGCGACGCGCGCGACCGCCGCGCCTGCCTGATCGAGCTGACCTGCGCGGGCGCGGAGATCGCGGTGCGTGCCCACGACGGGGTGACGGCCCGCCTGGAGACGCTTGCCGCCGGTCTGCCCGCGCCGCACCGCGACCTGCTGGCCGGGACCATCGGGACGATCCTGACCGAGGACACCGCCCGTACGGGCCGCGCCTGGGCCGCCCCCGAACCCGGCCGCTGACCGGCCGGCCGCCGTGGCTCGGCGTCAGGCGTAGTCGGGGGTCATGGCGGCGGCCAGGGTCAGGTGCGGGGCCGCCTGCTCCGGGTGGCCCTGGCGGTGGAGGGTGCGGCCGAGGAGGTGACGGGCGTAGGAGTCGTCGGGCGCCTCGGCGACCAGGCTCTCCAGGGCCGTACGTGCCCGGCCGAGCTGGGCCGAGGCGAAGTACGACCTGGCGGCCAGCAGCCGCACCCCGCGATCCGTCCCGTGCTCGTCGAGCAGCGGGCGCAGCAGCGTGAGCGCGCCGAGCGGGTCGCGCTGGTCGAGCAGCGACTCGGCGAGGCGCAGGCGCTCCACCTCGGCGGGCAGCCGCCTGACCGGGTGGCCGGCGGCGTCGGCCAGGAACTCCCTGATCACGTCCGGCGCCTGGGCCCCGGCCAGGGCGCGGTCGCCCGCCACGATGGTCGGCGACGTGCGCACGCCCTTGGCCTTGCCTGTGAGCAGCAGCTCGCGCACCAGAGCGGCGCCCCGCCCGTCCCACGGCACTCCGGACTCGGCGGCGATCGCCGACAGCACGGCCGGGTCGCCGATGTCGCGGGTCTCGACGAAGTGGGCCGACAACACCCGCTCGACCACGGACGACTGCAGGGCCGCGCCGCCCGTCTCGTACGCCACGGCGATCAGCCGGTGGGCCTCCAGCGTGTTGGGCCGCCAGGCCGCCCCCCACTGCCCCCCGAGCCCCTCGTCGGCGGCGATGCCCGCCACCCGCACCCGGTTGTCGGCCGGGGACAGGCCGGGCGAGCAGGCCCGCAGCGCCTCGTCGGCCATCGGGTCGCGCAGCGCCTCCGCCAGCGGCTCGGCCTTCGCGGGGGCCGACGGATCGATCTGGTACGGCCGCCAGACCACCTCGACCGGCTCGCCCTCCCAGGACGCGAGGGCCTTCTCCAGCCGCCGCTTCCCGATGTGGGCCCATCCGCAGACCATGTCCGCCCAGACTTCGATTCGCATGGCAGGCAATCTATGCGACAACTGTCGATTAGTCAACATGTGTCGTATAGTGGCGGCGTGAACCCGGATGATCCGCGCGCGCGGCGTACGCGTGCCCGTCTCAAGGCCGCCGTGCTGGAGCTGGCCGCCCGGCAGGAACTGGGCAGCATCACCATGTCCGCGCTCGCCCAGCACGCCGAGGTCAACCGCGCCACGGTCTACCTCCACTATCCGGACGTCGACGCGCTGGTCACCGACGCCATGGAGGACGCCGTCACCGCCGTGGCGCGGGCGGCCGCCCTGTGCCCGCTCGACGCCCCCCGCGACCGGCCGCCGGCCCCGCTGGCGGAGCTGTTCGACCACGTGGCCGCCAACGCCACCCTGTACGAGCGCATGCTCGGCGGCCAGGGCAGCGCCCGCTTCGCCGCCCGGATGCGCGAGCGGCTCACCGAGGAGCTGACCGGCCGGTTCGCCGCGGGCAACCGTCCGGCGGGGTTCGAGGACGTGCCCGCCGACGTGCACGCCGCCTTCCTGGCCGGGGCGCTCATCGGCGTGATCACGCACTGGGTGTGCGGCGGCCGCCGGGACGCCGGCGCGGCCCAGTCGTTCTGGCGGCTGTTCCGGCCCCCGCTTCCCGGCTGAGCTCCGCCGCCCCCTTGATACGCTGCGTCGCGACATCGCTGGACGGACGGCAGTTCACCGGCCCCTCGCCGAGGTCGACACCGCCCTTCCCCGACACCGCCCAGACCGCCAGGACGACACGATGACCATGCTCCCCGACGAGCTCAGGACCGCTCTGGAGTCGGCCCTGGCCCGCTACGCGCCGCACGACCTGTCCCGCGCGACAGAACAGCTCACCGAGCGCTACCGCACCGGCCCGTCCGCCGCCGCGCCGCACCTGCGCACCCCGGCCGACATCGCGGCCTACGCCGCCTACCGGATGCCCGCCACGTACGCCGCCGCGGGCACCGCCATGCGCCGGGCCGCCGCGATGACCCCGGGCTTCGCGCCGCGGACGCAGCTCGACGTGGGCGGCGGCACCGGCGCGGCGGTCTGGGCGGCCGGGCCGGTCTGGCCCTCGCTGGAGCGCGTCACCGTCATCGAGCACGACCCCCAGATCATCGAACTCGGCCGGCGGCTGGCCAGGACCGCGCCCGTGCGCGACGTCACCTGGCGACGCGCCTCGATCGACCCGGGGCTCGACCGGCCCGCGGCCGACCTGGTCACCATGTCCTACGCCCTGAACGAGCTGCCCCCGCAGCGGCACGCCGACGTCGTGCGCTGGCTGGCCGGGGACGCGACGATGGTGATCGTCATCGAGCCCGGCACCCCCGCCGGCTACGCCAACATCGCCACCGCCCGGGAGACGCTGACAGGGTGCGGCCTGACCATCGTCGCCCCCTGCCCGCACGACGGCCCCTGCCCGATCCGGCAGGGCGGCGACTGGTGCCACTTCTCCGTACGCCTGCCGCGCACCTCTCTCCACCGCCGCGTCAAGTCGGGCACGCTCGGCTTCGAGGACGAGAAGTTCTCCTACGTGGCCGCCGTACGGGGGGAGTGGCCGCGGGCGGCGGCCCGCGTCCTGCGCCACCCGCAGAAGCGCAAGGGCATGGTGTCGCTGCGCCTGTGCACCGGCGACGAGGTCCGGGACGTGGTCGTCTCCAAGCGGCAGGGCGAGCTGTACCGGCTGGCCCGCGACGTCGACTGGGGCGACGACTGGCCGGCCGCCGACTGACCGCCGCCCGGCGGTAGGGTCGGCGAAATGGACCATGACGAGGTTTTGGCGCTGTTCGACCGGCAGTCGCGGCGGGAGGCGCGCCCCGACGGGCCGGGCGCCAGGGTCGAGCGCGACGGCGACGTGGTGCGCCAGGTCGGGCCGCCGCACGCGTGGAACGGCGTCCTGTGGTCCGGCCTCGACGAGGAGAGCGCCGACGCGGCCGTCGCCCGCCAGGTGCGCTTCTTCGGCGACCTCGGCCTGGGGTTCGAGTGGAAGCTGTACGCCCACGACCGGCCCGCCGACCTGGCCGACCGGCTCCTGGCCGCCGGGTTCGCCGCCGAGCCCGCCGAGACCGTGATGGTGGCCCGGATCGCCGACCTCGACACCACGGTCGAGCCGCCCGACGGCGTGCGCCTGGTGCCGGTCACCGACGCGGCGGGCGTGGAGTCGCTGGCCGAGGTGCACGAGCTGGCCTTCGGCACCGACAGCGGCCGACTCCGCGACCACCTGCTGGCACGGCTGTCCGACGACACCGTCGTCCCCGTCCTGGCGGTGGCGGACGGGCGGCCGGTGAGCGCGGCCCGGCTCGACCTGACCCCCGGCACGAGCTTCGCCGGGCTGTGGGGCGGCGGCACGGTGCCGGGCTGGCGGGGGCGCGGGCTCTACCGGGCGCTGATCGCCTGGCGGGCGCGGCGGGCCGCCGACCGCGGCTACGACTACCTCCAGGTCGACGCCTCCGACCAGAGCCGGCCGATCCTGCTCGGGCTCGGGTTCGTCCCGCTGACCACGACCACGCCGTACGTGCGGCCCTGACCTCGCCGGTACCCTGGGCACACCCCGTCGTGACAAGGAGAGCGTTGCCCGAGAGGAACCCGCGCGAGCTCGGCCTGCTGGCCGACTGCGAGAGCTGTTTCGCCCTGTGCTGCGTCGCCCTGCCGTTCGCCGCCTCGGCCGACTTCGCCGTCGCCAAGGACGCCGGCCGTCCCTGCGTCAACCTGCGCGACGACTTCCGCTGCGGCATCCACGCCCAGCTCCGGCAGCGCGGTTTCCCCGGCTGCACCGTCTTCGACTGCTTCGGCGCCGGGCAGAAGGTCTCCCAGGTCACCTTCGAGGGCCGCGACTGGCGTGCCGCGCCCGAGACGTCCGGGCAGATGTTCGCCGTGTTCCCGGTCATGCGGCAGCTGCACGAGCTGCTGTGGTACCTCGCCGAGGCGCTCACCCTCGACGCCGCCGCGGAGATCGCCCCCGAGCTGCGGGCGGCGTACGAGGCGACCGAGCGCCTGACCCGCGAGAGCCCCGGCGTCCTGGAGCGGTTCGACGTGGCCGCCCACCGGGGTGAGGTCAACACGCTGCTGCTGCGGACGAGCGAGCTGGTCAGGGCCGGTCGGCGGGGCAGGGAGCACCGCGGGGCCGACCTGATCGGCGCCAACCTCAAGGGCGCCGACCTGCGCGCGGCCAACCTGCGCGGCGCCTACCTCATCGGCGCGAACCTGCGCGGGGCCGACCTGCGCCTGGCCGACCTGATCGGCGCCGACCTGCGCGGCGCCGACCTGTCCGGGGCCGACCTCACCGGCTGCGTCTTCCTCACCCAGGCCCAGGTCAACGCGGCCAAGGGCACCCACGCCACGAAACTGCCCGCCTCCCTGGCCCGCCCCGACCACTGGACGGCCACCGCCGGCGAGCCGGCGCCCCGCGGCCGCCGCGACAGGGCCGGCTCCCGTGGGCGGCAGGGCCGCCGCGGCTGACCCGAAAGGGACATGTAGTATCCCCTTTCATGCGCATGGGTGAAGGCGTCGAATGGGGGCTCCACTGCTGCCTGGTGCTGGCGTGGCTGGAGGACGAGGCCCCGCTGCCCACCGGGCGGCTGGCGGCGCTGTTCGAGCTGCCGCCCGTCTACCTCAAGAAGCGGCTCCAGGCGCTGGTACGCGCGGGCGTCCTGGCCTCGGTGCCGGGCGCGCAGGGCGGGTTCAGGCTGGCCAGGCCGCCCGGCCGGATCACGCTCATGGACGTCGTGGCCGCGGTCGAGGGCCCGGACGAGGCGTTCAGGTGCACCGAGATCCGGCAGCGCGGCGCGGGGGCCGAGGCGCCCGCCCGCGAGTTCGCCCACCCCTGCGGGGTCGCCGCGGCCATGCGCCGGGCCGAGCTCGCCTGGCGGCGCGAGCTGGCCGCCCAGACCGTCGCCGACCTCATGGCCGCGGCTCCGGCGAACGCCCCTGACCGCGCGCGCCGCCACTACGAACGCCTTCGCGGCTGAATCCGACCCCGCCCACAGGGCGCACACGTGTGAGGAGAATCGGGATGTCGAATGTCCCGAATGAGACGGAGTCCCGGGGGCTCGCCCCGACGCTCGTGCTGGCGCTCGGGACGTTCGCGGTGGGCACGGACGCGTTCGTGGTCGCCGGATTCCTGCCGGACCTGGCCGCGTCGCTGGGCGTCACCGAGGGGGCGGCCGGGCAGTCGGTGACGGTGTTCGCCGCGGCGTACGCGGTGCTGTCGCCCGTCCTGGCCACCGTCGCCGCGCGGGTCCCGCGGCGGGTCCTGCTGGTCGCGGCGCTGGTCGTGCTCGGACTGGCCAACCTGGGGTCGGCGCTGGCGCCGTCGTTCCCCGTGCTGGTGGTCACCCGGGTGCTGGCCGCGGCGGGGGCGGCGGCGTACACGCCGGGCGCGGGCGCGGTGGCGGCCGCTCTGGTGCGGCCCGAGCTGCGGGCGCGGGCGCTGGCCGTGGTGGTGGGCGGGCTGACGGTCGCGACGGCGCTCGGCGTGCCGCTCGGCGGCCTGGCCGGCGAACGGCTCGGATGGCGGTACGCGCTCGGCGCGGTGGCCGTGGCCTGCCTGGCGGTCGCCGCCGGGGTGCGCGCCGTCATGCCGGTGCTGCCGGGCGCGCCGCCGGTGCCGCTGCGTGCCAGGCTGGACGTGCTGAGGCGCCCGGCGGTGACGGCCATCCTGCCGCTCACCGTGCTCGGGATGGCGGCCAGCTACACGGTCTACGCCTACAGCGCGCCCGCTCTGCGCGCCGTGGGCGTGGAGGGGACGGCGGGCCTGCTCTTCCTGTACGGGCTCGGCGCCGTCCTCGGCAACCTGGCCGCCGGGTACGCCACCGACCGGTGGGGCGCGCACCGGGTGCTCCCGGCCGCGTACCTGGTCATGGCCGTCAGCCTGGGGCTGCTCGGCTGGATGGCGGCGCCCGGCGCGCTGTCCGGCATGCCGTCAGGCGTGCTGGTCGGGGTGCTGGTCCTGGCGTGGGGCGCGAGCAGCTGGTGCCAGACGCCGCCGCAGCAGCACCGGCTCATCGCCGCCGCGCCCCGGGAGGCGCCGCTGGTGGTCTCGCTCAACTCCTCGGCGATCTACGCGGGGATCGGCGCGGGCACGCTGCTCGGCGGGCTCACGCTGCCGTCGGGCGCGGCCCTCACGTACGGGACCGGCGCGGCGCTGGCGGCCGTCGCCCTGGCGTACGCCCTGGCCACCCGCCACCGGGACCGGGACCGGCCATGACGACCACCGCGCCCTACCTGCCGGACCTTTCCGTCCTCTCGCCGGTCCCGGCGGGCTCGGCGGGCCGGTGGCCGGGCCGGGGGCGGTGGGTCAGCGTCTGCGTGGCCTGGTCCGTACGTTCGTCGGAACCTTGCGCGGCAACGACGGTCTCGTCAGGGGCTCCGTCGACGGCCCGTCCCAGTCCGGCCTCTTCACCTCTCCGCCGCCCTCGGCGGGATCGGCGCCGTCGAGGGACAGGATGCGGCCCTTGAAGGTGGGGTGCTTGGACTCCCAGTACCGCCAGCCCTCCACCCTGGCGGGCACGTTGGCTATCCCCGAGCCGACCTCGACGTGCCGGCAGTTGCCGAGCATCGACCAGGCCGACCAGCCGATGCGGTAGCCGAAAACGCGGTACCACATATTGCCGTACATCCCTTTGCTGATGGTCCGGCTGTATTCATGGCCAGTGAAAACCATATGCCGCTCTTCGAGGTGCGGCAGGCCCATCTTGCGTAGATTGCTTACTAGATCTCCGGTCGTGATCGAGGTTTGCCGCTCGTTCTCCGTCTCCCGGAACGCCCTCACTTCGTATTCCCGGGTCACCGTCACCGTGATGGTCCCGCCGGGGCCGTCAATGTAGCGGGTGCGGGGGATGAAGAAATTTCTCGGCGAGAGGGAGTGGATTTTGAAGAAGGTGTGCTCGTCGCAGGGCCCGCCGTCGTCCGCGTGTGCCGCCGGAGGGACCAGGGCGAGGACGAGGGCCGTCGAGAGCGAACCCCGCGCGGCCGCTCGCGTCGTGGTGCGCCCAAGACGACGTGCTGTCGATCGGAAGGGGTTGATGACGGCTTTTGTTCGCCTATCGGGTGAGAACATGTACCGTTCCTTTCGGAATGTAGCCCAAAGTCGCCACCCGAACCCGTAGACCGGAATGCGGCCTTTCCGTGCGGCGAGCAGGGCATTTAGACCGGTACGATGTTTACACTTGCCCCGAATCGCTCATCGACGCCACACCGGAAACGCATTCCCGGTGACCGGCAAGATTCAGTCGCAGAAGTGCCATGATCAGAAGCGACGGCGTCCGTCACATCGATCAGGCGCCGGCGGGCCACCGCGCGGCCCGTGTCAGGGGGTGCTGTCACCGAGGGATTCGAGCAGGTCGCGCAGGGTGGTGGCCAGTTGTTCGCGCCGCCGTCCGGTGATCGCCGCCAGCAGCCGCTGCTCGGTCGCCAGGTGGTCGGGCAGCGCGCGGTCGATCAGCGCGAGCCCTTCGGCGGTGAGCGTCACGTGCACGCCGCGCCCGTCGGAGTCGCTGGGCGTACGCCGCACCAGCCCGCGCGACTCCAGCCGGTCGAGCCGCTGGGTGACGGCCCCCGAGGTAACCATGGAGGCGCGCATCAGGGCGGCGGGGGTCAGGCGGTGGGGCGGGTCGCTGCGCCGCAGCGTGGCCAGCACGTCGAACGAGGCCCGGTCGAGACCGTGCCCGGCGAACGTGCGGCTCAGCTCGGCGTCGATCAGCCGGGACAGCCGCGACAGCCGTCCGATCACCGCCATGGGGGAGACGTCCAGGTCAGGGCGTTGCGCGTGCCACTGCCTGAGGATGGAGTCAACCTGGTCAGCCACGTCCGCAGCCTACAAGTGTCTTAGCGGTGAGGAAAATCACCTGGCTGGAACGTCCGGAGTTGGGTTAATTTGTCTTAGTGCTAAGTAATCGAACGGGAACCGTTCTGCTGACCGCCCTCACCCCCGCCATCTGGGGGACCACCTACCTGATCACGACAGAACTGCTGCCGCCCGGCCGCCCCTTGCTGGCCGCGTTGATCCGGGCCCTGCCGGCCGGGCTGATCCTGATCGCGATCACCCGCCGGCTGCCCGAGGGGAACTGGTGGTGGCGTGCCCTGGTGCTCGGGGCGCTCAACATCGGATTGTTCTTCGCCTTGTTGTTCGTGGGCGCGTACCGGCTGCCCGGTGGGGTGGCCGCGACCGTCGGCGCCATCCAGCCGCTGCTGGTCGCGTTGTTGTCGGCGGGACTGCTGGGGGAGCGGGTGACCTGGCGCGTCGCGCTCGCCGCGGCGGCGGGCGTGGCCGGGGTGAGCCTGCTGGTGCTGCGCGCCGACGCCCGGCTCGACCTGCTGGGCGTGGCCGCCGCGCTGGGCGGCGCGGTGGTGATGGCGGTGGGGGTCGTGCTCAGCAAGCGCTGGAAGTCGCCCGCGCCGTTGCTGGCCACCACAGGCTGGCAGCTCACGGCCGGCGGCCTGCTGCTCGCCCCGGTCACGCTCCTCGTCGAGGGGCCGCCGCCCGCGCACCTGACCGGCGAGAACCTCGCCGGGTACGCCTACCTCGCGATCATCGGCTCGGCCCTGGCCTACACCCTGTGGTTCCGGGGCATCCGCGAGCTGTCGGCCACCAAGGTCACCTTCCTCGGCCTGCTCAGCCCCGTCGTCGCCACCGCGCTCGGCTGGCTGGTGCTCGGCCAGCGGCTCACGCTCGCGCAGGTGATCGGCGCGGTCGTCGTGCTCGCCGCCCTCGTCGTGGCGCAGCTCCAGCCCGTACGGCATCGCGCCGCGCCCGAGCCGCTGGCCCCCGTGCCCGCCGGCGACAAACGGTGATCGCGTACGCCGTTAGGATCGGGGCGAGGAGGCCGGTATGAGCATCAAGGCGTACCCCGTCACCGATCCGGTGGCCGAGCACGGCGAGGGGCCCGTGTGGTCCGGCCGCTGGGGCGGGCTGCGGTGGGTGGACATGCTCGCCGGCGACGTGCTCGCCCTCGACGACTCCGGCGGCGTGCGGCGGCGGCACGTGGGCGAGGTCGCCGCGGCCCTGCGCCCCCGCGTGTCCGGCGGCTACGTGGTCGCCGGCGAACGCGAGCTGCTGCTGGCCGACTCCGACGACCTCGACGCGCCGCTGCGCTCGCTCGGCCAGGCGTGGAGCGACCCCGGCGTGCGCATGAACGACGGCGGCTGCGACCCCCAGGGCCGCTTCTACATCGGCAGCATGCCCTACGACGAGACCCCCGGACGCGGCTCCCTCTACGTGGCCGGGCCGGACGGCGCGCTCAGCCCGGTGCTGACCGGCGTGACCGTCTCCAACGGCCTCGACTTCAGCCCCGACGAGAGCCTGGCCTACTACGCCGACACCGCCACCGGCCGGGTGGACGTCCTCGACCACGACCCGGCGGGCGGGCTCAGCGGGCGCCGGCCGTTCGTGACGATCGATCCCGCCCAGGGCGCGCCCGACGGGCTCACGGTCGACGCCGAGGGCGGCGTGTGGGTGGCGCTCTGGCAGGGGCACGCCGTGCACCGGTACACCCCGGACGGGCGGCTCGACGCCGTCGTCGGGCTGCCGGTCGGCAAGGTCACCGCGGTCACGTTCGGCGGCCCGAGCCTCGACCGGCTGTTCGTCACCACGTCGCGGCTCGGGGTCGACCCCCGGGAGCAGCCGGAGGCCGGGGCCCTGTTCGCGGCCGACCCCGGCGTGCGCGGCCGGCCGGTGCTGCCCGCCGCCCTGTGACGAGGGCGCCGGCCGCGTGACGGTCAGCGGGGATGGTCGCCGGTGGCGCCGTCGATCAGCTCCCGCAGGATGTCCATGTGGCCCGCGTGCCGCACGGTGTCCTCGATCATGTGGATGAGCACCCAGCGCAGCGTCACCGGCTCGCCCGCCCACGAGGTGCCGGGCGCGTCGAGGGGGAGGTCGGAGATCGCCTTGTCGGCGGCCGCGCGGGCCCGGCCGTAGAAGGCGGCGATCTGCTCGGTGGTCTCCCGCTCGCCGATCTCGAAGTCGTCCTCGGGGGCGAACCACAGCGGCTCGGCCTCGCGGCCGAACGTCGAGCAGAACCAGCCGTACTCGACGGCGGCCAGGTGTTTGACGATGCCGAGCAGCGACGTGCCGGACGGCGTCATCGGCCGCCTGACCTGCTCCTCGCCGAGCCCCTGGAGCTTCCACACGACGACGTCGCGGTGCCGGTCGAGGCTGGCGTGCAGGCTCTCCTTCTCGCCACCGGACGGAGGCACTCTTCTTCCCATGCCCGCGACCGTAACAGCGTGGTCCGACACGTTGCCGCCGCGGGCCGGGGGCCGCGATACTCCGTGCATGATCGGTCATATCGGCATCAACGTCCCCGACATGCGGGCGGCCAAGGAATACTACGACGCCCTCCTGCCCCTCCTCGGCTACAAGGAGTTCTTCGACAGCGAGGAGGAGATCGGCTACATGCCGGCGAACGACAAGCCGGGCACGTACCTGTTCCTCTACCCCTCGCAGGAGCCCGGCGGCTACTCGCGGCACCGCACCGGGCTGCAACATCTGGCGTTCATGGTGCCCAGCCGGTCAGCGGTGGCGGAGGCGCACGCCCGGGCCGTGGAGCTCGGCTCGGAGGTGCTGCACGAGCCCAAGGAGTTCCCGGAGTACCCGCCGCCCTACCACGCCGCGTTCTGGCTCGACCCGCACGGCGTCATGCTGGAGGCCGTCTGCCACCACGACCGCGACTGACCTGCGGCGATCCCGGTCCCGCGCGGCTGGACGGCCTCCGCCGGGGAAGGTTCCCTGTCGGTGCCGCCGTACGACGTGCGGGCGCGGACCGGTGTGCGATCTTCAGGTACGAGGGGGCGAGGGCTAGCCTGGAGCGTGAGTCCCGCACGTGCCCGGCGGCCGGCCGGGCGTGGACGACGCGCGGCCCGATGTCATGATGTCCCCGACGCTCGACCGGGAGGAAACGATCGTGGGGCCTTTCGCGGGCGGTGGGCTGCCCCCGGACGACGTCGTCGTGGCGGCGTTGCGCGCCGGGGACGAGTCGATGTTCGCCGCGCTCCTCGACACCTGGTCACGGGGGATGTTGCGGGCGGCCAGGTCCTACGTGTCCACCGACGACTCGGCCGAGGAGGTCGTGCAGGACACGTGGCTGGCGGTCATCGGCGCCATCGACGGGTTCGAGGGGCGCTCCTCGGTCAAGACGTGGGTCTACCGCATCCTGGTCAACACCGCCAAGAAGCGCGGCCTGCGGGAGAGCCGCACGCTGCCGTGGAGCGCGTTCGAGCCGCCGGCCGGGCCGGCCCAGAAGGAGCACGGCCCCACGCCGGAGGGCGCGGTGCTGGCCTCGGAGGCCCGCGGCCTCATCGGGGAGGCGCTGGCCGGGCTGCCGCCCCGGCAGCGGGTCGTGATCACGCTGCGTGACCTGGAGGGATGCACGTCCGAGGAGGTTTGCGAGATCCTGGAGATCTCGGCCGCCAACCAACGAGTGCTCCTGCACCGGGCAAGGGCCACGGTCCGGGACCGGCTCGAAGGCTACTACCAGTCCGTGAAGCGGTCAGAATAGGTTAAACGGTTCAACGTTCAGAGGTGAGGCGGTCAACGTCGTGAAGCGGTTCACGTGCGACGAGCTGGTGGAACTCATCACCGCCTATCTTGACGACGCTCTTGACCGGCCCGAACGTGAGGGGTTCGAGGCGCATGCGGCGTCCTGCGCCGACTGCGGGCGGCAGCTCGACCAGTTCCGCGAGACCATCCGGGCCCTCGGCCAGTTCCCGCCGGAGCGCAAGCTGTCCGACGGCACCCGCGACCGCCTGATGTCCGCCTTCAGGGCCCGCCGCCATCGAGGGTGACGCTCCCTCGCGAAGGGTGCGAAAGGGGCAAATTTAGGCGGATCATCAGATTTCGCGTAACGCTGGCGGGCCTCGCGGGTCTGTATCCACATGCGCCACGCGATGACCGGCCCGGTGGCCGGCGGGTCCGGCGCCTCGGAAGCGGCCGGCCGGCCGCTGCGGGGCGTGCCGGAGGTCGAGGAGTTCGCACGCAGGTGCTTCGCCCCCGCCCCGGGCGACCGGGTGGGGGCCGAGCTGGAGTTCCTGGTCTTCGACCGGGCGGACCCGGCGCGGCAGGTGCCGATGGGCCGGGTCGAGCGGGCCGTCCCGGCACTGGCCGGCGGGAGCCGGGTGACGTACGAGCCGGGCGGCCAGATCGAGCTGTCGGGCCCGGCCGGGCCGCTCGCCGAGGCCGTCGGGCGGCTGGCCGCCGACGTCGCCACCGTACGCGCGGCGCTCGGGCGGGAGGGGCTGGTGCTGGCCGGGGTGGGGCTCGACCCGCTGCGCCCGGCCCGGCGGCAGCTCCGCCAGCCGCGCTACGACGCCATGGCCGAGTTCCTGGGCCGCCCGTACGGGCCGCTGATGATGTGCTCGACCGCGTCCGTCCAGGTCAACGTGGACCTGGGGGAACGGCCGGCGGCCCGGTGGGAGCGCGCCCGGCTGCTCGCGCCCGTCCTGACCGCGGCCTTCGCCAACTCGCCGCTGAGCCACGGACGCCCCTGCGGCTGGATGTCGGGCCGCCAGGCCGTTTGGGAGAACCTGGACCCGACCCGCACCGCCCCCGTCGACGGCTCCGGCGACCCGGCGGCGGCCTGGGCGGCGTACCTGCTCGACGCCCGGCTCATGCTCGTCCGCGAGGACGAGCGCCGCTACCGCGCGGTCGGTGACGGCTCGACCTTCCGCGACTGGCTCGACGGTGCGGGCGAGCGCCCGCCCACCCCCGACGACCTGGCCTACCACGCCACCACGCTCTTCCCGCCGGTCCGGCCGCGCGGCTGGCTGGAGATCCGCTACCTCGACGCCCAGCACCCCGACGACTGGCCGGTGTGCGTCGCGGTCACCCACGCGCTGATCACCGACGACCGCGCCGCCGACGCCGCCCTGGCGGCCGCCGAGCCCGTCGCGGACCTGGCGGAGGTGGCCGCCAGGTGCGGCCTGACCGACCCGCGGCTCGCCCGCGCCGCCGAGGCCGCCTTCCGCGCCGCCGTCGAGGCGCTGCCCCGGCTCGGCGTGCCCCCCGGCCTGGCCGCCGAGGTGTCCGGCTTCGCCGCCCGGTACGTGAGCGCGGGCCGCTCCCCGGCGGCCGACCTGATGGACCTGATGACGGACCCGGTACGGCGGCTGCCGGCCTGGCTGAGCGGAGAAGGACGGGCATGAACGACATCAAGCAGCGCATCGCCGCCGAGCTGACCGCGGTACGCGACCGTTCGCTGACCTACACCGAGGCCGAGGACGACCTGCTGCTGCGCCAGCACTCCCCGCTGATGTCGCCGCTGGTGTGGGACCTCGCGCACGTCGGCAACTACGAGGAGCTGTGGGTGCTGCGCGAGGCCGCCGGGATCACGCCGCTGCGCCCCGAGATCGACGACATCTACGACGCCTTCAAACACCCCCGCAAGGACCGTCCCACCCTGCCGATCCTCGGCCCGGAGGAGGCCAGGAAGTACATCGGCGGCGTACGCGGCCGGGTGCTCGACGTCCTGGACGCGATCGACCTGGAGTCCGCCGCGCCGCTGCACCGCGACGGGTTCGTGTTCGGCCTGGTCATCCAGCACGAGCACCAGCACGACGAGACGATGCTGGCCACCTGGCAGCTGTCCGGGCAGCCCGGCCTGATCCGCGACGGCGACCTGCCGCCGGGCCGCGCCGCCGGCTCCGACGAGGTGCACGTCCCCGCCGGACCCTTCCAGATGGGCACCGGCACCCTGCCCTGGGCCTACGACAACGAACGCCCCGCCCACCAGGTCGACCTGCCCGCCTACTGGATCGACCGGCTGCCGGTCGGCAACGCCGCCTACGCCGCGTTCGTCGACTCCGGCGGCTACGACGACCCGCGCTGGTGGCACCCGGACGGCTGGCGCTGGCGGCAGCGGAGCGGAGTGGCCGCGCCGCTGTTCTGGACCCGCGACGGCGGCACCTGGTGGCGCACCCGATTCGGCCGCGCCGAGCCGGTCCCGATGGACGAGCCGGTCCAGCACGTGAGCTGGTACGAGGCCGACGCCTACGCCCGGTGGGCGGGCCGGCGGCTGCCGACCGAGGCCGAGTGGGAGAAGGCCTGCGGCTGGGACCCGGCGGCCGGACGGGCCCGCAAGTACCCGTGGGGCGACGAGGATCCCCGTCCGGACCTGGCCAACCTCGGTCACCGCGCGGCCCGGCCGGCCCCGCTGGGCGCCTATCCGGCCGGGGCGAGCGCGTACGGGGCCGAGCAGATGGTCGGCGACGTGTGGGAGTGGACGGGGTCGTGGTTCCAGCCCTATCCCGGATTCCGCAGCTTCCCGTACAAGGAGTACAGCGAGGTCTTCTTCGGGCAGGAGTACCGGGTGCTGCGCGGCGGCTCGTGGGCGGCCGACCCGGCGGCGGTGCGGACGACGTTCCGGAACTGGGACTACCCGATCAGGCGGCAGATCTTCACCGGTTTCCGCTGCGCCCGTGACGCCGAGCGGGCCTAGATGTGCCGGCACGCCGCCTGGCTGGGCGCCCCGCGCGCGCTGACCACGCTGATCCACGAGCCGGAGCACGGCCTGCTCGCCCAGTCGTACGCGCCCCGGCGGCAGCGCCACGGCACGGTCAACGCCGACGGCTACGGCATGGCCTGGTACGACCCGGCCAGGACCGAGCCCGTGCGCTACCGCCGCGCGATCCCCATCTGGGCCGACGCCAACCTGCCCGCGCTCGCCGAGATCGCCCGCTCCCACTGCCTGCTGGCGGCCGTGCGGTGCGCCACGACCGGCATGCCGGTCGAGGAGAGCGCCACCGCGCCGTTCGCCGGGGGCGGCTGGCTGCTCAGCCACAACGGCCGGGTCGAGCGCGACGCGGTCATGGACCTGGCCGACGACCTGCCCGAGAGCCCCTGCGACTCGGCCTGGCTGGCCGCCGCCGTGTTCGCCCGCGGGAGCGCGGGGCTCGGCCTGGCCGCGGCGCTGGCCGACGTCGTCGTGCGCGCGGGGGAGAAGGACCCCGCCGCCCGCCTGAACCTGCTCGCCTGCGACGGCACCGCGCTCGCCGCGACCGTCTGGGGCGACACCCTCTTCTTCCATGCCGACCAGGACGGCGTGTACGTGGCCAGCGAGCCGCTGGACGACCGGCCGGGCTGGCAGGCGGTGCCCGATCGCAGCCTGTTGACCGCCACGCCGGGCGACGTACGCGTCCAGCCGTTGTGACCTTCTGAAGGAGGATCTCGTGCCCGTCACCCAGCCGACCGTCCGTGTGATCAACCATCTTGACCCCGGCTACCTGCGCCAGGCGCTCGAACACGACGTCAGGACCGGGCTGACGGCCACGCCGAAGTGGCTGCCGCCCAAGTGGTTCTACGACGAGGCGGGCAGCGACCTGTTCTCGCGCATCACCCGGTTGCCCGAGTACTACCCGACCCGCCGCGAACTGACGATCCTGCGCGCGCGGGCGGGCGAGATCGCCGCGGCGAGCGGCGCCGACACGCTGGTCGAGCTGGGGTCGGGCACGAGCGAGAAGACCGTGATCCTGCTGGACGCGCTCACCGCGGCGGGCACGCTGCGCGCCTACACGCCGGTGGACGTGGACGCCGTCACGCTGGAGGCGGCCGCGCGCCGGCTGGGCGGCCGTTACTCCGGGCTGGAGGTGCGGCCGGTGTGCGCCGACTTCGAGCGGCACCTGCGGCTGCTGCCGCGCTCGGGCAGGCGCATGGTGGCCTTCCTCGGCGGCACGATCGGCAACCTCGAACCGGCCGCCCGCCAGGTGTTCCTCAAGGAACTGCGCGCCACCCTGCGGTCCGGCGACACGTTCCTGCTCGGCGCCGACCTGGTCAAGGACACCGCGCGGCTGGTCGCCGCCTACGACGACGCCGCCGGGGTGACGGCCGCGTTCAACAGGAACGTCCTGCGCGTGGTGAACCGGGAGCTGGCGGCCGGGTTCGAGCCGGAGGCGTTCGAGCACGTCGCCCTGTACGACGAGCGCAACGAGTGGATCGAGATGCGGCTGCGGGCCACCCGGGACATGCGGGTGCCGGTCGGCGCGCTCGGGCTGACGGTGGACTTCACCGCGGGGGAGGAGATGCGGACCGAGATCAGCGCCAAGTTCCGGCTGGAGCCGCTGGGGGAGGAGCTGGCCGCGGCCGGGTTCACCGTCCTGCGCTCGTGGACCGACCCCGACGGCGACTTCGGGCTGCTGCTGGCCGGTACGTGATGGCCGAACACCGGCGGGCCGCTGCCGGCCGGTACGTGATCGCCGAACGCTGGCGGGCCGCGCGCTCGGCCGGGCCGCCCGGCCACCTCGACGCGGCCGGCTGCAACGTGCCCAGCGACCGCGTGCTGGCCGCGACGGTCGAGCACCTGGAACGGGAACGCGAGCGCGGCGGGTACGCCGCCGTGCCCGGCCTCACCGCGCCCAGGTCCGCGCTGGCCGCCCTGACCGGCGCGGCCGCCGCCGACGTCGCCTTCCTGGAGAGCGGCACGGCCGCGATGGCGGCGCTGCTCGGCGGCTGGCGCCTGCCGCCGGGCGCCCGGGTCGGCTTCACCCGCTCGGAGTACGGCAGCACGCTCATGCTGTTGCGCCGCCTGGCCGCCGAGCGCGGCTGGACCCTCGCCGAGCTGCCCGCCGACGACGACGCCCGCCTCGACCTCGACGCCCTGTCCGCCGCCCTGCGCCGCGGCCTGGACCTGGTCACCCTTCCGCACCTGCCCTCCCACCGGGGGACCGCGCAGCCGGTCAGGGAGATCGGCCGCCTGTGCCGGGAGGCCGGCGTGCCCCTCGTCCTGGACGTGTGCCAGTCGCTCGGCCACCTGGACGTCACCGGCGCGCGGGCCACCGCCTACGTCGGCACCTCCCGCAAGTGGCTGGCCGGGCCGCGCGGCGTCGGCTTCCTCATCGTGCCCGGCCTCACCGAGGAGATGGACGCGGCGGCCCCCACGCTCGGCGGTCACGTATGGCTGGACGACCCGCCGCGCACCGGGCCGCTGCCCGGGGCCGCGCGCTACGAGAGCGCCGAGTCGGCGGTCGCGGCGCGGGTCGGCCTCGGCGTCGCCGTCCTGGAGCACCACGACCTGGGGCCGGACGCGGTCCGCGGCCACCTCGCCGACCTGGGCGCGACGGCCCGGCACACGCTCGACGGCCGGGGCGGCTGGCGGGTGGTGGAGCCGTACGACGAGCCGACGGCCGTCGTCACCCTGCGCCCGCCCGACGGCGGCGACGCCGCCAGGACCGCGGCGGCGGCGGCCGGGGCGGGCCTGCTGGTGGGCGTCGCGCCGGTCGCCCGCGCCCCGCTCGACCTGCGCGAGCCGGTACTGCGCGTCTCCCCGCCCCCGGGCACCCGGCAGGAGACGTTGGACGCCCTGGCCCGCCTCCTTGAGGGGCACTAGAGCAGGCGGGCGAAGCCCACCGTCAGGTGCGCGGGGCCGCGCAGTGACGCGCTGTGCCGGTACGGCGGCGGGTCGGCGGCCAGTTCCGGCCCGACCAGCCGGGTCACCAGCGCCCCCAGCGCGGCCCGCGCCTCGATCCGGGCCAGCGGCGCCCCCACGCAGTAGTGGACGCCTCCGCCGAACCCCAGGTGCTGGTTGTCCCGGCGCGCCGGGTCGAAGCGGTCGGCGCCGGGGAAGCGGGCCTGGTCCCGGCTGCCCGAGGCCAGCAGCAGCGCCACGTCCGCGCCCTGGGGGATGGTGACCCCGGCGATCTCGATGTCGGCCAGCGTCGTGCGGGTGCGGAACTGCACCGGCGGGTCGTAGCGCAGCACCTCCTCGACGGCCGGCACGATCAGCGCGGGGTCGGCGCGCAGCCGCGCCAGCGCCTCCGGGTTGCGCAGGAACGTCAGCATGCCGTTGGTGATCAGGTTGACGGTCGTCTCGTGACCGGCGATGAGCAGCAGGGCCATCGTCGCGATGATCTCCTGAGGATCCATCCGCTCGGCCTCGCCGTCGGTGAGCAGCGCCGACAGCAGGTCGTCCGACGGGCGGGCGTGCCGCTCGCCGGCCAGGCCGACCAGGTACGCGCGCAGCTCCGGCGCGGCAGCCTCCGCCTGCCGCACCTCCTCCTCCGACAGCCCCTCGGGCGGGTCCAGCGTACGGGCCAGCGCCGAGGCCCAGCCATGGAAGCGCGGCTCGTCCTCCTTGGGCACGCCGAGCAGCTCGCAGATCACCGTGACCGGCAGCGGGTAGGCCAAATCGTCCACCACGTCCATGGAGTCGGAGCCGGCGCGGCGGTCGAGCAGTTCGGCCACCAGCGACACCACGTCCTCACCGAGCCGGTTGATCCGCTCGGGGGTGAAGTGCCGCATGACGATCCGCCGCAGCCGGTCGTGGTCGGGTGGGTCGAGGAAGATGAACGCCGGTTTCCGCGAGTCCTGCCCGTCCTGCCCGTCCTCGGCGTTCCGGGCGGCCATGAGCCTGCCGGAGGCGCCGAACGAGCCGGAGCCGCTCCTGCTCTTGCGCTCGTCGGAGCTGATCCGCGGGTCGTGCAGCAGCGAGACGATCTCGGCGTACGTGCTCACCGCGTACAGGTCGTCCCCCTGGCGGGCGACGGGCGTCTCGCGCAGCCGGGCGTACAGCGGGTACGGGTCCGGGCGGCTCGCCTCGTCCAGGACCTGCGCGAACAGGCTCTGCGTCACCTGGTGGGCCATGGTCGTCCTCCGGCTCTCATTCCAGCGGCGGCGCGGTCAGCGGCGAGCGGGGGTCGCGCTCGCGCGGCACCTCGCGCGCGGTCGGGCCGGGCCCGGTCACCGCGGCCGTCGGGCTGTGGGTGGACTGGCCGTCCACGGCGAGGCCGGCGGGCACCGGGAGCAGCGTGCGCGGCCCGTCGGCGGCCCGCAGGTCGGGCGGGAAGGGCGCGGCCGCCTCGATGAGGTCGGCGTAGGCGGGCAGCGCGCGTGGCGCGTCCACCGCGACCGCCGCCACGCACCGGCCCTGGCGGCCGAAACAGGCCACGAAGCGGCGCTCGGCCACCGAACCCTGCGTGACCACCACCTCGTCGGCGATCGTCGGCAGCCCGACGGACTTGATGCTGACGCCGAACTGGTAGGACCAGAACGCGGGCAGCCCCCGGTGCGGGCGCGGCCGGTCGGCGACCATGTTGTGCGCGGCCGTGGACGCCTGGCGCACCGCGTTGTCCCAGTGCTCCACGGCCAGCAGCAGGCCGTCGTAGTGCGGGTGCGGCCAGCGGGCCACGTCCCCGGCCACGAAGACGTCGGACGTGACGATCGCGTCGGCGTCGAAGGCCCGGCAGGCGGCGTCGCACACCACCCCGCGCGGGTCGGCCGCCAGGCCCGATCCGGCCAGCCACTCGGTGTTGCGGACGGCCCCGAGCGCCACCACCGCGACCTCGACCGGCAGCACGTCGCCGTCGGACAGGTGGGCGGCGCGCAGCCGGCCGTCCGCGTCGCCCTCCAGGGCCATGACCGTGGTGTTCACCCGCAGGTCCACGCCGTGCTCGCGGTGCAGCCGGGCGGCCACGCTCCCGGCCGCCGCGCCCAGGGCGCCGGCCAGCGGGGCCGGGCCGCGTTCCGCGACCGTCACGGCCAGGCCCATCTCGCGGCAGACGGAGGCGATCTCCGAGCCGGTGAACCCGCCGCCGATGACCAGCACCCGGCTCGGCCCGGCGGCGAGCGCGGCCTGAAGGCTCGCCGCGTCGTCGCGTCCGCGCAGCGTGAAGACGCCGTCCAGGGCCGCCTCGGCGGGGTCCGGCCAGGGCCGCGCCCGGGTGCCGGTGGCGATCAGCACCCGGTCGAAGCCGATCTCCCGCCCGCCGGACAGGCGTACCTGGCGGGTGCGCAGGTCCAGGCCGGTGGCGGGCTCGCCGAGCAGCCAGCGCGCCCGCAGGTCCTCGGCCATGACGAGCGCGGTGTGCGCGGGCGAGGCCCGTCCGGCCAGCACCTGCTTGGACAGCGGCGGCCGGTCGTAGGGCTCGTACGGCTCGTCGCCGATCAGGGTGAGCTCCCCGGTGAAGCCCTTGGCGCGCAGCGTCTCGGCGGCCCGCAGCCC
Source organism: Nonomuraea sp. NPDC001699 (assembly GCF_053596455.1). Classification (NCBI taxonomy): domain Bacteria; kingdom Bacillati; phylum Actinomycetota; class Actinomycetes; order Streptosporangiales; family Streptosporangiaceae; genus Nonomuraea; species Nonomuraea sp. NPDC001699. The sequence continues at coordinate 45,201 of NZ_JBSFGF010000025.1, read as the reverse complement.
GGCCAGCGAGGCGCCGACGATCACCGCGCTACGCACGGTCGTCCGGCGAGTAGCTGATCGCCTGCACCGGGCAGGCCGCGGCGGCCTCCCGTACCTGCTCGCGCATCGCGTCGGCGGGGGCGTAGTCGTACTCGAGTGACTCGGCGCCGTGGAAGCGGAAGACCGCCGGCGCCGCGAACACGCACTGCCCGTAGCTCAGGCAGCGGTTCAGATCGACGAGCACTCTCATGTCCGCCACGTTACGAACGGCTGCTCCAGCCACGTTCCAACCTGATCCCAAGTTTTCCTGATTTGCGAAACCTAGGATCCCTAGGGTAAAACCTAGGAAGGTTAGGTTTGCTGCTGCGGAGGTGGAACATGATGGCTCGGGCGGGTCTGACGGCGGACCGCGTGACGGAGGCGGCCGGGGAACTGGCCGACGAGGCCGGGTTCGACAACCTGACGCTCTCGGCGCTGGCGCGCCGCTTCGGCGTCGCGGACGCGAGCCTCTACTCCCACGTCAGGAACCTCCAGGACCTGCGCGTACGCGTGGCGCTGCGGGCCGCCCGCATCCAGGCCGACGCCCTGACCGCGGCGGTCGCCGGCAAGGCGGGCAAGGACGCGCTGGCCGCCTTCGCCGCCGCCTACCGCGACTTCGCCCTGGCCCACCCGGGCCTGTACGAGGCCACCCAGCTCCGGCTCGACCCCGAGATCGTCGCCGCGTGCGCCGACGTGCAGCGCATCTTCACCACCACCAACGCCGTCGTGGCCGCGTACGGGCTGCCCGAACCGGCCCACACCGACGCCATCCGGCTGCTCCGCAGCACCTTCCACGGCTTCACCAACCTGGAGGCCCGCGGCGGCTTCCAGGCCTCCCGCGACGTCCGGCAGTCGTGGGACGCGATCATCGACGCGCTCGACAGCGCCCTCAGGCATTGGCAGGTGTCCCCATGACCGGCACAGGCGCGCACGCGCACACCGCAGGGCCTCCGCCCGGCCTCGACCGGCGGCTGGTGACGGTCGCCGGGGTGCTCACCCTCGGCGCGTTCACCGCGCTGCTCGACGGCACCGTCGTCGGAGTCGCCACGCACACCCTGGCCCGCACGTTCTCCGCCGACCTGGCGGCCACCCAATGGGTGACCACCGCCTACCTGCTCGCCCTGGCCGCGGTCATCCCGGCGACCGGGTGGGCCGCCCGGCGGTTCGGCGCGGGAACGGCCTGGACCGTCTCGCTCGGCGTGTTCCTGGCCGGCTCGATCCTGTGCGGGTCGGCCTGGTCGCTCGGCAGCCTCGTCGCCTTCCGCGTCGTGCAGGGGGCGGGGGCGGGCATGTTGTTCCCGCTCAGCCGGATCATCGTCGTCGAGCTGGCCGGGCGCGACCGGCTCGGGCGGATGATGGCGCTGATGGCCGTACCCGCCGTGTTCGCGCCCGTCCTCGGGCCGGTCGTCGGCGGCGTGCTGCTGGAGGCGTTGTCGTGGCGGTGGGTGTTCCTGGTCAACGTCCCGTTCGTGGCGGCCGGCGTCGTCCTCTCCGCCCTGTACGTCCGCACCGCCCGGCCTGACGGCCCGGCCGAACGCCTCGACCTGGCCGGCCTGCTCGGCGTGAGCGGCGGCCTGACCCTGCTGCTCCACGGGCTGAGCGGGGCCGGTGAGCCCGTCGCCGCGCTGACCGCGGCGGCCGGCGCGCTGCTGCTGGCCGGCTGCCTGTGGCGGGCCGCCCGCACCTCCGGGCCGCGGATCATCGAGCCCGGCCTGTTCCGCGACCGGGCCTTCGCCGCCTCCGCCGCGCTGGCCTTCCTGGCGAACTTCTCCCTGTTCGCCGCCGTGTTCCTGGTGCCGCTGTTCTTCCAGACGGCCGAAGGCTCCGGGGCGCTCGGCGCCGGGCTGGTCCTCGCGCCGCAGGGGCTCGGCATGCTCGTCGCGGTGCTCGCCGCCGGCCGGCTCATCGACCTCAACGGCAACCCGCGCCGGATCGTCGTCACGGGCCTGGTCCTGCTGGCGGCCGGGACGCTGCCGTTCGCGCTGGCCGACCCGGGCACGGGCACGGCGCTGCTGCCGGTGGCGCTGTTCGTGCGCGGGGTGGGGGCGGCTCTCGCCGTCTCACCCACCATGATCACCCTCTACCACTCGCTGCCGCCGGCCAAGGTGCCCGCCGCGACCACCGCCAACGCCATCGGCCAGCAGGTCGGCGCGGCGGCCGGCACCGCCTGTGTGGCCGTGCTGCTCCAGCACGGCGGCTACCGGCCCGCCTTCTGGGTCGCGCTGGCCGCCGTCGCGCTCTGCCTCCTGCCCGCCCTGTTCCTCCCGTCCTCGAAAGCAGGCACGTCATGAACCCCGTCACCGAGAACGAGATCCGCTCGTCCTTCGTCAACTGCTCCAAGGGCGAGGCCCGCAGGCTCGCCGTCCCCCGGGGGCTGTCCGAGCTGCCCTGGCCCGACCTCGACTTCCTGGGCTGGCGCGATCCGGGGGCGCCCGAGCGCGCGTACCTGGTGGCTGAGCGCGGCGGCGCGGCGGTCGGCGTCGCGCTGCGGCTCGGCCAGGAGGTGCGCAGGAGCTTCACCAAGAGCACGCTGTGCTCGATCTGCGTGACCCCGCACGCCGGGACCGGGGTCGCGCTGTTCACCGCGCCCCGGGTCGGCGCGGCGGGACGGCAGGGCAACACGGTGGGCGCGTACATGTGCTCCGACCTGGCCTGCTCCCTGTACGTGCGGGAGCTGAAGCAGACCGAGCTGGGCGTCCGGTTCGAGTCGCTGACCGTGCCCGAACGCGTCGCCCGCGCCGCGGTCAACCTGGACGCCTTCCTCGACAAGGTGCTCGACGGCGCCCTCGCCTGAAGGGGGAGCTGGAGGGGCGGCGTCCAGCTCGCGTCGCAGGGCGGGAAGGGCCACCCGCGGCGTCGGCCGACACGTCTGCGCCCTCAGGCGCCCGACGCCGGCGCGGAACGCCGCCCTCGACTTGGACCCCTGCGACGGCCGCCCGGTTCCCCGGTTCCGGAACCGGTGTCCTTCCCGATCGGCGCCCGCCGGAGAACGGTGGACTGTCGGACCCGCCTGCGACACTGCCCCGATGTTGATACTGGAATTGTTGCGTCCGGTGATACGGGCCGCGTGGGGGCCCGACACCTGCGACACCGCCGCGCGGGAGGAATGGCGGCCCGCCAACCCCGCCAGAGGGCAGTGCGGCACGACCGCCCTGGTGGTCCATGACCTGCTCGGGGGAGACCTGATCCTGGCCGAGGTGCAAGCCGATGGCGTCAAGGTCGGTCACCACTACTGGAACCGCCTGCCCGACGGCACCGAGATCGACTTCGCCGGGGACCAGTTCCACCCGGGTGAGGTCGTCGTGAACCCCCAGGTCCAGCAGCGTCCCCCCGACGCGCCGCGCCGCTGCCGGGAGGAGTACGAGCTGCTGCGTCACCGCGTCGTCACCGCGCTGTCCCCGTCCCTGCCCGGCTGAGGTGTGACGCCATAGTGACGTCATAGCGCGGTTGCGATGGCGTCACTCTGCATGTCATGATGGCGTCATGGACCTTGCGCCGTATGTGGACCAACTCCGGCGCGAGCTCATGCTCGCCGCCGGCACGGGCGGCGAGGAAGCTCGTGCGCTGGCCGAACACTTCTCCGCGACGCTGGCGTCGGCCGCCCGCCTCGCCCTGCTGGAGGCCCTGTCGGCCGCCGCGGACGAGATCACCCAGGACCTCGCGCCCGGGTCGGTCGAGGTGCGCCTGCGCGGGCGCGACCCCGCCTTCGTCGTGACGCCACCGCCCGCCGCCCATCCGTTCGCGGAGGAGGGCGAAGCCGCCACGGGTGGTGCCATGGGTGCGGCAGGGCCGGGCGCGCACCCGCCACCGCAACCGCCCGCGCCGCCGCCCTCCGACGCCGACGAGGGTGGTACGTCCCGGATCTCGCTCCGGGTCCCCGAGGCGCTCAAGCCGCGCATCGAGGAGGCCGCCGCGCGCGAAGGGCTGTCGGTCAACGCCTGGCTGGTCCGCGCCGTCTCGGCGGCCCTCGACCCCGGCGACGCCGCCCGCCGCACCCCCCGCGGCCCCGCCCGGCAGACCGGCAACCGCTACAGCGGCTGGGTGCGCTGATGACCATGCCGACCGACGAGAAGGAGTCCGGAATGCCGGTCTTCGACACGCCCCGACCCATCGTCGTCCTCCTCGACCTGGGGACCGCCGCCGTCCGCGTCGTCGCGGGCGACCGTGCCGACACCGTGGTCGAGGTCCGCCCGAGCGACGAGCACAACGACGCCGACGTGCAGGCGGCCCGGCACGTCCAGGTCCATCACGCCGACGGCAGGCTCACGGTGGCCGCCGACAAGGAGCAGGGAGCGCCGGTCCTCGGCTGGGGGCTCTCGCTCGGAAAGCTCGTCGAGTCGCCCGCCGACTGGGCGCGTTCGCTGCTGCTCGGCACGGGCTCGGTGGACGTCACGATCGAGCTGCCGGCCGGATCCCGCCTCGACGCCAAGACGCCCGGCGGCGTCTCCTGCCGCGGCCTGCTCGGCGAGGTGACCGTCACCACCACGTACGGCGACATCCGCGTCGAGGAGGCGGGCCGGCTGCGCCTGAAGAGCGCCCACGGCAACATCTCCGTCACCCGCGCCCGCGGGCACGCCGAGATCACCACGAACCACGGCGACATCCGGGTCGGCGAGATCGACGGCGCCGCCGCGGTCAAGACCGCCCACGGCGAGGTGCGCCTCGGCGTGGTGACCGGCGAGCTGCGGCTCAACAGCGCCCACGGCGACATCACCGTCGACCGCCCGCTGGCCGGCGTCGTCGCCAAGACCGCCTACGCCGGCGTGCAGATCCACGAGATGTCCTCCGGCGCGGTCGTCATGGAGACCACCGGTGGCGGCCTCGACCTCGGCGTCCGGGCGGGCACCGCCGCCTGGCTGGACGTCAGCTCCAGGTACGGCACGGTCGACGTCACCCTAGACCCGGGCGACGACCCCGGCGACGGGGCGGCGATCGTCGAGGTCCGCGCCCACACCACCCATGGGGACATCGTCATCCACCGTTCCTGACGAGCTAGGAGACCGACATGCCTGACGCGATCGTGGCCGAAGGACTGACCAAGAGATACGGCGACGTGGCCGCCCTCGACGGGATGGACCTGACCGTCCCCGAAGGGACGGTGCTGGGCCTGCTGGGCCCCAACGGCGCCGGCAAGACCACCACGGTGAGGATCCTCACCACGCTCCTGCGGCCGGACGCCGGCCACGCCACCGTGGCCGGGCTCGACGTCGTGCGCGACGCCCACCGGCTGCGCGCCCGCATCGGCGCCTCCGGCCAGTACGCCGCCGTCGACGACCACTTGACCGGCGCCGAGAACCTGGAGATGGTCGGCCGCCTCTACCACCTGGGCACCAGGCCCAGCCGCGAGCGCGCCCGCGAGCTGCTGGAGCGCTTCGACCTCGCCGACGCCGCCGACCGCCCGGTGCGCGGCTACTCCGGCGGCATGCGCCGCCGCCTCGACCTGGCCGGCGCGCTGGTCGCCAACCCGCCCGTGCTCTTCCTGGACGAGCCCACCACCGGCCTCGACCCGCGCGCCCGGATCAGCCTGTGGGACGTCATCGCCGAGCTCGTCCGGGAGGGCACCACCGTCCTGCTGACCACCCAGTACCTGGAGGAGGCCGACCGGCTGGCCGACCGCATCGCGGTGGTCGACCAGGGGCGGGTGATCGCGCGAGGCACGGCCGAGGAGCTGAAGGACCAGGTCGGCGGCGACCGCATCCAGGTCTCGGTGACCAGCGCGGCGAACCTGGAGACCGCCGCCCGCGCCCTGGCGCCGCTGGCCCTGGGGGACGTGCAGATCGACGCCGCCGCGCTGCGGATGACGATCCCGGTGACCGGCGGCGCGGCCGCGCTGACCCAGGCGCTCGGCCACCTGGCCGCCGAGCGGATCGCCGTCCGCGACGCCGGGCTGCGCCGGCCCACCCTCGACGACGTGTTCCTCACCCTCACGGGACGCCAGGCCGACGAGAAGACCAAGGAGACCGTCCGATGAACGCCCTCCAGCTGGCCGCCGCCGACGGCCTGACCATCGCCAAGCGCAACGCGCTGAAGATCCGCAGAGCCCCCGACCTGCTGGGTGGCGTGATCATGCTGCCCATCGTGTTCGTGGTGCTGTTCACCTACGTCTTCGGCAGCATGATCGAGCTGCCCGGCATGTCCTACGGCGAGTACCTGCTCCCCGGGATCTTCGTCATGACGATCGTCACCAGCGCGCAGATCACCGGCTACACGCTGACCCAGGACCTGCAGAAGGGCATCTTCGACCGGTTCCGCACCCTGCCGATGTCCCCGACGGCGGTGCTCACCGGCCAGACCCTCAGCGACGTCATCATGAACGTCACCAGCATCGCCACCATGGCGCTCGTCGGCCTGCTGGTCGGCTGGCGCGTCCACAGCTCACCGGCGCAGGCGGCCCTCGGGTTCGCGATGCTGCTGCTGTTCGCCTACGCCTTCTCCTGGGTGACGGCCACGGTCGCGCTGGCCCTGCGCACGCCCGAGGTGTTCAACAACATCGCCACGCTGACGTCGTTGCCGCTGGTCTTCCTGTCCAACGCGTTCGCCGACAGCTCGCGCCTGCCCGGCCCGCTGCGGCCGATCGCCGAATGGAACCCGGTCTCCACGCTCGTCCAGGCCGCGCGTGAGCTGTTCGGCAACACCAGCGCCGCCCTGCCCCAGCCCGGCGCCTGGCCGCTGCGGCACGCCGTGCCGGTGTCGCTGCTGTGGTCGGTCCTGCTCCTGGTCGTGTTCGTGCCGCTGGCGACGCGGCTGTACAAGAGGGCCGTCAGCCGATGAACACAGTCTCGGGCGCTGACCGCGAGCGGGCGGTCGAGCTGGTCCAACAGGCGTACGCGGACGGCCGGCTCGACCCCGCCGAGCTGGAACGCCGGCTCGAACTGGCGCTCACCGCCACCTCCTCCCACGAGCTGGCGCCGATCGTCGGCGACCTGCCGGACGAGGCGGTCCATCTGTCCTCCACCGGCGGCAGCGTCACACGCACCGGCGACTGGGAGGTCCCGCGACGGCTGCGCGTCGACTCCAAGTACGGCAAGGTGCGGCTCGACCTGTCGCGGGCCCACGTCCCGTACGCGCGGATCGACCTCGAACTCCAGCTGGCCTACGGCAGCGCCACGATCATCCTGCCGGTGGGCGCCACGGCGAACACCGACGGGGTGCGTTCCGAATGGGGGCGCGTGACCTGCAAGGTCCCCGGCCGCCCGAACCCCGGTCATCCGCACGTCCAGGTGACCGGCGACCTTCCCCACGGCCGCCTCGTCATCCGCCCCGCCCGCCGATGACCCAGGCCGGGCGTCCGCCATGCCCGTCGCGGTGAGCATGGCGGACCGGCCGTGCCCGCCTCGGCCGTGGAAGCCGGCCGGGCCGGTCCGCCCGCCAGGGATGGGGCCGGGCCGGAACACGCGGGTCGTGGCCCGTCAATCGGATGGTGATCGTGCTGCCAGCCGGTCGGGTGAGGATGCCGGCATGACCAGGGGAACGTTGAAGATCATCTTCACCGGGGAGGACCTGGCCCGGGTGCGCATCGCCTCCCGCGTCGACGAGCTGTGGGAGATGGCCATGAGCCTGCACGTGCTGCAGCGGCCCGGCGGCGGCCAGGACATGGCGGCCTGGCGGCGGCGGGCGCGTGCCGACCTGTCCGGATCGGGGCTGCTGCGGCCGGTGCGCGAGACGCTGGTCCCGCTGATGCCGATCAAGGCCTACTTCCCCGACTTCCTGACCCCGTACGAGGCCCAGGCGGGGTTGCGGAACGGCGTCGAGGTGCTGGCCGACACCCCGGCCGTCCGGGTGCGCCACGAGATCGACCGGTTGCGCCGGCACGTCAGCCTGCCCGCCGCCCTCGACGGCCTGGCCCGCGGCCACCGGCGTGCGCTCCGCCACCTGGCCCACCTGGCCGGCCGCTACTGCGAGGTCGCCTTCGACCCCCACCGCGCCACGATGGAACGCGCGCTCGGCCGCGAACGCGCCAGGCTCACCCGGCTGCTCACCGACCAGGGCGTGGACGCCATGCTCTCCGCCCTCACGCCGAGCACCCGCTGGCGGCCGCCCGTCCTGGAGACCGACTACGCCCCCGGACGCTACGAGATCCACCTCGGCGGCCGGGGACTGACCCTGATCCCGTCCTACTTCTGCCGTTGCACCCCGGTCGCGCTGGCCGACCCCAGCCTGCCTCCCGTCCTGATCTTCCCGGCCCCGCGCCGCGCCCCCGAACCCGGCCCCGGCGACCCGCTGCCCGACCTCCTCGGGGCCAACCGGGCCCGCATCCTGCGCTGCGTCGCCGCCACCACCGGCTGCACCACCAGCGAGCTGGCCCGCCGTACCGGCACCTCGCTGTCGTCGGCCAGCGCCCACGCCCAGGTGCTGCACCGCGCGGGCCTGATCGCCAGCACCCGGCATGCCAACATGGTCATCCACCAGCTCACCCACCTGGGCGCGGGCCTGCTCACCGGCCGAACCCCCTTCTGACGGCACAGCCGGCCCGCGCAAAGCGGGGCTCGGCGGGCTACGGGGTCAGGTGCCGGCGCAGGAAGTCGAGCTGGAGGAGGAGCAGGCCCTCGAACACGTCCTCGTCGGAGGTCGGGGCGTGGGAGGCGCCGGACAGCGGAAGCACCTCGTGCGGGCGTCCCGCGGCCAGCAGTGCGGACGACAGGCGCAGCGTGCCCGCCGGGAACACGTTGTCGTCGGACAGGCCGTGGGCGAGTTGCAGGGGCCGGGACAGGGTGTGCGCCTCGACCAGCGTCGAGCAGGCGTCGTAGCGCTCGGGGTGGCGGTCGGGGTGGCCGAGGAAGCGTTCGCGCCAGTGGGTGTCGTACAGGCGCTGCTCGCTCGGGGCGGCCCCGGCGACGGCGGCGTGGAAGACGTCGGGACGGCGCAGCACCGCCATGACGGCCAGCGTGCCCGCGTACGACCAGCCGCGTATGGCGACCCGGCGCAGGTCCAGCCCGGGGTGGCGCTCGGCGACCGCGTGCAGGGCGGCCACCTGGTCCTCCAGCACGGGGCCGAACATGTCGCCGTGCACCTCGCGCTCCCAGTCGGGGCCGCGGCCCGGCGTGCCGGCCCCGTCGGTGACCAGGACGGCGAACCCCTGCTCGGCGAACCACTGCGAGACGAACATCATCGGCGCCTGCTCGTCGGTGACGCGGCGCGCGGCCGGCCCCGCGTACGGGTCCAGCAGGACGGGCAGCGCCGGGTCGCCGGGGCGGTGCCAGGAGGGCAGGTGCAGGTGGCTGCGCAGTTCGCGCCGGGTGGTGACGAGCGACAGGCGGCGCAGCGTCAACACGGGCCGCTGCGCCACGGACACCACCTCGATCCCAGCCTGTCCGGCCTGCGACGCCGCGGCGGGCGGGTCCTGGCGGATCACGTGGGTGCGTTCGCCCGGGTGCTCGGCGGTGCGGGTGACGTGGACGAGGGTGCCCGCTCGCCGCGTCCCGCCGTGCACGCCCGGTGCGACGCTGAGCCGCCGGACGCCCGTCGCCGGGGTGTGCAGCCACAGGTGCGTCTGGACGGGGTCGTCGGAGGCGGTGAAGAGCACGTCGTCGCCGTCCACGCCGAGGACCGCCTCCAGCTGCAGACCGGGCGGCGTGACCGGGACGCCGCCGACGGTGAGCCGCCGGGTGCCGTCCAGGTCGGCGTGGGCGACCAGGCGGCCGGAGCCCGTACGGGCGGGCGTGCCCGGGACGAGCTGGACCCAGCGCGCATCGTGCTGCTCGGCCAGCAGCCGGGTCCGGCCGGAGTCCGGGTCGGCGGCCAGCACCCGGACCGTCCGCTGGTCCCGGCTCTGCACCGACAGGTAGGGGCCGTGGGCGTCCCAGCCGGCCGCCGTCACGTACTCGAAGGCGGTCCGGTCCCAGGAGACCTCCACGCGTTCCCCGTCCGGGCGGGCCATCCAGAGGGTGACGTCGGCGTTGGCGGTGCCGGCCGCCGGGTACCGCACGGCACGGGGCGGGCGCGCGGGTTCGGCGGGGTCGCCCACGTGCCAGAGCGCGACGCGGGACTCGTCCACCCGGGTCGTCAGCAGGCGGGCGCCGTCGGGGGACCACCAGTGGCCCCGGGAGCGTCCCATGGAGCCGGACGCGGCGTACTCGGCGACGCCGAACCGCACGTCCGGCCCGTCGGGCTCGGCCACGGCGCGGTCGTCCGCGCCGTCGGCGCCGATCACCCGCAGCGCGCCGCCGGAGAGGTAGGCGACCAGCCGCCCGGACGGGTCGGGGCGCGGGTCGCGGGCCCCGGTGGGCACCGGCAGCGCGCGGGCGACGCCGGTGGCGACGTCCACCGCCCACAGCCCGCCCGCCAGGGTGAACACCGCCAGGGACGCCGCGTCGTCCGTGGCGTAGGAGGCGATCCCGTGGGCACGGCCGCCGGTCAGCGGGGCGGGGTCGGCGAGCAGCCGCTCCCGGCCGGAGGTGGCGTCCAGGGCCCACAGGCAGGTGACCGGGTCGTCGCCGGCGCGGCTGCGCAGGAACAGCACGAAGGAGCCGTCCGCGGAGACGGTGAAGGCCGAGGGGGCGCCCAGGGTGAACCGCCGGGTGCGGGCGAACTGCCGGGGCAGGCTGATCTTGTCGTCGTCGTGGTGCTGCATGTGTGCCTGGTTTCCTCTCACTGCGGTCCGGTTTTCGGGCACAGCAAAAAGCGCACACCATGGCGGTGTGCGCTTCGTCTGTGTCAGATGATCGGCGGGATGCTGTCGTGCGACTCCCGCTGCCGCTTCCCGCTCGCCGGGACGATGCCTGCGGTCGAGCTCAGAAGCATTCTACTGCATGATCATCGAGCGGGTGGATCCCCGGGAGGCCCCCACGTTTCCGCGAAATCGGCTCTGGTACTGTGACGGTCTCTGGCCGAGATCGTCCTTGGGAGGTGAGACCCATTACCGCTTCGTCAGGCTGGGGCTCCCTTCCGGCACACGTGCGGCCCGCCGGGGCCAGGTGACCGCGGGGAGCGCCCATCGGCATCCCGAAAGGCTCCCCATGCATCCCTCCCCGATCCCCATGCACTCCTCCCCGATTCCCATGTCCGCCGTCGTCTCCCGGCTGCGCGCCGCCGGCTGCGTCTTCGCCGAGGACGAGGCCGAACTGCTGGTCTCCACCGCGCGTACCGCCGCCGAGCTGGCGGAGATGGTCGAGCGCCGGGCCGGCGGGCTGCCGCTTGAGCACGTCCTGGGCTGGGCGCGGTTCTGCGGGCTGCGCGTCGCCGTCGAGCCCGGCGTGTTCGTGCCGCGTCCGCGCACCGAGTTCCTCATCCGTCAGGCCGTCGCGCTGGCCCGCCGGATCGGCCGTCCGCCCGTCGTCCTCGACCTGTGCTGCGGCACGGGCGCGATGGCGGCCGCGGTCGCGGCCGCGCTGGGGGAGGCCGAGGTGCACGCGGCCGACCTCGATCCCGCCGCCGTGCGCTGCGCCCGGCGCAACCTGCCCGGCGGCCACGTCCACCAGGGCGACCTGTACGACGCCCTGCCCGCCTCGCTGCGCGGCCGCGTCGGCATCCTGATCGCCAGCCCGCCCTACGTGCCCACCGAGTCGGTCGGCCTGCTGCCGCCCGAGGCCCGTCTGCACGAGCCGCTGATGGCGCTCGACGGCGGCGACGACGGGCTCGACGTCGTGCGCCGGGTGATCGCGGGGGCGTCCGGCTGGCTCGCGCCGGGCGGTCACCTGCTGGTGGAGACCAGCGAACGGCAGGCCGCGGCCACCGTCGAGGCCGCCGTGGCCGCCGGGCTCTCGGCGCGCGCCACGGTCTCGGAGGAGCTGGACGCCACCGCCGTCGTCGGCACCCGTCCCGCTTGAAGGGTCCTGGCGGAAGTCGTCGGTACCCGTCCCGCCTGAAGGGCTCTGGCGGGTGCCGGCGGGGAGACGTCGTCGCGGGCAGCGCGGTGCCCGGCGCGCCGGAGCGTGCCGGGCACCGCCCGCGTCCTTCCTTACGGACGCTGCGGGCGAGTGGGGTTGGCGGTGGTCCCCGTCGTGCCGGTGGTGCCGGTCGTGCCGGTGGTCCCCGTCGTGCCGGTGGTGCGGGTGGTGGTGGACATGTGCTCAGCCGTCCCCACCGGGTTGCGGCCCTTGCGCAGGCCGGCCAGCCCCAGCAGGCCGAGCAGCCCCAGCAGGCCCCACAGACCGCCGTTGCCGCCGCCCTCTTCGTGTCTGGTCTCGGTCGGTTGCGGGCTCGGCGTCGCCTGGCTCTGGACGACGGGCGTGTCCGCCACAGCGGTGGCGGCCGGGGCCAGCGCCAAGCAGAATGCCATCCCCAGGCCGGTGAGCGTCTTGCGCATGTGGGTTCCCCCGGATCCGGCGGCTCTCAAGGCGGAGAGGCCGCCTGTCGCGCCTCCCGGGCGACGGCCCGGAAGGTTCCCCCGAAATGGAGCGAGAACTCCATACTCGCCGGTAGACATACCCTCACCCGCGAAAACAATCCCCTTAAACCGGGGCATACCGCCGCATTCGGGACGCGAGGCGTCAGCCGATGGCCGCCAGGAGGCCGGTGAGCGCGTCGGCCTGCGCGAGCCCGCTGGAGGCCGCGATCTCGTCCAGGGTCTGCGCCGGGCGGACCTCGCTCAGCCGCACGTCGCCGTCCGCCGTGACGGTGAAGCCGTGCACGGCCGGATAGGGCAGGCTGTTGTAGGCCCACGGGGTGGAGAAGTAGTAGGCGCCGGTGTCGTACAGCACGACGATGTCGCCCTCGGCCAGCTCCGGCAGCTCCCTGGCGTGCGCGACCACGTCGCCGGCGAAGCAGCACGGGCCCGCGACGTCCTGGGCGAGGAGGGGGCCGTCCTTGGGGTCGCCCGCCGGGCCGTGCGCGCCGACCCGCAGCGGCCAGGCGTCCGGCATGAGCACCGTGCGGGTGGCCACCTGCGCGCCCGCGTGGGTGATCGCCACCCGCCGCCCGCCCGCGTCCTTGGTGTACTCCACCAGCGCCGCGACGAAGCCGTTCTTGGCCAGCAGCGACCGGCCGAACTCGGTGACCAGCGCGTACCGGCCGTCGAACAGCCCGGGGACGGCCGCGCGCAGCGTGGCGACGTAGTCGGCGTAGGTGGGGGTCACCTCGTCGTCGTCGAAGTTCACCGGAAGGCCGCCGCCGATGTCGATGCTGGTGATCTGCCGCGCGCCGATCGTCGCGTTGATCTCCTCGGCCAGCCGGTACGTCTCGGCGATGCCCGCCGCGATCAGCTCCAGCGGGCACCCCTGGGAGCCGACGTGCGCGTGCAGGCGGGTCAGCCAGGGCCGTTCGGCGAAGGCGCGGACGACGGCCTCGCGCGCCCCGGGGTCGCGCAGCGCGACGCCGAACTTGGAGGTGGCGGTCGCGGTGCTCATCGCGCCGATCGTCCCGGTGCCGACCTGCGGGTTCACCCGAAGGCCCAGCACCGAGGAGGAGTCCGGCGCGCGCAGCTCGTCGATGCGGCGCAGCTCGTCGAGGCTGTCGGCGTTGACCGCGACGCCCAGCGAGAGGGCCTGGCGCAGCTCCTCGCGGGTCTTGGCGGGGGAGTCGAAGACGATCGTGCCCGGCGCGAACCCGGCGTCCAGCGCGATCCGCAGCTCGCCGGGGCTGGCGACCTCGCACCCCATGCCCGACGCGGCCAGCAGCCGCAGGACGGGGATCAGCGACGCGGCCTTGGCGGCGAAGGTGTGCAGCACGTCCGGAACCTCGCCGAACGCCTCGTGCAGGGCCCTGACCGAGTCCCGCACGCCGGCGGTGTCGAGGAACCCGGCGACGGGCTCGCCGGGGCCGAGCGCGCCGGCGCGCACGGCGTGGCGCAGCACGTGGGCGGCGCGTTCGGCGGTGGTGCCGCGGGCAGGGGCGGGCGCGAGCGTGGCACTGCTCTGGATCACGTCCAAGGCTCCTGGGTGCATCGGGAAAGAGAGAGTTTCGGAGGGGGGCCAGACGAGATTCGGGCATGACCGCAGGCTGCGTCTTCATCCGGTGGGCCAAAGCCCGCCTCCGGCTTTGTCCGTCCGGCCAAGGTAAAGCCGGAACCCCAGGTCAGCCCGCCAGGCGGACGGCGAGGGTCAGCAGGAGGCGGGTGTCGGGATCGTCGAGGTCCACGCCGAAGCGCTCGCGGACGCGGCGCAGCCGGTAGCGCAGGGTGTTCGGGTGCAGGACCAGCCGGCGGGCGGCCCGGCCGACGTCCCCGGCGGCGTCGAGGTAGGCGGCGATCGAGCGGACCAGCTCGCCGCCCGCGGCCAGGTCGCTGCGCACCAGGTCGTACACCGGGCCGCTGCCGCGCTCCCACACCGGGCGGACGGCGTCCAGCACGCGCAGCACGTCCAGGGCGGGGCCGAGGTCGGCGGCCAGGGCGTGGCGCGGGCCGGCGGCGCGGGCGCGCAGGACCCGGACGACCAGGTCGGCCTCCTCCCGTGAGCCCGACGCGACCAGCGGCGAGGCGGCCACCGAGCCCGCCCCCGCCCACACCGGGGCGGCACCCGGCGTCGAGGCGGCCAGCCCGTCCAGCTCGCGGGCCAGTCCGGGCACGTCCCGCTCGTCGCCGCCGCGCACCGGCACCAGCGCCAGCACCCGCCCGGTCTCCCGCAGCACCCGCACTCCCGGGCGGTAGGAGGCGGCGTGCAGCGCGAGCACCTCCAGCACCCGCTCACCGGCCGCCCCCCGGGCCGCCGCGCCCTCGCCGTCGGGGCCGGCCTCGGCGATCACGACGGCGCAGCGCTGGTCGGGCGGCAGGCCGAGGGTCCAGGCGTGGGTGCTCATGTCGCCCTCGCCGGTCAGCAGGCCGCGCAGCGCGTGCTCCTCGCGCAGCCGCGCGCCGCTCTCCCGCAGCCGGTGCTGCACCAGGTACGGCACCGCCACCTCCGCTGCCCGGCTCAGCGCGCTGGCCGCGTTGGGCGACAGGCTGCGGCCGTCGGCGGCGGCCCAGATCGAGCCCAGCATCTCCCGGCCGCTCCGGATGGCGATGATCAGCCGCTCGGGGGTGCCGCCGTCGGCGGGCCGGTGGATCACCTCGCCGGAGGACCACAGGGTGCGCAGCAGGCCGCTGCGCCGCAGCTCGTCCACCCGCCAGTCGGGCACCCGGCCGCCCAGGATGGTGGAGCGGCGCAGTTCGTCGGCCTCCGGCCCGGTGGCCGAGTGCGCCAGCACGCGGAACTGGGTGTCCTCGATGGTGATCGAGCCGCCGGTGAACTCGGCGACCACCGACGCCAGCGCGGCCAGCCCGCCGCCCGCCGTGGCCTCGGCCATGCGGTCGCCGCGTCCCGCCTCGCCGTAGGCGGCGGCCGAGCGCAGCAGGGTCGCCACGTCGTCCCAGTCGGCCCACTCGGCGCGGGCCAGCAGGGCGATGCCGACCTGCTCGGCCGCGGCGAGCGCGTCGTCGGCCAGGTCCTCGCCGGCGCGCACGACCACCGCCGCGGCGCCGCGCCGGGCCGCCTCGCGGATGGAGGCCGTGGCCGCGCCAGTGGAGTGGAACAGCCCGGCGGCCAGCACGATCCGGCCCGCGTACGAGCGGGCGGGCCCCTCGTCGCCGATGATCATCCCGGACACGTGGACGTCCTGGCCCGAGGGCGCGAGCAGCAGCCGCAGGACGCCGCCCTCGTCGAAGGCGAGCAGCTCGCGGAGGGTGATTTGCCCCCGTTTGTTCATGACGGGGAGCATACGCAGGTGCCGCCACCTGGCAGGCTGGGGGCCATGCGATTCGGCGTACGCCAGTTCGAGCTGGCCCTGATGCACCGCATGCGCGACCTCAACCCGCAGCGCGTGGAACAGGCGCTGGCCGACCTGGACGCCTCCCGCGCCGAGCTGCGCGCCGCCCACACCCACTGGACCCGGCTGGCCCACTCCGCGACCGCGCCCAAGGGCCGGGCCGCGCTGCGGATGGCCCTCGGCCCGCCCGCGTACGCCGGCACGACCCCGTTCGGCAGCCTGACCTGCGACGTGACCCGCTGGCGGCTGCCGTCCTGGCCGGAGCTGGAGTTCGAGGCGCTGACCGGTCCCGGCGGCGAGGTGTGGAACCTGTGGTTCGTGCGGCCCGGCGGTGACCGGCGGCTGTCGTTCGCGGACCTGACCCCGTGGGAGTGCGTCGTGGCCGACGTCGGCGCGAGCTTCCCGGTGAGCGCCCAGGGCGAGGGGGCGGCCCCCCACCACTGGGCGGTCGACTTCACCTGCGCGGGGACGTCCCGCCGCGCCCTGTTCGTGTACGGCCTCTACCAGCGCCTGGCCTGACCTCCGTGCCACCCGGCCCCCGCCTTTGTGCCGGGTGGCACGTTCCAGGGACGGCCGGAGGTCAGGCGGTGACGAAGTCCGCGACGACGAGCGTGGCGTCGTCCTTCGGGGCCGCGGCTGCCACCTCGTCGTACAGCCGGTCCAGGCACGCGGCGGGGGACGGGCCGACGGCCAGCAATTCGGTCAGGCGGTGCTCGCCCAACGCCTTGAGCACGCCGTCGGTGACGACGGCCACGCGGTCTCCCGGCCGCAGCGGCACGGTGCCGAGCTCGGGGTTCAGCGTGGAGGCCAGGCCGATCCCGCGCAGCAGCGGGCCGTCGTCGAAGGAGTGCGACGTGGTGAGCCGGCGCGGCTTGCCGCCCTTGGCGCAGTGCCAGATCGCGCCGTTGCCGACGTGGGCGAAGCGCAGGCACGGCGTCTCGCCGGGGACGAGCACCAGCAGGTCCATCGTCGTGACCAGCGCCGGCCTGGACGGCGTGCGCACCGCCGCCCGCCGCACGGCCCGGTGGGCGGCCTGGGCGCACTCGTCCATGTCCTCGTCCCGCCGGACGGTGTGCTGCGGGCGGGCGGCGACCACGGCGCCCAGGGCCAGGGCCGCCGCCGTGTGCGCGACCTCCGTGCCGCCCTGGCCGTCGGCCAGCGCGATCAGCCGCTCCTGGACGACGTAGGCGTCGGAGGGGTGGCCGTGCGAGCCGTCGTACGTGCCGCCCGCGGTCACCAGGCGGGGCCGCGCCGCGGGCATGCCGGGCGGCCAGCCCCCGCGACGACCGCGTACCGCCATCACGGAGAGGCAGCCGAGCAGAATCGAGATCGAGAAAACAGTCATGATCGTCCCTCCGGTCGCGCGCGACGACACCTGTCCAGTACATCCCTTGTGCGGCGGATGCGACTGACGGCTGATCGGCCGTCGTGGCGGCACGACGGCCGATCAGCCGTCATGTCCGCCGCGGGCCGCGCGGCCCACAGTGAGGCAGGCGGCGAACGTGCCCGGAGAGCCGCCGGCCCCCGAGGAAGAGCCATGGAAACAGCTGACCGTCATAACGGGAACAAGCCTGTTCAAAGTCGATATTGTGAGATCCGTCCTGTGCTCTCTTCGCGGGCGGATCGCACATGGCTCACCCCGGTTCCACGAGTCTGCTCAAGTGGCTCCCCAAGTGGCCGCTCAAGAGGCTCGACACGAGATACGACTCCGCGACCCGGCAGCTGGACAAGGCCGTCGCGCGTACCGCCGCGGGCGCGCGCGGCGCCGTCGGCCTGGTGTCGGTGGTCTCGGCCGCGCTCGGCGCGGTCCCGCCGGTCTCGGCCGCGTGGCTGGCGCCCGTCCTGGCGGCCGGCCTGGTGTGGACCGGGCTGTACCTGCGCCGGTTGCGCCGCGAGGAGCCGCTGCCGCACTGGCTGGTGGCCGGGGACGCGGCAACCACCGTGGCGGCCTGCCTGGCCCAAGGGCACCTCGTGCCCGTCCAGGCGTTCGACGCCGGGTCGAGCTGGATCGCGGGGATGGTCACCATGACGATCATCGTCACCGGGGTCACCTGGCGGCCCCGGGTCGCCGTGCCCGCCGGGCTGGCCGTGGCGGGGGCGTACCTGGCCGGGGTGCGGCTCGCGGCGCCGTCCCAGGACGTGGCCGGCACGCTGGGCATCCACCTCGTCCAGCTCCTGGCCATCGTGATGCTGATGACGCTGTTGCGCCGCTCGGCCGCCTCCGCCGACGCGTTCCTGCGCGGGAGCGCGCGGGCCGAGATCGCCCTCATGGTCGAACGCCTGCGCCGCGAGGACGAGCTGCGCCAGGTCGCCAGCATCCACGAGACCGCCCTGCACACCCTGACCATGGTCGGCCTCGGCACCTACGACGAGCCCTCGTCCACCCTGCGCGCCCAGGTGCGCACCGACCTCGCCGCCCTGGAGAAGCTGCGCGACCGGCCGCGCCCCGAGGCCGCCCCCATCGCCCTGGACAGCCTGCTCGACGAGGTGGCCGGCCGCGTGCCCGGCCTGGACGTACGCCGCCGGCTGACCCCGCAGACCGTCCCCGGCGACGTCGCCGAGCACTTCGCCCGCGCCGTCACCGAGGCCCTGGCCAACGTGGCGCGGCACGCCGGCGTGGCCGAGGCCGTCCTGGTCTCCAGCGGGCACGACGGCGAGGTCCGGGTGGAGGTGGCCGACGCGGGCCACGGGTTCGACCAGGACCGCCTGCCGCCCGACCGGTTCGGCGTGCGCGGCTCGATCCTCGACACGATGAACGCGCTGCGCGGCGGCGGCGCCCGGATCTCCTCCGGCGACACCGGCACGCGGGTGAGCATGTGGTGGCGGCCGTGACCGACGACATCGAGCAGGTCGCCCAGCGCTACGCCCGCTACACCGCGCTCGGCGCGGCCGTCATCGCCGGGTTCTGGCACACCGGCTACGACCTCACCGTCACCGTCACCGGCTGGAGCTCCTTCCGCTGGCCGCCGCTCGCCGGGGCCGCCTGGGGCGTCTACACGGTGGTCGGCGTGATCGCGGGGCTGTCGCTCGCGCGCACCTCGCGCGGCCCGGACCGCATCCTCGGCCTGGCCGTCGCGGCGCTGGCCGCCGACGTCGCGGTGATCGTGGCCTGCCGCCCGCAGGACCTGCTCGGCATCAGCGACTGGGGATGGGGGTCGGTCGGCTGGCTGGGCGTCATGCTGGCCTGGAACCGGCCGCGCTGGCGGGCGGAGCTGGGCGCGTTCCTCGCCGTCAACGCCGCCGTCATGCTGGCCGCGATGGCCGTGGCCGGGACGCTCGACCGGGTCTCGGTCGCCAAGTACCTGGTGGTCATCGTCGGCGGCGTCACCATGCAGCTCGGCTACACCGCCGGCTGCGCCCTGCTGCGCGCCCGCGCCGAGGACGCCGTGCTGCTGGCCCGCAGGCTCGCCGCCGACGACGCCTGGCGGGAGTCGGCCAGGAGCATCCACGCCGACCGCATCCGCAGGTACGCCGCCATCAGGGACGTGGCCGAGTCGCTGCTCCAGCGGCTCGCCGACGGCGCCGACCCCGGCGACCCCCGGGTCCGCGAGGACTGCACGGCCGGCGCCATGCGGCTGCGCCGCCTGATCACCGAACGCGAGGACGTGCCCGACGCGCTGGTGGCCGCCCTGCGCGAGCGCATCGACGCGGCCGAGCGACGCCAGGTGCTGGTGACCGCGCCGCCGTTCGGCGAGAATCTGCCCGCGCTGCCCGAGGGCGTGCGGGAGGATCTGCTCAGGGCGCCCGTCCTGGCGCTGGACGGCGCCCGCTCGCGGGCCAGGGTCACCGTGTCGGCGATGTCGGCCATGGTGAGCGTGGCCGTCGTCGCCGACAACGACGACCTGCCGGTCAGCCCCACCCCGGTGCGCGAGCCCAGCGGGGTCGTGGTCACCTACCAGCGCCAGGGAGGGGAGGTATGGGTCAACAGCATCTGGCAGCGCCCGTGACGGTCGCCCTGGTCGAGGACCACCAGGTCGTGGTGGACGGCGTGCGCTCCTGGTTCGGGCCGGGCAGCGGCGTGGAGCTGGTCGCCCAGGGGCCCACGATCGAGTCGGTCCGCGGCGTGCCCGCCGACGTGCTGCTGCTCGACCTCAACCTCAACGGCACGATGGTCGCCGACCGGGTGGGCGGGCTGTGCGCGGACGGCCAGCGCGTGATCGTCTTCTCCGAGCACGAGGAGCCCGAGATCGTCCGCGCGGTGCTGGACGCGGGCGCGTCGGCGTTCATCGGCAAGGGACGTGCCACCCGTGAGTCCTGCCTGGAGACGATCATGGAGGTGGCCGCCGACCGGCCGTCCGTGACGTTGCCCATGGCCCAGGCCATCGCCACGGACGAGGGCCCGCACCGCCCCCAGCTCTCGGACAAGGAGCGGGCGGCGCTGCTGTTCTGGTTCCAGTCGATGTCGAAGGCGTCGGTCGCGGCCCGCATGGGCATCAAGGAACGCACCGTGCGTCAGTACATCGACCGGGCCAGGGTCAAGTACGCGGCGGCCGGCCGGCCCGCGCCGACGAAGGAGAAACTGCTCATCTGCGCCATCCAGGACGGCCTGATCCGCCCCGACGAGGTCGGGATCTACACCTCCCACGCCCGCCAGGGCCCGCCCTCCTGACGCTCGGTCCCCTTCACCGGTCCCCTTCCTCGGGCGCTGTACGATGTCGCTCGCCCGGAACCCCGAGGAGTCCCTGAGGAGGATCGTGGACCTGGCCGAGCTGGGCGAGGCGTTCGCCGCGTTCTGGCGGGAGCGGCACCTGTGCACGCTCGCCACCGCCCGCGACGGAGGCCCACCGCACGTGGTGCCCGTGGGCGTGACGCTCGACCTGGACACCGCGACCGCCCGCGTGATCACCTCCGGGTCCTCCCACAAGGCCCGGCTGATCGGCACGGACGGCGCGCCGGTGTCGCTGTGCCAGGTCGACGGCCGCCGCTGGTCCACCCTGGAAGGACGGGCCGTCGTGCGCACGGCGCCCGAGCAGGTCGCCGACGCCGAACGCCGTTACGCCGCCCGCTACAAGCCGCCCCGGCCCAACCCGTCCAGGGTGGTGCTGGAGATCCAGGTGACGCGCGTGCTGGGCAACGTCTGATCAACGGCGGTTCGTCATGACTTCCGCGCGCCCGAGGCGGATGCTAGCTTTCGCCCGTGGAGTCTGAGTACGACCGGCCGCCCGCGGCGTTACCCGAGGGCCCGGGCTGACGTGCTCCTCGACGCCGTCTACCTGCTCGCGGCCCTCGCCCTGATCCTGGCCAACGGCGTCTTCGTCGCGGCCGAGTTCTCCCTCGTCACCGTCGAACGCGGCCAGGTCCGCCAGCTCGCCGAGGACGGCGACCGGGGCGCCCAGGGCGTCGAGGCCGCGTTGCGACGGCTGTCGTTCCACCTGTCGGGCGCCCAGCTCGGCATCACCGTCACCTCCCTGCTGCTCGGCGTCGTGGCCGAGCCCGCCATCGCCGACCTGCTCGACCCGCTGCTCGGCGGCGTCCCGGTCGTGCCGGTCGTGCTGGCGATCGCGCTGTCCACGGTGGCGCAGATGGTGCTGGGCGAGCTGGTGCCCAAGAACGCCGCCCTGTCCAGGCCGCTCGCGGTGGCCCGGCTGGCGACGCCGCCGCAGCGGGCGTTCTCGGCGGCGTGCGGGCCGCTGATCCGGCTGTGCAACGCGGTGGCCGACGCGATCGTCCGCCGGCTCGGCGCCGAGCCGCAGGAGGAGCTGGCCTCCGCCCGCTCGCCCGAGGAACTGGGCCTGCTGGTACGCCTGTCCGCCGAGGCCGGCGTGCTCCAGCCCGGCACCGCCGCCATGCTCCAGCGGGCCCTGCGCTTCGGCGGCAAGACCGCCGGCGAGGCCATGACCCCCCGTACGGACTGCGTGACCGTGCCGGGCACCACCAGCGTCACCGAGTTCCTCAAGCTGGCCAGGAGCCGCCGCCACCTGCGCATCCCCGTCTGCGGCGCGGAACGCGACGACATCCTCGGCATCGCCAGCGTCCCCGGCGCCTGCGCGGTGCCGCCGTCCGAACGCGACACCACCCAGGTGGCCGCGATCGCCAGGCCCGCCCTCCAGGTGCCCGAGACGCTGCGGCTGGAGGTCGTCCAGGAGCGCCTGGCCACGGCCCGCGCCGAGATGGCCGTCGTGATCGACGAGTACGGCGGCCTGGCCGGCGTCGTC
The DNA here is from genome assembly GCF_053596455.1 of Nonomuraea sp. NPDC001699. NCBI lineage: Bacteria > Bacillati > Actinomycetota > Actinomycetes > Streptosporangiales > Streptosporangiaceae > Nonomuraea > Nonomuraea sp. NPDC001699. The sequence goes on along the minus strand of NZ_JBSFGF010000025.1, from coordinate 23,413 downwards.
ACCGTCGAGGACCTGGCCGAGGAGCTGATCGGCGACATCGCCGACGAGTACGACCTGCCCGAGGAGCAGTCCGACGAGCCCTCGCCGGTGCTGCTCCCGCCGGGCGCCTCGGTGGGCCTGCCCGCGCTGCTGCGCGCCGACGAGGTCGAGGAACGCACGGGCTTCCGCATGCCGCAGGGCCCGTACGAGACGCTCGCCGGGCTGGTGATGGCCGCGCTCGGCCGCATCCCCGACCCGGGGGACGAGGTGGCGGTGCGCGACTGGGTCCTGCGGGTGGAGGCCATGCGGGGCCGCCGGATCGAGCAGGTCACGCTGACCGCGCCGCGCCAGGCGGGGGAGCGGCCGTGAGCCTCGCCCAAGGGCTGGTCATCGTGGTGCTGCTGGCCGTCAACGGCTTCTTCGTGGGCGCGGAGTTCGCGCTCATCTCCGCCCGCCGCACCCTGATCGAGCCGCGGGCGCGCGAAGGCTCGCGGCGGGCGCAGGCCGTGCTCGCCGCCATGAACGCCGTCCCCACCATGTTGGCGGCGGCGCAGCTCGGCGTGACGCTGGCCTCGCTCGTGCTCGGCGCGGTGGGGGAGCCGGTGGTGGCCGAGGCCGTACGGCCGCCGCTGGCCGCCCTGGGGCTGCCCGAGCGCCTGGTCCATCCGGTCGCCTTCGCGCTGGCGCTGCTGCTGGTGGTCGCCGCGCACGTGATCATCGGCGAGATGGTGCCGAAGAACCTGGCGCTGTCGGCGCCCGACGTGGCCGCGCTGTGGCTGGTGCCGCCGTTGTTCGTGCTGGCCAGGGCGACGCGGCCGGTGCTGACGCTGGTCAAGGCGATGGCGGGGGTGGTGCTGCGGCTGCTGCGCGTCCCGTCCGCCGAGGAGGTCCGTACGGTCTACACCTCCGGCGAGCTGCCCGTGCTCATCGAGGAGTCGCGCCGCCACCGCCTGCTCCGCCAGGACGAACGCGACCGCCTGATCGCCACCCTCGCCCTGCACGCCCGCCCGGTCGGCTCGGTGATGGTGCCGATGAGCGAGGTCGTCAGCGTGCCGGAGACCATCGACAGCGCCGGCCTGCAACGGTACGCCGGCCGCCACGGCCACTCCCGCTTCCCCGTGCACGGCGACGACCCCGCCGAGCTGCGCGGCTACCTTCATGTCCTGGACGCCCTGAACGGCCACGGGGCCCGCGAGCCGCTGCCCCTGCGCGCCCTGCCGCAGGTGCCCGCCACCGCCACCCTGGCCCAGGTGCTGGCCGTCATGCGCGCCCGGCGCGCCCAGCTCGCCGCCGTCGCCGACGACTCCGGCCAGGTGCTCGGCGTCGTCACCCTGGACGACGTGCTCGGCGGCATCCTGACTGGCTGACGACGGGGTCTCTGCGAGATCATGGAGGAGGGCCGCCGCGCGGCCGGGGAACTCGCCGAAGGGCAACGCTCGTGACGAGGATTTCGCTGATCGTGCCGTGCTACAACGCGGCCAGGACCCTGCGCCTGTGCCTGGAGTCGGTGCTGGCCCAGACCCGGCTGCCCGACGAGGTCGTGGTCGTGGACGACGCCGGCTCCGACGGCTCGGCGGCCATCGCCGAGGAGCTGGGCTGCCGGGTCGTCCGCCTGCCGGAGAACCGCGGCGTGTCGGCGGCCAGGAACGCCGGCGTCGAGCACACGACCGGCGACGTGATCTTCTTCCTGGACAGCGACGTGGCGCTGCGGCCCGACGCGGTCGCCAACGCCGTCGCCGTCCTGGAGGCCGATCCGGGCGTCGGCTGCGTGCACGGCGTCTACGACACCGAGCCGCTCATCGACGACGGCCCGGTGGAGTGGTACCGGCTGCTGCACCAGGTCCACTGGCGGCGCCGGCACCTCGGCGAGGTCAACAGCGTCGTGTTCGCCCTGGCCGCCATCCGCCGCGAGGTGCTGACCGGGGCCGGGCGGCTCGACGAGAGCCTGCGCGACTGCGAGGACGTCGAGTACAGCAGCCGCCTGGCCGTCCGCACCCGGATCGTGCTGACCGACACCGTGGTCGGCCGGCACGACGAGGGCCATCGGTTCCTGCCCGTGCTGTCGGAGCAGTGGCGGCGGGCGCTGCCGCTGATCCCGCTCGCGCTGGCCACGGCCAGGCGGGGCGCGGCCAAGCCGGAGAACGCCAACAGCCGCGCCGGCATCCTCGCCTGCGCGCTGGCGCTGGCCTGCCTGCCGCTCGGCCTGTTCGCGCCGGTGCTGTTCGCGGTGCCCGCCGTGCTGGTCGGGTGGTTCGTGGTGGCCGACCCGGAGCTGCTGCGGTTCGTCCACCGGCAGCGCGGCACCGCCTTCACCGCCTACTTCATGGCCGTGCACCTGGCCGTGCACGTGGTGCTGGTCACCGGGCTCGCCGTCGGCTCGCTGCGCGTCCTGCGGGGCAGCCCGGCCTGACGCTCAGGAGGCGGGCGGATTGAGAGCCGCCCGGTAGACCCCCGCCGTCGCCTCCGCCGCCCGTTCCCAGCTCAGGCCCTCCCGGACGAACCGCTCGCCGCGCTCGCCCAGCGACCGCCGCAGCCCCTCGTCCGACATGACCTCGATCACCCCGCGGGCGATGTCGGACGGCTCCGCGGCCCGCACGAACCGCACGGCGGGCCGTCCGGGCTCGTCCCCGAGGAAGATCCGGGAGAAGCCGTCGCCCAGGACGGTCGCCCGTCCCAGCGCCATCGCCTCGGTCGCCACCAGCCCGAACGGCTCGAACAACGAGGGGAACACGCACGCGTCGGCCAGCTCGTAGTACTCCAGCAACTCGCGGCCCGTGACGAAGCGGCCCGAGGTCAGCACCCGTCCCCGCAGCCCGGCCGCCTCCACGATGCGCCGGACGCCCGCCTCGTCGCCCTCCCCGACGATCAGCAGCCGCAGCCCCGGGACGGCGGCCGACGCCGCGCGCATCGCCTCCAGGAGCTGGTAGACGCCCTTCTGGCGTTCGATCCGGCCCACGAACAGCAGCACCCGGTCGCGCTCGGACAGGCCCAGCCGCTCCCGCAGCGCCGCCGCGCCCCTCCGCAGCGCGTCCCGGTCGAAGGCCGGATCGGCGACGACCCGCTCGTACGTCCCGCCGAGCGGCACCACGTCGATCGGCGTGTGCCGCCACCCGGCGGCGAGCAGCTGCGCGCGCACCTCCGGCGTGGCCACCACCACCCGCCGGGAGATCCGGGCCAGCCGGCGTTCCAGCGCCGCGAACAGGTTCAGCGGGTCGCGGATGGTGCGCTGCGCGGCCACGCCGTACTCGGTGGTGTGCACGTGCAGGACCACGGGCAGGCGCAGCAGGTAGTGGCAGAGCAGGCCGGCCAGGAAGTTCGTCGAGTCGTGCACGGCGACCAGGTCCGGACGCCCGCCGCGGCGCAGCCGCCGCACGTACCGCCAGTTGCTGGCCACGACCTGCGCCGTCAGCAGCAGGAACTCGGCCCGGCGGGTGCGGTTGAGCCGCCGCCCGCGGGTCCCGGGCAGCCGGACGCGCGGCCGGTGCACGGTGACGCCGTCCACCCGCTCGTCCACGGGCAGGCCGCCGACGTTGAGGGTGTGGACGGTCACCTCGTGGTCGCGGGCCAGGTACGGGGTGATCAGCTCGACGTACCGGCCGAGCCCCGCCGTGACGTTGGGCGGGAACTGGTTGACGACGCAGGCGATTCTCATGACAGGTCCTTGAGGTAGACCCGCGCGGCCGACACGGCCACGACGGCCAGCAGGAGAAGGTTGGCCAGCGCGAACCCGGCCAGGCCCCCGGCCAGCCCGTGCCACCGGATGCACCAGGCCGGCACGGCCAGCGCCACCGGCGTGCCCGCGAGCAGGCAGCCGATCAGCACGCGGGCGCCGCGCACCCCGTCCATGGACAGCGCCACCGAGTACAGGTTGAACGCCGTGTGCGCCCCGATGCCCAGCGCCGACAGCGCGGTCAGCCCCGTCGAGTACGGGTACTCGCCGCCCATGAGCAGGAAGAACACGGTGCTCGCGGCGAAGGAGAAGACCGCCGTCACCCCCGCCACGGCCGGGACCAGCCGGGCGATCCGCCGCATCAGCACCGGTTTGTCGGCGGTGGCCATCCTGGGCAGCAGCACCAGCAGCACCCCGTCGGTGAACACCATGCCGAGCAGCCGCTTGGGGAAGCCGTTGTAGACCGAGTACACGCCGACGTCGGCCGGGGCCGCCCAGTGGTTGAGGAAGATCACGTCCACGCCGAACAGCAGGCCGGTCAGCGCGGCGACGGCCGTCACGTACGCGCCGTGCCGGTAGAGCGAGCGGGCCAGCCGCGCCGAGAACGCCCGCGGGCGCACCCCCGCCCCCGCCGTCGCCACCACCGCGAACGCCGCGTTCGTCACGATCAGCGCGACCAGGTACGGCTCGGCGTCCCTGATCCCCAGCACCAGCAGGCAGAAGCAGGCCGCGCCCAGGTAGGCGACCGCGACCGCCAGCTTGAGCCGGGCCACCAGCGCGAACCTGCCCAGCCCCCGCAGGAAGCCGTCCGCGAGCTGGTTGACCGTCATCGACACCGCCAGCGCCAGCCCGTAGGCCAGCGTCGGGACGTCCACGTTCAGCGCCGACGTCAGCAGGGGAGCGGCCGCCAGGCCCAGCGCGGCCAGCCCGGCGCTCACCGCCAGCGTCGCCGCCAGCGCCGTGGTGACCAGCGCCGGACGCTCGCCCGGCACGGCCCTCGGCAGCTCCTGGAGCATGACGTAGTGCAGGCTCGTCAGCATGGCCACGGTGACGATCAGCGCGATCGACAACACCACCGTGAAGTGCCCGAACGCGCTCGCCCCCGCCCCACGCGCGACGACCAGCGTGGTGGCCGCCGCGATGCCGCTGGCCGCCGTGCTCACCAGCGTCGGCCCGGCCGCCCACCGGTGGCCCCGGACGAGGCCCGCCGCGCGCCCCCTCAGCCCGAGCACCGCGCGTACGCCCGCCGGGCGAACTCCAGGTCGTCGGCCGTGTTGACGCCGCGCGCCTCGGCCGGGTCCTCCACCGGCACGACCGTCACCGGCCAGCCCTCGGCCCGCGACAGATGCGTCAGGAACGGGAGGAAGTTCACCTCGCCGGTGGCCGCGCCGCGCGCCGCGCCCGCCGCGTACCGCTCCCACGCCTCCCGCAGGCCCGCGGTGGCCAGGCAGAACACGCCGATGTCGCTGAGCCCGCCCGGACGGCACTCCTCGCCCTCGCGCGACTGCCGCACCCGGACGAGCTCCCCGCCGGCCAGCTCGTACTCCACGTAGGGTTCGTCCATCGGCACCAGCGGCAGGGTCAGCCCCTCGCCCGGATGGGCGGCGACGACCCGGCGCACGGTCCGCGCCGACAGGTTCGCCTGGTCGCCCCAGACCACGAGGATCGTCTCGTACCCGGCCCAGTGGCCGGCCGCGCCGAAGATCGCCTCGCCCATCCCGGTCGGCCGCTCCTGCACGCTCACCGACACCCCGGGCGTCCCCGCCACCAGCTCGCCGAACGGGCCCGCGCCCGCCGGGGACACCACGACGTGCACGTGCCCGGCCGGCGGGCGCAGCCGCCGGTGCAGCACGTCCCACACGGTGACGCCGTCGGCCAGGCCGATCATGATCTTCGGCAGGTCGTGGCCGAGCCGCGTCCCGCGCCCCGCGGCCGGGATCACCGCGCACAGCCGCCGTTCGCTCACCTCGCCGACCACCTCTCCAGCAGGGACACGATGTGATCCAGGTCCGGCGCCGCGACCGCGCCGGGCGCGGGCTCGGCGGTGTGCAGGTGCAGCGTCGCCAGGCCCGCGCCGACGGCCGAGGCCACGCCGTGCGCGGAGTCCTCCAGCGCGACGGCCGCGGCCGGACGCACCCCCCAGCGGCGGCAGGCCGCACGGTAGAACCCCGGGTCGGGCTTGCTCACCGGCACGTCGTCGGCGGTCAGCACGTCGCGCACCGGCAGCGGGCACGCGGACAGCACCCGCTCCACCGAGGCCCGGCTGCCGCCGGTGACCAGGTAGGCCGCCCGGTCCGCCGCGCCCAGCGCGTCCAGCAGGCGGTGCGCGCCCGGGAACGGCCGGACCAGGCCCGCCTCGACGTAGGCGCGGTAGAGCCGCTGCTTGTGCCGCGCCAGCCGGGCGGCCGCCGCCGGGCCGCCGGTCAGCCGGGCGGCCACCGCGGCGGTGCTCGCGCCCGCGTGGTCGGCGTAGCGGAAGGTCTCCAGCGCGGCGGGCGCGTGCTCGGCCAGGGCGTGGCGGAAGGCGGCCTCGTGCGCGGGGGCCGAGTCCACCAGCGTGCCGTCGAGGTCGCACAGCCAGACCGTCCAGGGAAGCATCCGGCTCACCCGGCCCGCGCCAGCGACGCCTCGCCGAGCACCGCGAGCAGCGCCTCGGCCGTACGCGGGCCGCGGTGGGCGCCGGGCCTGGCCGGGTCCTCCAGGTCGGCGCTGATCCAGCGCGCCCCCGCCCACGAGCCCCGGTCCAGCACGCAGGCCGGTACGGCGGGCCCGGCCGTGCCCCGGCCGCTCAGCACATGCGTGATCGTGGCCCGCTCGTTGCCCGGGTCACCCAGGTAGGCCAGCGTGCGGTCCACCAGGTCGGTGGCCGTCAGCCCCTGGACGTCGTGGTCGCCGCCGACGTTCACGACGAACACCCGGGCCGCGGCCCGACTCCCGGACACGGCCTCGGCCAGGCCCGGGGTCAGGTAGCTGGGCAGCAGCGAGGAGTGGGGGGTGCCGGGGCCGAACACGACGAGGTCGGCCTCGGCCAGGGCCCGCAGCGCCTCGGGGTTGGGCGTGACGTCCGCGGACCGGCGGGCCAGCAGCTCGCGCACCCGCTCGGCGGGACGGCCCGCCAGCGCGGCGCGGTCGGCGGCGGTCAGCGGCTCGCGCAGCAGGAACAGCCCGGTGATGGCCCCGCCGTCCTGCGGCGCGACGATGTCGGCCTCGTCGGCCAGCACCCGGCCGTCCTGCTTGAGCGCGACGAGGAAGGCGTTCTCGCCGCCGGTCACGTTCAGCAGCCGCACCGGCGAGCCGAACGTGCGCGCGCACGCCATTACCGCCGCGTTGAAGTCCTCGCCCAGCCGCAGGTACGCCCCGGCGAACACGAGGTTGCCCAGCGCGCAGTCGGCCAGGTCGAGCCCGCCGGGCCGGGCGGCCAGGCGTTCGGCGACCACCCGCAGGTCCCGTGCCGCCGCCGCGAGGCCCGCCGCGGCGATGTCGTCGGTCAGCGCGTCCAGGGCGGCCGGGGTGGTGCCAGGGGGGAGCCGGCGTTCCAGCAGGGTGTGGCGCGGGTCGCCGGGGTCGAGGTGCAGCAGGAGGTTCTTGCGGAAGTCCGACGGGCCCAGCATGCCCGGCAGCCAGCGGCGCAGCGCACCCGTGGACAGCCCGTTGTCGTACCCGTTCACCAGCAGGGACAGGCTCGTCCCGGAGGTGCGCAGCAGCGTGCGGGCGATGCCGGCCGCGCCGCGCCCGCCGCCGAACAGGGCCACCGACACCGGGCTCATCGCACCTCCTTCAGAGAGGAGCGGCCCAGCGGGAACGGCGCGAGCGGCGCCCGCAGCACGCCCCGGCGCAGCAGCCAGCGGCGCAGCCCGAGATAGCCGACGAACAACGCCCGGTCGCGCGCGCCGCGCCAGAACCGCCAGCCCCGGCTGCCGCCGCCGCGCTCGCGGTGCTCGATCGGCAGCTCCTCCCACGCGTGCCCCAGCTCGGCGACGCGGGCGGTGATCTCGGTCGAGCAGTTCATGCCCGCCGACTCCAGCGGCAGTGCCCTGAACAGCGGGCCGCGCACCACCTTGAAGATCGAGTCGAAGTCGCGGTAGCGGGTGTGGTGCAGCAGGTTGCTGACCGCGCCGCTGGCCGCCGACCCCCACCGGTACGGCAGGCTGTCGGCCTTCCTGACCCGCGCGCCCGAGAAGGCGGGCCCGCCGCCGTCCCGGATGCGGTCCAGGAACGCGTCGAGGTTGGCGATCGGGAACTGGCCGTCGGAGTCGAGCAGCACCACCCAGTCCAGCCGGGTGCGCGCGACGGCCGCGGCGATGGCGGCCCCGGCCCCCCGGTTGCGCCCGAAGGTGACGACGACGAGCTGCGGGCAGCCCTCCCGCAGCTCCCGCAGGATCTGCCCGGTCGCGTCGGAGCTGCCGTCGTCGCACACGACGATCTCCCACGCGCCCACCCCCGGGTGGCGCTCCAGGTACTCCCGCCATTCCGTCACCGCCGCCGCGATGTTGTCCGCCTCGTTGTACGCGGGTGCCGCCACGGAGACGTCGACGGCCGGCCTGTTCGGCAAGGGGGTCACCTCCTCGGGGTGGCGTCCGCGCCGGTGCCGGCCCCGGTCAGGCGTGCGATCCAGCGATCCAGCGGAAGCAGGTTGATCCCGGCGATCACCGGGACGTGCGCCAGCGTGAACACGATCGCCCCCCAGAACGGGATCGGCCCGCCGGTGAACAGGTTGATGTGCGGGGCGTCGATCCGGTCGGGGAGCTCGACCGGGTTGACCACCTGCCACATCACGTCGAGGAAGCCGGAGAACACGATCAGCACCCCGGTGGCCATGATCTTCAGGCACCGGCCCGGCGAGCCGCCCCCGATCCGGTACGCGGCGGCGACCGTCAGCACGATCCCCGGGTAGAGCAGCAGGTACAGGTGCGTGTAGAAGTTGTCGCCCTGGGCCCGCGCGCCGTCGCCGTAGTAGAACCAGCTGATCCTCGGGATGAGGTAGCCGGTCAGGAACACGAACGGCACGTACAGCAGCCAGTGCAGGCGCGGCGACACCCAGGGGAAGAACGCGATCGCGCAGCACAGGCAGGCGAAGGCGAGCAGCTTGGCGGCGAGCTGCCAGGCCGCGTCGATCTCGCGGGCGTGCGGGGTGGCCAGCCAGACGAAGGCGAAGCCGGCCGCGCCGACGGCCAGGGCGATCCACCAGATGTGGGCGGCCCAGGGGCGCGGGGCGTCGAGCAGGGGGTCGGGATGGTTCACTACCGGTCCTCGTGGGCTCATCGAAGGGTCACGGGAGCGCTCCCAACGCAGTATGTCACCTGTCCCCGTGACGGCCACCGCAATATCAGATAACGGACGCACCGGAACTTGCGGACCGGCTGACTGGTTGTAGTGCGTGCCTGAAAGACCAGCTCAGTGCCCATATGGCAGATGGTGGAACGATTCACGGCCGGAGTGACCACAAAGGGCCTGCCTGCGATGTCAAGGCCGGGCGTCGGAATCGCCTGAGCGGTGTTTTGTCCGGCTCCTTTTGTGTGAAACTTGAACTGTATTCGGAAAGCAGCAGTTCAGAGGACTGTTCGAGGCTGTGGGAGCGCTCCCGCGACTTGTCATCTTTCGGGCCCGTAATTCGGTTTTCGGGCCTGTTGAAACGGCCCAAGGGTTAGGCGACCACGCCCCGCGCGCGCAGTTCCGCCACCTCCGACGCCGACATCGACAGCAGCTCGCCCAGCACCTCGTCGGTGTGCTCGCCCAGCTCGGGAGCGGGCGACGGCGGGACCTGGCGGCCGTCCACGAGGAGGGGGCCGCCGGGGGCCAGGTGGGGGCCGACGCCCGGCTGGTCGAGCGGGGACATCAGCGGCTCGGCGCGCAACGCCGCCGCCCCGCCCGCGGCCAGCTCCTCGAACGTCCGGTACCGCGACCACAACACCGACGTGCCCGTCAGCGCCTCCTCGGCCTCGGCCGCCGTACGCGCGGCGAACCACGGCGCGAGCAGCCCGCCCAGCGCCTCCCGGTGGGCGTACCGGTCGGACTCGGAGCCGAAGTCGGCGGGCAGCGCCTCCTCCAGCGCCGACACCACGCGTCCCAGCCCGGTCGCGACGACCAGGTCGCGCCAGTGGCGTCCGGTGAGGACCAGGACCATGAGCCGCCGCCCGTCGGCGGTGACGAAGTCGCGGCCGAAGTCGCCGTAGAGGTCGTTGCCGATGCGTGGACGGCCGGCGCCGCGGAGCTGGGCCTCGGCCAGGAGGCCCAGGTTGCCCATGGTCGCCAGGGCGACGTCGTGCAGGGCCACGTCGATGCGGCGTCCCCGGCCGGTCGCGGCCCGCCGGCGGTCGGCCGCGAGCAGGCCCACGGCCAGGTAGAGGCCGCAGGCGACGTCCCAGGCGGGCAGCACGTGGTTGACCGGGCCGTCGTGGTGGGCGGGACCCGTCACGTACGGCAGGCCGAGCCCGGCGTTGACCGTGTAGTCCACGGCGGGACGGCCGTCGCGGTGGCCGAGCAGCCGCGCGTACACCAGGTCGGGGCGGCGCGCGGCCAGCTCCTCGTACGACAGCCCGGCTCGCGGCGGCGCGTTGGTGAGCACCGTGCCCGCCGCGACGGCCAGGTCGGCGACCAGCTCCCGCCCGCGGTCCGAACGCAGGTCCACGGTGACCGAGCGCTTGCCCTTGTTCAGGCCCGCCCAGTAGAGGCTGCGGCCGGAGGGCGCGAGCGGCCAGCGCCGCGCGTCGGGCCCGCCGCCGACCGGATCGACGCGGACGACCTCCGCCCCGAGCTGGGCCAGCGTCATCCCGCCGAGCGGCGCGGCGACGAAGCTGGACAACTCGACGATCCGCATCCCGGCCAGCGGCGCTGCATGATCCTCCGGCACGGCCACCTCCACCTCGACCCCGCCGATCCTACGCGCGGACGCCGTCCAAATGATCTCGCCGGAAGTTCTGGTAACAAACATTTCCCGAAATAACCGGTCTGCCCCATTGTCATTAACTGGAATTGTTGGAACATATGGTCTGAGTCACGAGTGAAGTCCAAAGATCGCCTACCGCAAGAAGGTGGCGGCGAGGGGAAAGGGGCAACGCTCATGCGCCAGCGTGCTGTCCGTAATTTGGCCAGGCTTGGCACGGCGCACGCCAGGATCACCCGGATCCTGGATGCCGCCGCCGGTGGGAAGAACAACTTCCTCGCCGACAGAGACCTGGTTCGGCATTTCGATCAAGTGGCTCCTGTCGCCACCACCGCGGCCCGTGCTGTCCTTGAATACCTGTCGCGGGTGATCCGTCATTTGGCCGCTGTCGAAGGCGTGGACCAGTTCATGATCGTGGGAAGCGGGGTGCCGAACGGCCCGTCGGCCGGCACTCGCCTGCACGACGTGGCCCGCCTGACCTCCGCCGGCCCGGACGTCCGCGTGGTGTACGTCGAGAGCGACCCGATGGCCCTGACGCTGGCCCAGGCCACCATCGAGCCCTTCTGCGACCTGGTGCGCGTGGTCGACGGTGACGTGCGGGAGATGGACGAGATGCTCGGCGACCCGGTGGTGCAGACGTTCCTCGACTGGGACAGGCCGATCGCGGTGCTGCTGCTGTCGGCCCACAGCCTGGACGACGAGTGCGCCCGTACCGTCATCAAGCGCCTGCGGCACGCCGCCCCCGAGGGCAGCTTCCTCGGCCTGCTGCACATCACCTTCGACGGCGTGCCCGGAGAGCTGGCCCCGGCCGTGCGGGGCATGCTCGCCATGACGTTGCCCGGCCTGACCGTGCGCACCCGGGACGAGGTCGCGGACCTGCTGGACGGTCTCGACCTGCTGGAGCCCGGCCTGGTCTGGGTCCCCGAGTGGCGTCCGGACGGGGACGAGCCCACCTGCGCCGACGCGCCCGGCTCGTCCGGCAACTACGGAGCCGTGGCCCGCATCCCCTGACCCTCCCTGCGCGACCTCCGCTCCCCGTCGTCCCGCGTGTCCCCTGTGACGGGCGGGGCCGATCGGTGTCACTGAGGCTTGAGGGGCCATCCGCAATTCATCACCATTTGAAAACCTCCGGGGAAAACCTCTGTAATGGGTAGTGAACACCGTCGCTCAGCCGGGCGGGCGGTGTCGTCCACGCTCGTACCGGTCGGGGGGTGCGTCACGGGCCGGCCCGCTGCTAGGAATTTCCTTTTCCGGTCGTCGGCGCAGTGATGAACAGGTGGCCCGTTATGTGGAAAAATGTCGGACGAGCGGCTTCAGTTATCCCGGGCCGCTCCACGACACCGCGTGAAGGTGCGGTCATGGACGACTCGGCCTGGCACATCGAGGAGGCGTCCCTGGTGCTGGTGGAGGCGACGCTCGACGCCATGGCCGCGCTGGGCGACCTGTCGGTGCCCCGCCTGCGGGTGCTGCTGGCGGTCGACCGGCACGGCCCGATGAACCTCCGCTCCCTGGCCGAACGCCTGGACATGTCGTTGTCGGCGGCCGGCCGGGTCGTCGACCGCCTGGACACCGCCGGCCTGCTGAGCAGGGCCCCGGCCGCCCACAGCCGCCGGGAGATCCGCATCAGCGCGACCCCGGCCGGCCGGGAGGTGCTGGAGCGGCTGCGCGCCGCGCGGCGGCAGCGCATCGGCCAGGCGTTGGAGAAGCTGGCCCCGGACGACCGTACGACGCTCGTCCACGTGCTGCGGCGGCTGACCGAGGCGGCCGACTCCTGAACGCCTGATCGGTCGACATTTTCCCTTTTTCGCGTTATTTCGGTCGATAGACCTAATGGTGTTTTCGGGGGCGGCGAAACGTTCTCGGGGAACTAACACATTCCATATGGACACTGTCGCATGCTAGAAACAGTCGTCTGACTGCACGCATCACTTTCAGTCGATTCGCTGGTTTCCGGGGTTACGGGAAGCGCCGTCCCCGCCGCACCGGCGCGGATACCCACAGCGTCATCTCCACGTAAGGGGGTCATGTGTCGTGCCTGGCGGAGTACGCATGCATCTGACACGAGCCGAACGCGCCGCCGACACGGCGGCCGCGCGATTGCTGGCGGCGGGCACCCAGTTGCTGCGCGCCGACACCACGCCCGACCGGCGGGCGGTGTTCCGCGGCGAGGACAAGGTCAACGACTCCCCGTACCGGCGCCGATGGGCGCACGACAAGGTGGTGCGCTCCACCCACGGGGTCAACTGCACCGGCTCGTGCTCCTGGAAGGTCTACGTCAAGGACGGCCTGATCACCTGGGAGACCCAGCAGACCGACTACCCCAGCGTCGGCCCCGACCGCCCCGAGTACGAACCGCGCGGCTGCCCCCGCGGCGCCGCCTTCTCCTGGTACACCTACTCGCCCACCCGGGTGCGCTACCCGCACGCCCGCGGCGTCCTGGTCGAGCTGTACCGCGAGGCCAGGGCGCGCCTGGGCGACCCGGTCGCGGCCTGGGCCGAGATCACCACCGATCCCCGCAAACGACACCGGTACCAGTCGGCCCGCGGCCAGGGCGGCCTGGTCAGGATCGAATGGGACGAGGCGCTGGAGATCGCGGCGGCGGCCCACGTCCACACGCTCATGACGTACGGGCCCGACCGGGTCGCCGGGTTCTCGCCGATCCCGGCCATGTCGATGGCCTCGCACGCGGTGGGCGCCCGGTTCATGTCGCTGATCGGCGCGCCGATGTTGTCCTTCTACGACTGGTACGCCGACCTGCCCGTCGCCTCGCCGCAGGTGTTCGGCGACCAGACCGACGTGCCGGAGTCGGGCGACTGGTGGGACGCGGCCTACCTCATGCTGTGGGGGTCCAACGTCCCGGTCACCCGCACCCCCGACGCCCACTGGGTCACCGAGGCCCGCTACCGGGGCCAGAAGGTGATCGTGGTCTCGCCCGACTACTCCGACGCCACCAAGTTCGCCGACGAGTGGCTGCACCCGCATCCCGGCACCGACGGCGCGCTCGCCGTCGCGATGGGGCACGTCATCCTGCGCGAGTTCTTCGCCGACCGGCAGACCCCGCACTTCACCGGCTACGTCAGGCGCTTCACCGACCTGCCCTTCCTGGTGGGCCTGGAGGAGCACGACGACGGCGGGCTGCGTCCGGGCAAGTTCCTGACCTCGGCCGACCTGGGCGGACAGGAAGAGGAGGACCGGTGGCGGCCGATGATCCTCGACGCCGCCTCCGGCCGCCCGGTCGCGCCCAACGGCACGCTCGGCGACCGCTGGAGCGCCGAGCAGGGACGCTGGAACCTCGACCTGGGCGACCTCGACCCGCTGCTCACCCTGCACGTGCCCGGCTGCGACAGCGCCGAGGTGGTCCTGCCGCGCTTCGACGAGCCCGGGGTCGTCCGCAGGGGCGTGCCGGTCCGGCGCGTCGGCGACCGGCTCGTCACCACCGTCTTCGACCTGCTCATGGCCCAGTACGGCGTCGCCCGCCCCGGTCTGCCGGGCCACTGGCCCACCGGCTACGACGACCCCGACGCCCCCGGCACCCCCGCCTGGCAGGAGCGCATCACCTCCACCCCGGCCGCGCAGGCGATCAGGATCGCCAGGGAGTTCGCCGCCACCGCCGAACGCACCGGCGGCCGGGCGATGATCGTGATGGGCGCGGGCACCAACCACTGGTTCCACTCCGACACCATCTACCGCTCCTTCCTGACGCTGCTGCTGCTCACCGGCTGCCAGGGCGTCAACGGCGGCGGCTGGGCCCATTACGTGGGGCAGGAGAAGGTCCGGCCGCTGGCGGGCTGGCAGCAGCTGTCCACCGCGGCCGACTGGGTGCGCCCCTCCCGCCAGATGGCCGGCACGCCGTACTGGTACGTCCACACCGGCCAATGGCGCTACGAACGGTTCTCGGCGGGAACGTTGTCCAGCCCGGCCGGGCCCCGCCGGTTCGCCGGGCGGCACACCGCCGACCTGGTGGCGCAGTCGGCCCGGCTGGGCTGGATGCCGAGCTACCCCACCTTCGCGGCCAACCCCCTCGACCTGGGCCGCCGCCTCCACGACGGCGGCGAGGACCCGGCCCGCTGGATCGCCGGCGAGGTCGGGGCCGGACGGCTGGCGTTCGCCTGCGAGGACCCCGACGCGCCGGAGAACTGGCCGCGGGTGCTCACCGTCTGGCGGGCCAACCTGATCGGCTCCTCGGCCAAGGGCAACGAGTACTTCCTGCGCCACCTGCTGGGCGCGCCCGACAACGCCACCGCCGAGGAGGCGCCGCCGCGCGACCGTCCCCGGGAGGTCACCTGGCGGGAGGGGCCGCGCGGCAAGCTCGACCTGCTGCTCGCCCTCGACTTCCGGATGACCTCCACGACGCTCTTCGCCGATCTGGTGCTGCCCGCCGCCACCTGGTACGAGAAGCACGACCTGTCCAGCACCGACCTGCACCCGTTCGTGCACGCCTTCACCCCGGCGATCAACCCGCCCTGGCAGGCCCGCACCGACTTCGACATCTTCCACTCCCTGGCCCGCAAGCTGAGCGAGCTGGCCGCCGGCCGCCTCGACGTCGCCCACGACCTGGTGAGCACCGCCCTCCAGCACGACACGCCCGGCGAGATCGCCCAGCCCGGCGGCGGCGTCCCCGACTGGCGCGAGAGCGGCGTCGCGCCCGTACCCGGCCGCACCATGCCCGCCGTGACGCTGGTCGAGCGGGACTACACCGCGATCGCCGACAAGCTGGCCGCCTTCGGCCCGCTGGCCGAGCGTCAGGGCATGACCGTCAAGGGCGTCACCGTGCGGCCCGTCCCCGAGTCGGCCTGGCTCGCCGCGCGCTGCGGCACGGCCGCCGGAGGCCCGGCCGAGGGCCGTCCGCTGCTGGACAGCGACGTCAAGCTGTGCGAGGCGGTGCTGGCGCTGTCGGGCACCACCAACGGCAGGATCGCCGCCGAGGGCTTCGACCGGCTCGCCGAACGCTGCGGCCCCGGCTCGGGGCTGTCGGAGCTGGGCGCGTCGGTCGCCGGGCACCGCACGGTGTTCTCCGACACCCAGGTCCGGCCGGTGCCCGCCGGGGCCAGCTTCGAGTGGTCGGGCGCGGAGGGGCACGACCGCCGGTACGCGCCGTTCACCATCAACACCGAGCACCGCAAGCCCTGGCACACGCTCACCGGCCGCCAGCACTTCTACCTCGACCACGACTGGATGGCCGAGCTGGGCGAGCAGCTCCCCGTCTACCGGCCGCCGCTGGACCTCGACGCGCTGGGCGAGAGCCTGCCCGCCGCGCCCGACGGCGGCAAGGCGGTGAACGTCCGCTACCTCACGCCGCACTCCAAATGGTCGATCCACTCCGAGTACCAGGAGAACCTGCTCATGCAGACCCTGGCCAGAGGCGGCCCGGTCATCTGGATCAGCGTCGAGGACGCCGCCGCCATCGGCGTGGCCGACAACGACTGGATCGAGGCGCTCAACGTCAACGGCGTCGTGGTGGCCCGCGCCGTCGTCTCCCACCGCATGCCGGCCGGCACCGTGTTCATGTACCACGTCCAGGAACGCCTGGTGAACGTGCCCAAGTCGCAGGCCACCGGCCGGCGTGGCGGCGTGCACAACGCGCTCACCAAGCTCCTGGTCAAGCCGACCCACCTGATCGGCGGGTACGGCCAGCTCTCCTTCGCCCCCAACTACTACGGCCCCACCGGCAACCAGCGCGACGCGGTGACCGTCATCCGCCGCAGGGATCAGGAGGTGCGTTACTGATGCGACCTATGGCCCAGATCGCCATGGTGATGAACCTGGACAAGTGCATCGGCTGCCACACCTGCTCGGTGACCTGCAAGCAGACGTGGACCAACCGGCCGGGCACCGAGTACGTCTGGTTCAACAACGTCGAGACCCGCCCCGGCCAGGGCTATCCCCGGGGCTGGCAGGACCAGGACAGGTGGCGCGGCGGCTGGCGGCTGCGCCACGGCCGCCTGGTGCCCCGCGCCGGCGGCCGGCTGCGCCGCCTGACCACGCTCTTCGCCAACCCCGACTTCCCCGGCCTCGACGACTACTACGAGCCGTGGACCTACGACTACGACAACCTCATCAGCGCGCCGCTCGGCGACGACGTGCCGACCGCGCCGCCCCGCTCGCTGATCGACGGACGGCCCACCGCCGTCACCTGGGGCCCGAACTGGGACGACGACCTGGGCGGCGGCCCGGAGCAGCTCGCCGCCGACGTCGTCCTGCGCAAGGTGAGCGACACCGTGCGCCTGGACTACGAGCGGGCGTTCATGTTCCACCTGCCGCGCATCTGCGAGCACTGCCTCAACCCCTCCTGCGTGGCCGCCTGCCCGTCGGGGGCGATGTACAAGCGCATGGAGGACGGCATCGTCCTGGTCGACCAGGACCGGTGCCGGGGGTGGCGGATGTGTGTGTCCGGCTGCCCGTACAAGAAGGTGTACTTCAACCACCAGACCGGCAAGGCCGAGAAGTGCACGTTCTGCTACCCGCGCATCGAGGCGGGTGAGCCGACGGTCTGCTCCGAGACGTGCGTCGGCCGCCTGCGCTACCTCGGGGTCATGCTCTACGACGCCGACCGCGTCGGGGAGGCCGCGGCCGTGCCCGAGGAACGTGACCTGTACCAGGCGCAGCTCGACTGCTTCCTCGACCCCGCCGACCCCGGGGTGGTCGCCGCCGCCGAGGCGGCGGGCATCCCGCACGACTGGCTGGAGGCCGCCCGCCGCTCGCCCGTGCACCGGCTCATCACCGAGTTCCGGATCGCGCTGCCCCTGCACCCGGAGTACCGCACGATGCCCATGGTCTGGTACGTCCCGCCGCTGTCGCCCATCGTCGACGCGCTGGCCGAGACCGGCCACGACGGCGAGGACGCGGGCAACCTGTTCGGCGCCATCGGCTCGCTGCGCATCCCGGTCGGCTACCTGGCCGAGCTGTTCACCGCGGGCGACCCGGCCCCGGTGGAGGCCGCGCTGTGCCGCCTGGCCGCGATGCGCTCCCACATGCGGGCCCGCAACCTCGGCGACGAGCCGGACCCCGGCATCGCCGCCGGGACCGGCCTGGAGGCCGCCGACCTGGAACGCATGTACCGCCTGCTCGCCCTCGCCAAGTACGACGAGCGGTACGTCATCCCCACCGCCTACGTCACCTCCGACCACGCCGGGGAGGCGGGATGCAGCCTGGACGCCCCCGGCGGCCCCGGCATGCTCGCCGAGGGCTTCCACAGCCCGCCGGTCACCAAGGACGAACGGCTGCGCGGCCGGGTCAACCTCCTCAACTGGGACGGCAAGGGCACACCCGACGGCCTGTTCCCGTCCAAGGGCGAGGCGGGCGAGTGAACCGGTACGGGTCCCGCCTGATCCACCAGGCCGCCTCCCTCCTGCTGAGCTATCCGGGGGACGACTGGGCCGCCCGCCTCGACCTGGTGCGCACCGCGCTGGACACGGGGGGCGGCGCCGCCACCGAGCGCCTGCGCGGCTTCTGCGCCGAGGCCATGGCCCAGCCCGCGCTCGACGCCGGCGCCGCGTACGTGGCCACCTTCGACCGCAGCGGCCGCCGCACGCTCCACATGACCTACTACGGCGACGGCGACACCCGCAGGCGCGGCGAGTCCCTCCTGGAGCTCAAGACGCTCTACCGCGACCACGGCTGGCAGCCCGGCGCCGGGGAGCTGCCCGACTTCCTGCCGGTGATGCTGGAGTTCGCCGCCCGCGTGCCCGGCCCCGGCGGCCGGCTGCTGCGGGCCCACCGGCCCGGCCTCGACCTGCTGCGCACCGGCCTGACCGCGCGCCGCAGCCACTACGCCGCCGTCGTGGAGGCCGTGCTGATGACGTTGCCCCGCGCCACGTCCGCCGACCGCCGGACCGTGCGGGAGCGGGTGGCGCTCGGCCCGCCCGCCGAGCGGGTCGGCCGTACCGTTCTGCCCGAGGTTCCCGGAGGGGTCCGCTGATGAGACATCTGGAGATCGCCCTGTGGGGCGTGCTGCCGTACGTCGTCCTGGTGCTGTTCGCGGCGGGGGTGGCCTGGCGTCACCGCTACGACCGGTTCGGGCTGACCACCCGTTCGAGCCAGCTCCACGAGAGCCGCCTGCTGCGGGTGGGCGGGCCGCTGTTCCACTTCGGGCTGCTGTTCGTGATCGCCGGGCACCTGGTCGGCCTGCTCGTCCCCGAGCGGTTCACCGAGGCCGTGCACGTGACCGAGCCCATGTACCGGCTCAACGCCCTGGTCGTCGGCGGGCTGGCCGGGCTGGCCACGGTGGCCGGGCTCGGCGTGCTGCTGTGGCGGCGGCTGCGCGTGCGGGCCGTGCGGCGGGCGTCCGGGCGCTCCGACCGCGTCCTGTACCCGGTGCTGGCCACCGTGCTGCTCGCCGGGCTGATCGCCACCCTGCTCGGGCCGTTCGGCCACTACGACTACCGGCTCGGCGTGTCGGTGTGGTTCCGCAGCCTGCTCGAACTGGAGCCGGACGTGGACGCCATGGCGTCGGCGCCGTTCGTCTTCCAGGCGCACACGCTGCTCGGGCTGGCGCTGTTCGCGCTGTGGCCGTTCAGCCGCCTGGTGCACGCCTTCGCGGCCCCCGTCGCGTACCTGGCCAGGCCGTACATCGTCTATCGCTCGCGCGGTGGCGCCCTGCCCCGATGAGCGCCGAAGCCGCCGCGACCACGCTGATCGTGGCGCTGGGCTTCCTGCGCACCCCGCTGCACCTGGCCGTCCTGCTGACCGCCGTGGTGCTCACGACCCTCGTCCTGCTCGCGCTGGGACGGCTGCGCGCCTCCCACGTGGTAACTTCACAGAAGAAGTTACTTCTTGGAGGATTTATCTTCTCCAGGAGGGAGAACAGGAAGTGAGGATCGTGTGCCGAACACCCCGGACCCGTCCGACGCCGGCCGGCTCTACCGCCGTTACCTGAGCGCGGTGATGCTGCACGGCCACGCCGGCGCCAAAGCCTGCGGCCTGGGCGCCACCGACCTGTACGCACTGAACGTCCTCGAACTCGCCGGCCCGATGACCCCCGGCGAGCTCGGCACCCGCACCGGCCTGACCACCGGCCCGACCACCCGGCTGATCGACCGGCTGGAACAGGCCGGGTACGTCCGCCGCGTCCCCGCCCCCGACGACCGCCGCAAGGTGATCGTCGAGCCGGTCGGCAAGCCCGCCGAGCTCGACGAGGTCATGGCCCCCGTCCGGCGGAAGATCGGCGACATCCTCGCGGAGTACCCGGCCGAGCACCGCGACGTGCTCTTCGACTACTTCGACCGGGCCGCCCGCGCCTACCAGGAGGCCGCCGAGCAACTGCGCTCCGGCTCCTGACCCGGCTCCTGACCCGGCTTCGCGGTCAGCGGAAGTCGGAGATGCGCAGCACCGCCAGCATGTCCGTCGCCCGCGAGCCGGTCGAGAAGGACGCCTCCACCCCGACCCAGCCGCGGAAGGCCCCCGTGTCGTCGATGATCTGCATCAGCGGCTTGACGTGGGAGTTGCCCGTGTAGCAGAACTCGCCGCGCTCCATCGCCAGGCACGTGCACCAGTGCCACAGCGTGTCGCGGCGGTCGGACTTGGAGATCGTCGTCAGGTAGTACTGGATCGAGCTGACGTTGGGCCGCGTCCCGCCGCCGAACTTGGGGCAGCCGCCCGACTTCTGGCACGCTCCCCGCGAGGACGGCTGCAGGTAGGTCAGGCACGAGGTGGTCGACTTGCAGGCGCGGAAGGAGGAGAGGCCGAACGGCTGGTCGCCGGCCTTGACCAGCGTGCCGCTCGCCCAGCTCGTCAGGTCCTGCCGGAGCGAGCCGGGGAAGGCCCGCACCGAGCTCATCGCGCGCCGGGTGCCGACCGCGGCGTTGCTGCCGTACCCGTAGCCGTGCGTGGCCAGGCTGCTGGCCTTGAGGTCGAGGCGGGCCAGCTTGCCGTCGGGCGAAGTGCGGACGTCCCACTGCTCGGTCCAGGTCTGGGCGATCTTCCACCGGATGGTGAGCACGTTGCCCGTCAGCGTGTACGTCCCCGTACGGGTCTCGCTCGGCCCGCCGGTGTAGCCGCCCGCGGTGAGCACCTCGCAGCCGCGCGGACGGGTGGCGACGCCGCCGGCCTTCGTCGTGCAGCTCGGGTCGGGCACGGTGCCGGTGCGCTGCCTGGCCTTGGGGAAGCGCTGCCACCACAGGTACAGGGCGGCGCTCACCGTGCCGTTCGCGGCGAAGCGGTAGGTGCCCAGACGCACCCAGTTCTGCCGGGAGGCGGCCTGGAGATGGCCCTGCGAGACGACGAAGGTGGACTTGCCGCCCGGCAGCGACGCCGCGGCGGCCGAGGAGGTCGCGGTGGACGTGGTGGACGTGGTGGACGCGCCGGTGACGGCGGTCACCGGCTGGACGGGCAGGAGGGCGAGGGCGAGCACGAAGGAGAGGACTGCCGCTGCGGTACGCATGGAGATGCTCCGTAGGCTTGCGGGCGTGGCCGATCGTCAACGGCCCACCGTATTCCGGCCTGACCGGATCTGTCCGGGAAAGCGGTCAAGAGGATCCTGACAACGCTCGACGCGCGCCCGTGAGGGCCACCCCCTAGGATGAGGGGGTTCCCGATCCCACGAGGAGGTTGATCATGTCGTTCCCACCGCCTGGCATGGTTCTCGGCGACGCCCCGGCGCGCACTTCCTCGCGGGAGGCCGCCACAGGCTGATCCACCGCGTCGAAGTGCTCTTCATGACCATCACTGGTTCGATCATGAGGAGCCCTGAGTGCTCGAGATCCGCTGGACCGAAGACGGCGAGGCCCGGTCGGCCCGCTGGCGTTCCGAGAACGGCTCGCCGCCGCCCGCGCGCGTGGTGATCGCCGACGACCGGCTGGCCGCCGCCACCGCGTACCGCCTGGCCTGCGAGGGCACGGCACTGCTGTGGCGCGGCGACTTCCACGCCGCCCGCCGGCTGCTGCGCGCCATGGCACGGCGCGCCGACCACCACCCACCCCCGCCCGCTCCCTCGCTCGCGCGTGCCTTCCACCAGCAGCGCCAGGCCCGTTCCCAGCGGGCCGTCGTGCTGGGCCGGCTGTTGGTGCCGCTCGACCCGGACCACGCCGTCCCCCTGCGGCGTGCCCCCGACGTGCGGCGCGCCTGCGCGGAGGTCTACGGCCCCGGGACGGAGGCGTCGGTGACCTCGCTGCGCGAGCTGCTGGGCATCGTCGGGGCCTACGAGTGGCGCAGGAGAGGCGTCGAGGTGCCCGCCCTGAACGACCGCGTCCATCCCCACTACGGCGTCTTCTCACCGGTACGCGGCGAGTACGTCGACCTGGTGGCCAGGGCGCCGCTGGTCTCGCGCGCCGGGGCGTTCGACATCGGCACCGGGACCGGCGTGCTCGCCGCCGTCCTGGCCCGCAGGGGCGTCCGGCGGCTCGTGGCCACCGACCGCGACCCGCGCGCCGTGGCCTGCGCCCGCGACAACCTGCGGCGGCTGGGCCTGGACGGCCGGGTCGACGTCCTGGACGCCGACCTCTTCCCGCCCGGACGCGCGCCGCTCGTCGTCTGCAACCCCCCGTGGTTGCCGGCCAAGCCGGCCTCGCCCCTCGACCACGCGGTCTACGACCCCGGAAGCCGCATGCTGCGCGGCTTCCTCGACGGCCTGGACGAGCACCTGGAACCGGCGGGCGAGGGCTGGCTGATCCTGTCGGACCTGGCCGAACGCCTGGGGCTGCGGACCCGAGCCGAGCTCCTGTCCGCCTTCGCGACGGCGGGCCTGCGAGTCGTGGGCCGCCTCCAGGCCAGGCCCCGGCACCCGCGCGCCTTCGACGCGTCCGACCCCTTGCACGCGGCCCGCGCGAGCGAGATCACCTCCCTGTGGCGCCTCCGCCGCACCTGACCCACTCTGCCCGGTCCGCACCGCGCCGAGCCGCAACCGGACCGACCCACCCGCTGCGCCCTGCCCACCCCTGGGCGGGCGGGGCTGCACGGAACCTTCACCTGGTGCGCCGGGGATCTGCGCACTCGTCTGGTTGGCTGGGTTCATGATCGACATTGACCCCGCCTCCCGCCCCGACCCGATCGCCTACCTCGACCACGTCGCCTCGACCGACGTCGGCAAGGGCTACAAGCGGCAGGTCCTGGACCTGCTGGATCTGCGGCCCGGCCAGACCGTGCTCGACCTCGGCTGCGGCCCGGGGGCGGACCTCGCGGCCATGGCCGCCGCCGTCGCCCCCGCCGGACGGGTGATCGGCCTCGACCGCGACCCGGTGATGGTCGCCGAGGCCCGCGCCCGCCTGGCCGGACGGCCGCTGGTCGAGGTGCGCCCCGGGGACGTGCACGCGCTGCCGGTCGCGGACGGGAGCATCGACCGGGCCCGTACCGACCGGGTGTTGCAGCACGTGGACGACCCGGCGCGGGTGCTGGCGGAGTTCCGCCGGGTGGCCCGTCCCGGGGCGCGGATCGTCATGGCCGAGCCCGACTGGGAGGGCCTGCTGATCGACTCGCCGCGCCCGGACGTGGGCCGCACGCTGACCCGGTTCATCGCCACCGAGATGATCCGCCACGGCACGCTCGGCCGGCGTCTGGCCCGGTTGTGCGCGGAGGCGGGCCTCGCGGTGCGGTCGGTAGTGACGGTCGCGCCGGTCTTCCGCGACCTGGCCACCGCCGACCAGGTCCTCGGCCTGCGCCGCAACCTGGTCAGGGCCGTCGGCGCCGGGTACCTCGAACCCGGCGCCGAGGAGTGGTTCGACGACCTCGCCTCCCGCCCCTTCCTGGCCTCGGCCCTGCTGTTCCTGGTCACGGCCGAGGTGGGTTGAGCGTCGGGCGGATCAGCCGATGCGCAGCGGCAGGGTGCGCGGGCCGCGTACCTGACCGGGTGCCCAGGTGACGGCGTCGGGGTCGGCGAGGGTGAAGGTGGGGATGCGTTGGAGCCAGACGTCGAGTGCGGTGCGGAGTTCCATGCGGGCCAGGTGGGAGCC
>NZ_JBSFGF010000024.1:0-133998 GCF_053596455.1 Nonomuraea sp. NPDC001699 | reverse complement strand
GGGACGAAGCAGTGCCCGGCGATCGGATTGTCGACGTCCAGGCCGAGACCGGTGGCTTCGGCGATGGCGTTGAGCGCGTCGGCGAGGATCTTGAACCCGGTCAGGATGCCGCCGGGCGCGCCGTCGACGCACGGAACGCCCGGCGCCTGGACCTCGATGACGTCGGGCGTCAGCAGGCGAAGCAGGCCGGCCAGGGTCTCCGGCGCCTTGGGCTGGGTGCGCAGGTCGGTGCCGGTGATGAGGTCGCCGGTGCCCAGCAGCGCGCTCTCCCCGGCGCCGGTGCCGTTGCCCGCGCCGTTGCCCGCGCCGTCGGCGACAGCGAGCAGGCGCGGGATGCGCGGCCAGCCGCCGACGGATTCCAGTTCGCGCAGGAACTGGGTGCGCAGCGGGTCGACGCCGGGCACGCCGTCGGCGCCGGGCAGGTGCCAGGCCAGCAACTGGCGGGCGGCCGGGCTGTTGAACAGGTCGGCGAAGCGCGAGTCGTAGGCGTTGATGTGGTGCGCGAACGCCTGCAGCGAGATCGGCACGTAGGCGCCGCGGTGCGGGGTGTCCCAGGAGAAGTACACGCCGACCTGGTGGTCGATGCGCTGCGTCTCCATCCGGGCCAGGGCGTAGCGGGTGACCAGGCCGCCCATGCTGAACCCGCCGGCCAGCAGGCGGGTGTCGCCGAGCCGCTCGGCGGCGGCGCGGTGGATCGCCGCGGTGGCGGTCTGCGCGTTGTCGAGGATGGAGGCGCCGCGGTCGTCGAAGCCGATGACGACGACGTCGCGGCCGCGCCGGCGCAGCTCGCTGATCAGCGGGAAGGCGCGCCGCTCCAGGCCGTCGTAGAGCTCGTCGATGTCGCTGGCCCCGGATCCGAAGCCGTCGGCCAGGAGCACCGGCCGGGTCAGGGCCTGGTTGCGTTCGCCGTAGTACACCCATGCGGTCCCGCCGGGCAGCGGCCAGCGGTCGCTCCACTCCGCGGCGGGTGGAGCGGTGGTGGTGGCGCCCGCCCTGGAGCTGGCGCTGGAGGACAGGACGACCGGCGGCGCGGCGCTCAGAGCGCTCGCGATCTGCTGTTTGTTGATCACCCCAGAGTTATCACCATTAGTGGTCGTACGGACACCTAAAGCTATGATCTCGGTCGGCCCCTCGTTTGGTTCGCATGAGACCGCAGCAGCGAGTCCACCGGCCGGCCGAGAACACCCGCGCGCGTGGAATCGCATGCAGCAGCTTGTGCTCGGTCAGGACGCCTTCCAGGTGAGGGTGATGCGCCAGAGTCGCCCAGTGTGGGCGCGGAAGTCGTGCCCCTCCAGCGCTTGGGCCCGGTTCCCCACGCGTTGCCGGCGGGCGTACGTCGCAGACGGCACGAACTGGCCGCGGCCTCGCTCGGTGATCAGCGCGCGGCAGTCGGGCCCGGTTCGGTGTGTGCGCGCGACGAGCGGGCCGAGACGACGTCGAGCAGGTTGGCGAGCTGACCGAGCTGTTGTGGATCCAGTCGACCGGTCGCCGGTGTCAGGGCACGCCGGATGTCCTCCTTCACGCGTTCGGTGAGTTCGATCCCGGCCGGGGTCATGTACACCTCGACGACCCGGCCGTCATCGGGGTTCTTGCCGCGCGTCAGCAGGCCCCGGCGCTCGGCGCGGGCGATGAGGGTGGACATCGTGGACTTGTCCAGACCGAGGTAGGCGGCCAGGTCGGTGACGCGGAGGCGGCGGTCGCGAAGGATGCCGAGCACCCGCAGCTGGGTGAGCGACAAATCATGCTCGCCACCGATGCGGGTCAGCACGCCGGCCACTTCGAAGGTGGTCCGGACGAGGGCGTCCATGACGTCGTCGGCGACGGTCATGCCGCCATGCTAGTCCGGCATGGTTGGAAATGCCAACCATGCCGAGGCGTGGACGCCCGGCATCACCGTCGCCCGAGGGTGCCTCACGGCTCGATCCCGCATCAGGTGATCGACGGATGCGGCGTCGATCACACGGCCCGGTTGACATGGTTTGCATTTCCAACCATCCTGAAGGTAGTTGGAAATGCAAACCATCCTCAGGAGGTCTCCATGCATGCTGCCGTCATCCCGGAAGCCGGTGCTCCGCCGGTCTATCAGGACCATCCCGACCCCACGGAACGCCACGACGAGCTCGTCGTCGAGGTCCTCGCGGCCGGGCTGCACCATCTGACCAGAGCCAAGGCGAACGGCTCGCACTACTCCGGCAAGGGCATGTACCCGCTCGTCCCAGGCGTCGACGGCGTCGTACGTGACAAGGAGGGCAACGTCCGCTACGTGGTCCTGGACGACACAGCTCTGGGAACGTTCGCCGACCGCACCCTCATCGACCCGCGTCGCAGCGTGATCCTGCCCGACGGCGTCGACCCCGTACGGATCGCCGCCGCGATGAATCCGGCCATGTCGTCCTGGGTCGCGCTGCGCCGGCGCGTCGAATTCCGAGCCGGTCAGCGTGTCCTCGTCCTCGGCGCCACCGGCAACGCCGGACGGATGGCGGTCCAGATCGCCAAGCTGTTCGGCGCCGCCCACGTCATCGCCGCAGGCCGTGACGCCACTCGCTTGAGAGCGCTGACCGCCCTCGGAGCCGACGAGACGATCACCTTCGACGAGATCAGCCGCGCGGCCGATGTCGACGTGGTCATCGACTACGTGTGGGGCGAGCCCGCAGCCGGCGCCTTGATCCCGATGCTCACCGCCCGCGCCGACCGCGCCGTCCCGCTGACCTGGATCCAGATCGGATCCATCGCCGGTCAGAGTGCGCCGATCCCGTCCGCGGCACTGCGCTCGGCCCGCCTGCAGATCGTCGGCAGCGGCATCGGCTCGGTCCCTGCCCGTGACATCCTCGCCGAGCTGCCCGAACTGGCCTCAGCGGTGACCGCCGGCGCGATCGACGTGCGGGTCCGCGCCGTACCCCTCCCCCAGGTCGCGCAGGCGTGGACCGACGAGACCGAGGACCGCATCGTCCTCGTCCCCCAGCCGCCCCATGCGACGAGGCAGCCATGACATCGTCGAGCAGCGGCTCGAACGCGCTGATCACTGGGCCCTCCGGGGCGATGGAGCCGCCGGCGGGGGCCCCCGGCGTCGGGGTCATGATCGGCCCGTTGTCGGCAAGTGAGGCGCCTCATGTCGGCGGCGATGGTCGGACGCGGGGCCATGGCGAGGCCGAGGGAGGGGCGCGGATGTCGGCTGAGGCGTTGGTCACCGCCTCGCGTTCGAGCGCGTCCAGGCGGGACTCCAGCGCGGCGTGCCGGACGTCGGCGGTCAGCCGGTCCTGCTCCACCCGCTGCGCAAGGCTGCATGCTGGGCGTTCACCTGCTCCAACTCTTGCCGCAGCAATGCGATCTGGCCGTTGACCTGGGCGAACTCGACCTCGACCAGGCGGCGCAGCGTCTCCAGCGACAGCGCCACGCTCGGCCGGACCCGCTTGAGCCGATCCTGTCGCTGGCCCGCCCGGCCCCGGTCCGGGTCGCGACCCGAGACGAGCCGACGTACTCCAGCGCTTCGGCGCGTAGCACCCGCGGCGCGGCTTCCAACTGAACGCGGTGCTCCTTGACGAGCCTGATCCGCTCCAGGTAGGCCGCTCGCCGCTCGTGCTCGGGTATGCCGGGTGTCCAGCAGGTCGGCAGGCCGCGCGTCGCCTCCAGCACTTTGACAGCGCCGGGGTCGGTGCGAGTGAACACGTCGTTCCCGCCAGGGATGTACGGCTCGTGCAGCACGATGTCGAGCAGCGTCGGCACGTCGTCGGGGTCGAGCCCGTACAGGGCGCACCGCCATTCCAGCAGCGCGTGCGGGATGGCGTGGTGGATCTCCATCCCGGCAGGGGGCTGGAACCGGTAGACGCACCAGATCGGTTCGGCACCGTCCGCGTGCGGGGCCACGGCGGCGCCCGTGTCGGCCAGGGTGGTGTGGGTGTAGGCCAGTTCGGCGTCTCATATCTGCACAAGATCGGACACAGCGCCTCCATGGCGTGAACGAGACAAGAACCCGAGAGCAAGCGGGTGATGGTAGGGGCGCTGACCTGCGTGTTCCCGCTCAGGCCGGAACAGGGCCTGGCGCGATGAACCGGCTCTGGCCATCAGTCCCACGAGCAGCGTTTTGTCTGGGTGGCGAATCTGGCTTCCAGACAATCCAGCAGCCACCAAGACTGGCCACTGCCTGCCGTCACCTGCTCGGCGGGCTTGACCTTCACAACCTGGGCCAGCTCAGGACAATCACGGAGATCTCATGCTGAAAAGATTCATCCCGGCAGCCGTCGCCGCCATCTCTCTGGCAGGGCTGACCTTCACGCCGTCGGCAAGCGCGGAAGCCCTCTCCTCCTACAAGGCGTACGGCTGCGCGGCCGGAGACTTCTGCGTGTACTCGACAGAGGTCATCTCCGAAGGCACGAAGATCAGCATCGGGCGAGGCGAAAACTGGCCAGCGGAGGATGACAAGTGGTCAAGTGTGTCCGCCAGCCCGTACAAGAACGTCCGCTCCTTCTTCAACAACGGCACGCAACAAACCTATGACCACGTCTGGGTCATCTACATCTATGGGGACGGCACTGGCGCGGCGAGATGCATTCACCGCGCCGTGGACGGTGACCTCGGGCAGGGACACGAGTACACCGATCTCCGAATGCCCGCGACCGTCGTCCGGATCGAGTGGCGGAAGGAAAACTGCGAGAAGTAGCCCGCGTCCGCCGGTGATCCGGCGGTCCGACGCCCGGTGGTCGTCGGACCGGTTGGGTCGATCCGGGACGCCTCCAGCATCCGATCGGAACCGGAGGAGTCGGCCGGATCACGCACACCGGACCGGGGTTGCCGTCCATGTCCGCGCCGTACGACACGATCCGGGAGTTCGGCGCGGACCCGGACGGCGAGAACGTGCGCGAGCCGGCCACGATGCCCGCGGTCGGCCCGAGCGCGGCTACCGCGTCCGGGTGAACCCGTTCGACCTGCGGGTCACGATCGACGTCGACCTCGCCCTGTTCACGGCCGATCCCTCGGTCGGCGGGTGGGGCGGCCGGTACACCTGGACGAACCCGCCCAGCGACCGTCGGATGACGTTCATCGTGGCGTGCGTGTACCCGGGAGGAGTGATCGTGGCCAACAGCTTCCAGGCGCGTACCCTGCCCTCGGCGACCGCTCCGGTGGAGCCGCCACCGCCGCCCGCCGGCCATTTCCGCGCGGTCGGGAACATCGGCGGGGCCGTCGAACTGACGCGGCGGCCGTGAGGGAGCTGTTCGTGGTCCGGCTGGGGCGCGAAGAGGCCGTCACACTCTGGACCCGGAACGGCCGAGGTAGCAAGTTACAAGTTTTGACATCTGTTACCAACCCGCTTAGCGTTTCTCATATGGAGCAGAGGACATTCGGCGCCGACATCTGTGTGGGGGCGGTCGGGCTCGGTTGTGCAGGCATGTCCGGCGCGTACGGACGCAGCGCCGACGAGCAGAGCATCGCCACGCTTCGCAACGCGCTCGACGCCGGGATCACGTTCATCGACACGGCCGACCACTACGGGATGGGGCACAACGAGACGCTCATCGGGCAGGCGCTGCGACCCGCCGATCGCGACCGCGCCGTGGTGAGCGTGAAGTTCGGCGCGTTGTTCGGTGTGGACGGCAGCGTCCGCGGCATCAACGGCCGACCGGACGCGATCCCGAACTTCCTGGGCTACTCGCTGCAGCGGCTGGGCACCGACTACGTGGACATCTATCGCCCGGCCAGGCTGGACCCCGCTGTCCCGATCGAGGAGACCGTCGGCGCGGTCGCCGAGATGGTGCAGAAGGGCTACGTGCGCGGCATCGGGCTGTCCGAGGTCGGCGCCGAGACGATCCGCCGCGCCCACGCCGTGCACCCGATCACCGACGTCCAGATCGAGTACTCACTGTTCAGCCGCGGCGTCGAAGATGAGATCCTGCCCACCTGCCGCGAGCTGGGCATCGGCGTCACCGCCTACGGGGTGCTCGCCCAAGGGATGCTGACCGGGACATGGCGGCCGTCGGCCGACGACGCACGGCATCGCGGGCACCTGCCCCGCTTCGCCGCCGGCAACATCGAGACCAACCTCGCGTTGGTCGAGCGGCTGCGGGAGATCGCCACCTCCCGCAGCGCCACGGTCGCCCAGCTCGCGATCGCGTGGGTGCTGGCGCAGGGTCGCGTGCACCAGGACATCGTCGCGCTGGTCGGGGCCAGCCGACCGCGCAGCATCACCGAGGCGGTGGACGCCGCCGGCCTGCGGCTGACCGAGGACGACCTGGACGCGATCGAGCAGGCCGTCCCCCGAGGGGCGGTCGCGGGCGAACGCTACGCCCCCGCCCTGCTCGCGCTCCTGGACAGCGAGCGAACGGGCGGCAGGCGCTGATGCCGGCCCGAACCCCGCTGGACGCGAACGCCATCCTGGCGGCCACCGAGCAGATCCTGCGCCGACACGGGCCGGACAAGGCGACGGTCGTCGACGTCGCCCGGGCACTCGGGGTCAGCCACGCCGCCGTCTACAAGCACTTCCCCTCCAAGCAGGCGCTGCGCGAGGCCGTGACCCGGCGCTGGCTCGACCGCAACCGCGACGCCCTCGCCGTCATTGCCGCCGACAGCGCGGTCCCACCGGTGCGGCGACTGCGTACCTGGCTGCACGCCGTCCTGGCCGTGAAGCAGGCGAAGATTCGCGAGGACCCGGAGCTGTTCGCCGCCTATGGAATCCTCGCGGCCGCGCACAGCAGCGTCGCCACCGACCACGTCGCCGACCTCCTGGGCCAGCTGACGGCCATCATCGCCGACGGCGCCGCCGACGGCAGCCTCCGCGCCGACGACGCGGAGGCCACCGCCCACGTGGTCTTCAACGCCACTGCCAAGTTCCACCACCTCGCCCACGCGGCCGAATGGCAGAACCCCGGCGTCGGCGCCGAACTCGACGAGGTGTGCAGCCTGCTGCTGGAGGGTCTTCACGTCCCCACATCACCGTAGCCGAAGCGGGTCGACCACCCGCCGCGACTCGTCACCGGCGCGGTCGGCCCTGCCCATCACCACCCAGGCGGCAACGAACAAGGAGGACGAACGACCATGGTTCAAGCAATCGGAGTGACGCAGCCAGGCGGACCGGACGCTCTCGGCGAGCTCGATCTGGCGGCCGAACCGATCGGTCCCGGTCAGGTCAGGATCCGGGTCACCAGCGCCACGGTGAACCCGGCCGACGCGATGATCCGTTCTCGTCCGCGGCAGGATGAGGCGGACGCGGTGCGGGTACCGGGCATGGAGGTCGCCGGCGTGATCACCGAGATCGGCCCCGCCGTCGACCGCCCGTTCACGATCGGGGACGCCGTCATGGCCATCGTGGTGCCCTCGGGCGAGCACGGCGGCTACCGGGCAGACCTCGTCATGTCGGCACGCTCGGTCGCGAAGATCCCGGCCGGGCTCTCGGACGTTCAGGCCGCCACCATCCCGATGAACGGGCTCACCGCCCGGCTCGCACTCGACACGCTGGCGCTCCCGGCCGGCGCGACGGTCGCCGTCACCGGCGCAGCCGGCACCGTCGGCGGATACTTCGTCCAGCTCGCCAAGCAGGCCGGGCTGGTCGTCGTCGCCGACGCCGCCCAGCAGGACGAGACCTTCGTCCGCGAGTGCGGAGCCGACGAAGTCGTGCCGCGGGGGGACGACTTCGCCGCGATGGTCCGCCGCCACCACCCGGGCGGCGTCGACGGGCTCGTCGACGCCGCCGCGCTGGAGGCCGTCGTGCTCCCTGCCGTCAAGGACGGCGGCACCGTCGTCACCGTCCGCGGCTACCAGGGCGACGGGACCGGCCGGGTCCGCGTCGCCCCGATCTTCGTCCGCGACTACGTCGAGGCCGCGGCCGAGCTCGACCGGCTCGCCGAACTCGCCGGTGAAGGACGGCTCACCTTCCGCGTGGCCGGCGAGCTGCCGGCCTCCCGAGCCGCCGACGCGCATCGCTCGCTCGAACGGCGCGGCGTACGCGGGCGGTTCGTCCTGCGGTTCGGCTGACCGATCCTCGCGAAGGGCGACCGAGACGAACCTGCTGCCTGTTCAGCAGTGACAGACGCCCGCAAGCGTTCGGCCGGCAGAGCAGGGCGGTGGCGATGGAGCAGGACAGTCCGACCGCGAGCACCGCGTCCCGGGCCGCCTTTGCCTCCGTCGCGGTAGTGGGGGTGGAGCCGGTTTGACGCGTACACTTGCACCTGTAAGACTGAACTAACAGGTGCAAGACAGGCGCTCCCCAAGGACGACATGCCGACCAGCGAAGAGTTGCTCCGCCTGCTCGGCGCGGTCGGGCATCCACTCCGGTTGCAGATCCTCGCCGAGCTCGCCGGCGGCCGGGTCCACGTCAGCGAGCTGGCCCGCCGGATCAAGGTGTCCCGTGCGCTGCTCTACATGCATCTGGAGCGGCTGGAGAAGGCGGGGCTGATCGAAGGGCGGCTGGAGCTGTCGGCCGACGGCAAGGCGATGAAGTACATCGAGCTGCTGCCCTTCGAGCTCAGCCTGACGATCGACACCGTCCTCGCGGCTCTGCGCGCGGACGACGAGGAAGGACCCCATCAGGTGCAGGAGACCCCGCAGTGATCGACATCGGTTCCATCGTGATCCCCATCGTGGTCGTGCTGATTCTGTTCGGCGCGATCACGGCCTGCATGGCGTTCTACTTCCGGTTCGAACGGCACCGCACCGACGTGCTGACGGCCGAGATGGCCAGATATCGCGAACTGGCCGAGCAGGCCGTGCAGCGGCAGGGTGAGGTGCAGGCCAGGCTGGGCGAGCTGACGGAGAAGGTCGCGGCGATGGAGAGGATCCTGCTCAGCGTCGACTGACGAGCCTGTGACACAGGTCCGGGGGCGAGCGGCAACTCACCCCCGGACGGCGGAACCGCACGACCACGCCGTGACGGCGTGCCTTTGACGCGTACGTGCTCCCACAGAAAGGAGAGCAGCTCATGCTGCTCGAACGCAAATCGTCCCGCTGGCGTGCCCTCATGTGCTCGCTGGCGGTCGCCGCGCCGCTGCTCGCAGTGAGCGCCCCCGCCGCCGCGACGGCGGCCGACCCGGCACGGTCGGTACGAGAGTTCGCCGACGCCTACGTGCCCCGCCAGCTCAAGGAGCACCACATCCCGGGGGCGGCGATCGCCGTCGTGGCGGGCGGCCGTCAGGTCTTCGCCCAGGGGTACGGCGTCGCCGAGGTGGAGACCGGCCGTCCCGTGGACGCCGAGCGGACCGTCTTCGCCCCCGCGTCGGTGGCCAAGCTGATCACCGCCACCGCCGTCATGCAGCTCGTCGAACGGGGCCGGATCGACCTGAACGCCGACGTCAACCAGTACCTCACCACGTTCAAGATCGACGACGCCTACCCGGGCCGGCCGGTCACCATGGCGAACCTGCTGACCCACACCGCCGGGTTCGCCGGCGGTGACTTCGGCACCGGCGCGGCCACCGCCCGTGACGTGCACCCGCTCGGCGCCCACCTCGCCGACCACCAGCCGCCCCGGATCCGCCCGCCCGGCACCAGGGCCGTCTACTCCAACTACGGGATGGGCCTGGCCGGCTACCTGGTCGAGGTGCGCTCGGGCCTGCCCTTCCAGCAGTACGTGCAGGAGAACATCTTCCGGCCGCTCGGCATGACGCGCTCCAGCATGGCCCAGCCCGAGCCCGGGCCCGTCGCCCAGGCGCTGGCCCCCGGCTACCGTCTCCAGGACGGCCACCAGGTCCGGGCCGAAGGGGCCAAATACGGACACATGCCGCCGCACGGAGCCGGCTTCCGCTCCACCGCCACCGACATGGCCGCGTTCATGCTGGCCCAGCTGACCGGCGGCGGGAGGATACTCAGGCCGGACAGCGTACGGCTCATGCAGAGCCGCCACTTCGGCAACGCCGAGGGCACCGCCGGCATGGGGTACGGCTTCCAGGAGTACACCAGGAACGGCCGGCGCCTGCTGGTGCACCGGGGCAACATTCCCGGCTACTTCGCGATCATGGCGCTGATCCCCGACCGGGGCATCGGCGTCTACGCCTCCTACAACGGCATCGGCAAGGGCGGCCCCGACTCCGCCTGGTCCCTGGTCAACGCCTTCGCCGACCGCTTCGCCCCGGCCCCCGCCCCGGCGGACGGCACGCCGGGCCCGCTGCCCGACGTCGCCCAGTACACCGGCACCTACCGTACGGCCCTGGCCGCCGACATGACCGACCTGGGCAAGCTCAGCTCGCTCACCAGCACCGTGACGGTCAGCGCGGGCGGCGACGGCCTCCTGACCACCACCGGCGCGGTCGCGCTCGGCCCCACCGAGAGCCGCCAGTGGACGCAGATCGCCCCCGCCCTGTTCCGCGAGAAGAACGGCTACCGCACGATCCGGTTCCGCCCCGACGGCCTGCTGGCCACGGAGAACCCGGCGGGGCCGCTGGAGCGCCTGGCCTGGTACCAGTCGCCCACGGTGCATCTCGGCGTGCTCGGCGTGAGCCTGACCGTGCTGCTGCTGTCGGCTGTGGGCGGACCCCTCGCGCATGCCGTACGCCTCGCGCGCCGCCGCCGCAGGCCCGGCGGGTCCAGTGACGGATCCGCACCCGCAGGTGCTTTCGGGGCTGCCGCCGGAGCCGGGCGGGCGGCGCGCCGGCGGCCGGTTCGCGGGCCACGCCTGGCCGGGCTGCCCGCGTGGATCACGGCGGTGCTCGTCACGGCCTCCGCCGGGTCCCTCGTGGCGATGTTCGCGGACTTCGACGCCAACCAGGCCGAGTTCTTCCTGGGCGGCAGCCCGTTGTTCACGACCATCACCACGCTGCCCGTCCTGGCCGCGGCCGGGGCCGGCGTGACGCTGGTCACCGCCGGGCTGGCCTGGGTCAAGGGCTGGTGGACCCTGGCCGGGCGGGTTCACTGCACCGTCGTGGTCCTGGCCGCGCTCGCCTATCTGAGTGTGGCCGCCGCCTACAACCTGATCGGCTGAGAGCCTCCGGCACCCGGCCCTTGGTTCGGGAAGGCGGTCAGCCCTTGACGGTGAGGAGCGGGCGCAGCTCGGCCACCGGGTCCGCCACGCCTCCCGCGTGCAGGCTCGACACCACGGGCCCGATGTCCTTGTACGCCCACGGAGCTTCCTGCTTGAGGTCGCGCCGCCAGGCCGCCATCACGTCCGCGCGGCGCGCCACGGTCGGATCGCGGTGGTCCAGCGGCGTGACCACGCGGAACTCCCGCAGGAACGCGTCGAGGTCGCGGTCGCCGGCCCGTGCGGTGGCGCCGCGCGGGACCCGCCGTCCGGCGCCGTGGCAGGCGCTGGCCAACGTGCGGGCGTTGCCGTGGCCCCGCAGCAGGTAGCTGGACGCTCCCATCGACCCGGGCACGATCACGGGCTCACCCCACATCGCGTACGGGCCGCCGCGCATCTGCTCGTGACCACCCGCCGGCGTCGCGCCCTTGCGGTGGACGACGCGGTCCCCGTCCTGCCAGAACAGGTTGTGCGGCGCGTCGTAGACCAGGCGCGCCGTCATCCGACCGCATTCGGCGGCGAGCCCCGCCCGCATGGTGAGGGCGAGGAAGAACCGATTGCCTGAGGCGAAGTTGGCGGCGTTGCCGAAGGCGTCCAGGTAGCGGCGCCGGGCGGCGGCCGTGCGCCCGTCCAGCAGGAACGGCAGGATCTCGTTGCGGGGTCGCGACAACCCCGGCGGCCAGGTCCGGCGCAGCCGGTCCAGCGCTGTGGCGTTGGCCTGGTGTCCCAGCGCCAGTGAGCCGCTGTGCACCATCAGGACGACCGCGCCCGCCGTCAGACCCCACGCGTACGCGGCGGCGGGATCGTGGATCCGTGCCACGTACTGCAGTTCGGCGAAGTGGTTGCCGCCGCCGATGCTGCCGATGAGGCTGTCGTGGCTGGCGGCCTCGGTGCCGCCCGCGCTGGTGATCCAGTCGGCGAACGCCTCGGCGGTGCCGGTCGGGTGCGCCGGGGCGTGCATGCGGTCCAGGCAGTCCTCGGTGTCGGTCGGCTGGTGGCCTTGCCAGGGGGCGTCGCCGGTGAGCATGAGCCCCGGGAGCCCGTCGCGCAGGAGCGCCTCCCGCTGGGCGGGCGTGAGGGCGATGCGGCGGCCGCCCTCGAAGAACAAGTGCCGCAGCCGCCGTTCCAGGGCGTCCAGGCGCGGCCGTACCTGCTCCACGGTGAGTGAGGTGACCTCCAGCCGCATGCCGCAGTTGACGTCGTTGCCGACCGCCTGCGGGAGCAGCGCGCCCTCGGTCTCGATGACCGTGCCGATCGGGATGCCCGCCCCCTTGTGGAAGTCAGGGGTGAGGACGAGGCGGACCAGGCGGGGCAGCGGACCGTCGTGGCCGGGTACGGCCTCGGAGAGGCGGTCGAGGGTGCCGGCGGTCTCCAGGACGGACAGCACTTCGTCCACGGCAGCCGGTTCGAGAGGCACACGCTCGTCGGCACAGATGTCGACGGGGACGTCCCAGGGGTTCGGGAGGGTGAGCCACTGCTCGTCGCGGCGCACGAGACGGCGGTCCTGACGGGTACGCATGATGGTGAAGTCCTTCGGGCTGCTGAAACGCGATGAAGGGGCGGGCGCGGTCGAAAGCGCGCCGAAGAAGGCGACGGACCGGAGCCGCCGCCGTGGGCCTCGTGGTTCAGCAGCCGCGAGGGTGAAGGCGTGCCCGACTGTAGTGCGGCACACGCCGCCCACACCACGGATTTACGCCTCCACCGAGGAGGCGATGCCGGCACTGTCCCCTTCCACCATTTGACATGGAAAACCCGGTTTCATGCGGTGAGCTGCGGCCACCGTGTATCTGACCCGCGCCCCCTCCCCCGCAACGAGAGGTGAGAGATGACCACAAGGCGCTGCCGATCCCGGTACTGCCGCCGTGCGGATTCGCCGTCTGCCCGTGGCGTGCGGTCGACGTGCTCAGCCCCACCCCGCCCGGCCGGTCAGGGCAGTGTCCGGGTCGGGTCCTCAAGTGTGGCCAGAAGCGGTTCGACGGTAGTGAGGGCCTGGTCGACCAGGGCGGCGAGCGGGGTGGCGCCCTGGTCGGCCACCCATCTGCGGGAGGCGGTGAACAGGACCCCCGCGAGGACGAAGGCGATGAGTTCGAGCTGGTAGTCGTCGGCCGGGCGCCCGGTGCGGCCGGCGAGCAGGGCGGTCAGGAGCTCGATGGTCCTGCGCTCTTCGCCGGCGTAACGAGCTTCGAGGGCCGGGACGGTCGCGACGAGCCGCATGCGGGCGAGGGTGAGGTCGCGGTCGGCTTCGGCCGCCGCCACGACCGCGCCCATGGCGGCACGGACCGTCGCCGTCAGGGGCTCGCCCGCGGGTCGCTCAGCGGTGGTGGTCTCGAAGAGGGGGGAGGCGTCGTTGTCGAGGACGACGTCCTCCTTGGTGGGAAAGTAGCGGTAGAAGGTGGTGGTGGAGGTCTCGGCCGCCTCGGCGATCTGCTCAACAGTGGTGTTCTCGTAGCCCTGGCTCTCGAAGAGACGCAGCGCCGCGGTCTGGATGGCGCGGCGCAGCTTGATCCTCTTGCGTTCCCGCAGGCCCGGGGAGGGATGAGTCGGTGGGCTCATTGTGCCGGTCTCTGTTCGCAGGCCGACAGGGCCGCTCCGCTGCGGGTCATGCTTGCAGCACGACCTCGTAGACGGCGACCGGAGGAGGGGTGACGCCCAGCTCCGCACTCGCCTCCTGACGCGCCTGGGCGCCTCGGCCCTCGCTGTTCCTGCGCAGGTCGTCGTCGCTGTCCCACAGGGAGATGGTCAGGACCTTGCCGCTCTGGCGGTCGGCAAGCAGGTAGAAGCCTTTGAAACCGGGAACTTCGCGGAAGCTTGGGAGCTGCTCCTCGCAGAACGTGAGGAGACCGGCGAGCTTGTCGCTTTCCGCCTCCGTGGAGACAACCTGAGCGAACATGACATGACGTCCTTTCGGAGATCGAGCCACGAGGGGTCGCCCGCCGCCTTGCGGTGTGCTGTCCGATGAAAGGCAGCGCCCGTAGGAGCGATGGGATGAAGCCACGCCAACCGACCCGATCCACATGCAGGCTGTTCGGGTCAATGACACAAATAGTAGTTTGACCCATATTTTTAGATTTGTCACCCGCCGTGAAGGCCGGGGCACATGTCTGCCCGGCGGGAGGCACCAGGAGCGCTCGAAGTCCTCGGCCAACGGCGTTGATCCAGGCCGCAGAGCCTGCCACCACGACAGGCTCCGGCTCAGCCGCTGTCACACCAGCTAACCGCACAGGTGTGCTCATCGGCAGCCGTCGCTCCACCCGGCGGAGCCGTTCACAACCATCCGCTCCTGCGCAGCAGCCGGTACACGATGATCACGGCGATGACCATGACGCACAAGCTCAGCGGGTAACCGAGCAGCCAGTGCAGTTCGGGCA
The DNA here is from genome assembly GCF_053596455.1 of Nonomuraea sp. NPDC001699. Classification (NCBI taxonomy): domain Bacteria; kingdom Bacillati; phylum Actinomycetota; class Actinomycetes; order Streptosporangiales; family Streptosporangiaceae; genus Nonomuraea; species Nonomuraea sp. NPDC001699. The sequence goes on along the minus strand of NZ_JBSFGF010000024.1, from coordinate 119,694 downwards.
TGTGGTCGAAGTTCATGCCGTAGACCCCGGCGATCATGGTGGGGACGGCGATGAGCGCCGCCCACGAGGAGATCTTGCGCATGTCCGCGTTCTGCTGCATGGCCGCCGCGCTCTGCTCGCGGCCGACAAGGGCCAGGTGGGCGTTCAGGGCGTTGGTGAGCAGTTCGTTGTGCTCGTCGACGGCCGCGTCCACCCGCAGCAGATGATCGAGTACGTCGCGGAACTGGTCGCGGGCCACGTTGCACAACTCCACCCGTCCCTTGACGATCTCCTCAAGGACGGGGATGAGGGGATCTTGAGCGGCCCGGAACTCCAGCACCTCACGCTTGAGCGAGTAGATGTCCTCGGTCACGTCGGCCTGCTCGCCACTGAAGACCCGCCGCTCCAGCACGATCAGGTCGTGCTCGACCTCGTGGGAGATCTCCGAGTAGGTGTCGACGATCTGGTCGCAGATCGCGTACAGCACCCCGGCCGGCCCGGCGGCCAGCAGCTCGGGATCGCCCTCGATCCGCCTGCGCACCCTTGTCAGCGGGTTGGCCTGCCCATGCCGGACGCTGATGACGAAGTCCGCGCCGACGAACAGGTTGATCTCGCCGACCTCGATGTCGGAGCCGTCCTCCACGTACAGCAGCGTCTTGAGCACCACGAACAGGGTGTCGCCGTAACGTTCGAGCTTGGGCCGCTGATGGGCGTGGATGGCGTCCTCCACCGCCAGCGGGTGCAGCTTCACCTCACTGGTGATCAGGTCGAACTCCTCCTGGCTGGGCTCGTGCAAGCCGATCCACAGGAAGCAGTCGCCCCGGGTCCTGGCATCACTGAAGGCGTCGCTGATGTCGCCGTGGATGGTGTGGCGTACGCCGTCGCAGTAGATCGCCTTGTCCACAATCACATCCGGCATTGTCGCCCATCGAACGACTCACCGGCCGACGCGTTCGAGCTCAAGGCTGCCTTCTCCACCTCGATGCCCGGCGCACGTCCCTGCGTCGTCGGCGCGGATGGGGGACGATCTCGTGCCGTTCCATCCGCAGCCAGCCGGGGCTGCGCCGGTATCGTGACAGCGCGCATCCGGGAAACCTCGGCCAGGACTGACACGATGCGCCGCCTCTCTCACCCCGGCCCGACTCGGCCTGCCGAGTGAGCAGAGCCTGCAGGCGGGAGCCGGTTGAAGGGGGCGCCGCCCCGGCCAACCGGCTCACGCCGCCTGCGGCTGTCGCGTTCTCGGGGCGACGGGTTTCTCGCGGTGGCGGGGGAAGGGTTCCGGCGAGGGTGCGCACGCCACCGTTGCGGATCTGGTGAGCGGGAGGACCGGCGCCCTGATCATGCGGACGTCTGGGGCTGGCGGGCGACTGTCGCAACCTTTATGTTGCTATATTAATGGCAACACAAAGGTTGCGACAGGAGGGTGGGCATGGTCCCGGACACGATCGAACGCGAAGTGGTGCTGAGGCATCCCATTGAGCGGGTGTGGGCCGCCCTGATCATCGCCGAAGGCCTCTCGCGGTGGTTCGGTTCGGTGGCCGAGGTAGATCTGCGGCCCGGCGGGCGAGCGTACTTCCGCTGGGAGGACCTCGGCCAGGAATCTGTCGCCACGATCACGGTGGTCGAGCCACCCCACCGTTTCGCGTTCAGGTGGGGGATCGAGGGCCTGCCGGCGAACCATGAACTGCAGACGCTTGTGGAGTTCACGCTGGAGCAAGTGCCGGACGGCACCCGGCTGCGTCTCGTGGAGAGCGGATTCGCCCAAGCCGCCGACGACGTCGCCTGGTCCGCCCATAAGGCCAATAGCCAGGGATGGGACGCAGAACTCGTCGACCTGAAGACCTACCTCGATGCGGCCGCCTGATACGGAAGGGCAGGCCGTCGCGGTGTTCGCGGCGCTCACCGACCCGACGCGGCGGGCGCTGCTGGAGGGCGCAGGTGTGGCTGGCCCTGCTCGCCAACAGGTGGGACGACCGCCTGACCGCGCTGAAACACACACTGGACGCCACCAACATGAAGGAGTCGAACAACCATGGACAAGCCTGAATTCACCGCCGGCCTGAACATCGCCATGAAGATCCCCAAGGCGCAGTACGAGGCCACCGTGGCCTTCTATCGAGACACCCTGGGTTTCGAGGTCAAAGAGGACGACGTCTCCTATGCACCGACCGTCTCGAGAACTCATTCGGTGCGGTTCGGGCCCAACACGCTGTGGCTCGACTGCGTGGACAACTACAGCCAGCCCGACCTGTGGCTGCAACTCCACACCGATGACCTGGACGCGGCGACGGGCAAGCTGGCCGACATCGGCATCCACCCCTGTGATGAGCTGGAACCCTTGGAGAACCTCGATTCCAGAACCCATTGGATCAAGAACCCGGCCGGTATCGTCCACCTGCTCGCACAGTCCGGCTGATCACATCCGACGCAAGCACAGGAGCGGCGAGGCGTCGCAAGCGTTGCCTGACCCTATTCGTGGTGAGGCAGGGCCTGCTGGACCTCGACGACAGCATCTGCGCCGGCCACAGCGCACGATCAACGGGATATCTCGATGATGGACCGCCGGCTCGCCTGATCGTCGAGATGGTTGAGCATGTAGTGCGCGAGATCGGCACGCGACAAAGTACGCGGGCGCGGCAGGTGCTGGTTGGCGGCCGTCCGGTACTGGCGGGTGAGCTCGCCGTCGGTCAGCTTCGGCGGTCGGACGATGGTCCAGTCCAGGTCGCTGGTGGTGACGACGTCCTCCATCTTGGTCATGTCGGTGTAGACGTGGCGGTACAGCGGCCGGACCACACCGCCGATCAGCAGTCGCCGGCTCAGCGGTGCGGTCGGGGGCAGGCTGAGACTGGCTGAGGTGACGCAGGTCAGTCGGCGCACTCCGCTGTCCCGCATGGCCGCGATGATGCCGGTCATACCTTGCGAGTAGACGGTCGTGGGACGTCGATCGGCGCTTCCGAGGCACGACAGCACCGCGTCGTGGCCCGCGAGCACCCGGCGCCAGCCATGGGGTTCCAGCACATTGCCGGGCAGGATCGTCAGGCGGGCATGGCCGGGGATCGATTCGGGGGTGCGTGCCACGGCGGTGACGCGGTGGCCGGAGCCCAGGGCCTGGTCGAGCAACTGCGCGCCCAGGCCACCGCTCGCACCGAAGACGAACAGCCTCACGACGTGACCTGACGGCGGCGCGTCACGGCGAGGAGCACCGCGACGGCGAGGATCACGCAAGTGACGGCGGCCATGAACAACTGGCCGTGCAAGCCGAGAACGAACTGGGTTTCGTCCTTGAATTCCGGGTCGTACGTGGCGGTGCCGGGGAACAGCAGCGCGGGGAACATGCCGGCCCACGGTACGGCCACGATGCCTGCCGACCACAGCAGGCGGGAGTGCGTGTCCCCATGGCGGCGGACCAGCAGGAGCAGGGCGAGCAGGCCGAGAGCCAGCGACGTGACGATGTACTGCGCGTCGTGGAACTTGGCGTGCGGGGGCCAGGCCGGGTTGTACATGTGCTCGTGGGCCGTGTCATGGAGGACCAGGTCGAACAGGAGCGCTCCCAGGGCGGTCTCGACCGCCACCAGGGCGATGAGTACGCGCGGCAGGGCCCAGTGTCGCTTCGATGTCGTCACGCTTACCTCTCACGGTGATTGGAGACGTTCTATGAGTGTAGTGACTACATCGACGGTGTCGATACATGAATAGAGTCACACTATTTATGTATCGGCCGCCGCGAGGGCTCGTACGCTTGGCCCATGAGCGAGATGACGAGTCGGCGAGACCGCAAGAAGCAGCAGACGCGGCAGGCCATCGGCGAGGCAGCGATGCGGCTCTTTCTCGCGCGGGGATTCGACGCCGTCACCATCGCCGACGTGGCCAGGGAGGCCGACACGGCGGTCCAGACGGTCTTCAACCACTTCCCGACGAAGGAGGACCTCTTCTTCCAGGAGCGCGACAGCTTCGTGGCAGCACCGAGCGCGGCCATCAGGAGCCGTCGAGACGACGAATCAATCGCACAGGCCTTGGCCCGCGGCTACCTACGCCTGCTCGGCGACTATCACGTCGCCGGCCTGCTCGTGCAGAGCGTCGAGTACCAGCGGACCATGGACGCCAGCCCTGCACTGCGTGGCAGGGAACTGGAGCTGCGCCGGGAGCGAGAGGATCTTCTCGCCGCCACTTTGGCCGAGGACATGCCGCCGCAGGGGGATCCGCTACGCCCGAGGCTGGTGGCGGCACTCGCATCGGCCATTGACCGGGTGCTGGACGGGGAGTTCCGGCACCGACTGCTCGCGGGAGAGGGGGCCAGTGAGGTCCGGGCCTCGCTGGCGCCGATGGTCGAAGAGCTGTTCGGCACCATCGAGGCCGCCTGCCGGCACCTGGATGCGTCCAGAACTGAAAATCCCCGCATCACCGAGCCTGCGCGCCGATCACCTGCCTGAAGCAACCTCCCGAGATCATTTCGGCTGAGATCAACTCATTGCTCTTGGACCTGTGGACGAGGATGTGGCGCGGCTGCCCCCGCTGGGCGACGCCCACCTCAACTGCCTGGGCCGCAGCGCGCTCGCCTCCTCGGCCTCGGCGCAGGGCCTGCGGTCGCTCGAGGAGATGGTGGCCGCCGCCCTGAAGGGTGTTCAATACTCCGTTCACGGTCGTGAGCTGCACGTTCGTCCTGGCTTCCGGGCCGGAGCAGTAGCCCGGGTCGGCATGCTCGAACACGTGGCTCTGGGAGAAGCGCACTTGAACCGGTGACAGATGCCTCTGGGCAACTCCCGGCCGGGCTGCCTAGTTTCTTGAACGGAACCGTCTCCGTGAAGGGAGCATCGTGCGTCCGCTCAAACGTTCGGTCATCGCCGCCGCAGTGCTCGCGGCGCCCCTCCTGGCGACCCCCGCCGCCCACGCCGAAGGCTCCTACGAGTGCTTCTTCGGCAGCATCACCCCTGGTCAGTACGGCTACCACCTCTCCGGCAACCCGTGCGACGGCACCGGATACGCCAACGTCGTGATCACGGTACGGTCCGGCTCGGCCGCCGGAACCCACCGCTGCGGCACCGCCTTCTCCTGGAACGGCTTCCTCGGCGCCGACGACTGCACGAATCATCCGGCCGGGCGGTCTCCCGGGGGTGGGCGGAGGCGGTCGACGGCGGGCGCGGCGTGCACGGCGTACTCGCCGAGGAGCTGGCCGTGCGCCTGTTCGAGGCTGAGGACGGCCGCGCCGAGCGTGGTGGCCAGCGCGCCGACGACGCTGCCGGACACGGCCACGAACTCGTGCAGCGGCCGCACCGCGGCCTGCACCGCAGCGACGACCTCGGGCGCGTCCCCGATCTCTCCTCCGATGACCACGAGGTCGGGGTCGACGACAGCGGCGAGCGCCGCGCACGCCCTGGCGACGTCCAGCACGTACGCGTCCAGGACGGCCTTCGCCTCGGCCGAGCCGGCGGCGACGTCGCCCAGGATGGCCCGGACCACCTCGCCGACGGAGGCGTCGGAGGCCACGGCCGCCCGGGACCGGTAGGAGTCGACCAGGCGGGAGGCCGCCAGGCGGTCCTCCATGGCGTGCCGCGAGGTCTGCTCGGCGCCGTCGGCCCACGGGAACGGCAACCGCGACAACTCCCCCGCCGCGCCGTGCGCGCCGCGCACCAGGCGGCCCTCGTTGATGATCCCGGCGCCGACGCCGACGCCGAGCTGCAGGTAGGCGAGGCTCGGCACGTCGGCCCCCGCGCCGATCCGCATCTCGGCCACCGCCGAGCAGTTGACGTTGTTCTCCAGCCGGACCGGGCCGTCGTAGTGGCCGGCGAGCGCGTGGAGCAGCGTGGCGACCGCGCCCTGCTCGCGGCCGGCGTCGGCGGCGGTGACCTGGCGGCGTCCGGCGTCGATGATCTGCGGAAGCGCGATCGTCACGGCCCGCAGCCTGCCCCGGCGGCGCGGGTCCGCGCACCAGGCGGCGAGCTGCGCGGCCGCCCGCTCCATGATCGGCGCGGTGGGCTCGCGCCGGCGGGCGGCGCCGGGACGGCCGGGTTCGGCGACGGAGACGTGCTCGGTGTCCGCCCCGGCGAGGTCGACGGCCATCAGCTCGACGTGCGAGCTGCCCAGGTCGATGCCGAGCGCCCAGCCGACCTCGCCGGCCGCCTCGAACATCACGGCTGGCTTGCCCGTGGCCGGCACGTGCCGGCCGTTGCGGTGCAGGTAGCCGGCCTTCTCCAGGGAGCTGACCGCGTCGTTGACGCTCGGCTTGGACAGGCCCGTCGCCGTGAGCAGCCGCGGCCGGGTGGTCGAGCCGTGGCCCAGCGTGTGGCTCAGCACGTGCCGCTGGGTCGGGGGCAGTTCCGCGGCGCGGGTGTCGTCAGCCAACCGGGGTCTCCTTCGCGGCGGTGAGGGCGCGCACCGCGGCGGCCGCGCTCGCCCGCGACGCGCCGAAGGTGCGGATCACGCCGGTGGCACGCGGGTAGGGCGTGCCCGGATATCCCATGTCGACGACGACCAGCCGGGGCGCGCGCAGGCGTTCGAAGACGGCCGCGCTGCCGGGATGGCGGGGCAGATCCCGTACCACGGCGATCACGATATCGGAGTCGGCGAGCTCCGGAAGATCGGGAAGGTGCTCGATCGGCGGGGTAAGGACGTGGTCGGCGAACTCGACGCCGGCCTCACGCAGCTCGGGCCCGATCCCCCAGGGGACGGGACCCGCGGCGATGGACGTGCGGTCGTCGAAGGTCAGCACGTGGACGCGGCCCCCGCCGAGCGAGACGTCACCCTCGACGACGGTCGCTCCCCACGCCGCCCGTACGCCGGCCGCCCGCTCGGCCGCTGTGTCGGCCGCGCCGGGCACGCCCGGGACGCCGGGGTACGCGCCGGCCATCGCGCGGACACGCCGGTTGGCCTCCTCCAGCCGCTCGACGCTCAGCTCGCCGGATTCGGCGGCGGCCACGATCGCCTCGACGACCGCCCGGGTCGCCTCCTCGAACTGGTCGGCGCCGAGGCACAGCGCGTCCACGCCGGCCCGCAGCGCGCCCACGGCGGCGGCCGGCAGCGAGGAGGCGTGGTTGAGCACGCCGTGCATCTCCAGCGCGTCGGAGATGACGACGCCGTCGTAGCCGATCCGCTTGCGCAGCAGGCCGTCGATCACGGCCGGGCTCAGGGTCGTGGGCGCGCCGGGGTCGAGGCATTCGACCACGACGTGGGCGGTCATCATGGACGCCACCCCGGACTCGGCGGCCCGGGTGAAGGTGCGCAGGTGCTCCGACTCGAACGCGGCGCGCCCGGCGGTCACCCGGCCGAGCGACAGGTGCGAGTCCAGCAGCGATCCGCCGAGCCCCGGGTAGTGCTTCAGGCAGGCGGCCACGCCCGCGCTCTGCAGGCCCTCGATCCAGGCGGCGGCGTGCTCGGCGTTGAGCTCCGGGGTACGGCCGTAGGAGCGGGTGGTGAGCGGGCCGAGCGGGTCGGTCACGTAGTCGCCGATGGGCGCGAGGTTGTAGTTGACGCCGAGTTCGCGCAGTTCGAGGCCGATGCCGCGGCCCACGGCGCGGGTGGCCGCCAGGTCGTCGTTCTCGCACAGCACCCGGTTGCCGGGGTAGGGGCTGCCCTCGTCGTGGTGGATGCGGGTGACGTCGCCGCCCTCCTCGTCGATGCCCACGACGGCGGTGGGGCGGGCGTCCAGGATCTGCCGGACCAGCGCCGCCACCTGCTCGGGCGAGACGATGTTGCGGCCGAACAGGATGACGCCGCCGAGCCCTTCCCGCAGCCGGTCGAGCAGCCACGCCGGGGCGGTGGTCCCCTCGAAGGCCGGCAGCACGGTGCCGAGGGCGAGTTCTCGCAGGTGGGCGTTCACGCGGGTTGCTCCTGTTCGTTCAGCGGTGCCAGGCGGGCGAGCCGGATGGCCCCGAGGACCGGCTCGGCGTCGAGGACCGACAGCGGCAGGGACACCTTCTGGGCGGTGAGCCCCGCGGCGAAGGCGGCCCGGAAGGCGGGCTGGTTGACCATGATCGCACCCGCCCCGACCACGGCGTCGGCCCGTACGCCGAGGCGCAGCGCGGCCGCGACGTTGCCGGCCAGGCGCGAGGCGTTCTCGGACACGGCCTGCCGGGCGCAGGGCGAGCCGGCGTCCGCGCACGCGAAGACGCCCGCCGCCAGGTCGCCCAGGGTCTCGTACGAACGTTTGAGCGCGGCGGGCAGACGGCGGTCCTCGGTGAGGGCGAAGGCCCCGGTCACGAAGGGCCGCAACACGGGGTCGCTGCCGCCCTGGTCGAGACGTTCGGTGTAGGCGCGCAGGGCGTCGAGGACGATGCGCGGCGCGCTCCCGTGGTCGCCGAGCATCCAGCCCCATCCGTCGGTGAGGACCATCGTGCCGTCGGCGGTCCTGCCGCCGACGACGGCGCCGGTGCCGGCGATCACCGACAGCGCGTGCTCACGCCCGGCGGCCAGGCCGACCAGCAGCGCGTCGTTGCAGACCTCGACGGCGACGCCGGGGCCGAGCTCGGCGGAGACGGCGGCGCGCAGCTCCCGTACCAGCGCGTCGGAGTCGCAGCCGCGGGCGCCCACGCCGACCGCGGCCAGGACGACGTCTGCCGGCGTGACCTGTCGCAGGGCCTCTCCGATCAGCCGGGCCCGGCCGGTGATCGGCAGGGCGCCCCAGGTCGGATTGGTCCTGGTCTCGGCGGCGAGCCTGTCGCCGGTGTCGGCGTCCTCGATGTGGACGCGGAGGTAGGAGCCGCCGATGTCGAGGCCCGCGACGCCGCGGCGCGGCCGGTCGACCGTGCTCACGCGGCGGTCCCGACCTTCGTGTCGATGCGGGTGAACACCGCGTCCTCGGGGCGGCGGCCGGTGGCCGCGCACGCCTCCTGGACGACCATCTGCCAGATGACGGTGGCGGCGACGGCCAGCTCGGCGTCCGTCATGCCGGGCAGGTGGATCTGGTGGAGGGGGCCGGTCCCGTCGTAGGCGACCGGCTCGGCGCCGAGGAGGTGCACGGTGGCGCCGTGGTCGGCGAGCTGCCGGGCCAGCAGCGCCTCGCCGCCGCGGTCGACGATCAGGTGGACGCTCCCCGGCCGCGCGCTGTCCATGAAACCGTGCAGGTACGAGCGGGTGTCGAAGCTCGCGGCGGGCACCGCGGCGCCCTCGCGGAGCAGCAGGGCCCCGCCCTCGGCCGCGGCCATCCCGGCCCCCGAGGAGATCAGGTCGGCGTGACCGGCCGCCAGCACGTCGGCGGCGATGCGGGCGGCGTCCGCGCGCCGCCGGTCGATCACCTCGGCCAGCCGCGGCCCGAAGGCGGCCCAGCGCTCGGCGTCGAGGTCGCCGGTCAGGTGCCCGGCCAGCATGGCCATGGCGAGCGCGGTCGCGGTGAAGCCGACGGTGGACACCCGGGAGTCGGCGACGCCGCCCAGCCACAGGCTCCGCGGCGTCAGGTCGGCCACGGGCGAGGGCACCTGGTTGACGACGCTCATGCGCGACCGCTCGGGCACCGCCGTCAGGGCGCGCACGATCTCGACGCTGCGGCCCGACTGGGAGACCCCCAGGTACGTCGTCCCCGGCCGCACCTGGGCCGCGGTGAAGTCGGCCCCGGTCAGCTGCTCGCACGGGACGCCGCGGGCGGTGAGCCCCGCCACCAGCACGTGGGCGGCGGCCCTGCTGGCCCCGATCCCGAACACGACCAGGCGGTCGGCGACGGCGCCCCCATGGCGGCCGAGCTGCTCCGGCAGGGCGGCGGCGAGGGCCGTCAGAGCCTCGGGCTGGCCGCGGAACGCCTGGTCGAAGGAGTTCCACGGTGGAGCGGAAGAACTGCCTGTTGCTGTAGCCATGTTAGTAAGGTAGCTTACCTTACTCAGGATCGTCAAAGGAGCACGATTCCTGTGGAGGTGTACCGAATGAACGACCGTCCGTCGCAGCCCAGCCCGACCCGCCGTTCGGTCCTGGCGTTCATGACCCTGGCCCCCGTGGCGGGCGCGCTGGCCGCGTGCGCCACGCCGGGCGGGCGCCAGGCCCCCGCCGCGACCCCGACGGGACGCGCCGTCGCGGGCAACCCGTTCGGGGTCGCGTCAGACGCGCCCGTGGAGATCGTCGTCTTCGACGGTGGCTACGGCCAGACCTACATCAAGCGCCCGATCGAGCTGTACCGCAGCAAGCACCCCAAGGCGGACATCAAGCAGTCGGCGACCCAGCAGATCCAGCAGAGTCTGCAACCCCGCTTCGTCGCCAAGAACCCGCCGGACGTGGTGAACAACTCCGGCTCCAACGCCATCGACTACGGCGCGCTCGTCGGCGACAAGGCTCTCCTGCCGCTCGCGCCGCTGCTGGCCGCGCCCTCGTGGAGCGCTCCAGACGTGACCGTGGCCGACACCCTGCGGCCCGGCGTGGTCGAGGTGGGCACGCACGGCGGCGAGTTCCTGGTGCTCAACATCTCCTACGGCGCCTACGGCGCGTGGCACAGCTCGTCGCTGTTCAAGGAGAAGGGCTGGACCTACCCCCAGACCTGGGACGCCTACCTCGACCTGTGCGAGAAGATGGCCACCGCGGGCATCGCGCCCTGGGTCTACCCCGGCCAGTTCCCGTACTACATGTTCTGGTGGCTCGCTTCGATGATCTACAAGGTGGCCGGCAAGGAGGTCGTCGAGAAGATCAACAACATGGAGAAGGACGCCTGGACCGACGAGCGGGCCGTGGCCGCGCTGAAGGCGTTCGAGGCCGTCCCCGCCAACGGCTGGGTGCTGAAGGGCAGCTCCGGGCTCAACCACACCGACGCCCAGATGCAGTTCCTCCAGGGCAAGGCCGGGTTCGTGCCGGGCGGTTCGTGGCTGGAGAAGGAGATGGGCGACAGCGTCCCGGCCGGCTTCGACATGTCGATCTGCCGCGTCCCGTCGATCACCACCGCCGACGACCGGCCGTTCGGCGCGCTGTGCGCCAAGGCGGGCGAGCCGTACGTCATCCCGCGCGACGCCGCCAACACCGCCGGCGGCCTGGAGTTCCTGCGGGCGATGCTGGCCGACGACAGCGCCGCCGGCTTCATCGCCCAGGCGGGCACCCTGTCGGCCAACCGCAGGGCCGAGCTGCCCGGGGACGCCAAGCACGGGCTCACGTCGATCAACGCCGCGCTGGCCGAGGCCGGCGACAACGTCTTCGGGGTCAAGCTCGACACCCGCAACAGCCGCCTGTGGAACGACATCGCCAAGGTGATGGGCCGCTTCATGAACGGCGACGTGAAGGCCGCCCAGCTCGCCACGGAGGCCCAGCGCCTCACCGACGCGGCCCGGCGCTGAGGCGGACGAACCATGCGCAACCGGCACCAGAGCCGCATCATCATCGGCTTCCTGGCCGCGCCCGTCCTCCTCTACACGGTGTTCGTGGCCTCGCCCTACGTCCAGGCGTTCTACATCGCCCTGACCGACTGGCGCGGCCTGTCGGCCGAGCTCGGCTTCGTCGGGCTCGGCAACTTCGCCGAACTGGCCGGCGACCCGGTGTTCTGGAAGGCCCTCGGCAACAACGTGATCCTCCTGGTGACGCTGCCACTCGTCACCATCGGGCTGGCGTTGTTCCTGGCCTTCATGCTCAACGTCGCGGGCGGCCCCCGCGGCGGGGAGATCCGGGGCGTCAGGGGCGCCGCCTTCTACCGGGTCGTCTACTTCTTCCCGTACGTGCTGTCGATCGCGATCATCGGCGTGTTGTGGATGAACGTCTACAACCCCATCAACGGCCTGCTCAACGGCGCGCTGCGGGCCGTCGGCCTCGGCGGGGTGCAGCCGTCGTGGCTCGGCGACGAACGGCTGGCCTTCTGGGCCGTGCTCGCCGTGCTGGTCTGGAACGGCGTCGGCTTCTACGTCGTGCTGTTCACCGCCGGCATCAAGGCCATCCCCGCCTCACTGCTGGAGGCCGCGGTGCTCGACGGCGCCTCCAGGACACAGGTCTTCTTCCGCATCACGATCCCGCTGATCTGGGAGAACATCAGGACGGCCGCCGTCTACCTGGGAATCGCCGCCCTTGACGCCTTCGCCGTCGTGCAGATCATGACCGGCGGCGGGCCGAACGACTCCACCCAGGTCGGCTCGTTCTACCTCTACCAGAACGCGTTCTCCTACGGCCGGTTCGGCTACGCCTCGGCGATGGGCGTCGTGCTCTTCGGCGTCACCCTGGCCCTGTCCGCGTTCACGCTTTCCGCGACCCGCCGAGAGAGGATCGAATTCTGATGGCCATCGCCACGCATGAGCGGGTGAGCGGGCGGACGGCCGCGGGCCCGCGCGGGTCGCGGTCCGGGCGGCGCGGTTCCGTCGGCCCGACGGTCGCCGTCGCGCAGGCGTTCCTCGTCCTGTGGGCCGTGGTGTCGGTCCTGCCGCTGGTCTGGGCGGTCGTCAGCGCCTTCAAGTCCGATCCCGAGATCGTCGCGGACGCGTGGTCGCTGCCCGGGGCCCTGCGCTGGGAGAACTTCGCCCGCGCCTGGGAGACCGCCTCGATCGGGACGTACTTCGGCAACACGGTCGTCGTGGTCGGCGGCGGCGTCGCGCTGACGCTGCTGCTGTCGGCCATGGGCGCCTACATCTTCGCCCGCTTCGAGTTCCGGCTCAAGAACGTCCTATACTACTTCTTCATCGCCGGGATGACCTTTCCCGTCTTCATGGCGCTGGTCCCGCTGTTCTTCGTCGTCCAGAACCTCGGGCTCGGCAACTCGCTGCCCGGACTCATCCTCGTGTACACGGCGTACTCGCTGCCGTTCTCGATGTTCTTCCTGGTGGCCTTCTTCCGGACGCTGCCCGAGGAGGTCGCCGAGGCCGCCAAGCTCGACGGGTGCGGCGAGGCGCGCATCTTCTTCCGGGTCATGCTGCCGCTGGCCCGGCCGGGGCTCATCAGCGTCGGCATCTTCAACTTCATCGGCCAGTGGAACCAGTACCTGATCCCCCTGGTCCTGGTCAGCGACGACGACAAGTTCGTCCTGTCCCAGGGGCTGGCCAACCTGGCGGTCGAGCAGGGTTACGCCGGTGACCGTTCGGGGCTGTTCGCGGGCCTGACGATCGCCATGGCGCCGATCCTCATCGTCTACGCCCTCCTCCAGGGCCGGATCCAGGCGGGCATGACGGCGGGCGCGCTGAAGTGACCCGTGCGAGAAAGCACTCTCACTCGCGGGAGGGAGACCGGGAAAAGGGGCCGCTTCCCAGCGTGGGCGGCCATGAAAGCGCACGTACGGCCGACGCTGCCGGCCGCGCGCTCGGCGGTCGTCGCCAGTCAGCCTCAACCCGGCCACAAGTCCCAAGCGCAATCCTCGGCCCCATGCGCGTGAACAAGGTGGGAGGTCCTCGAACCGAGCCTGCACGCGCTGCGCGCCACCGCCGACCCGCTCTTCGACGGCGACCCCGCCAGGGCGGCCGAGACGTCCGCCGACCATTCCGCGGGCCGCTCCCCCGTCCCGACCGCCACACCCGCAAGAAGAGCGAGCCCTCTTCTCGCTGAGCCAGGGATGTTGTCGTTCCAGGTGGGATTCGCCGGATCCCGCCCCCTGAATCCCGCTAACGTGGGACACATGGCAGTTGATCAACATGGAGGTGCGGGGGTGGCCGGCGACAGGCGGACGGGGGTCGATCTCAGGACGCACGTGCCGCACTCGGCGCGGGTCTACGACTACCTCCTGGGGGGCAAGGACAACTTCGCGGCCGACCGCACGGCGGCCGAGGAGGTCATCAAGATAGCCCCCTACATGCCGACGTCCGTACGCGCCAACCGCGACTTCATGGTCAGGGTGACCCGCCATCTGGCGGCCGAGCGCGGCGTCGACCAGTTCATCGACATCGGCACCGGGCTGCCCACCTCGCCCAACCTGCACGAGGTGGCCCAGCAGGCCGACCCCGCCGCCCGGGTCATCTACGTGGACAACGACCCGCTCGTCCTCGTACACGCCCGCGCCCTGCTCACCAGCACCCCGGAGGGCAGAACCCGCTACATTCAGGCCGATCTGAACGACCCCGACGCCATCATCGGCTCGGCCGAGGTCCGCGACACCTTCGACTTCACCCGTCCCGTCGCGCTGTGCCTGATCGCCGTGGTGCACTTCATCCGCGACGACTCCGACGTCCGCTCGATCATCGAGCACCTGATGAAGCCGCTGCCGCCGGGCAGCTTCCTGGCCCTGTCCACCATCACGCTCGACAGCGCGCCGAGCAGGCTGGTGAGCGAGGCCGTCGCCCAGTACAACCGGCGCGGCATCATGTCCAAGGCCCGTACCAGAGCGCAGATCGAGGAGTTCTTCACCGGGTTCGAGCTCATCGAGCCGGGTGTGGTGCCGGTGCACCGGTGGCGGCCCGACGACCAGGCGCTGCTCGTGGAGGACTCCATGGTCTCGATGTACGGCGGGCTCGCCGTCAAGGCCTGACCGGCGTCTGGAGGGCGGTGGTCTGAACTCGGTGATGCGCATGACTCGCGCGGCCAGGGCGTAGAGGGCGGCGCCGATCGCCGCGGCGAGTATCCGGGGGTGGATGTCGAGAAGGCGGTGTCCGTCGCGAGTAACGCCGGGTAAGGCCAGGGCCCCGGGGCGAGGCGAGGCAGTTCAGCGGTGGCCGGTCAGGATCGCGTGGTGGTCGATGTCGTGAGGGCCGTGCGGGTCGATGTGGATGTTCGCCCGCCTTCAAACGGGCGATCTCCTGGATGGCGGGTCGATCACGTTGTTGCGCTTGACCTCACGGTCACGACCGCCTTCTCCTTCCTGGGGCTGCTCCCCCGAACCGATCGTGACAAGGAAATCGAAATCTTGGTGTCGCGGCACCGGCTGATGGTGATGCAACGGCAGGTGAGAGAACGTCTCGTGGGACTACCGGCGCATTCACGATGAGCCGGCCGCGCCCGGTATCAAGGTTGCCGCTTCCACCGTGCGGGAGACCCTCAACTCGTACGACATTGATCCGTCTCCCGACCGGACCGCCACCACCTGGGCCACGTTCCCGCGCAGCCAAGCAGGCGCCCTCGACCGATCGTCCCGGTCCCCCTGCACTGGGACCCCCGCACCCGCGCCTCCATGGAACGACGTACCCAAGGCAGCCTGTCCAAGAAGGAGTGGACGTGACCCTCCCAAGAGGCACGGGCTATCCTTGACCTGGGGGAACAATGCACTGCCGATCTTGTGGGTACGAGAGCCTCGCCGACTCGGCATACTGCGAACGCTGCCGAGCGGCGCTGACCCGCCCATGCCACTCCTGCGGCGAACCGGTCCCATCGGACGCGGAGCGCTGTCCCGCGTGTGCCAAGCCCGCGATCGCCCAGCAGCGCCCACCCCCGCCCGCACCACCCCCGCCGCTCCACGCATCAGCACCGGCGCGGCCCCAGGCACCAGCGCCGGCGCCGCAACCGGCGGCACCTTCCACGCCGGCCCGCGACATGCCCGCCCCGGCGGAAGGTCAAGCCGGTCAGACCGCCCGGTTCACCGGCATTGTCCGCGACTTCCAGCAACGCCGGGATCGGTCGCTGGGAAACACCGATATCGAAGAAGAAATCTGGCACTTCCGTATCGAACGGTACGACCCGAGCGGCAACCGTCTGACCCCGATCCCCGTGGAGATGACGGGCCTGTCCTTCGTGGGCGCTCTGAGCAACGGCGACCACGTCACCGTCGAGGGTAAGTGGCGCGAAGGCACGCTACGAGTCGAGGAGGTCGCCAACCTCACCACCAACGCCCGCGTCCGCGCCAAGTCCTATCGCCGGCTGCGCATCGTCGTGGCCGTCGTGGTCATCACCTTCTTCGTGATCATTGTCACGATCATCCTCAGCAGCGTCATCTCCATGTGTTCATCTCCATGGCCACCGGAGCTGTCATGACCGTCGATCCTGTGAGCACGGCCGCCGTCGACTATCTCCAGCGGGTGCGGCTCATGCCACCACTGCCCGGCGCCACGGGAAGCATGGCGCCCCTGGCCGCGCGCCGCCTCGTCCACATCGCCGGAACCGGGCAGCCGGTGCGTGAATCGGTACCGGAGCCGGACCTCTCGCCGCCGGACGGCAAGCGGGCTCCCGAGCCCGGCTTCACCCTTCCCACGCTGCCTCTCCTGGTCGGCCTGGCCGGCGCGGGCACGCCGGTGGCGTTCCTGCTGGACGGTCACGGCGACGACGTGTCCGTGCGGATGGGCACCTGGGCCGGCGACGGGCCGGGAGCGGCGGACGACACCGCGGTCGAGGCGGCAGCCGAGGCACGGCAGGCCATGCTGCTGGCCGTCCTGGACGGCTGCTACCCAGCCTTGAGCATCAACGCCGCCGGGGTCGCCACACCACGGCTGGACCATGGCGCGCTCGTGCTCGGCGTGCCCAGCCCGGCCACGGTGGACCCCAGAGACGGAGGGCTGCCGATCGACCGGCTGGTGCGGTCGATGAACGGCCTGCGGTGGGCCGCTCTCGTGCTCGCCACGCCGGTCGACGCCGACACCCTCGGCGCCGACCGGAACCGGGTGCTCAACGAGATGCGGGCGGTCGCCGTGGCCGTGGATGCGGCGGGGATCAGCAGCCCGCTGGCCGAGCACTACCTGAGCATGCTGCAAGCGCGCCTGGACGCACTGTCCGACGCCCAGGCCCGAGGCGGCTGGCGCACGGCCGTGTACCTGTTCGGTGCCGCCTCCGGCGACCTGACCGCCCTGGCCGCCGCATGGCGGGCGGTGCACTCGGGCATCAGGTCCATCCCCGAGCCGGTGCGTACGATCCCGCACCCCCTGGCCGCCGAGCTGGGAGCCCGCTGGGCGCTGCCCGACGCCCCCGAGCAGCCTGGACCCAACCTTTACCAGCACCCCTACGGAGCACAGACCTTGCTGAGCTCGGCGCAGCTGTCGGCATACGTGCACCTGCCGAACCTGGAGACGCCCGGCTTCGCGATCACCCGAGCGGCACGTTTCGACACGGTGGTCCCGCGGGTCGACAGCGGGGAGCCGCAGGTGCCCCTGGGGCAGGTGCTCCAGCATCGTCAGCCGATGGGCGGCGCCTACACGATGCCGCTGCGCTCGCTCACCCGCCACGTCTTCGTCCCGGGCACCACCGGTTCGGGCAAGACCAACACCATCATGGGCCTGCTGGTGGAAGCGGGCGCGCAGGGCATTCCGTTCATGGTGATCGAACCCGCCAAGACGGAGTACCGCGCTCTGATCGACCATCCCGCTCTCGGCCGGGACGTGCAGATCTTCACCGCCGGCAAGGCCACCGTCGCGCCGTTCGTCCTCAACCCGTTCGAGGTGCCGGCGGGCACCACCGTCAGCGAGCATCTCGACCTGCTGAGGGCCGTGTTCAACGCGGCCTTCGGGATGTGGACCCCGCTCCCCCAGATCCTTGAACGGTGCCTGCACGAGGTGTACGTCGACCGGGGCTGGGATCTGCGTACCAACGCCAACATCCGGCTCGGCGAGCTGACCGGGACGCACGACGCCTTCCCCTCTCTCACCGATCTGATCGCCAAGGTCGGCGAGGTCATCCCCGCACTGGGCTACGAGGACCGCATCGCCGGTGACATGCGCGCCGCCCTGCTCACCCGCCTGGAGTCGCTGCGCCACGGCGCCAAGGGCGCGATGCTCGACGTGGCCCGGTCCTTGCCGCCCGAGGTGCTGTTCGACCGGCCGACCGTGGTCGAACTCGACGCTCTGGGCGACGAGGGGGACAAGGCGTTCGTCACCGGGCTGCTGCTGATCCGCCTGGCCGAGCATCGCCGCGCCCGAGGCCAGTGCCAGGACCTGGTGCACCTCCTGGTCGTGGAGGAAGCACACCGGCTGCTGGCCAACGTGCGCACGGACAGTTCGGAGGAGTCGGGCAACCCGCGCGGTCAGGCCGTGGAGACCTTCTCCAACCTGCTGTCGGAGATCCGCGCCTACGGCCAGGGGGTCGTCATCGCCGACCAGGTGCCGGTCCGGCTGGCGCCCGACGTGATCAAGAACACCAACCTGAAGATCGCGCATCGCATCATCGCAGCCGATGACCGTACTGCGCTGGCCGGAGCCATGGCGATGGACGAACAGCAGGCCAAGGCCCTGATCACCCTTCAGACCGGCGAGGCCGCCGTCTTCGGCGGGGGCGACGACGCGCCCCTGCTGGTACGAATGCCGCTGGTGAAGGACCCGCTGTCGCCGCAGCCCCCGCAGGACGACCGGGTGCAGCAGCACATGGCGCGCTGGCGGCAGGAAGGCTCGCTGGCCGCGCTCTTCCTGCCGCGGCCGTTCTGCGCCGAGACGTGCGCCGATCCGGCGACGTGCGACACCGCCCGGCTGCTGGCCGGCGACGAGTACGTCCAGCGTGTCACCTCCCGCCTCGTCACCTCCGTCATCGACGAGGCGGGCGCCCTGGACCGCCTGTGGGACGACCTCGTCTCCACCCTTGGCGCCCGGCGCCCGCCCACCGTTCCCGCCGACGCGCTGCTGCGGGCGTTCGCCGGGCACGGGACCGACTGGCTGGCCACCCGGCGCGGAGCCCAGCGCGCCTGGTCCTACAGTGACACCGCCGAGTTGCGCGACCGGCTGCGCGCCGTCCTGCTGGACCGGCTCGACAACCAGGGCCGCGACGAGGCCGCGCTCATCGGCGCGCTGCAGCAGACGGCCCACCGCCTGCATGCCCGACAGGGCGAGCCGTACCCGGCCTGTCATCTGGTGTGCACCCAGGACCCGGCCCTGTGCCTGTACCGCTCGGCGGTCGCCGATCTGGTCAACAGCGGCCGCTATCAGCCCGGATGGCTGGAGGCCGACAGCATCGACGCCGTCTCGGAGGACAAGCGGCGGCGCCGCACCTGGGAGGTCTGTCAGGACGCCGCGTACGAACTGATCGAATTCCCCTCCGATGAGCTGCCGGAACCGGCCAGAACGGCACTGGACACGGCGGCCCGCAGGGTGTGCCTCTGCTTCGAGCAGCAGATGCTCGCCGACGACCGCCGCAAGGCTCCACGCAGCGGCCGGCGCATCGTGGCCAGGGTGATCGAGGAGGCGGGTCTGTGATGGCCGGCCGGCGCTCAGGTGAGGACAGCGATCGCGCCCTGCAGGAGCGGGACAAGCGCCAGGCGGAGTTCGAACAGTTCCATCGGGAGGGCATGGAACGGGCCGCCGACGCGATAGAGGCATCGGGCATGCCATGGGCGAGTGAGACCGCGGCGGCGATGCGGCGCGCCTACGATCCGGCCGGGGCACAGCTGGCCGAGGCGCAGAAGTTCTGCGCCAGCGGAGGCGGGACCGGCGGCCTCGACATCGGAGTCGGCGGCAAAGCCGACGTCTCCGCCGAGAAGGCGTTGGGTAATTCCATGCTCGCGGAGGGGTCGTCGAAGACGCAGTTCGGTGAGGGCATCGACCTGGGGGCCCGCCTTGACGCACCGCAAGGTTTCGAGCAGAAGACGCTGGGATTCGAGTACCTGAGCGAGCGCGGCACCCCAGGCTCCGACCACGAGCAGCACGAGTCAAAGGAAGGGACCATCTCCCTTCCCGACAAGTCGGACACCTCCACCCAGGTGCCCGAGCCGGGGCTGGCGGCCCGCCCCGCCGAGGCGTCGGCGAACCCCGAACAGATCGACTCCTTCCGCAAGAAGGAACTCGGCACGGGATAGGAGGAGCGGCCATGTCGGAACGAGATCTCGAGCAGACCCAACACTCCACCGACAAACCGGAAGGGACGGAGAGCGCGGCCAGCTCCGAACGGCCCAGCCTGAACTCCCGCGAATCGACCACCGAGCAGCCCAAGCCGGAGGGCCGCGAACAGTCCGCCTCCGGGCCCGACGATCGTGATCGTCCCGACCTGCCTGACACGCCGAGTCACGCCTCCGGGAACGCCGGAGGGCTGGCGAGCCCGGAGAACCGTACGCTGCCCGGCAAACTGAACGAACCTGCGCAGTGGGATGACGCGGTCCAGCGGGGTCCGGTCTCGGAGAACGCCGTACAGCTGTGCGGCGAACAGCAGCCCACCGGCGCCGGTGGCATGAGCGGCCCGGAGGCCACCTCCTCCAAAGGCACCTCTCCGGCAGATGCGACGCAGACCGCCGATCCGCGCGTGAGCCAGTCCAAGGACGCCGGTACGCCGGGCAAGGGCCCAGAAACCGGCAACCCCGGCAAGACCGGCGAGAAGGCCGGCAAACCGGAAACCCCGGGCCCGGACGGACGGACCGAGTCCCAGATCCGAGCCGACCTCGAACAGCGGTCCGGCAAGAGCTACTCCCAGCTCGTCATGGAACTCGGCCGCGGCCCTCTCGACCCCGCCAAGATCTCGCCCCGGCAGGTGGAGCAGGAATTGGAGAGCAAGAAGGCGCTGCCCACGAGAGACACCAAGGAACCGACCGTCATCGGCAATGTCCTGGTCCCGCATGAATACCAGGCCGGCCGGTACGTCACCGAAGGCCGGGTGGGGCCCGAGTCCAAGGTCGAGGCCGCCTCCAAAGCCGGGCAGGAAGCCGTTCGCAAGGACTTCGTGTCCGGAGTCGCCGGAGGCATGGCAGGGGGAAGGCCGGGCTCAGCCTCCGAAGGGCTGGTCAAGCCCGCGCCCGAGGTCTCACGCGGCTACGAGCCGCGACCGGCCCAGACGTACGAACCGAGGCAGGGAGCCTACAAGCCGGAGGCGCCCTCGACCGTACGCTCGATGGCAGGCCCCAGCGCGGGCGAGATGCGTGCCGCGAAGGGCTTCCAGAACGAGAAGGCGGTCGCCGACCTCACCGGCGGCAGCCTGGCCAGGGACAACCGGGCCGCCTCGATCAGTGCAGGCGGTGCCCTGAAGGACACCGAGATCCGCTACACCCTGCCCAACGGGCAGGGTGGCGTCGCCAAGGTCGACGTGCTGGGGCCCAAAGGGGAGCTGATCCAGGTCGGCGGCCCCGCCAAGGCTGAGAATCTGTCGAAGACCATCGGCGACCTCACACATCTGCAGCGGGCGGCGGAGTCCCGTGGTGTCAACGCGGAGGCGTACTTCACCAGGGACACTCCGAAGGCCGTCCTGGAAGCGGCCGGCAAGGTGCTGGGCAACGACCACGTGCACACCTTCGACCGGCCCGACTACCGTTTCCGGTAGACCGCGCGTCGACGGTCCTGCTCACGCAGAGCCGGGATGGGACACCCTCGTGCGCATTGAGTGAACCGCTCCGCTTACCGGTCTCGGGATCGACGGTGATAGACATCCCGCGTGGAAAAGACTCTTGAGTTCCCTGACCTGCTGCGACTGATCCATGAACGGTCGACCGCCTTCCGGGCCGCGGTCGCCGCCGCACCCAGTCTCGACGCACAGGTGCCGACCTGCCCCGAGTGGAAGCTGTTTGATCTGGTGAAGCACCTGGGTGGGGGAGACCGTTTCTGGGCCGCCATCGTCGGCGCGGGGCCTGCCGACGCTCCCCCTGCCGAAGCCGCCGCCGCGCGCGCCGCTCTGGAAGTGCCGCGGGAGCGCGAGGCCCTGCTGGCCTGGCTGAAGGAGTCGACGCAACTTCTGCTGGACGTGCTGCGGGAGGCGGGCCCGGACGCCGGCTGCTGGGCGTGGTGGAGTGCCCTGCAGACGCCACGGACCTCCGGCGGAGTCGCCCGGCACAGGGTTCAGGAGAGCGCGGTGCACACGTACGACGCCCAGCTCGCCGCGGACGCCCCGCAGCCGGTGCCGGCCGAGGTCGCCCTCGACGGTGTCGAAGAGTTCCTGTTCACCTGCGTCGCGACGCCCAGCGCCTGGCCGCACAGGCCCACGGCCTTCGACTTCCACGCCGCCGAGGGCCGCTCCTGGCGCCTCACGGTCGACGGCGACGGCGCACGCTCTACCCGCATCCCCGCGCCCGCTGCCGCGACCGGCGAGGAATCGGACGCAGCCGGCGCCTCCATCCATGGCACGGCCAGTGAACTGGTCCTCTACCTGTACGACCGTATCCCGGCCGGCTCCTTGCACGTTGACGGAGACGCAGGGCTGCTTGACCTGCTCCGCGCCTGGGAGCCGGAGGAGTAGACCCGGCGCTCGGGTCCGCACGCCGGACGCGGAGCAGGAGCCACCGGTCAGCGCGCGGCGACCGTCGCCGACAGGGCCAGGGTGGCGGCGCCTCGGGCGTGGCCGCTGTCGTCCCAGGGGCGGACCATGATCTCCACTCCCGACAGCACGCCGCTCTCCACCGCCGGCCGGAACCCGGGCTCCAGATACGGCCACAGCACGTGGCTCTCGCCGATCACCGCCAGCGCCCGTACGGCCAGGACGTTCACCACGCCCGCGGCCGCCCTCCCGAGCGTTCATAGATACGCACCAGGCGGCGGTAGCGGACCAGCCAGGCAAACGTCCTTTCCACCACCCGCCTGCGGGGCAGCACCGCGAAGCCTCGCAGGTCGTCGTTGCGCTTGACGATCGTGACGGCCAGGCCGAGGATCTGCCGGGTTCAGACCTGCAGCCGTCCGGCGTAGCTGCCATCAGCCCAGACCAGCGTGATGGTGGAGAACTTCTCGCGCAGCAGCGACAGGACCGGATGCGCCGTCGCGGTCCTGCACGGACGCGGCGGTGACCATCACGCACAACAGCAGCCCGAGGGTATCCACCACGACATGCCGCTTCTGCCCGTTGAGCCAGCAGGCGCAACCCCCGCAACCTCCCGGCCAGCCGCTCGGGCAGACCACGCCGCGACCGGCGCAGGAAGAACGCATACACCGCCTCATGTGGTGGGAAGTCGACCGGCGGGGCCCGCCACTCGACCCGATACCGGGTCACATCGCCGATCGCGTCCAGCATCGCTTGTAGGTCACGCACCATCGGCCGGCCTGCTTGGTCGTCTGCTGGTCATGACCATGACTCCCGAGATCCGACGAATGTGGCCACTCCCGCTGTCACATTCTCGCCGTGCGCCGGGTCATGGAGGCGACGGGACGGGCTCGGCCGCCGACACCTCGCGAGAGTCGTCACCTTCGCCGTGCCCGCGTCGTCGTACAGGCGAAGACGAAACGCGAGCAAGTGGGTGTCCGTATATGTCAGCGACTGGGGCGTCTTCGAGGCTCTCCCGCCGGCCGTCGCCGCCCACGCAGGGATCGCCTGCCTCGGCAACCCCCTTTCACGAACCCGGAGGGAATCGTCCATGAAACTCACCGTCTTCGGCGCCAGTGGCGGCGTCGGCCGGCAGCTGCTCGACCAGGCTCTGGCCAAGGGGCACGACGTCACGGCCGTCGTACGGAGTCCGGCCAAGCTGGACGGGAAGCCGGTCCGCGTCGTGCGTGCCGCCGATCTGGCCACGGCCGACGTCACGACGCTGCTGCCTGCCGTCGAAGGAGCCGATGTCGTTCTGTCGGCGCTCGGCCCGCCGAACAACGCCGCGGCCGGGGTGGCTTCCAAGGGCACCAAGGCGATCCTCGCGGCGATGCAGGTCGCCGGGACCCGTCGGCTGGTCGTGGTGAGCGCCGCCCCGGTGGGCACCACCCCCTCTCCCGGCCGACCCAACCCGCCCCGGCACGACCCCGGCGACGGGCCGTTCCTGCGCTACGTGGTGTATCCGATCGTCAAGGCCACGCTCCGTCCGCAGTACCTCGACCTGGCCGTCATGGAGGACGTCGTGCGCGACAGCGGCCTGGACTGGACGGTGCTCCGGCCGGTGCAACTGACCGACAAGCCGCTGACCGGCGCTTACCGGACGGCGGTGGGACAGAACGTGCCGGGCGGCCGGTACGTCTCACGCGCCGACGTGGCCCACGCCATGCTCGCGGTGCTCGACCGGCCGGAATCGGTCGAGCAGGTCATCGGCATGGCGAACTGACCCTCTCCTCACCGATCACAAGGGAGAAATCGTGAATGAAGTACCGATCACCCGTACCGAGACACCGGTCGACGAGCCGATCACCATGATCAACGCCTTCACCGTCCCGGTGGAGGAGTCGGAGACGTTCCTGCCGCTGTGGATGGAGAACGCCGAGATCATGGCTAGACAGCCGGGATTCGTCCGGGCGCGGCTGCACCGATCGTTGATCGACGACGCCGAGCTGCGGTTCGTCAACGTGGCTCACTGGGAGAGCGGGAGGCGGCTCGAAGAGGCGCTGGCCAGACCCGAATGGCAGGAGAGCGCGCAGCGGCTGCTCAATGACCCCGGCCTGCACGTCACCGCGCGGCCCAGCATCTACGAGGTCATCGTCGACCTCCAGCCCTCCCGCGACGGAAGCACCACGCCAGTGACGCGCTGAAGCCGGCACGGCCATGATCACGTGTCTGATCATGGCCGTGCCGGTTTCTCCTACCGAACGGTCGACGCCCGTCCCACCGGCGGGCCCGGCGCCGCGCGGACGCTCCGGTCGTCGAGGGGGTGGAGAAGGTCCCGCCAGTCCGCCGGCCAGTTCGCCAGCGCCACGCCGATCATGATGATCAGGTGCAGCGGCGCCGACACCTCCTCATACAAGGGGGCGACGTCGATGAGGTGGGTCGTCACCGCGCCGATCAGCACGAACACCAGCCCCGCCGCACCGACGAACCTGACCCGCCGCCGCGGGACGAGCATCATCAGCCCGAAGACGAGCTCCAGGGCGCCGACCACGAACCGCATCCACGGCGGCCAGCCCCAGTCGACGAACTTCTCCGCGTAGGCCGGACCGAAGAAGGTCGGCCCGGGCCAGAACTTGGTGACGAAGCCGATGAAGAACGACGCGGCCAGATACCAGTAGAGGACTGTGGCGAGCCGTCGCGGCAAGGTACGCGCGGTCATGAGCCCTCCGTCGTGTTCGCCATGCGACTCAGCCCCACTTCTGGCCGGCGAGCTGCCGGGTGGTGACGTTGAGCCGGTTCGCCAGGTTCGTTACCGCGGCCATCAGGATGATCGCGGCCAGTCCCGCCTCGTCGTAATGCCGGGCCACCTCGTCCCAGATGTCGTCGGGGACCGGGTCGCTGCGGTCGGCGAGCCGGGTGGCGGCCTCGGTGAGAGCCAGCGCGGCCCGCTCGGCGTCGGTGAAGTACGGCGTCTCCCGCCAGGCGGCGACCAGCCCCGTCCGCTCGTCGCTCTCGCCGCTCTTCCTGGCGCTACGGACCCCCGACTCCACGCAGGGGCCGCAACCGTTGATCTGGCTGGCGCGCAGGTGCACCAGCCCCAGCGTGGTCTCCGGCACGCCGCCCGTACGGGCGGCCTTGAAGAGCTCCTGGATGGGCGCCATCGCCGTCGGCAGGACGGCGGCGGGATTCTTCATCCGTGTCTGCATGTGTTTCTCCGCTTCATCGGCTGGACTTCCGCCCTGATGACTCGCCGCGAGGGGAGGTTGTGACAGCGCGCCGCCTGTCACATCTGCGCGGTCGTTTCCGTCATCTGTTACGGACAGCACGAGAGGGACGGCGTCATGGAGGAGAAAGACCTGCTGGCCGGTTGGTTCCAGCAGCATCGCGACCATCTGTGGGCGGTGGCCTACCGGCTGCTCGGCTCGGCGAGCGAGGCCGACGACGCGCTCCAGGAGGCATGGCTACGGCTCAGCCGCGCCGGCGTGGAGGACGTTCGGAACGTGCCGGGCTGGCTCACCACGATCGTCGCACGGGTGGCGCTGAGCATGCTGCGCGATCGCCGGACGCGCCGCGAGGAGCCGCTACGCGTCTCCGGTCCGGACCCGATGGCCGGCCTTCGCGGGACGGACGATCCGGAGCACGAGGTGGTCGTCGCCGATTCGGTCGGCCTGGCTCTGCTGGTGGTGCTCGACATGCTCGCGCCGGCGGAACGAATCGCGTTCGTCCTGCACGACATGTTCGCCGTGCCGTTCGGCGAGATCGCCTTGATCGTGAACCGTTCGCCGGCCGCGGCCCGGCAACTGGCCAGCCGCGCCCGCCGTCGCGTACAGCACCCGGCGGCCCCGGAGGCCGGGACCGACTCCGTCAGACAGCGGGAGATCGTCGCCGCCTTCCGGGCCGCGTCCCGTGACGGTGACTTCGCGGCCCTGCTCGCGCTGCTCGACCCCGACGTGGAGATCAGCGCGGACCGCACCGCCGTGCTCTCCGGCGCGTCGAGGCTGGTACGAGGGGCGGACGGCGTGGCCGAGACCTTCGCCGGCCGGGCTCAGGCCGCCGAGCTCGCGCTCATCGACGGGGTGCCGGGTCTGGTGTGGGCGCCCGGTGGACGGCCACGGATCGTCTTCGCCTTCACCATCGCGAACGACCGGATCACACACGTCGGCCTGCTCGCCGACCCCGAATACCTGGAGGACATCGAACTGGTGATGCTCGGTGGGTAGGCGTCCGGCCGGGCCACCGACCACACGGTTCCCGGCGCGGAGCCGTCAGGCGAAGAACTGGGCCGACGACCGGGATACCAGTTCGGGGTCTTCCTCACACAACCAGTGCAGCGCCTTGTCCACGGTGACGATGTCGCGGACGCCCGTGGCCACCTGGGGCAGTGTGCCCTCGTAAACGCGCGCGTAGACGGCCCTGTCGCGGTCGGTCACCGAGCTTCGGTCGACGAGCCCGATGCCGTAGTGCCAGTCCATCAGAAACCGTGATCGGTTCGCGAGAAGTCGTTCCGGCAGGCCTGGAAGAGGGCCTGGATCGCTGGTTCCGCGTCCGGCACCAGGTTGGCGGGGTAGGTCATTCGTGCTTGCATGATTCGTTCCTTTTCGCGAACTCGGTGCACCGGGAGCGCTCAGGGTGAGGCGCGGACACCGTGTCCTCACCCTGAGCGAGTCCGCCGGCTACTGCCTCCACTGCTCCGTCGGCGACACCCCGGGCAGCGGCTTGCCGATGAGGGCCAGGGGGATGAAGAAGCAGACCTGGCCGATGGCCATGACGAGCGTGGCGAGCGCCTTCTCGTCGTAGTGCCCGCGCGCCCGCTCGTACAGCTCGTCGGAGACGCGCTCGGCGGCCGGGTTCGCGGTGAGGACGGCCTCCACCAGGGCGAGCGCGACGCGCTCGGCGTCGGTGAAGTAGGGGGCGTCCTGCCAGGACGCCACGGCGGTGATGCGCTCCTCCGTCTCCCCCGCCTTGCGGAGGTTGCCGGTGTGCAGGACCGTAAGGTAGGTGTTGCCGACAATCTGCCCGGCGCGCAACTGGAGCAGGCTGATGGTGACCTCCGGGACGGAGCCGTTCCCGGTCGCCCTGAACATGGCTCCGCCGATCTCCTTCAGCTCGGGGACGAGCACGGCGGGGTTGGACAGGCGCGACTGGCGGTGCTGCTGCTCGGTGCTGGTCATGGTGGTGGGGTTCCTTTCTGGTTCAACGGTGTTCCGGCGCTATGACGGATCCCGCGGGCCGAACGTGACCGGCGGGGCGATGGAGGTCAGCGAGGGGTGCTGCCGAGGGGCTCGGCGCTCCGGCTGACGGGGCGCGGCCGCAGGAGCAGGACGGCGGCGAGGATGGCGGCCAGGTAGAACGCGCCCGCGCCGAGCATGCCGGCGGTGTAGCCGCTGGTGAGCGCGTCGTGCGGGGACGTGCGCGGCGGCCGGCTCGCGGTGGCGGTGACGGCGATGCCGGCCAGGACGGCCAGTCCGAGTGCGCCGCCGATCTGCTGGCTGGTGTTGACCAGGCCGGAGGCGATGCCGGAGTCGCGGGACGCCACGCCCTGGACGCCGCCGATGGTGGCGCCGACGAAGCCGATGCCCAGGCCGACGCCCCCGGCGAGCTGGGCCGGCAGCAGCACGAGGAGGGGGTTCTGGTCCGGGGTGAGGAGACCGAACCAGCCCATCGCCGCGGCGGCCACCGCCATGCCGGTCGCCAGGACGGTCCGCGTGGAGGTGCGGGCCTGCAGCGCCGGCCCGACGAGGCCGGAGCCGATGCCGATGCCGACGGCGAACGGCAGGTAGGCCAGGCCGGTGATCATGGGGGAGTACTGCTTGACCGTCTGCATGTAGAGGGTGAGGAAGTAGAAGGTGGCCAGCTGCCCGGCGCCCATGAGCAGCATGACCAGGTTGGCGCCGAGCCGGCCGCGGTCGGCCAGGACGCCTGACGGGAGCATCGGGCTGCGCGCGCCACGCTGGATGACCACGAACGCGACGAGCAGCGCCACGGCCACCGCGCCGAAGGCCAGGGTGAGCCCGTCGCCGGCGCCGTGGGACCCGGCCCGGTTGATCGCGTAGACCAGCGAGCCGAGGGCCAGGGTCGCGGTGAACGCGCCGGGCAGGTCGAGCCCGCCGCGCTCACGGGTGCCGGGCACCAGGGCGAACGTGCCGGCCAGGACCAGGAGCGCGATGGGGATGTTGACGAACATGATCCAGCGCCAGCCCAGGTACTCGGTGAGCGCACCGCCCAGGAGCAGTCCGGCGACCGAGCCCAGGCCGCCCATGGCGCCGTACACGCCGAGCGCCTTGTTGCGCCGGGGCCCGGCGGGGAAGGTGTCGGCGAGCAGGGACAGCGCGGCCGGGGCGACGATCGCGGCGCCGAGGCCCTGCAGGACGCGGGCGGCGATCAGCACGCTCTCGTTGCCCGCCAGGCCGCCCAGTAGCGAGGCGGCCAGGAAGACGGTCAGTCCGGCGCGGAACAGCCTGCGCCGGCCGAACAGATCACCGGCCCGGCCGCCCGCCAGCAGCAGGCCGCCGAAGGCCAGGGCGTAGGCGGTGAGGACCCAGTCCAGGTCCGCCTCGTCGATGCGCAGGCCGGCTCCGATGACGGGCAGGCCCACGGTCACGATGGTGCCGTCCATCACCATCAGCAGTTGCGCGGCGGCGATCACCAGGAGGGCGAGGCCGCTTCGCTCAGGGCGGGGTGCGGTGTGTGTACTCATGTGAGGTCCTCAGGAGGTGGTGGCACGGTGGCGTGCCGCGGCGTCGTGCACCGCCGCGGCCAGCCGGTCGTGCTCGGGGTAGGACCAGCCGAAGCCGAAGCGGCGGCGGGTGTAGCCGAAGGCGATGCCGCTGCGCGGGTCGGCGAAGGACTCCGAGCCCGCCGAGCCGTCGTGGCCGAAGGCGTTCGCGCTGAGGAACGGGTAACGCAGGCCCTTGGCCTGGAAGCCGAGCGCGTAGTTGCCCTGGTCGCCGCGGACCAGGTCGCCGCCGGTGGAGTGCAACATGGAGAACTCGCCGACGGTGTCCGGCTTGAGCAGCGGGGGGTGACCGTCGATGCCCCAGACGGCCGCCGCGTACAGGCCGGCCAGGCCGCGGGCGCTGCCCACCCCGCCGGCCGACGCCTGGCCGTTGGCGCGGACGGCGCGGGTGTTGGCGAAGGCCACCTGGTCCAGCGGCGGCGTGCTGTTGAGCCCGTACCCGATGCCGGGGATGCTGTGCGGGCCGGGCACGTCCGCCCAGAACGCGGCCTCCTCCTCCGGGGTGGTGGCCCACCACCGGATCGGCCGGAAGCGGCGCTCCTCGGCCTCGGGCAGCCCCAGGTAGAAGTCCAGCCCGTACGGGGCGCGGAGGCGCTCGTCGTAGACCTGCTGCAGCGACTGGCCGGTGACCCGCCGGATCACCTCGTTCACCATGGCGAACGAGACGAACCCGCCGTAGCCGTAAGCCGAGCCCGGCTTCCAGTACGGCCGCTGCCCGGCCAGGCGGCGCGCGATCACCGCGTCGTCGGCCAGCTCGGCGGCCGACAGTCCGCCGTCGACGCCGATGACGCCGGAGCGGTGGGTGAGCACGTCCCGCAGCGTGATCCCGTCCTTGCCGGCGGCGGCGAACTCCGGCCATCGCCGGGCCACCGGCTCGTCGAGATCGAGGACCCCGTCCTGCACCAGCAGCGCCACCACCAGCGTCGCGGCACCCTTCGTGGAGGAGTAGACCCCGGTCAGCGTGTCACCGCTCACCTCGTCCCCGGCCCACAGGTCCACCACCTGCCTGCCGTACACATGGGCCGTCAGCTGCGCGCCCGCCTGGCCGTCCTGCCGGGCCACCATCGCGGCGAACTCCTCGCGCACCTGCTCGAAGCCGTCCGCGACCGTTCCGTGGACATCCGTCCTGCTCATCGTCGGCAACCCTTCGTGAGTGAGTGTTGGTCGCCGGCATGACGGATGGTCCGCAGGAAAGGTGACCGGACGCGTTCACGGTCACCTTTCACCGGTTTGATGCGTCAGCGCTCTGACGTGGCTGACATGAGAGGAATGCAACCGTGACACCCCAGGACTTCCTTGCCGACCGGTTCCAGGGGCACCGCCCTCATCTGAAGGCGGTCGCCTACCGCATGCTCGGCTCGCTGAGCGAGGCCGAGGACGCGGTCCAGGAGGCGTGGCTGCGGCTGGCACGTTCGCACTCGGGCGACATCGACAACCTCGGCGGCTGGCTGACCACCGTGGTCGGCCGGGTGTGCCTGGACATGCTCCGCGCCCGCAGGTCTCGACGCGAGGAGTCGCTGGAGGAACGCCTGCCCGATCCGATGATCAGCCGCGCGGATGCCGCCGACCCGGAGCAGGAAGTGCTGCTGGTCGACTCTGTGGGCCTGGCGCTCCTGGTCGTGCTGGAATCCCTAACCCCCGCCGAACGGCTGGCGTTCGTGCTCCATGACATGTTCGGGATGCCGTTCGAGCAGATCGCACCCATCGTGGACCGCACTCCCACGGCGGCCAAGAAGCTCGCCAGCCGGGCACGCCTGCGGGTCCGCGGCGCGACCCCGAATCCCGACCCCGATCTGCGCAGTCAGCGCCGGATGGTGGACGCCTTCCTCGCCGCCGCCCGCGACGGCGACTTCGCCGCGCTGGTGTCCATCCTCAACCCCGACGTGACGTTGCGCGCCGACGGCGGGACGCTCACCGGCGGCATGCGGGTCATCAGGGGCGCCGCGGCCGTGGCGGGACAGCTCGCCACCTTCCAGCGCATGGCCACGAGCGCCACCACCCACCCGGCGCTCGTCAACGGTCTCGCCGGCCTGGTCAACACCATCGACGGCGAGCTGATCTCGGTCATGAGCTTCACGGTCTGCGACGGCAGGATCGCCACGATCGACATCCTGTCCGATCCCGACCGGCTGGCTCAGCTCGACCTCACCCAACTGGAGCCGTGACGAGGATGGACTTGACCCTGAAACCGTGTCAGGTGGCACGGTGCGGAGCATGTCAGTCACCTATGTCGGCTCCGGGCCGTACTGCTACGCCAACTCCCTCGCGATGGTCCTGGGCGGCGAGGCGCCGACTCCGGCCGTGATCGAGGTCCTGACGGGCTCCCCGTACGGGATGCAGCTCATCGGCGGCCGGATACCGCTGTTCGACGCGTTCGGCTGGGACCCCGAGATCGGGGTCGACGCCGCGCTCGGCCTGCTCGGCTGGGAGTGCGAGCGCGCGGACGGCGGGACGGCGGCGGCGGCGCTCGACCGGCTACGCCGGGCCTGCGAGGGCGGCCCGGTGCTGGCCGGCCCGCTTGAGCTCGGCCTGCTGGCCTACCAGCCCGGGTCGGGCGAAGCGGTCGGCGCCGACCACTACCTGGTGGTGCTGGAAGTGGCCGGCGACACCGTGCTCGTGCACGACCCGCAGGGTTACCCGTACGCCACTCTGCCGGTGGACGCCTTCGCCGAGGCGTGGCGCGGAGCGCTGATCCCCTATCTGGAGCGGCCGTTCCGGATGCGGCACGGCTTCACCCGTCGCGAGCAGGTCGGCACGGAGGAGGCGCTGCGGCGCTCGCTGCCCGCCGGACTGGCCTGGCTGGCGGGCCGTACGGATGTGGAGGTCCCGCCCGGCACGCTGGGGCTGGCCGAGGCTGCCGAGCGCACGGCCGAGCTGGTGGAGGAAGGGCTGGATCCCGAGATCAGGACGCTGTGGCAGGCGTTCGCCGTGCGGGTGGGCGCCCGCCGCCTCAACGACCTGGCGGCCTGCCTGTCGTCCCTCCGCCTCGACGCGGGCGCGGCCGTCGCCGCCGAGCAGGCCCGCATCGTCGGTGGGTTGCAGGGTCCGCTCGTGGCGGGCGACGACGCGGCGCTGGCGGCCGGGCTGCGCCGATTGGCTCCGACGTACGAACGGCTGCGCGCCGCCCTGATCGCGGCCGAGAGGGCGTCCTAGGGACTGGTTCTCAGATCAAGTTCGGAGCCAGATGAGCACGGTGGCCAGGGTGGCGGTGCAGGCGCGCTTGCCGTAGCGCGTGGCCACGTCCCGGAAGTTCTTCAGCCGGTTGATCGCCCGTTCGACGACGTTGCGTGCCTTGTAGCGGTCGGCATCGAAGCGGGTGAGCCGCCCCCCGGTGGAGCCGCGCCTGCGGCGGTTGGCACGCTGGTCGTGGGGTTCGGGGATGGTGTGGCGGATCTTGCGGCGGCGCAGGTACAGGCGGCTGGCGCGGGAGTACGCCTTGTCCGCGGCCACGCTGTCAGGTCGGGTGCGTGGGCGTCCCCGCCCCGGCCGAGGAACCCGAACGGCCCGCAATACCCGCTCCAGCCGGGGGCTGTCGCCGTACTGGCCCGGTTTCAGGACCAGCGACAGCGCCCGGCACCTGCCGTCCGCCGCCAGGTGGATCTTGGTGGTGAACCCGCCACGGGACCGGCCTGGGCATTCCCCGGTCCGGCCACCTCCGCCAGCCGGGCGGCCAGCGCGGCCAGCACCGGATCACCCCGGTTTGTCCCCGCCGCGTCCCCCTTTTGCCGGCCGGGCGGCGCGGGGACGGGCGGCGGCGTGCTGGTGCGCCCGGACGGTGGTGGAGGCACGGAGATGTCCCCGTCCACTATGCCCTGGGCGTTCGACATCGCCTCGATCAGGATCTGGCTCCGCGACCCAGTCGCATGACGACGGAGCATCATCTATTCACCAGCTTCAACCGTGCACGGCGTTTCTTCGGGCTCATCCAACGACGACGGCTCCAGTGGGCGAACGCTCAGGACCCATGGGCCTGCCACACGCGGAAGGCATGCCTGGACGCGCCCATCGGCTTGTTCATCGAGCTCGTCCTGGTCGATCGACCAGTCCATGCGCGGTGAACTGTCGCCTCTGAAGAAGATCTCTTCCAGGAAGTTGTTCCACCGCCCATATGAACTGAGTACCACGAACTCATCGGGCACCTCCAGGTCAAGGACGACATAGCGGTCATACTCCTCTGGGCCATCAGGATTGAGGAGGAGTTCCGCTGTCAACGCCACCCGATCATCGCGGGTGTCCGGCCCAGGCCATGCCCACAGCGGCGGTCGGCCCGCGCAGTCGATACCGCGCCGCGCCATCTCCGCCACCATCTCCTCGTAAGCAGGACGGCATGAGTGGCTCAGCACCCTGGTCCAGTCCCCCACTAGTTCACCGCTGTCCTGCAGTGACTCGAGAACCATTCGATGCTGGACCGTCCACAAACGCACCGGACAAATTATGTCAGCACAGGACAGATGATCCACGGGACACGCCCTAGTACCAGCGCGCTGGCCAACCAACGAGGTACCGTCACGAATGCGCAGGTCAACGCCTCGGTCCTGGCTTTTGACACCCTTCAGGGTGTGCCAGGTCGTGGCAGCGCTCCCCGCACGTATTCGGGCTGTTGGAGTCGTACCGGGCCGGGACCCTGCCCTTCGAGGGCGTCGTCGGGGTTGAGGAGCAGGCATGCCTTCATCGACAGGCAACCGCAGCCGATGCAGCCGATGAGTTCCTGTTCGAGGTTCTCGATGGCGCGGCGGCGTTCCTCGAGTTGCTTCTTCCAGATGCGGGAGACGCGCTGCCAGTCCTTGTGGGTGGGGGCACGGTCGGCAGGCAGGGTGGTGAAGACCTCGGCGACGTCCGACAGCGGGATGTGCAGGCGTTTGGCCACGATGATCAGGGAGATCCGGCGCAGCATGTGCCGGGAGAAGACCCGCTGGCCGCCGGCACCGCGTTCGCTGATGATCAAACCCTTGCGTTCGTAGAAGTGCAGCGCGGAGGCCGGCACGCCGGTCCGGCGGATGACCTCGCCGATCGTCAGGTGGTCCTCCGGGCTGGCGCGCATGGTCACTCTCCTTCGTCGCGATCGAGACGGCGGGGTGGTCAGGTGGTTTCTCCGGGCGTCGCGGCGCGGCCACGGATCAGGACGATCACGATGACCGACAGTACGAGGCAGAGCAGCCCGATCCCGAGCTGGGTCAGTTGCCAGGACCAGGTGAACGCGTCGAGTTCCTCGGCCTCGGCCCCAGGGGTGAGGCGTCCTGCGCCGACCGCGGCGGCACGTGAGGTGTCGCCCAGCTTCACGGAGAGGAGGCCGGCCAGGGAGGCGCCGAACGCGGCGATCACGAGTGCCTCTGCCGCTCCACGCAGGGTGTTGAGGAATCCGGCCGCCATGCCGACAGCCTCGGCCGGGACCAGGGACATCGCCTGGCCGTCGGTGATGCCGAAGGAGGCGCCCATGCCGATGCCGATCATCACCATCGGGGCCGCGACGACCGTGACCGCATGGTCGGCGTTCAGCGCCGTCAGCCACAGGTTCCCGGCCACGACCAGTGTCAGAGCGATCATGATCAGCAGGCGAGGCGACATCCCCTTGTTCACCAGAGTCACCGCCACCATGGGCACGACCAGTACGGGCGCGGTCAGCAGCAGCATCGCCGCCCCAGCGGCCGAGGGGGACAGCTCCGCCGCCGACTGCAGGTAGGTCGGCAGGAAGACCAGAACGCCGAGGAAGCCGATCGAGGTGGTCAGGGTCGCGAGGCTCCAGCCCAGGAAGCCCCGGTTGGCGACCAGGGCAGGGGCCAGCACCGGAGCGGGGCTGCGTCGCTGCAGGACGCCGAACAGGGCCAGCCCTGCCAGGCCGGCGATCTCGGCGATCAGGATGACCGGGTGCAGCCAGCCGAGGGCGGGTGCCTCCAGCAGCGCGAACATCAGCAGCGACAGCGCGGCGACGAACAGGGCGCTGCCTGCCCAGTCGACCGGGCCGCTGACGTCCGCCCGGGACTCGCGGGCACGGGTGGCCCCCAGGCTCACCAGCAGGCTGACGACGGTGTAGACGGCGAAGCCGCCCCGCCAGCCCGTGGCGTCTATCAGTAGCCCCGACAGGGTGGGGCCGATGGCGATGCCGATGCCGGCCATGGTCCCCATCAGCGCGAAGGCCCAGTTGCGGGCCGCGCCGTCGTAGCTGGAGGCGAGTATGGCTCCACCGGCAGCCATGATCCCTGCTCCGCCGGCGCCGGAGACGATGCGGGCGACGTCGATGACGACGATCGACGGACTCAGCGCCGTCACCAGGAATCCGGCCGCGAACACCAGCGCCGCGACGATGAACACCCGGCGGCGGCCGACCCGGTCGGCGGCCGCCCCCGCGATGAGGGTCATCGCCGCGAAGGCCAGGTTGTATCCGGCGACGACCCAGTTCAGCGAGGCTCCCGAGGCGCCGAGGTCGCGGCCGATGCTCGGCAGCGCGACCGCGGTCCCCGAAATGGACATCGCCACGATGACGACGCCGACCAACACCACCGGAAGCGTCAACCGCGGCGGCCGGTTCGTCGCGGTCGGATGTCGGGATGAGCCGGTGGCCGTGGTGTCCATGGTGTTCGCTCCCTCTGATTCTGCGGACGACGGCGAACATCCCATCAGCTCAACCTAAGTTGAGGTCAAAGGCCCATGTCAGGGCCACTCGGATAAGGAAGGGGCTGCGTTTTCGGTCACCCGCAGCCGCGGCTTCGGAGGCACCGTCGAGGGATTGGAGCCGCAGGCGCTCTCGTGGTCATGCGCCCGATCGCCGACCACGCGGTTGAGGTGTTCGGACACGGAATGGTCCTCCCAGGTGCCACCTGCGAGGGCGACGTAGCCGTCAGGGCAGATCAGTACGAGACCGTCGCCGTCGCCTCCATGAAGACCGTGCTGCTCGACGGCCGGCGGGTGGTGGCCTGCCTGACGCCGGCGGTGACCGCCGAGGGCGCCGCGGTCACGATCGTCGAAGGGCCGGCCGGTGAGGGCGAGCTGCCGCCGCTGCAGCGGGCGTTCATCGCGCTCGACGGTTTCCCATGCGGATACCGCACGTCCGGGCAGCTCTCTGCTCGGCGGTCGGGATGCTGGCCGAGCACGCGGCGGGCCGGCCCGGCGCGGTCACCGCCGACGTGTCCCCGGACGGCCCCACGCCGGCGCTGGACGCGGCGGACGTCCGTGACGCGCTGATCGCGGCCGACGGCGGCGCCCGGTACTGGGTGGCGGCACCAATCTCGTCCCACCCCGAGGTACGGCGGCGCTACCCGGCACTGAGCCAGGCGGTGCTGGCCGGCCATCCTCGGCTGGGCCCCGAGCTGCCCCGGCCACCCATGCCTCTGACATGGCGGTCGCGCTGCCGGCGTTCGACGCGGTCGTGCGGTACGAGACGCTCGACGTTACGGGGCGGATACCGAATCGAGGATGGGAGCCGCTGACAGCATGAGCGGGGAGTCGAGCCGATGATGGCGGCCCGCTTCGGCGAGAAGCGCGGCCAGCCAACCGAGTCCGTCCAGCGACCACTCGGCCAAGGTGCCGTCGATGGTGACGCTGTGCCGGGCCGGCCCTCGCCACAACTCGTCGGTGATGGCGGGGCGCAGCATGACGGGCTTGTCGGTGAGGAAGAAGTCGCCGAACACATCGTGTTTCAGCTCTCGCAACCATCCGAGCAGGTCTGGCGCCACTGACCGGATCGTCGGGTTCTGTCCGCCGTCCAACGTCACTCGTACGCCTGTTCTCTCCTGCGGAGGGAGGTCGCCGAACCAGCCGATCTCCTGCAGCAGTCGCACTACGGCGCCGGCGCGCCGGGACTCGCCTTCAGCCGAGGGCAGGCTCTGCACCGGCAGCAAGACCTGAACGGCCTTCAGCTGCAGCACGCCCACGCGAGCGGCGACGCTTTCTGCGCAGGCCAGGAACGGCTGGACAGGCAGCGGCCGATCGATCGCGGTCGGCGTCGGCAGCGACACCTGGAACCAGGCAGCACGGGAGTGCCGGGGACCGGCCGAAGAGTCGAACCCGGCGTCGTTCATCCCCCACAGGCCGCAGTGCTCTCCGGTCGGCTCGATGAGCCACCCCATCGCCGACGATCGAGCAACGAAAAGACTGTAGGCGTCGGGAGCCGGAGTCGGCTCTCGCCATGGGTAAGGCGTCAGTTCGCCATGCAGGGCTGCGAACATCGTGCTGTCGACTGCACCGCTCAAGGTCACCTCTCGTCCTACTGCCTGCAGCGGAGGTTCCGCCCACCCGTGGTGAGCGTGTTCGGCGGGTCAAGCACAGTGACGACGTCCACGTCGATGACGCTACGCCACTCGCGTCACAGTGCTGCTGTGACATGCTGCTCGGCCGGCGGCGCGGTGGCCGGCACCACCGCCGGATCGCGCAGTGGCTTCGCCGGCCGCACCGGCATCTCCCCGCCCACCGTGTCCGGACGCTTCCCAGACAAATGAGGGCCGCGCCAAGGGGCCCGTCGTTGATGCCTGTGACCAGGGCGAAGACGGCCGCGAGCACAAGGGCACGGCGGGCCGCCTCGTCCGGTCACAGCCCGAGCCGTTCCCGCTCGACGTGGTCGAGTGCCATGCGGACCGCGCCGAGCGCGATGCTCTCCTCGCCGAACGTGGACAGCGTGACCTCGGGAGGGTTCAGGCACATCTGGGCCAGATGCGCCCGCATGCGCCCGAGCAGCAACTCGCCCGCGCGCGAGAACCCACCGCCCACGACGACCAGCTCGGGGTCCACCACGAGGACGAGCGCGGACGCGCCGCGCGCGAGCCCGTGCGCGAGCCGGTCCACCACCGCGAGCGCCCGCTCGTCGCCCGCCCGCGCCGCCCGGAAGACCTCCTCGGCGTCCCGTCCCGCCTCGGCGAGCACGACGGAGGAGTCCTCCCAGCCGGTCAGCGGCAGCCTGCCCAGCTCGCCGGCGCTCCCGGTGCGGCCGGTACGCAACCGCCCGTCGAGCAGCAGGCCGTGCCCGGCCCGGTACCCGGACAACACGTAGACGAGGTCCTCGACGTGCCGCGCGCTCCCCCGCCAGTGCTCGGCGACGGCCGCCAGGTTGGCGTCGTTGGCCGCGAACCCCGGGCAGCCGAACCATCGCCCCACCAGGCCGCCGAGGTCGAGCCCGGTCCAGCCGGGGATGAGGTGCGAGACCGACACCCGGCCGGACCGGTCCACGACGCCCGAGGTGCCCGCCGTGGCCGCCCACACGCCTCCGCGGGCCAGCTCAGCCGCCTCCACGCACGCGGTGGCGGCCCGCTCGGCCAGCGCGAGGCGTTCGGCGGCGGGCAGGTGCTCGTCCACGTCGAGCCGCCGCTCCTCGATCACGTCGCCGTCGAGGTCGGCCAGCATGGCGAGAATCCGCCGCGGCCCCACGTCCAGGCCGACGACGTGACCGGCCTCGGACCTGAACCTGAAGCGGCGGGCGGGCCGCCCGGCCCTGCCTTCGGTCGGCGCGGCCTCCTCCGCGAGCCCCCGCTCGGTCAGGTCGGACAGCGCCACCTCAGCCGTCTGCCGCGACAGGCCGGCGGCGCGTGCGAGCTGGGTCAGTGTCTGCGGCCCGCCCTGGCGCAGGGCGTGCAGGGTGGCGCGCGTGTTGAGGCGGCGCAGCAGGGCGGTGTCGTTGGTAACACCGAGACTTCTCATAAGGCCCCTTGACGGTAGGACTAAGCGAACTCTAGCTTTACGTCGCGTCTTCTCATAATTGG
Source organism: Nonomuraea sp. NPDC001699 (assembly GCF_053596455.1). Taxonomy (NCBI): domain Bacteria; kingdom Bacillati; phylum Actinomycetota; class Actinomycetes; order Streptosporangiales; family Streptosporangiaceae; genus Nonomuraea; species Nonomuraea sp. NPDC001699. The sequence goes on along the minus strand of NZ_JBSFGF010000024.1, from coordinate 81,444 downwards.
AGTTGGGGATATGCGACAGGTTGGGCTGGCCTTGGTCGGTGCGGGCGACCGAGGGACGAGATACACGCGATATGCGACGGCGGACGGCCGTGCCAGGCTCACCGCCGTGGCCGAGCCCGATCCGGGACGCCGGGAGGGACTGCTCGCCGAGCACCCGGACGCCGTGGGCTTCGGCGACTGGCGGGAGCTCGCCGAGCAGCCGCGGCTCGCGGACGCGGTGGTGATCGCGACGCTGGACGCCGGCCACGTGGAACCGGCGGTGCGCTTCGCCGAGCTCGGCTACCACATCCTGCTGGAGAAGCCGATGGCGATCCGGCTGGAGGACTGCCGCAGGATCGTCGCGGCCGCCGAACGGGCGGGCGTGTTGTTCGCCGTCTGTCACGTGATGCGCTACACGTCCTACACCCGCGGGGTGAAGGACGTGCTCGACAGCGGACGGCTCGGCGAGATCGTCAACATCGAGCACCTGGAGCCCGTCGGCTGGTGGCATCACGCCCACTCCTATGTGCGCGGCAACTGGCGCCGCACCGATCAGGCCACGTTCATGCTGCTGGCCAAATCGTGCCACGATCTTGACTGGCTGACGTACGTGATGGGCCGCCGGGTGACACGGGTGTCGTCGTTCGGCGGGTTGAAGCACTTCACGGCCGACAACCAGCCGGCGGGCGCGGCGGAGCGCTGCCTGGACTGCGCCGTCGCGGACACCTGCCCCTACGACGCGCAGCGCATCTACCTGCCCTTCGTGGGCGGCCAGGACCGCTGGCCGCTGACCGTGCTGAGCGAGGACACCACCGAGGCGGGCGTGCTGCGCGCACTGCGCGAGGGCCCCTACGGCAGGTGCGTCTACGCCTGCGACAACGACGTGGTCGACCACCAGGTGGTCAACCTCGACTTCGACGGCGGCGCGACCGCCTCGTTCACCATGACCGCCTTCTCCCCCAAGACCCCGCGCCAGACCCGCATCTTCGGCACACACGGTTCCCTCGAAGGGGACGGCGCCCGGCTCACCGTCACCGACTTCGTGACCGGGGACGTCGAGGTCATCGACACCAACCCGCCCGCGGACGGTCACAGCGGCGGCGACCAGGGCCTGGTCACGGCGTTCCTGGACGCCCTCACCCGCAACGACCCCTCCCCCATCCTCTCCGACCCCCGGGAAAGCCTGCACAGCCACGAGATCGCGTGGGCGGCCGAGGAAGCCCGCCTCACCGGAACCGTCGTCACCCTGAAGGAACCACGATGAAGAAGACCCTCTTGCTCGCCTGCGCGCTGACACTCGCCACGACCACCGCGTGCGGCGCCGACGAGGAGGAATCGCCCGCCGACGGACGCGGCCCGATCACCATCGTCGACACCCAGAGCCACGAGGCCGCGACCAGAAAGGTGATCGACGCCTGGAACGCGGCCCACCCCGACCAGCAGGTGACCCTGGACATCCAGCCCAAGGACGCCGACAGCCAGCGGCAGCGCCTGATCAACAACGCGCAGACCAAGTCCGACGCCATGGACGTCATCATGCTGGACGCCGTCTGGACGGCCGAGTTCGCCGCCAACCGCTGGGTGGACCCCATCGCCGCCGGCACGTTCAAGGCCGAGGAGTTCCTCGCCCCCACCCTGCAGACCGCCACCTACCGGGGCACCCTGTACGCGATGCCCTGGCTCACCGGGACCGGCCTGCTCTACTACCGCGGCGACCTGGTCGACAAGGCCCCCACGACCTGGGCCGAGATGAAGAAGACCTGCGACGAAGTGCTGCCCGGACACAAGGAGATGTCCTGCTACGCGGGCCTGCTCGACAAGTACGAGGGCCTGACCGTCTCCTTCTCCGAGGCCGTGCAGTCCGCGGGCGGCACCGTGGCCGACGAGTCCGGCGTGCCGCACCTGGACACCGACGCCGCCAAGGCGGGACTGGCCTTCCTCGTCGACGGGCTCAAGAGCGGCCTGATCCCCAAGGAGGGCATCACCTTCAAGGAGGACGAGGTCAAGAACGCCCTGCAGAGCGGCAAGGTGCTCTTCGCCCGCAGCTGGGCCTCGCTGTACGGCACCGCCAACGCCGCCGACAGCCCCGTGGCGGGCAAGGTCGGGGTCGCCCCCATTCCCGGCCTCGACGGCCTGGGCAGCGGCACCCTCGGCGGGGCGAACCTGGCGATCTCCGCCTTCTCCAAGCACAAGGAGACCGCCAAGGACTTCCTGGCCTTCCTCACCTCGCCCGAGCAGATGAAGACCTGGGCCACGGTCAACAGCACACCCGTCGCCCGCGCGGCACTCTACGACGACCCGGAGCTCGTCAAGCAGTACCCGTACCTGCCCTCCCTGAAGGACGGCATCGTCGCGGCCAAGCCCCGGCCGGTCGCCGTCAAGTACGGGGACGTGACCGCGGCGATCCAGAACGCCGTCTACCCGGCGCTGTCCGGCGAGGTGGCCGTCGACCAGGCGCTGTCCGGGCTGCAGCAGCAACTGTCGGGGCTGCTCAAGCAATGAGGCGCGGCTCGCGGTGGTTCACCGCACTGATGATCTCCCCGACACTGCTCGCCCTCGCCCTGGTGGTCCTGTACCCGCTGGTCGCGGCCGCGCGGGAGTCGATGTACGTCCGGGGCGAGGGCCTGGACGCCGACGGTTTCGTCGTCGAGGGCGAACGGTTCGTCGGCCTGGCGCACTACGCCGAGCTGGTCGGCGAGCGCTTCCTCAACGCCCTGGCCAACACCACGGTCTTCACCGTCGTCACCGTCTCGCTGGAGACCGTGCTCGGCGTCGCGATGGCGCTGGTCATGCACAACGTCCTGCGCGGCCGCGGCCTGGTGCGGGCCAGCATCCTCATCCCCTGGGCGGTGCCGACCGCCATCTCCGGCCTGATGTGGCGGTGGGTGTTCCAGGCCGACGGCGTGGCCAACGCCGTCATCGGCGAGAAGATCCTGTGGACCACCGAGGGCGTCCAGGCCAAGCTCGCCGTCGTCATCGCCGACACGTGGAAGACCGCGCCGTTCGTCGGGCTGCTGGTGCTCGCCGGGCTGCAGATCATCCCCACGATGGTGTACGAGGCCGCGAAGGTGGACGGCGCCTCGGCCTGGCAGACGTTCTGGCGCATCACGTTGCCGCTGGTCAGGCCCGCGCTGGTGGTGGCGGTCCTGTTCCGCATCCTCGACGCGCTGGCCATGTTCGACCTGCCGTTCGTGATGATCGGCCGGGGCAAGCTGTCCGTGGAGACCCTGTCGGCCCTGGTCTGGGACGAGGCCACCCAGCTCCGATACGGGTCGGCCGCCGCCTACGGGATCGTGCTCATCTCGTACGTGGCCGTGGTGGTGTTCGTCTTCGTCCGCCTGCTCGGCGCCGACCTGCTCGCCGACGCACGATCAAGGAAGAGGACGGCATGAAGAGGGCCTTGGGGGCCGGGCTCGTCGTGGTGTACTGTCTGGCGCCGTTCTACTGGATGGTCGTCTCCAGCCTGCGGCGCACCGGCGACATCTTCTCCACCACGCCCTGGCCGTCGCCGCCGTCACTGGAGAACTACACCGCGGTGTTCTCCGGGCACAGCGACTTCGGCCGGGCACTGCTCAACAGCCTGATCGTGTCGGCCGGCACCACCGCGCTGACGCTGGTCCTCGGCGTCTGCTGCGCCTACGCGCTGGCGCGGCTCACCTTCCGCGGCAAGAACCTCGTGCTCGGCCTGATCATGGGCACCTCGATGTTCCCCGGCGCGCTGCTGATCGTGCCGCTGCTCAAGCTCTTCACCGAGCTGGGCTGGATCAACACCTACCACGCGATGATCGTGCCGAGCATGTCGTTCGCGCTGCCGCTGGCCGTCTGGACGCTCACCGCGTTCTTCCGCCAGATGCCGCACGAGCTGGAGCAGGCCGCCACGATCGACGGCTGCACCCGCTGGGGCGCGTTCCGGCGGGTGATCCTGCCGATCGCCGCGCCGGGCGTGTTCACCACGGCCATCCTGGCCTTCTTCGCCACCTGGAACGAGTTCATGATCGCGCTGACCATGATCAGCAAGGCGGACATGCAGACCGCCACCGTGCGGGTGGCCCAGTTCGGCGGAGCCTCCGACTTCGACACCCCGTTCGGCACCCAGATGGCCGCGGGGGTCGTCGTCACGATCCCCCTCGTGATCCTCGTCCTGGTCTTCCAGAAGAGGATCGTCGCCGGGCTCACGTCCGGCGCGCTCAAGTAACCCCCGGAAAGGAACCCCCCATCATGAGCATCAGCAGGAGAGGTCTGCTCGGCGCCGGCGCCGTGGCGGCGGCCGGCGTCGGACTGGCCGCGATGCCCGCCTCCGCGACCGTGGAGAAGCGCAGGATCCGGCGCGGGGTCATCCGCGTGGCCACCTTCAACATCCACTACGGCGCCGGTCCCGACAACGTCTTCGACCTCCGGCACACCGCCGAGATGATCGAGGCCATCGACCCGGACGTCATCGGCCTCCAAGAGGTCGACAAGCACTTCCGCGCGCGCAGCGAGTGGCTCGACACCGCCGGCGAGCTGGCCGGCATGCTCGGCATGCACCAGGCGTACGGCGCCAACTACGACCTGGACCCGCTGGAGCCGGGCCGGCCGCGCAGGCAGTACGGCACCGCGTTCCTGTCCCGCTGGCCGATCCTCGAATCGAGCAACACCCGCCTTCCGCAGTACACCGGCAGCGAGCCGCGCGGCCTGCTGGAGGTCGTCGTCGACATCCAGGGCAAGCAGGTACGGCTGGGCAACTCGCACATGCAGCACACCAGCGACGCCGAGTGGCAGGAGCAGGCCGACGCCATCACGGCCCGGCTCGCCCAGTCGGCCCAGCCGGTCATCCTGCTCGGCGACACCAACGCCGTTCCGTCCTTCCCCGGCATCAAGACCTTCACCGACCGGTACGACGACGTGTGGGCACGGGTCGGCGTGGGCCCCGGCCTGTCGGCGGCGAACACGTGGCGCTTCGACTACGTCTTCGTGCCCAAGGGCTCCGACGTGCGCTCGGCCTGGCTGGTGAGCACCGACGCCTCGGACCACCTGCCGCTGGTCACCGACCTTCTGCTCCCGTGAAGAACGCCTCCATGACCCCCCGGCGCCTGCTCACCGCGTTGCTCGGCGTCGCGCTGACCGCGCCGATCGCGCTTCCCGCGCGGGCCGGCGGGCACTGGGCCGACGCCTGGGCCACCTCCCTGCACTCCTCGGCCGCCGCCGTCGTGCCGCCCGCGTACGAGAACCAGAGCATCCGCATGGTCGTACGGATGCGCGGCGACGGCGACCAGGTGCGCGTCCGGCTCTCCAACCTCCATGGCGACCGGCCGGTGACCTTCGGCGCCGCCACCGTGGCACTGCGCAGCTCCGGCCCGGCGCTGGCCGAGGGCACACTGAGGCGGCTCGCCTTCGGCGGCGCGCCCTCGGTGACGGTCCCCGCCGGTCAGGACGTCTCCAGCGACCCGGTGGAGCTGAAGGTCAGGAGCGGCCAGGACCTGGCCGTCAGCATCTACCTCCCGGACGCCACCGGGCCGGCCACCTGGCACCGCTCCGCCGTGCAGACCAACTACCTCACGACCGGCGACCACACCGCCGACGAGGACGGCGGCTCGTTCACCACCACGGTGAGGAGCTGGCTCTTCCTCAACGCGGTCGCCGTCACCCACGGTCCCACGCACGAGACGCTGGTCGCGCTCGGCGACTCCGTCACCGACGGCTCCGGCACGGCCGTCGACGGGTTCGAGCGCTGGCCGGACCATCTGGCGGCCCGGCTCGCCGCCGTCCCCGGACGCGACCCCGCCGTCGTGAACGTGGGCATCGGCGGCAACCGCGTGCTGGCCGACACCGCACAGGACGGCCTGAGCGTGCTGAACCGGCTGGAGCACGACGTGCTCACCCGCGACGGCCTGAGGTACGTGCTGCTCCTCGAAGGCACGAACGACCTGCGCAACCGTGCCACAGCCGGCCGGCTCGTCACCGCCTACCGCCAGATCGCCGACCGGGTGCACGCGGCGGGCGCGCGGATCATCGGCGGGACGCTCCCGCCGCTGAAGGGCAGCGCCGGGTACGACGAGGCGTTGGAGGCCGAACGCCAGGCCGTCAACACCTGGATCACCACCGGCGGCGCGTTCGACGGGGTCGTGGACTTCGCGAGCGCGCTGGCCGACCCCGCGGACCCACTGCGCTACCTGCCCGCCTACGACCGGGGCGACCACATCCACCCCAACGCCGCGGGCTTCGCGGCCATGGCCGCCGCCGTGGACCTCGACCTGCTGCGCTGAACCCGGCCGCGCTGAACACAGCCGCGCTGAACACCGGCGGGCGGGATGCGCACACCGCGCCCCGCCCGGTCCGGCGGCCCTCGCGCAGCCAGCCACGCGCCTGGACGAACAGCGGGTAAAGCTCGGGGCTGAGCAGGCCGGAGCCGGTGGCGACGGCTCCGCGGCCCGCAGTGACTGCGGGTCGGTGATCCCCACGCTGGGTTCCGGCGCCTGGGGGGCGGGAAGCCGTAGGGAAGTGCCTCACTTGAGGGGGCCTCGAACCGGTGAGTTGCGGGGCATCAGGTGCGGTCTCCGGCTCCAGGGACGATCAAGCCGGTCTCGTAGGCGATGACCACGGCTTGGGCGCGGCTGGACAGCTTGAGCTTGGCCATGAGGCGGCCCAGGTGGGATTTGACGGTGGCCTCGGCGATGTTCAGGCGGGTGGCGATCTGCTGGTTGGTCAGGCCCTGGCCGACCAGGTGGAGCACGGCGGTTTCCTGGCTGGTGAGCCGGGCGAGTTCCTCTGGCCGGCGCCGGTCGGGTTCGGGCGCCGTGACGAAATGGTGGACCAGGCGCCGGGTGACGCTGGGCGCCAGCAGCACCTCGCCGCGGGCGACCGTGGCGATCGCGGCCAGCATCTGGTCGGCGGGGGTGTCCTTGAGCAGAAATCCCGAGGCGCCGGCGCGCAGGGCGGCGAAGACGTGTTCGTCCAGGTCGAAGGTGGTCAGGATGAGGATCTTCGGTGCCGGGCCGGCGGCGTGGGCGAGAATGTGGCGCGTGGCGGCGACGCCGTCCAGGTTGGGCATGCGGATGTCCATCAGGATGACATCCGGGGCGGTCGCCGCGGCCTGGGCGATGGCTTCGTGGCCGTCGGCGGCCTCGCCGACGACCGCGAGAGCGGCGTCGGTGCGGAGGAGGGCGACCAGGCCCGCGCGGACCAGGGCCTGGTCGTCGACGACCAGGACGCGGATCCCGCGGTCGGTGTCGGGGCCGGTCATCGGGGTGCCCCGGGTCGTGGTGCGCTCTGCTGCGGGTGGGCCGTGGCGAAAGCGGGCTCGGCGAGTGGGGAGGCGGGCAGGTGCGCGGTCACGGTGAAGCCGCCGTCCGTACGTGGGCCGGCGGTGAGGGTGCCGCCGTAGAGGGTGACTCGTTCGCGCATGCCGATCAGGCCGTGCCCGTCGGCGCTGCGCCCGGTGGTGGCCGGGCCGTTGTTGCCGACCTGCAGCGTGACCGCGGCGGGCTGGTAGTTCAGGGTGAGGGTCACGTCGGCGTGTGGGGCGTGTTTGAGCACGTTGGTCAATGATTCCTGGGTGATGCGGTACAGGCACCGGTCCACGCCGGGCGGCAGCGGGCGTACCTGACCGGAGGTTTCCCGCCGGATCGACAGGCCGGACAGGCGGGAGCGTTCCAGCAGCGTGTCCAGCTGGGCCAGCCCCGGCTGCGGGGCGTAGGAGTCCTCGCCGGTGTCGGACGTGAGGCGCAGTACCGACAGCATGTTCCGGAGTTCGGCCAGTGCCTCGCGGGTGGTGGCGGCGATCGCGGTGAACGCTTCGCGTGCGGCGTCGGGCTCGGTGTCGATCAGGCGGCCGCCGGCACCGGACTGGATCGAGACGACCGACAGGTGGTGGGCGACCACGTCGTGCAGTTCCCTGGCGATGCGCACGCGTTCTTCGGCGACCGCTCGCAGGGCTTTCTCCTCGCGTTCGATCTCCAGGTGGCGGGCGTGCTCGATGAGGTCCTGGTGGCGCAGCCGGCGGCTGCGCACCCCCTCCCCGATGGCCCAGGCCGCGCCGAGCTGAAGCGCGTTCTCGACCAGGCTTTTGACGATCGCGAAGGTCAGTCCGGACCTGATCAGGTCGGGAACGAGGATGCCCGCCATCAACACCAGGGCCAGGACGCCGTCGCGGTAGCCCTCCCGGCGGTAGGCCGCGACGGTGTAGAGGCTGACCAGCACCGGCGGGGCCTGGAATCCGTTGGGGTAGCCGGCCAGGCCGCAGCCGATCAGGCCCGCCGCGATCACCGCGAGGACGGGGACGGGGTGGCGCCTGCGCAGCACCAGCGGCGCGCTGGTGAGCACCGCCAGCAGGTACGCCAGCACGACCGGGTCATGGGCGGACGAGGCGGCCTGCGTCACCGCCAGCGCGGTCGACACACCGGCCAGCAGGCTGTCGGCGACCATCACCGGCAAGCCGCGCCACCAGCGGCCCCATCGTCGCACCACGTTCATGAGACGAAGGTAGCCGCCAGCGTGACCCGCTTTGTCCTCCTTTGGGAGGAGTCGTCGTTAGGGCAGCGGTTGCAGAGAAGCGGGCGGTTGGTGTGCCGGTGGCAGGGCCCGGATCGACCTTCCGCACGATGTCCAGGGGCTGGTCAGGCCCCTAGTTTGGATACAGCCGGTGATCAATGATCAACAGGGGGCACCCCTGAGACCGGACACATCATGACCGGAGCGTCGGAATTCGACGCGTGCCGGATCCGCAGAAAACAACCCCTTCACCAAGGAATGACCCATGCTCCTCATCAAGAGTGGAACGGCTGCCGCAGTAGCACTCACGGCCGGAATCGGATTGGGCGCCGCCGGACCGGCGCAGGCGGCCACCCCCCTGGACCGCTTCCATCATCAGACGATCACCTGGCGCGCCTGCGCAACCGGACCCGGCGATCAGATGGGCGAACAGATGGACGCCGCCGGTGCTCGATGCGCCACCGTCCTGGTCCCGATGGACTACCGCAGACCGCAGGGGCGGACCCTCTCCATCGCGCTCTCCCGGATCAAGGCCACCGATTCCTCCCGGCGCCGCGGCGTCCTGCTGCTCAACCCCGGCGGGCCGGGAGGCTCCGGCCTCCCGATGACGCTCCTGGGCAAGGAGATGCCCGAGGTCGCGGCCCGTTACGACCTGATGGGCATGGACCCTCGATTCGTCGGCCGCAGCACGCCGATCAGCTGCCGGTGGCAGACCGACACCTTCCTCCGCTCGGCGGGACCCGACCGGCGTGCCTTCGATGAGGGGGTGCGCCTCGCCGAACAGTTGGCGGCGGGCTGCGCCAAGGGCAATCTCCAGACCCTGCCGTACGCCACGACCAGGAACACCGCCCGCGACATGGACGTGATCCGGGCCGCGCTCGGCGAGCAGAAGCTGTCCTACCTCGGCTACTCCTACGGCACCTACCTGGGCGCGACCTACCTGCAGATGTTCGGCTCGCGGGCCGACCGGGTGGTGCTCGACAGCGCCGTCGACCCGCGGGTGTACGGCCCGCGCATGTTCTCACGCGCCGCCCCCGCGATCGACGCCGCGCTGCGGCGCTGGGCGTCCTGGGCCGCGTCACATGACAAGGAGTACGGGCTGGGCGGGACACGTGACGCCGTCCTGGCGACCGTAGAGAAGATCAACCGGCATCCCGTGAAGATCAGCGGATACCGCGTCGATGCCCATGTCGTGCCGTACTGGCTGTTCGCACGCCTCTACAGCGACGGCCCGCAGTCCTTTGCCGTCCTCGCCGAGGAGGCGCGGGCGCTGAGCCGCGGCGGCGAGACACCGCCGCCCGCCTCGCTGAAGGAGTTCCTCGACGGCCTGTTCACCGGCGCCGGAGATGCCTCGGACCGGGCGGGCACGGCGATCCTGTGCGGTGACCGGGCCGCACCCCGCGACCCGGCGACCTACTACCGCGACATCCAGCGGCACCGCACGGCCGAACCACTGTTCGGACCGCTCGTCCGCAACATCTCCCCGTGCGCGTTCTGGCCGGTCAAGCCGCTTGAAGCGCCCACGAGGATCGGCAACTCCGTACCGGCGCTGATCGTCGGCGCGGCCGGCGACCCCGCGACGCCCTATCCGGGCCAGCAGGCCATGCACCGGGCGCTGACCGGCTCCCGCTTGATCACATTGAACGGCGCCTTCCGCCACGGCGTCTACCTCGCGGCGGGCAACGCCTGCGTCGACACCAAGGTCACCAGCTACCTGGTCGACGGTGTCCTGCCCGGTGAGGACGTCACCTGCGGCCGCCCGGACGTCTGACACGTTCGCGCCCCACCACCAGCCGTCCCTGCCGGAACCGGGCCTCGAAGCTCTCTACGCTGACCTCGCTGAACCGGCTGCACGAGATCCCTCGCGCCGTCGTGGACGACGTCGCGCCCCCTGGGAGCCGGCGACGACGGTGCGCAAGATCCGCGCCGGGGCCGACGCGCACCCCGATCGACTCGTCGGGGAAGCCTTTCGCGCCGGTGCCGTGTGGCAGAACTCCAACGCCCCCGGCCGGCTCGGCCGCAACCTCCTGGAAGGGCTCATCGTCCTCGACGACCTGTTCCAGCACGGCATCGCGGCCTGGTGTCCCTCACAACCACTGTGCGTCTGGTGACACGGTCCCGAGCCGCGGCCCTTCCAGGAGCGGCAGGCCCGCCGCGTACCGCCGCAAGAAACCGGCGGTCGGGGTGTTCGCGGTCGCGACGGCGTCCGGGGTGCCCTCCGCGACCACCGCGCCCCCGTCCGGACCGGCTCCCGGCCCCAGGTCGATCACCCAGTCCGCGGACGCGGCGACGGGGATGTCATGTTCGGCCACGACGACGGTGTTGCCCGAGTCGAGCAACACGTCGAACGCATCCACCACACGCTGGATGTCAGAGGGGTGCAGGCCCGAGACGGGTTCGTCGAGAACGACAAGACCGGCCTTGCGGCCCGCGGCACCGCGCTGGATGGCGGACGCCAGCTTCAGCCGCTGCGCCTCGCCGCCGGACAACTCCGTGGCGCTCTGGCCGAGCTGCAGATAGCCGAGCCCGACCTGGTGCAAGGCTCCCAGGGTTTCGGCGAGTTGCCGGGGTTCGGTGAACTGCTCCACCGCCTCGGCGACGGTCAGCTCCAGCACCTGATCGATGGCCAATCCCTGGTACTTGATCTCCAAGGCCTCCGGCGTGTAGCGCCGCCCCTGGCATGCGTCGCAGACCACCCACACATCCGGCAGGAAGTGCATGTCGACCAGCTTGCGGCCATAGCCGGTGCAGGGTTCGCAGCGGCCACCGCCCGCGGTGTTGAAGCTGAACCAGGACGCGTTGACCCCACGTGCGCGTGCCATGTCGGTTTCGGCGAACAGCTTACGGACGACGTCGAACGCCTTGCTGTAGGTGGCCGGGTTGGATCGCGGCGTGCGCCCGAGCGGTTCCTGATCGACGACGGCGACCCAGTCGAACCCCTCCAGGCCGGTCACCTGTCGCACGGCGTCGATCGTCGTCCCGTTCAGAGCCGCCTCCACGCTCGCCGCGAGCGCGCCGAGCAGGCTGCTCTTGCCGCTGCCGCTCACCCCGGTCAGGCAGGTGAGCCGGCCGGCGGGGAAACGCACCACCTCTGCGGTCACGTTGTGCGCACGCAGGCCGTGCAGCTCCACCCAGCCGGTGTCATCCCCGGCCGGACGGCAGGTCCGGCGCAGCCGTGGCCCCTCACCGGCCAGGTAGCGTCCGGTCAGTGACGTGGGGTGGGCGGCCGCGTCGGAGGGAAGCCCCGACACCAGGATCTCACCGCCGAGGCGGCCCGCTCCGGGCCCCATGTCGATCACCCAGTCGGCCCGGGCGATCAGTTCGGGGTCGTGCTCGACCAGGAGCACCGTGTTGCCGGCCTTGCGCAGCTCCAGGGCGATGTCGAGCAGGTGCGCCTTGTCCGCCGGATGCAGCCCGGTCCCGGGCTCGTCCAGGACGAAGACGATGCCGCTCAGCTCGGTGCTGAGCTGCGCGGCGAGCCGGGTTCGCTGCAACTCGCCCCCGGACAGTGTCGCCGCGCTCCGGGACAGCTGGAGATGGGCCAGGCCTAGGCGGTCGAGGATCCCGAGTCTGCGGCCCAGGTCCTGCAGCAGCGGCTCACCCACCTCGCGCTGCCGGGCGTCCAGGTCGCCGGCCACCCGCTCGGCCCAGCTGCGTACCTCCCGTACGTCCACCTGGAGCAGGTCGGGAAAGGTCAGCCCGCCGAGCCGCACGGACCGGGCCACCTGGTCGTACCCGCTGCCGCCGCAGGTGCCGCACGGCTGCTTGCGCATGTACGGCAGGTAGCGCTGCTTGGCGCTGGCGGTCTGGGCGTTCAGGAACACCCGCTCCACCTCGGCCAGCGCCCCCCGCAGCGGCTGGCTGGAGGTGTAGGTCACCGAGACCGTCTCCTTCTTGCTGGTCATGTCGACGGTCGCCTCGACCTTCTCCTCACCTGTGCCGTACAGCACGCAGTGGCGGAACTCCTCCGGCAGCGACCGCCATGGCAGGCCGAGGTCCACGCCGCGCTTGTCGGCGAGCGCCGGTACGAACGCGTGCTCCCCCGACCGCCACTTGGCGTACCAGGGCGAGGCCCCCTCGAAGAGGGGAAGCTCCGGATGGGTGATGATGAGGTCCTCCTGCGCCCGCCAGCGCCCGCCCACGCCGTGACAGTCCGCGCAGCCGCCTTCCGGGGAGTTGCGATCGAAATGAGCGGTTGTCAGAGGCCCGTTGACGCTCTGCGCCGCCGGGTCCGCGCCGATCCCCGGAAGGCGCGAGTACAGCAGTCCTAGATGCCCGTCGATGCCGGTGATCGTCGCGACCGTGGACCGGGGGTTGCGGTTCAGGCGGCGCTGGTCGACTGCGAGCGTCGCGCCGAGTCCCAGGATGCGGTCGACCTTCGGCCGATTGCGCTGGGTGATGTACTGCCGCACGAACGGCGAAAGCCCCTCCAGGTACCGCAACTGGGCCTCGTTGTGCAGGGTGTCGATGGCCAGCGAGGTCTTGCCGCTGCCGCTCACCCCGGTGAAGGCGGTGAGCCACCCTTTGGGGATGCTCACCGACACGTCCCGCAGATTGTTGGTACGAGCCCCCACCACCTCGATGGCCTCTCGCCCCATACTGGCGACGTCCCGTACGAACGCAGTCAACCTTGATCCACCCTCTCGCAACACAGCAGAACACGGGCGGACGGACTCCCACCCATGTCGAACAAGTTGATTCCGCCACTACGCGGCCGTTTGCGGGAGGCTTCGAGGAGAGTCTCAAGCTCCTTGTGCTCCTCGGGCGTTTCGCGCATTGAGGTCCTTGTCTATCCATGAGGCCCCCGGTCCACACCCACATCGGCGCCGACCGGTGCATTGATGATCACTCTGAAACCCGACGCCTTGTGTCATGTTTCATCCGTGTCCTGTCCCGGGACATGCTTGACACGTCGATCCCAAGACCTGGGTGACAGGCGCTGTCTTCGGCCCGTCTGTCCTGCGTCGTTGCGGCGTCGCCCGGCAGGTGGGGTGGCGCGGCAGACGTTGTCGGGCTGGGTGTCGCGCTGTCCATGCGGGGCTCGGCGGGCTGGTGGACCGTTCGCGGCGGCCGCGTTCGTCTCCGTCGCAGATGCGGGCGGAGGTGGAGGTACTGGTGTGTGAGTTCCGGCGTCAGCATGCGCGCTGGGGACCGGTCCGGCTGGCGCACGAGGCCGGGCGCCGTGGCGTGCATCGGGCGCTGGTGCGTCACGGGCTGGTCGAGCCGGGTGCGAGGGTCTTGCGCCGTTGGCGGCGTGAGGCGCCGATGGAGTTGTGGCAGACGGACGTCGTCAGTGGCGTGCTGCCGGCTGACGGGCGAGAGGTCAAGGTGGTGACCGGCGTCGACGACCACTCGCGCTGCTGTGTGATCGCCAAGGCGGTGGTGCGGGCCACCGGCCGGACCGTGCCACCAGGGCCTGCGCGTCCTCGTTGTTCCATGCCTTGGTGCTGGCGGGCGCGGGCTGCGGTCGAGTTGCCGTCGCATCTGCGGCGCCGTGCGCGCGGTTCGCAGGCGTCCGCGGTGACGTTGCCGGCCGCGCTGTCGGTGGAGCGGGAGCGGGTGCGGTACGGCCCCGCCGCCGTGGCGGGCGGAGGGGCCATGACCTGCTGGGAGCCGATCTATCCGAGCACCGGGTAGTTCGCGCGGAACACGTTGTGCGGGTCGCGGGCCCGCTTGATCTCCCGCAGCCGCGCGAGCGTGCCGCCGGAGAAGGACTGCGCCGCCGTGTCACCGGGGGACAGCAAGGTGTACGGCTTGCGGCCGCCGATGTAGGCGTCCAGGTCGGCCACGATCTCGGCCTGCTTGGCGCGGGTCGCGTCGGCCGTGTGCGGCAGGCCGAGACCCACCAGTCCGAGCAGGTACGGCTCCGCCACCGCGCCGCTCGCACCGGCCGCGCCGCCCGGCTCGGCCAGCGCCCCGCCCAGGTGCCTGATCTGCACGTTGATGAGCGGTTCGACCGGCTTGGCCAGCAGCAGCTCCACCGCGTCCGCGTCCAGGCCGGTGAGCAGCTCCGCACGAGTGATGGACGGGGCCGGATCGGTCGGCTCGGCGGCGATGCCACCCAGTTCGGCGACCGGGACGACGCCTCGGCTGTCGAAGACCGCGCCTCCGATCTTGTCGACGCGCACCAGCAGCTCCTCAGCCTGAGCCGCCTCGCCCAGGTAGGCCAGATCCAGCGTCACCATCGGCGGCGCGCCGGGCGGCTGGAACCGGTTGATCCAGACGCTGAGTTCACGCGGCGCCTCGGCGGTGATCTCCAGGAACGCGTCGTACACCTCCCTGGTGCGGTGCTCCGGCCAGATCACGCGCCCGCCGTACAGGGCCGGAGCGGGATACAGGTCGAGTTCGAGGGCGGTCACCATCGCGTAGTCGCCGCCACCGCCGCGCAGGGCCCAGAACAGGTCGGGGTCGGACTCGGCGGTCACCCGGCCCGGCTCGCCGTCGGCGTCCACGATGTCGAAGGCCCGGACGCTGTCGGAGGCGAAGCCGTGCTTGCGGCTGAACCAGCCGACCCCACCGCCCAGCGTGTAGCCGGTCACGCTGACCCCCGGCGCGCTGCCGGACAGGCCGGTCAGACCCAGCGGACCGGCCGCCGCCAGCACCTGCCCCCACTTCACACCCGCGCCCACCCGGACCACGCGCTCCTCGGCGCGTATCTCCACCTCGTTCAGCAGGCCGGTACGCAACAGGATCAGGCCGTCCACGTCACCCGAGGCGCCGTGCCCGCTCGGCTGCGCGGTCACCGTCATACCTGCCCGCCGCGCGTGACGCACGAGCGCCGCCACATCGTCGGCGTCCGCGGCCTCCGCCACGGCCGCCACCGGCTGCCTGACGGTGAGATTCCACGCGGTGGCCGCCTGTTCGAAGCCGTCGTCACCGGGCAGGAGCACGCGGCCCTTCAGGACACCGCGCAGATCGTTGATCGTCATTGTCGTCTCCCTTTTCGAGTTGTCAGAGAATGCGGAGGTCAGGCGCGCTGCGCGGCGGTCGCCGGGGTGGTGCTGGTCTCCCGGAGGATCAGCAACCCCGTGACCGCGATCAGCGCCGCGGTCAGGCCGTGGACGCCGAGCGCGGCGGCCGTGGATCCGTGGTGGGCCAGGACGTTGACCATGTCGCCGAACGGGGTGACGGCCGTCATCAGCAGGACCCAGCCCAACGGGCGGCGGTGGCCTGTCACCAGCAGGATGCCCATGGCCAGGCCCATCCCGATCTCGCGGCTGCCCTTCACGATGGAGAAGCCGCTGCCGTCCGAGGGCCAGTTCGCCAGCCCCGGGAAGGTCGTCCCTAGGGGCAGGACGAAGGACAACCCGAGGTAGAGGGTGAACAGGACGACGACGGCGGCCAGGACGGTGTTGAGCTTCTTCAGCGACATGGTCGTTCTCCTTGGTTGTTCGGACGGGCAGGGTTCAGCCGCGGACGCGGCGGATGTGGCGGGCGTAGCGGGGGCGGCCGATGACGTGCCAGATGGCGCGGACCGGGGCGGGCAGGCCGCCGAGGACGAGGGCGCGCTCGGCCGGGTTCGCGTCCTCCAGGACGGCGCCGAAGAGCGTGAGCAGGGTGAGCTTGGGGGTGTTGTTCACCAGGTGGTCGCCCAGGGAGGCCCACTCCTGTTGGGTGATGTGCTTGGCCGCGAGCGGGAGGAGGGTGGCCTCCTCGTCGTCGAGGTGTTCCAGCAGGACCGCGCGGTGCTCGTAGAGGGCGGCCGCCAGGGTGTCGCGTTCGTCGGCGCCCGCGGTGGCCTCCCAGGCGGGGAGCGCGGCGTCCAGCCTGCTCAGGGTGGCCGCGACGCGTTCGTGCTGGGCCTGCATGCGCAGGACGATGTCGGCCTCCAGGTCCACCCGGGACAGCAGCGGCGGCCACAGCAGCTCGTCCTCGCCCTCGTGGTGGTTGTGCAGGCCCAGCCGGTAGACGCGGAAGTGGCCGGCGATCACCTTGGCGCGAGCGGTGTCACCCGGGGCGACGGCCGCGACGAGCTCCACCAGCAGCCGTGACTCACGGCGGAGCACGCGGTGGACGATCTCCATGTCCTGGGTGTTGACGCTCATCTGTTCCCGCTCCTTCGTCGGTTGCGATGTGTTCAGGCTGCTCCTGGGTGTTTGGAAGGCATTTGGAAGCGATTTGGAACGTCCACGCGGGATGTGCGGATCATGGTCTTCGTCCGGGTGCTGGGCTCGTTCGGGGCCGAGGTCTGCGGCGAGCCCGTGCCCCTGGGCGGGCCTCGGGCAGCGGGGCGTGCCGGCGTTGCTGGTGGCGGCGCGCGGGCAGGTCGTGCCGGCCGATCTCCTCATCGACGCGGTCGCGAACTCGACGATCCGGAGGAGCGCATAGACCTGTCTGGCAGGCTGCTGCGGGCGCGGATCCGGTCCGGCGCCTTGCCTGCCGCGCGCCAGACCCGCCTGCGGGCCGTCGAGTACGCCGAGTCCCGGGGACGCGACGACTTGATGATCGCCGCGTTCACGGCCTGGACCGAGCCGGCACCATGGCAGTCCCGCGAGTACGGGACGGTGGACCGGCCCATCGTCGACAGGCTGAGCCGCCTGCTCAAGCACACCGACCTGGCCCCGGAGGCACGCAGCCACTTCCTCGCCGCCTACGCCGAAGAACTGGTCGGCGAGGATGACCCCACCGCCCTGGCGGCGGCCCGCGAGGCGCTCGACCTCGCCACCTCACCCCTGCCCCGGGAGGCAGCGGGCCCTGGGCTGCTGCTGATCCCTTCGGCGTTCACCGGCCCCGGCCTCCACCACCGAACTGGCCCGCCGCACCGGGCTCTCCGCGTCCGGGGTCTCCCGCGATCTCACCGCGCTGCGCGACGCGGGCCTGGTCAGCGCGCATCGCGCCGGTCGCTCCGTCCTCTACGCCCGCACCGCCGCCGCCGAAACCCTCCTCAAGGCCGCCTCCGCGTCCTTGGCGCAAGGTTCGTGAACCGTACGGCTGCAACGGCGCGGTCGTCGCGTCGTCCGCCGCTGACCGCATGTTTGATCAGCCTGGTTGAGCCCACGACTTGGAAGTCAGCACTCGACGTCGAAATCGAGCTCGTTGTAGCGGAACTCCGCGATCTGCTCCCGGGTCCCCGAGATGAGGGTGATGCAGCCGTCCCCGAAGAGCGCACTTTCCGGGATGGAGGCGAACAGCACCTTCCCGCGCTCTTCCACCGGGTTGTGCCAGGCGCGGGAGTAGCCGCCGAGCTGGATGTCAAATCTCCATCGGACGTCGGGAATCTCCCCTATGTCATCGATGAACTTGGCCACCAGGCGGGCCCGCTCGGCGTCCCCCTCGGCGTAGTCGGCCGCTTCCGCAACGTCGGACCAGCGGAGATCGGCAGACCAGGTGGTGCCAGGAACCGCGTAGAGCGGGAACGACTCGTGAGCCTTCGCCTGCGTGTGGCGTTCGACGGTCTCGGTGCCTGGCGGCAGGTGGACGATGACGCCTTCGTCGAGGTCGGTGATCTCGGCGAGGACGACCAGGTGGCCGTCGGCGGGAAAGTCGATGTCGAGGACGCCGGCGGGTAGGGCGGCGCAGTCGATGGTCACCACGTGCGGCACGTATGAGGGCAGTTCCAGGTCCTCGGGCAGATGGGGAAGCCCGAGGGCCCGAGCGGCCGGACGGGCATTCTTCTTCAGCTCTTCCGGCAGTTCGTCATGGGGGCAGAGGTAGACACAGGGGCGCAGGAGGCGGATGAACGCCTCGGCCACCGGCTCGGGTAGGTCAAGGGCCCGTCCGGCGTCGAGGACGGCTTCACGCACGCTCACCTTCATGGACGTCACAGTGCCATGCGCCACTGACACCCTGCGCCCCGGCCGGGTGCGGACCCACCTGATCCGTCATGCCGGCCGGCCGCTGATGCCCTTGATCGCGATGTCCAGCAGCCGGTCTCCCTGATCGTCGTCCTCGTGATGCTCGGTGGCCAGTGAGATGGCGTTGATGAGCGCGAGCAGGTCCTCGGCGCGGATCCCTGGGCGTACGGCGCCTGCTTGTTGTGCTCGTCGCAGGAGTTCGCGCGCCGCATCTGTGATCATCGCCTGGCAGCCCTCGTTCTGCTCCAGCAGGTCGGCATCCCGGCCGTCGTGCAGCAGCGAGGCGGCCAGACCGCGACTGGTGCCCGCGTAGGTGTTGAGGTCCCCCAGCCAGGCCAGGAGCGCGGGGCCCGGCTCGCTCTCCTCGGCGCGTTGTGCCGCCATGGCGCACAACTCCTCGACGCGGTCGTGGAAGACGGCTTCGAGCAGAGCTCGACGGGAGGGGAAGAGGCGGTGCAGCGTCGCCGATCCCGTCCCGGCTTGACGGGCGATCTCCTTCAGGGCGGCGCCGGCGCCGTCACGTGCGAAGACGTCCCGGGCCGCGCTGACGATGCGGTCGTAGTTGCGCTGGGCGTCCGCACGCAGGGGCCGTCGCCGGGTGGTGTGGGGCATGGCCTCCTCCAGGTTTTTGACAAGTGGGCTGGCGCTCCGGTTAGAGTAGCCGAACCGTAAGTGGGCCGCCAGCCCACTTATGTTCGGAACGACTGGGAGAGATCATGCGTGCCGTCCAATACACCCGTTTCGGCCCTCCCGAGGTGCTGCGCGTCAACGACGTGCCCACGCCGGAGCCCGGGCCGGGAGAGGTGCTCGTCGAGGTCCGCGCCGCGAGCGTGGACGCCGGAGAACTCGCCTTCCGCGCAGGCAGACTCCGCGGCGTCGCCCGAGCCCGCTTCCCCCGCGGCCTGGGAGGCGACTTCACCGGCCGCATCGCGGCCCTGGGCTCCGGAGTGCACGCCTGGAGAGAGGGGGAGGAGGTGTGGGGGTTGATGCCGCACTTCGCCTTCGGCGCCATCGCCGACTACGTCACCGTCCCCGAACAGCGGCTCGCCCGAGCACCCGAGAACCTGAGCCTGCTGGACGCCGCCGCCCTGCCCTCGTCGGGCACCACCGCCCTGACCGCCCTGACCGACAAGGCCCGCCTGGCCGGCGGTGAACGGCTCCTGGTCCGCGGCGCCACGGGCGGCGTCGGCAGCATCGCCGTGCAACTGGGCAAGGCGCTCGGCGCCCACGTCACCGCGCTCGCCGGCGCACGCAATCTCGGCTGGGTCACCGAACTCGGCGCCGACGCGGCCCTGGACTACCGCACGACCCGGCCGCGGGACCTCGGTCATTACGATGTGATCCTCGACGTCGTGGGCACCGACCTCGGGGCCTACCGGTCCCGGCTCACCCGGGGTGGACGCATGGTCGCGCTCGCCTTCGACCAGGACCGCATCCTGGCCTCCATGGTCACCACGGGACTGCGAGCCGCCCTCTCGCCCAGGCGCATGAAACTCTTCAGCAACAACCCCTCCCCCGCGCGGATCGCCGAGCTCACCGCCTCCGCCGAGGCGGGCAGCATCCGCCCTGTGATCGACACCGTCTACCCGATCGGCGACGTCACAGAGGCTCACCGGCGACTCGAAGCCGGCGGAGTCCGCGGGAAGCTCATCATCGACATGCAGCGCTGACCCGCGATTGCCCGGTGCAACCCGCCTGTGCTCGTCCCCCGCACCGGGATGGACCACCGCTCTGGGGTGGTGCCGGCCGGCAGGGCGCGCAGGATGGTGGCCGCGGTGGTGTTGAGCCGCCAGCGTCTGCGGGTGTTCAGGGTCCGTGGCGGGTAGCCATGTCCCGCAGGCCAGCGTCTGCATCTGTGGGACGGCGACGTCGGAGGGGTCGCGCTGCGGGGCGAGCAGGGCGGCGCGGAAGGCGGCGGGGTCGACCAGGCCCATCCGGGCCGGATGCGAGTCTTCGATGAGGTCGCACCGGTGGCGGCGGAAGCCGGTGTAGTACTCGGCCGAGTATTCGCCGTTGGTGACGCGCCGCAGGATCGGCGGATCACGGTGAGGACCTGGTGTGTCGCGCGTTGCGGCGCCAGCGGTTCGGGGCCCGGCACGCGATGTCCTGCAGCTTGCGCCCGGGCTGCGGCCACCGGACTCCGCCGCCAGGACCTTGACTACACGGCCTTACGACCAGCCCTTCACGGCGATGCCGCAATATGCGAATATACGTTCGAAGAATGGAGATCGTCTTTCGGAACGGAGTGCATGTGCGTCCATCAGCCTCTGAACGCATCGGCCGATTAGTCGCCTCGGCCGGGTCCCTGCTCCTGGCGGCGAGCCTGCTCGCCGCCCCAGCCCCCGCCGCCGCGGCCGCCGACCTCGTCGCCGACCTCGGGGTCGCGGGCAAGGGCGGGGACCTGGTGACCGGCCACGGCAGGGTCTTCGTCGCCGCCGACGACCGGATCGTGGTCACGGACCTGGACGGCGAGGCCGTCACCACGATCGGCGGCCTGTCGGGAGTCACCGCCCTGTCCGCGCCGGACGGCGCCAGGAAGGTGTACGCGACGCTGAGTGGCACGCATGAGGTGATCGAGATCGACACCGCCACGGTCGCCGTCACCCGGCGCATCGATCTCTCCGCGTATCCGTGCCCGTCCACGCTGGCGCAGGCCCACAACCGGCTGTGGATCGGATACGGCTGCGGCGGGGCGGGCGAGGGAGGGGTCGTCGCGTTCGAGGTGCGGGCGACCCCCACCCTCGTCAAGGTCGGGCCGGCCACGACCCTGCCTCCGCTGGTCGCGGTCGCCGGCGCCTTCCTCGCCGTGTCCGAGCCGGGAGTCAGCCCCGCCACCGTCAGGCTGTACGACGTCAACCGCGACCCGGGTAACCCGGTCGGCGAGATCGTCGGCGACGCGGACGGGCTGCCGCCCCTGGAGGACCTGGCCCTCGCCTACCAAGGGTCGGCGGTGCTGCCAGTGCCGTCCGGCGCCCACCGCTTCGACGCCTGGGACACCACGACCTTCGACCGGGCCCACGCCTTCGACCAGAAGGGGCCGGCCGGGCACGACCTGGCCGCCACCGTCGCGGCCAGCGAGGACGGCTACTACGTCGTGGGCGGCTGGAACTCCGCCGCGGGTGACGCGGCGGAGCTCGTGGTCTACGACGCGACCACGAGAGAGGTGATCTACACGGCCGGCCACCAGGGAAAGGCGCTGGTGCCGGGCAGCATCGGCTTCTACGGCATCTACACCTTCGCGGTGCTGAAGGAGCCCGGCACCGGGCGCATGCACCTCTGGCGGCTGCCGCCCGCGCCCTACCACTCCTCGACCCTGACCCTGACGGCGCCCGCCGAGGCGAACGCGCTCAAGCCGCTGACCATCAGCGGACGACTCACGCTCAGCACCGGGGCGACCCCCGGCGCGCAGACGCTGGAACTGTACAGCTGGCTCCCCGACGGCACCGACCGGCCCTTCCGGGAGGTCACCACAGCGGCCGACGGGACCTACGAGTTCACCGACACCCCACCGGGCCTCGGGGCGTTCAGATATCGCCTGTCCTGGCCGGGCAACTCCTGGTACTACGGGGCCTACGCGACGGCGACCGTCGCGGTGGCCAGGTACGAACCGGCACTCACCGTGACAGGGCCCGCGACGGGCGCCGTCGGTGAGCTGCTGGAGTTCAGAGGCACCTTTGCCGCCGAGGGCGTCGTCTACCCGCGCACGACGGTCACCGTCAGCCGCAGGGCCGTCGCACCGGACGGCACCGTCACCACCAGGGGTCAGAAACTGGCCGCCGCCCCCGACGGGACGTTCGCCTTCACCGACACGCCGGCCACGGCCGGGAAGCACACCTACACCGTCACGCTGGTCGGGAGCTCGACCGTCAAGGGAACGAGCACCGAGCACGTGGTCACCGTCGTCGAGCCGGCGGGATAGCGTCCCAGGGAGCCGGGGCCTGCCTCTCGTAGGCCCCGGCGATGCCGGCCGGGGCCGCCCCGCCACCCGAGTACCACGAAATCCTCGAAAGGCCCCAGACCAGCGGAAGCGGAATTCGCCCAGGTCAGTGAACCCCTGTCGTTGGAGTCTTCTGGACCTCGTCAACGCATGGGACATGCCTGGGATCAGGCGGCGAGGCCGAGGGCCTGGGCCACGGCCGAGGTGGCCGAACTGGTTTCCGTGGCGGTGTAGCCGCCGCGCAGGGAGGCGTCCTGGTCTTTCAGGCCGTTGCCGCTCAGCGTGATCACGATCCGCCGGCCCGGCGCGAGGTTGCCCCGGGCGTGCTGGTCGAGGAGGCCGGCGATCCCGGCGGCCGAGGCGGGCTCGGCGAAGACGCCGTCGCGCCGCGCGACCAGCTCGTACGCCTCGAAGATCTGCGCGTCGGTCACCGCGGCGATCAGCCCGCCGGACGAGTCGCGGGCGTCGAGGGCTCCGTCCCAGGTGGCCGGGCTGCCGACGCGGATCGCGCTCGCCGCGGTCTCGGGATCGGCGACCGGCGTGCCGTGGACGAGCGGCGCGGCCCCCGCCGCCTGGAAGCCCCACATGCGCGGCGACCGGCCGGACAGCCCCTCCTGCTCGTAGGCCCGGTAGCCGCCCCAGGTGGCGGTGATGTTGCCGCCGTTGCCGACCGGCAGGCAGTGGATGTCGGGCGCGTCGCCGAGCGCGTCGACGATCTCGTAGGCGACCGTGCGCTGCCCCGCGAGCCGCAGCTCGTTGCCGACCGAGTTGACCAGCGCGATCGGGTGGTGGGCGGCGAGCTCGCGGGCGACGCGCAGGCAGTCGTCGAACGTGCCGTCGATCTCGACGATCCGCGCGCCGTAACGGACCGCCTGCCCCAGCTTGGCGAGCGCGACCCGCCCCTTCGGCACGAGCACGGCGGCCGTCAGCCCGGCGCGCGCGGCGTAGGCGGCGGCCGAGGCGCTGGTGTTGCCGGTGGAGGCGCACACGGCCAGCTCGGCCCCGGCCTCGGCGGCCCTGCTGATCGCCACGGTCATCCCGCGGTCCTTGAACGACCCCGTGGGGTTGGCGCCCTCGATCTTCAGCCATACCTCGCAGCCGGTCACCGCGGACAGGTGCGCCGAGCGCAGCAGCGGGGTGTTGCCCTCGTTGAGCGAGACGGCGGGCGTGTCGGGGGTGACCGGGAGCCAGCGCCGGTACCCGCTGTCGATCAGTCCGTTCCAGGAACTCATACCGGCGACCGTAACATTCGTTTCATGTTCTCCGCCATGTGTAACATTTGTCAGCATGGATGAGGATCCGGTGACGAACCGGCTCAGCGCGGTCTACCCCGAGCTGCCACCGGGCGAGCGGGCCGTCGTTCGTGCGCTGCTCGACGACCACCCCTTCGCCGCGCTCGGCTCGCTGCGCGCGCTCGCCGAGCGTGCCGGGGTCAGCCCGCCGACCGCCTCCCGGCTGTTCGACCGGCTCGGGTACGCGGGATTCGCCGGGTTCCAGGCGGCCGTGCGCGACGGCGTACGCGACCGGTCGCGCCTACGCGAGTTCGTCGCCCGTCCGCCCGGCACCCAGCGGGCCGCCGAAGACCTGCGTGCCGGGCTCGACAGCACCCTCGCCGCCGTCACCGAGCCCCTGCTCGACGCCGTCGGCGACCTGCTGGCCGGAGCCACGTCGGTCTGGGCGCTCGGCGGGCCGATCAGCGAGCTGGCCGCCGAATACCTGATCAGGCAGCTCGCCGGCCTGCGTCCGGGGGCGCATCGGGTGCCCGACTCGGCGTCCGCGCGTGCCCGTACGCTGCTCGACCTGGGCGGTTCTGCGGCCGTGGTCGCGTACGACTTCCGGCGCTACTCCCCCACGACGGCCCGCTTCACCGAGGCCGCGTGCGCCCGCGGGGCGCGGCTGGCGCTGATCACCGACGCCTGGGAGTCGCCGCTCGCGACACGGGCAGAGGTGCTGATCAGGCTGCCGCGCGAGGCCGCCGGGCCGATCGCGCCGCTCGCGCACCAGATCGCCGTCACCGAGCTGCTGCTGGTCGCCGTGGCGGCCCGCCTCGACCCGGCCGGACGCCTGGCCGACCTCGACGCGCTCACCGAGATGTTGTGAACCGCCTGCAGAAGAAGCTGCAGTCCAGCAGTGTGAGGCTGGGCACGATGCCGAAGAGGTCGTACCGTCAACTTGCCGGGTGGTCATGGGAGAACCGTTCCGGGCGGAAGTCGGCGAGCGTCTCGTCCCTCCTCCCACTGACGATCTCCGACGCGAGCAGCCGGCCGATCACCGGCCCGAGCGTGATGCCGCTGTGGGAGACGGCCTCGTAGTAGCCCGGCACGGAAGGCACCGCTCCCACCGAGGGGTATCCATCGCCCGGGATGGGCCGGTCGACCACCCGTGTCCCGACGATGCGGGAGTCCACGAACCCGGGAACGACGTACCGCGCCGATTCGTGGAGCAGCCGCTGGAGCGCCGCCGGATCCTCGCCGGTGTCGATGAGCGCGTCGACCTCGCGGCTGTGGAGGACCACCGAAGCGTCTCCGTCAGGACGGATCGCGACGCGAGGCGCGTGCATGGTCCGGCGGATCGGCACCTGAGCACACTCGATCCGGGTGACGAGGCCGGGCTCCCGGCGCATCGGCAGGTGCCGCGCGACGAGCCCGGCGACGTGGGCGGCGCCGGGTCCCGCGGCGTTCACGACGACGTCGACGTCGAGACGGCTGCCGTCGGACAGGGCGACGGTCCGTACGCTGCCGTCGGCGCCGGTGCCGACGTCGTGGACCGTGGTGCCGAACCGGTGCTCGGCGCCGGTCGCGACGGCCTCACCGACCAGGCGGCCGACGAGATGGCGTCCGTGCACCCAGGCCTCGTCGGGAAAGAACACGACCGGAACCTCGTCGGACACTGTGAGCGCGGGTTCGAGGTGGCGGCGTACCTCGGCTCCCGTGAGCACCTCGGCCCGGTAGCCCCAGCCGGCCAGCAACCCGGCCGTTTCCAGGAGGCTCGCCTCCGCCGCGGGGTCGTCCGCCCAGCGCAGGTGGCCGTCGGGGTGCCACCATGGGTCAGGCCCGATGATCCCGGCAAGCTCGCGGTACGCCGCCATGCTCGCGACGTTCAGGTCGAAGTAGGGCCTGCTCGCGGTCTTGGCACTGGCGTTGACCCACGAGAACGACCAGTCGGTGACCCCTTCACCCGGCCGGCCCGCGTCGAGGAAGACGACCTTGACGCCGTGCCGTGCCAAACTCCAGCCCACACAGGCTCCGAGAACGCCCACCCCGATGACAGCAACACGTCCAGGCTGCTCCACGGTCCGATTCTCTCATGAACGGATGACCTCCGCTCGTCCATGCGATGCCGGGGCCTACCGCACCACTTGATTCAGTCCTCCCAAATGGCGCCGGGGCCGAGCAGCGCCTTGACTTCGCTGTACAAGGCCGGCTCGAGGGTGACCTGGAAGGGCCGCAGGTTCAGCAGCAGCCCTTTGGCTCCTTGGCGGTGCAGCCGGACGTTGACTCGTCCGCGCACGGAGATCACCTGGTCCTCGGCGAGCGCTTCGCCGTACAGGGTGTAGGTCTTGGGAAAGATGAGGCACTCGACGGCGGCGTCGTGGTCTTCGAGGGTGACGATCGCCCAGGGGCTGCCCTGCTTGGTGATCTTGCGCTGCAGACCGGAGACGATGCCGCTGACGCGGACGGTCGCGTCCTGCCGCCCGGAGGACTGCAGCTCGGCGATGGTGGTGTCGCGGTTGGCGTCCAGGACGTGTTCGACTCCGTCGAGCGGATGGCTGCTGACGTACAGGCCCAGCATTTCGCGTTCGAAGGCGAGCAGGGTGGCGCGATCCCACTCCCCCTGCGGGATCGCGGTCGAGAACGCGCTGCTCCGGCCGGGCTCGCCGAACAGCGAGTCCTGGCCGTGGGCCTCGTTGCGCTTGAGGTCGACGACCGCGTCGACGGCCTGCTCGTGCACCGCCACCAGGGCCTGGCGGTGATGGCCGAGGCTGTCGAAGGCGCCGGCCTTGGCCAGAGCCGGCGGTGTCGTCGGCGGGGCTGGTCGGCCACGGCACCGCATCGGACGGACCCTGGCCTGGACGCCGCCGCTGCCGTCTGACCTCAATCCCAGTGGTGAAAGCCTTGGCCGGTCTTGCGTCCCAACTGTCCGTCGGCGACCTTGTCGCGCAGCAGTTGCGGGGGCGCGAACCGGTCCCCGAGCTTGGCGTGCAGGTATTCGGCGATCGCGAGGCGCACGTCGAGCCCGACCAGGTCGGTCGACCGCAGCGGCCCCATCGGGTGGCGGTAGCCGAGTTCCATCGCGTTGTCGATCGCTTCGGCGTCGGCGACGCCTTCTTCGAGCATGCGGATCGCTTCGAGACCCAGCAGGACGCCGAGGCGGCTCGTGGCGAAGCCCGGCGAGTCCCGTACGACGACGTCGGTCTTGTCCAGGCCGCGCACCCAGGCACGGACGCGCTCGACGACGTCGGCGGCCGTCTCGGGCGCGGTGACGACCTCGACCAGCCTGGAGGCCGGGACGGGGTTGAAGAAGTGCGTCCCGAGGAAGCGGGCCGGGCGCTGGAGAGCGGCGCCGAGTTCGGCAATGGACAACGAGCTGGTGTTGCTGGCCAGCACCGTCTGATCGCCGACCGCTCTCTCCGCGCGGGCCAGGACGTCCACCTTGAGTGCCGGCTCTTCCGGCACGGCTTCGACGACCAGCTCGGCGGACGGCGGCAACCCGGCGACGTTGTCGACGACGCGCACCCGGTCCAGTACGAGCTCCGGAGCATGGGGGAGCTTCCCCCGCTCGGCCGCCTTGGCCAGGCCGTCGGCCAGGCGCAGACGTGTCGCCGTGACGTCGCCGGTCTCCACCACGCACACGGCGGCACCCGCGACGGCGAAGACCTGTGCGATCCCGGCGCCCATCCGGCCACCGCCGATCACACCGACCGTCGTGGGCATTCGCACTGTCGTCACGTTCGTCTCCGTTCCAGGAACTCTGTCATGCGGTGGTGTTTGTCCTCGGTCTCGAACAGGACGGCCTGGGCCAGGTCGTCCGCCAACGGGTGTGCGCCGGGGGCGTCGAGGACCAGCTTGGTCAGCCGCAGCGCCGCGGGCGACCACCCGGTCATCCGGTCCAGCAGCCGATGCGCGGCATGGAGCAGCTCGCCGGTCGGGACGACCTCGGTGACGAGGCCGAACGCGAGGCAGGCTTCGGCGTCCAGTCGTCGGCCGGCCAGCAGGACCTGTTTGGCGACGGAAGTGCCGACCAGTTCGGCCAGCCGCCAGCAGGCGCCGGCTCCGGCGAGGATGCCCAGGCCGGGTTCGGGGTTGGCGAACACGGTGGCCGGGGTGGCCAGCCTGAGGTCGCAGGCGTAGGCGAGCTCGGCGCCGCCGCCGATCGCGTAGCCGTCCACCGCGGCGACGGTGGGCATCGGAAGCCGGGCGATGCGGTCGAAGAGCCTGCTGTTGATGCCTTGCAGGGCTTCGTCCCGGCCGCGGGCGCGTAGTTCGGCGATGTCGGCGCCGGCGGCGAACACGCCACCCGCGCCGGTGAGCAGCAGGAGCCGGGGCCGGCGTTCGAGCAGGGCGCAGACGGCGTGCAGTTCCTCGATCATCGCCGCGTTGATCGCGTTGCGGGCGGCCGGACGGTTCAGCGTGACGACGACGCGGTCGTCGCGTTCGTCGACGGCGAGGGCGTTCATGCGTGGCCCTGCGCCGCGATGCCGCGGGCGATGAGGTCGTCGGGGTCCAGGCCGAGTTCTTCGAGCAACGCGCGGGTGTGCCGGCCGAGTGCGGGGACGTCGCCCATACGCGCTTCGACATCGGTGAACGTCACCGGCGGCAGGAGGGCGTCCACCTGGGCGTGCTCCGTGCCGATCGTGCGCCAGCGGTCGCGGGCGCGCAGCTGGGGGTGATCGACGACCTGGTCGACGTCCTTGAGCTGGGCGGCGGGGATGCCAGCCGCGGCGAGCCGGGCGTCCAACTCGGCCGTGGGCCGGCAGGACGTGCGGGCCGCGATCGCGGCGTCGCACTCGGCGCGGTTGCGCACCCGCAGGACGTTCGTGGCGAAACGCGGGTCGTCGGCGAGCTCGGGGGCGTCCAGGACGGAGGTGACGAGGGTTCGCCAGCCGGCGTCGTTCTGGACGCCTATCAGCATCTGGCCGTCGCGGGTGGGGAACGCGTCGTACGGGGCGATCGAGCTGTGGCTCAGCCCCATCCGCTCCGGCTGTGTCCCGGCGTACATCTGGGTGTAGAGGGCGTAGCCCATCCACTCGACGGTGGCTTCGAACATCGAGACTTCGATCGTCGCGCCCTCGCCGGTGCGGGCGCGGCGTAGCAGTGCCGCGAGCACGGCCTGCGCGCAGTACATGCCACTGGCGATGTCGGCGGTCGGGATGCCGGTCTTCACCGGGGTCTCCGGCGTGCCGGTGATCGCGATGAGCCCGGCCTCGGCCTGGATCAGCATGTCGTACGCCTTGCGCTGTTCCATCGGCCCGCCCGTACCGAACCCGGACAGGTTCACCACGACGAGCTCGGGCCGCCGGGAGCGGAGGTCGCCGAGGCCGAGGCGCTCCACGGCTCCAGGGGCGAGGTTCTGCAGGAAGACGTCGGCCTTCGCGACGAGCCGCCGGACCACGTCGCATCCCTCCGGGGTCTTGAGGTCGACGGCGATCGACTCCTTGCCGCGGTTGAGCCAGACGAAGTGCGCGCCGGTGCCGTGTACGGCGTGGTCGTAGCGGCGGGCGAAGTCGCCGCCGTCGACACGTTCGACCTTGATCACGCGCGCGCCGAGGTCGGCGAGGTGGCGGGTGGCCAGCGGTGCGGCGACGGCGTGCTCGATGGCGACGACGGTGAAGCCGTCGAGTGGGCGGGTCATGACCGCTTCCTTCTCTCGGCGCGTACGAGGCCGCCGCCGATGATGAGGCGCTGGATCTCGCTGGTGCCCTCGTACAGGCGCATCAGCCGGACGTCGCGGTAGATGCGCTCAACCGCGACGTCGCGCATGTAGCCGCTGCCGCCGTGGATCTGGACCGCCAGGTCGGCGGCCTTGCCCGCCATCTCGGTGCAGAACAGCTTCGCGGCCGAGGGTGCGATCCGGCGGTCCTCGCCGGTCACGTACAGCCGCGCGGCCTCGCGGGCGAGGGCGCGGCCGGCAAGGACGCCGGTCTGCTGGTCGGCGATCATGGCCTGTACGAGCTGGAAGTCCCCGATCGGCGTGCCGCCCTGGGTCGCGGTGGCCGCGTAGGCGACCGATTCGTCCAGTGCCCGCTGCGCGGCGCCGACGGCCAGGCCCGCCATGTGGATCCGGCCCCGGGCCAGCGACGTCATCGCCGCCTTGTACCCGGCTTCCTCGTCCCCGCCGACCAGCGCGTCCGGGCCTACGCGGACCTGCGAGAAGGTGACGTCCGCCGTACGCGAGCCCTCCTGCCCCATCTTGGCGTCCTTCGCGCCGACCTGGATTCCCGGCGCGTCGGCGGGCACGAGGAACACCGCGATGCCCGTACCGGAGTCCGACGCCGGCCGGGTGCGGGCGAACACCACGAACAGGCCGGCCTCGGTGGCGTTGGTGATGAACCGCTTGTCTCCGTCGATGACCCAGCCTTCGCCGTCCGGCGTGGCGGTGGTCCGCAGACCGGCCGGGTTGGAGCCGGCGCCGGGCTCGGTGAGCGCGAAAGAGGCGACGATCTCGCCGGAGGCGATGCCGGGCAGCCATCGGGCCTGCTGCTCGGCGGTGCCGAAGCCGACCAGGACCTGTCCGGCGATGCCGTTGTTCGTGCCGAACATCGACCGCAGCGACAGCGACGTGTATCCCAGCGCCATGGCGACCTCGACGTCCTGGACGAGGTCGAGACCGAGCCCGCCCCAGTCCTGCGGGATCGCGTACCCGAACAGTCCCATCCGCGCGGCCTGCTCGCGCAGGTCGGCGGGGACGGCGTCGGTGTTCATGATCTCCAGCTCGCGCGGCATGACACGGGCGCGTACGAAGTCCTTGATCTGGCAGAGGACGTCCGCGAAGACGTCGTCGGGCACGTCGGGATTGCCGGTGTACATACGGACTACCGTTCCCCACCGATTGAGACCAGTCCAATACTTGATGAGTCCTGCTCTGATACCTTGAGCGCAAAAATCGCGGCGGGAAGGAGCCGGCGGTGGAGCTGCAGCAGCTGCGGTGCTTCCTGGCCGTGGCCGAGGAGCTGCATTTCGGCCGCGCCGCCGAACGACTGCACGTCGCGCAGCCGCCGTTGAGCCGCACGATCAAGCAGCTGGAGCGGGAACTGGGGACGCGGCTGTTCGATCGCAACACCCGGTCGGTCAGCCTCACCGCGAGCGGGCATGCGCTTCTGGGGCCGGCCAAGGACGTCCTGACGGCTCTGCGGCGCGCGCAGGAGGCGGCGCGTTCCGCCGGTGACGGCGAGGTCGGGCTGGTCCGGATCGCGTTCGCCGGTGTGTCGACCCACCCGCTCGTGGCGCGACTGGCACGAGCGGTACGCTCACGGCGGCCCGGCATCGAACTGGAGCTGTCGAGCCAGAACTTCGCGCAGCCGGCGATGCGCAAGCTGGTCCAGGGTGAGACCGACATCGCCTTCGGCCGATGGGACGTGATCCCCGCCGATGTCGCCGCACAGGTGGTGATGCCGGACTCGCTGGTCGTCGCGCTCCCCGCCACCCATCGGCTCGCCGGCGCCGACCGGCTGGAGGCCGGGCAGCTCGCCGGGGAGCCCTTCGTCTCGCTGCCGCCGCACGACGGAGCCGTGCTGCCCGACCGGTTGCGGCGGCTCGCCCACGCCGCCGGTTTCGTCGCCGACATCGCGCAGGTCGCTCCCGACACCCAGACCGCGCTGGCGCTGGTCAGCGCGGAGGTGGGCTGCCACCTGACCCTGGCCTCGGTGGCACGGAACGTGACCGACCCGCACGTGGTGTTCGTCCCGCTCGACGCGCCGCACGACGTCGACCTGCGCGCGGCCTGGCGGCGTGACGACGGCCGACCGGCGCTGCGCGGCGTACTGACCGAGCTCTTCGAGCTTGAGGACGGTTCCGCATAGCCACGCGATGCGCCCTGGTCCGTCACGGATGGGCCGTTCTCCTGGTCCGTGCGGCTTCAACGCGATCCCCTCAATGATCATCTCCAGACCGGCCTCGAAGATCTTGTCCTCGTCGACCTTGTACGGGGTCGATGACGGCTAGTGCGCCGAGGTCGGTGAGATGGGGCAGGTTCGGCCGGTAGCCGGTGGCCGGCAGCACCGCATCGACGGGGCCGGGACGGCCAGAGGGTCACCGGGCAGGAGCTCCGGTCGCCAGTGGCCGGCGATGGTGGCCAGAGAGTGAACGGGGTGCGCGAAGACCGTCTCCCGCGATCGTGCCCGACACAAACAGTTGATCAAGGTAACGTCCTCGGCGCGAGCCCACCCGCCGTACTCGCGGCCTTTGAGAGGAAACCGGCGTTCCTGGGCGTTCTGCGAACGTTCATGACCTCATCATGCTGTCGCCGCAGCGAAGGGCGGACGGGCCTCTAGCCTCGCCAAGGTCATTTCACACCTTACAGAGCGGAACATCCCGTGCATTGTCGCCATGCCCTGGCAAGTCTGGCCTTCGTTTCCGTGCTCGCCGCTCCGGCCGCCGCCCACGCCTCGACGACCGGCGGCCCCGGCGTGCTGCCCCAAAAGACCCACTTCGACTTGCAAGCCCACCGCGGCGGCCTCGGCATGACGACCGAGGAGTCACTTGAGGGGTTCACCAAGGCCCTGCGCCTCGGGGTCAGCACCCTTGAGCTGGACACCCATGTGACCAAGGACCTTAAGGTGGTGGTCAACCACGACCGGCAGATCAGCGCCCAGAAGTGCCAGGACACCGCGCCCCTCACCCCTGGGGACCCGATGTTCCCCTACGTCGGCAAGTTCATCAAGGACCTGACCCTGGCCCAGATCAAGACCATGAACTGCGGGTACCGGCAGCTGCCCGGCTTCCCCGAACAGGAGGTGGTCGACGGCTTCCGGATGGTCGAGCTCAAGGACGTGCTGAACCTCGTCAGGGCTCGCCGGGCCAAGCAGGTCAAGCTGAACATCGAGACCAAGGTCGAAGCGGGCGCGCCGCAGCAGACCGCGCCGCGCGAGCTGTTCGTCCGCCGCGTGTTCGAGGAGATCCGCGCCTCGGGCATCGAGGACCAGATCACCATCCAGTCCTTCGACTGGGGCGCGTTGACGGAGATGCACCGGCTCGCGCCGGAATGGCCGCTGGTGGCCCTGACCAACTACGACTTCCTCCAGGTCGGCAAGCCGGGCGCTTCCCCCTGGCTCGGCGGGATCGACGCCGACGACTTCGGCGGCGACTTCGTCAGCGCCGCCGCCAGCATCCCGGGTGTCACCGCCCTGTCCCCGGTGTACGGCTTTCCCCAGAACGGCACGATCAGCGATCCCGCCTTCCGCTTCTACGTCACCGAGAAGATGGTGTCGGACGCGCACGAGCGCGGCCTGAAGGTCGTCCCGTGGACGTGCGACGACCCGGCCACCATCGCGGCCCTCATCGACATGGGCATCGACGGCATCATCACCGACTACCCGGACCGGGTCCGGGAGATCATGGCCGAGCGCGGCATGCGCCTGCCCAAGCCCTACGCCAAGTAACCGTCGGCCGCCCTTCAGCGGTCTCTCAAGCACGTGGCTCGCCCGAGGCTTTGTCGGGCCGTCGTGCCGGTCCGCGGCCGGCGTGGAGAACCCCCGCCGGCCGCACCCTCACTCTCCGAATTTCCCGCCGCGGCGTCGATTTCGCAGTAGTTTCAGGAGGTAGGAGAGTCGCTGTCGTAGCGGTAAGACCCCTCTTCCCTTGAAGAGCCGGCGTTGATCTGAGAATTCTCCAGTCGGCCGGCGAGGGCGTGGGGCGGGTCGAGGTCGGCCTGTCCCCGAGCTGCGGCCTTGGCGATCATCGCCTGCATCAGCTGCTCGAACACGCCGTCCAGCGCCCAGGAGCGGAACCGGTCGTAGGCGGTGGACCACATCCCCTCAGGGCCCGCGGACGCCTGGGCGTTCGAGCACCTCCCCGCGGGCACTGTGCTCGATGGCGAGATCGTCCGATGGGGGCCGTCCGGTCGCCTCGACTTCACCGCGCTGCACCGCCGGACCATCGCCGGGCGCCGCCGTGCCGCCTCCCTCGCAACATCCGAGTCCTGTCATCTCGTCGCCTTCGACATACTTTGCGTGCGTGGCCGGGACGTGACGGGCCTGCCGCTGTGCGAGCGTCGCGCTCTGCTGGAGGAGCTGTTCGCGGCCATCCCGGCCGCCGGCGTGCTCGCCCTGGGCATGCACACGACCGACGAGGCCGAGGCTCGGATCTGGTACGAGACCTTGCACGTGGCCGGGGTCGAGGGGCTGGTCTGCAAGCCGACCGGTTCCACCTACGGTTACGGCGTGCGGGGCTGGGTCAAGGTCAAACGAAGGGCCAGCTCAGAAGCCGTCGTCGGCGGCTACGTCGGCTCGCTGCGGCGGCCGAGCGGGCTGCTGCTGGGCCGATACGACTCCGGCGGGCGGCTCCAGGTCGTCGGCCGCACCTCCCATCTGTCCAAGAAGGCCGCGGCCGAGGTCGCGCCGCTGCTCACACCTGCCGCCGCCGGTCACCCGTGGCCGCAGACACTGCCGCCCGGGTGGGCGTCCAGCCCGTACGGCCAGCGTGACCCGATCAGCTGTACCCAGGTCCGGCCTGAGGTCGTGGTTTATCTTGGCACTTGATCTTGTCTCACAGGTCCAGCAGATATGCCTGCTCCACACCTGTCTCACGAAAGAGATGAGCAGTGCCTCCCACAGCAACACAAGCAGCGGTCGACCCCTCCGTCGAGCCGCTTGAAGCGGTCGTACACCTCCGTCGTACGTCGCGTACGCGAGCCACGATGCTATCCCATGCCGGTCTTTGAGGCCATTCAGGCGGCGGCCTTGGCCGATGTCCGCGCGATCCGCGACCGCATCCTCGAAGGCGAGCGGCTGGCCAAGACCGGGCAAGACCCTGACCTTGCCGGATGGAAACAGCCGGAGAACGCGCTGCATCGCATCGTCGCGCAGGGACGGCCGTTCACTACCGCCGACCGCCGCCTACCGCGCATGCAGCGCCGCTTTTTCCATCTGGGCGGGATCCGCCGGTTGAACAGCAGCCTGTTCCTTGCGTCCGCCGACCTGGTGCCGTTCCTAGTTCTGCTCATCTGCCAGACGGGGCTGGAACCCGAATACGTGAAGAAGCTGGACGCCGACTGCCTGGTCAACCCGGCCCGCGGCTTCATCAGCGTCGCCTACGTCAAGAAGCGAGCCCGCGGCGGGTCGCACAAGACCAAGCGAATCAGCGATGGCGGTGCGCTGCACTACCCCGGCGGCGTGCTACGGCTGGCCCTGCGGCTGACCCAGTCCGCCCGCGACCTCACCGTGTCGGGGCGATGGTCAGGCACGCCGCCGCCGTCCTGACGCTGCTGCTGGGGTACGCCATGATCGCCGAGTCGCTCGTGCAGGCGGTCCCCGGCGTGGGGGCGGGGATCTACCGGTGGTTGCCCTTCAACGTCGCCAAACAGTTCCTCATCGGCGCCCCCGATCCCGGCACAGGCCAGCCGGCCGCGCCCGCCCTCACGCCCTCGACCTCTTCGCTGCCTCCGTGGTGGGCTCTGGCCTATTACCTGGCTTTCGCACTCGTCCTGCTGGCGATCGCCGCCTGTACGGCGAAGCGGCGCGACGCCCGACGATCGAGTACGGCTAGCTGATCGCCACCCGGATGAAGCGTGGCCGGTAGATGCTCGGGTCGCGATAGTGGTCGGCGTCCGGCTGGGCCCTGTTGTCCATGCTGTTGACGTTGTAGGAGATCAGCAGCGAGGCGTCGGTGCTCTGCTCGAAGTGCACGTGCGGGTTGTAGGAGATGACGTCGCCGTCGAGGTAGCTGCCGAACGGGCCGGGCTCGGGCATCCGGTAGACGGGAGTCCTGTTGGTGAAGCCGTCGAACGGGTCGCACGAGGTGAAGGCGTTGATCAGACCGTTGAACGCCTCCGTGCTGTCCTGGCTGACCATGAGGAACTGGCCCCGCCACGGGGTGACGCTGTACTCGTTCGCGATGCCGCTCAGCGTTTCCGCGGCGTGCTCCTCGACCTCGCTCCAGCCCCACGGGGTGTAGAACTGCCACCGGCCGACGCGCAGGTCGTCGCCCCGCACCCGGGCCACCTTCATCTTCTTGTTGATCGGCGCGTCCGACACGCCGTAGACGTAGGTGTAGCCGTCGCCGCTGCGGCTCGCGGGCAGGATCGCCGACCCCCAGGCCACGCCGGCGCGCGAGGGCAGCGGGGTGACGCTCTTCGGCTTGGTCAGATCGCTCAGCGAGAACGTGGCGACCACGTTCTGGTCGAAGGCGAACGGCATCGGGCCGGTGCCCTCGAGGCGGTACTTGTTGAACATCACCTGCAGCCGGTCGCCGGTGACGAAGCCGTCGCCGCTCCAGTACCAGTGCGTGCCGTCCGGCGGCGGCAGGAGCGCCCGGGGATCCGAGGCCGTGCCGCCGTGCACGGTGGTGAGCTTGTCCCCGTCCTGCAGGACGAACGAGTTGTTGATGATCCTGGCGGTCGTTGGTCTGGTGCCGTTGGCGTTGAGCGGCCCGAGGAAGGTGTCGGAGAACAGCCAGAGCGTGCGGCCTCCTGGCAGGGGCATGGAGAAGGTGGAGTCGCCGCCGGTCCAGCCGTCCGGGGTGGAGGCGGCGTAGGCGTTGAACGTGCCGACCGGGTAGGCGTCCAGCTGGGGAGGCCCGAGCACGGGCGGTCGTAGGGCACAGGAGCGGCGCTGGAACGGGACGTAGTTGCCGACGCTCCAGAAGGGGTTGGTCCAGTCGTTGCTCGCGGCCGTGGAGGAGGTGCGAAGGTCGAGGCGGGTCTTGACCAGCGTCGCCACCATCGGATAGCGGAAGTTCTCGATCTCCACCGTCCCGGTGGAATCGGGTGAGCGCACGTACTCCGCCGTCGGGTACGCCGACAACGTGTCGGAACCCTCTCCCGCCTGTGCCCATACCAGGACGCTCCACGCGACGCGCGGCACCGGCTGGCCGGGCGCCACGTTGAAGCCCTTGATCGTGAGCGTGGCCGGCGCCGCCCCCTGCTGGGCCGTGAAGTCGGTGTAGGAGCTGCCGCCCGGCAGCAGCGCGCCGCCAGCCACCTCGTTGTAGCCGACGAACGCGGCGTTCGAGCTCCTCATCGGGCGGGCGCCGCCGAGCGAGTCGCCCTCCGTGGCCTGCTCCTGCTCGAGTTCGCTTCGCCACAGGGCGACGTCGGGGTCGCGATAGCCGTTCTCCGCCGCGCCGTACTGCGGGGCGGCCAGGCGGTAGTTGGCGATGGCGAAGCCGTGCAGAAGCACTCGCAAGTCGCGCCCGCCGAGCGAGGCCTGGATGGCGGTGATGGGGGCGGAGCCCGCGCTGCGGATCTGCTCCCAGGTGCTCCGCACGAAGTCAGGGCCGACCTGTTCCGTCAGGTAGAGGGGCAGCAGGAAGGCGCCGTACTGGCGTGGCCCGCCCAGGCCGTCCCAGCCGTTCAACGCCAGCATGGGTTTGGCCAGGAAGTCATCCACGTGATCGGCGTACATGTCGCGCTGGGAGGGATAGGGGACGTGCGAGGGGGCGCGGAGGTAGGTCTGATGGGCCGCCCATTCCGCGGTCGCCTCCATCCACCAGTTCATCGACCCGAAGGCGTCCGTGTCGATGAACTGCCGGAAGAAGTCCTGAGCCACCTTTCCTGCCTTCCAGTAGGAGTACTGGAACACGTGGAAGAGCTCGTGGCGCGGCAGATAGTCGTAGTACACCGGATTCGACGGCATCAAGATCGTCGGCAGGAAGTTGTAGCCGATCGGCAGGACGAACGGATTCCTCAACTTGGGGGAGCAGAGGTTGTCGAGCACGGGGTCGCAGAACTGGTCGGTGCCGAAGAAGATGGCGTGCGGCACCGCCGGATTGTCGGAGATCTCGAATCCCATCGAGCGATATGTCCTGGCCGCTATGGAGACGGCGTCGACCGCGTTCTGGATCGCGGTCGGGCGTCCGCTCGGCTCGGCAGGCGTGGGAGGCACGCCGCCGCCACCGGTGTCGAGGTTGTAGAAGATGACGAAGTTATCGACGTTGGCCCAGCAGTGGTAGTCCTTTCTCAGGAATCGGTACGGCTCGTCGTGCGCGCAGTCGAAGAAGGAATTCCCGGTACTTCGCAGTCCCGGGGGTGAAAGCACCTGCTTGGCGGCGCCGGAGGCTTTCGCCGACATCGCTGACAGGTAGGTGAGATAGGTCTCGGCATTCGTCGAGAGCGGGCCGGTCGGGCGCAGCCGCGCGGGCACCGTCTCGGGGGCGGTCACCGACGCCACGCCGTACCTGATCATGTCGTCGACCGACAGTTCGCCCGCCTGGTAGGCGCTGACGATCCGTTCGTTCGGCCCGAAGAGGCTTGTTGCCTGAGCCGGGCGGGAGAGAACGACGGCGGGGAGGAGAAGTATCAGCAGACCCGCTAAGACCGCGCGCTTCATGCGCGGAGTATCACATGATCGTCAGGTCGGCGACAGCCGATCGAATGCCGTTGCGCTCCATGGCAATGAAGTGTGCGTTCAGCACTAACTACCCTCAAAAAGCAGCCCCGGTCCACGAAGGGGTCTCAGTAGTAACGGCCGAAAATCGGGCGGATATAGCCGAGTAGGCTTCTGGGCTTGGTATCTGTGGGGCTGGCTGGAGGTCGTTCTTGGCGACGCAGGTGTTCGCGGATGAGGAGCTGGGGCGGCTGCGGGGATTCCCGGAGATCGGCCGAGACGAGCTGTTTCGGTTCTTCACCCTGCCATCAGCTGATGTCGCGTTCGTCGATCCCGGCCCGGGCCGAGGTCCGGCCGATCGGCTGGGGCTGGCCGTAGCCCTGTCCACGTTGCCGTGGCTCGGATTCGTGCCGGACAAAGTGTCGGCGGCGCCGCCGGTGGCGGTGGCCAGGCTGGCCGACCAACTCGCCGTCGACCCAGCCGGACTGCGGTCCCACGGGCGGCGGGCGAAGACGCGAACCGAGCATGGGTGCGGCGGCGGGGTGCCAGGAGCTCGGTGGCCTTGGCGATGGCCTCGGGGCCGGGGTTGACGTAGCGCATGGCGGTGCGGGGGTCCTTGTGCCGGGTCCTGCCCATGATGGGCTGCAGGGGGACTTCGGCCTCGCCGAGGTGGGTGGCGGCGCTGTGGCGCAGCTGGTGCAGATCGAGGCCGGCGTGCTTGTCCAGCAGGACGCGGGCGCGGTCGTAGCCCAGGCGGGCGCGGCCGGTGTGCGGGCAGATGTCGGCGGCCGCCGGGCGGCGGGCGCGGGCGGGGCGGCGTTCGGACAGGAACAGCGGGCCGCGCGTGCGTGCTGCCGCCCGGGAGCCGGAGCAGGCGTGGCAGCAGGTGGGCGGTGCCGCTGTCCCAGTACACCCACTCGATCGAGCTGCCCTTGGACCGGACCGGGGCGCGGCGATGCTCCAGGTCGAGGTCCTCGACGTTCAGCGCCGGGATCTCAGCCGCTCTGGCCGCCGTTTCGTGGAGCATCCGCCACAGCGGCTTCTCGCGCGCGCTCTCGCCACGCGAACGCAAGGTGCTCGCGCTGGTTGCCGAGGATCGGTCGAACAGTGCGATCGCCCAGCGCCTGTATGTGTCAGAGGCCGCCGTGGCCAGCACGTCACCGGCGTATACACCAAGCTGAACCTCGGCCCGGACGCCGACGACCACCGCAGAGTGCTCGCCGCACTGACCTTTCTCCGCTCGCGCTGACCTCGAAGCTGCATGGACGATTCGCAGCTCTGGTGTCCTCGGAGACAGCACTGAGGTCGCTTTCATCGTCCCGCCAACCGGGCGGGCGCAGGGCAGCCGCACAGTCACGTCTCGACATCCCGAGCCCGGCCCAGACCCTCGCCATTCAGGCCGGGCACCGCTCAGAGGGGCAGAACCCGAACTGACCGAGCCCGCCGTGATTCGTTGATGTCTAGCCGATCTGGATCAAAGTCCGTGAAGCGGTGACTGTGTCTGACGAACGCAACGCGGCTGACGACCTCCTCGAGGATGTAGCGGAAGGTCAGCGCGTGGTATCGGGTGACGGTGCCCAGGGCCACAGCGGCGCCAGGTCGGCGATCCGGTCGCACATGCTCCCCCGGTCCCGCAGGTCGCCCGGCGTGGTTCCGGCCGGCGCCTGGGCACGCCCGCCGTGTGGACGAGAACGTGAGCCGGCGTGATGCCTTGCTTGCCGTGCGCGGCGAACTCCGGCCAGTACTCGGCGACCGGCCTGTCGTAACTGAGTCTGCCGCGGTCGGCCAGCACGTGCACGACCGCCGCAGTCAGTCCCTTGCCAGTGGACCAGGAGTGGAACAGTGTTCGGTCGTCCACCGGCCGCTCCGCGCACGGGTCGGCGAGGCCCGCGCCGGTGTTCACGACCCGCTCGCCGTGCAGGTGGGCGGCCACCTGGACGCCGGTCTCCCGTCTAGAAGCAACCAACTCGTCGAGCAGTCGCTGCACGTGTTTCTGGGCATCCGCCATGTCCGTTCATAGACGAGATGACGACGTCACTGCAGCACCTCGCACAGGAGCCTGCCCGACCTCCGCAGGCGGCGCTCCCTGAGTGCGAGGAGCGGGGGCAGGGCAAGCTGTGTCGCCACGTACGCCGTCACGGCAAGCGCCTCCCAGAACGCGGCCGAACCCATGGTGAACCGCGGCGAAGATGTTGCCTCCGGCCGTCACGGTACGGACCTGGAGTCGCTTGCCCTCGTAGGAGACTTCGGCGACGTCGACCCGGGAGGTCCCCGGAGGCATGGTGAGGGTGATGCGGGCCTTCCCCGAAGACCGGGCGATGATCTGGCCCGCGCCCGTCTCGAGCCGCACCTCAGGCCGGGACCCGAGGACGAGCATCGCGGCGAACATGCTCGCCTCGCCGCAACCGTCGAGCGGTCCGTCGGCGGCCACGAAGACCAGCCCGAGGTCCGCCTCGCTCCGGACGGGCGCGACCAGGACGGCGACGATCGCGCCGGGGTCCCCGGCCCGTGCTTCGAAGTAGTCGCGCCGGATCTCCTCCAGCGTGTCCGCCATGAGGGCGGGCACCTCGCGCATCCGCGAC
This sequence comes from Nonomuraea sp. NPDC001699, assembly GCF_053596455.1. Classification (NCBI taxonomy): domain Bacteria; kingdom Bacillati; phylum Actinomycetota; class Actinomycetes; order Streptosporangiales; family Streptosporangiaceae; genus Nonomuraea; species Nonomuraea sp. NPDC001699. The sequence continues at coordinate 41,205 of NZ_JBSFGF010000024.1, read as the reverse complement.
CCGGAATGAGGCACCGCCGTGGCGTCGTAGCAGGCGACCGGCTGGCCTTCGGTGTCTCCGAACGCCGGCGGTGTCACAGCGTGCCGCCACGGTTGGCGGGCTGGTAGGCGGTCACGACGACGGCGCCGCCGAGACCGATGTTGTGCTGGAGGGCGACGGTTGCGCCGTCCACCTGGCGGGCGCCGGCCTCGCCGCGGAGCTGCCACGTGAGCTCGGCGCATTGGGCCAGGCCGGTGGCGCCGAGAGGGTGGCCCTTGGAGATGAGGCCGCCGGACGGGTTCACCACCCAACGGCCGCCATAGGTGGTGTCGTCGTTGTCGACCAGCAGGTGCCCCTCGCCCTCCTCGGCCAGGCCGAGCGCCTCATAGGTGAACAGCTCGTTCGGGGCGAAGCAGTCGTGCAGCTCGATCACGTCGACGTCGTCCGGGGTGAGCCCGGACCGGGCGTAGACCTTCTCCGCCGCCTTCCGGCTCATGTCCGTGCCGACCAGGTTGATCGCGCTGTTGCTGTCGAAGGTCGAGCGCATGTCGGTGACCATCGCCTGGCCGACGATCTCGATCGCGCGGTCACCGAGGCCGTTCTCCTCGACGAACCTCGCGCCGGCGAGCACCACGGCGCCGGAGCCGTCGGACGTCGGCGAGCACATCAGCCTGGTCAGGCCCGCGTCGGCGTAGACCATCTTGGCGCCCATGATGTCTTCGACGGTGTAGACGTCCTGGAACTGGGCGTGCGGCGGAGCCGGCCCAGCCCGACCGGCACCCCTGTGCGTCTGCGACCCCCTGTTCCAGGCAGTGCCCGAGGCCCGCTCGGCCCCGTCTACTGAGACTGCCCGTCGCAGAACACCGTCTTGACCAGGTTGTTCAACGCCTTCGGGAACTCCGTCGCCACGTCCACGGCGGCGTCACCGGTGGTGATCGAGGCGGTCAGGGTCTTCTTGCCGTCGGGCGTGCTGTACATCAGCGCCCCGTAGCCGTTGTTGCTGCCGTCGTGGTTGTAGACGACGCCGCCGCAGCTCGGGCCCAGGTCCTGCACGTACAGCCCGAGGCCGTAGCTACCGAAGAGACCGGCGCTGTTGGGGTGCGGCTTGCGCATCTGGGTCAGCAGCCCGGCCGGCAGGAGCTTGCCGCTGTTCAGCGCGGAGAAGAACGTACGCAGATCCTCCGTGGTCGAGATGATCTCGCCCGCGCCCGAGATCCACGAGGGGTTCTGGCGGGTGACGTCGATCACCTTCCACTGGTCGGCGGCGTCCTGGTAGCGGTAGTAGGCGTGGGCGTACGGCGCGGGCATACCCGTCCAGGCGCCCGGCACCACGGTGTGCCTCAGCTTGAGCGGCCCCAGGATCCGCCGCTTCATCTCCACGGCGTAGGAATGGCCGGTGACCTTCTCGATCAGCAGCTTGGTCAGCACGTAGTTGACGTTGCCGTAGCTCCAGCTCGTCCCCGGCTCGAACTTCGCCGGCCTGGTCAACGTCAGCCGCACCAGCTGCTCGTCGGTGTAGGTGTGGAAGCGCTTGGCCACCCACTCCTTGCCCTGCCAGGGGATCAAGGACACCGGCTTCCCGTCGGGGTCGATGTCGAAGCTGTAGTCGAACAGCCCGGTGGTGTGCTGCAGCAACATCCGCACAGTGATCCGCCGGTCCAGCTTGAACTGGGGCAGGTAGTCGGCCACCGTGGCGTCCAGCCCGATCTCGCCGGCCTCCACCAGTTTCAGCATCAGGGTCGCGGTGAAGTTCTTGGTGCTGCTGCCGATCCGGAAGTACCCGTTCGTCGGCGGCTTGGCGCTCGTGCCCAGCCTGCGCACCCCGGCGCTGCCGACCCACTCGCCTTGCTCATCGTTCACCCGCATCTGCACCCCGGCGGCGAGACCGGCATCGACGAACGCCTGGATGGCCTTCTGCAGCTCCGGGCGGTCCTGTGCGGCGGCAGCCTTCGACACGGCTCTGCTGTCTACGGTGGCCATCGCGGGGGTGGCGGCTCCGGCCAGCAGCGCGGCCGCCAGCGCGGTGACCGCCACGCGCCGGAAGACCTTGCCGTGGCCGGCCGGGCGCGGGTGCACGCCGGAGATGCGTGCCTGGGTCGCTGATGAGGACGGGGTCTTCATGGCTTCTCTTCTCTGTTGTCGCGCTCATGCGAAGCGCTCGTCCGGTGATTCGGGGATGGGCGATCGGGATGGGCGATCGGGATGGGTATGGGCCATCGATCAGGTCGCGTACCAGGAGGCCCAGGTGCGTTTGCGGGCCTTGAGTCAAGCGGCGTCGAGGGCGACGATGATGGTGCTGCGGAAGTTGTCGGCCTCTGCCGGATCCTCCCGCTTGAGCAGGCTCATCGAAGCCGTCAAAGCCGGCAGCACTCTGGGTCGGCGAGGTCGGCCACGGCCTTGCCCCACTTCACGCCCTTGGGCGCCTTGGCCAGCACGTGCCCGCCCAGGCCGGTGGCGGAGGTCAGGGCGATGGAGCCGTCGGTGCCGACCCGGTGGGCCGAGCCGGCGGCACCGGCGGTCGACATCAGCGCGACGGCGCTCCAGGCGGGGACCCGCAGGGTGTGCGTGTCTTAGGCGGAAGGGGTGGTGGACATGGTGGTGGACTCTCAGAGATCGGTGATGAAGGTCGAGTGAACGAACGACTGGTGGAATGCGGTCCTGCCGGTGCCCGGAGGGCTGGACGGCTCAGGTCAGATCGCCCGAGCGGATCTCCCCCGGCCTCAGTCGCTGAACCGTTCATGACGTTCACCTTCGCAGACCGCCCTGACACCGGGCCGTCGTCGTGCTGACATGGCCGCTGACACGAGCTGTGCGTCGCCGGGACTCGCCTGTGTTGTGCTGCGTGCACGCCCTCGGAGGCCGCGCACCTGTCGTGCCGGAGTTCACGGAAACGCGAAGCGTGAGCGCGTCAGTTGCCGAACTCCTCGGCGACTTTCTGATGGATGGCCTCCAGCTTGGGGGTGTAGACCCGATAGAAGTCCTTGCCGCACTCCAGATCGTCCAGAATCGCGCGCTTACCCGCCCTCTCCGCGGCGGCGGCGGACTGCGCTAACAGGTCCTCGCCGGATTTCAGCTCCTTGCCGAGGACCCGCTTGGCCGCGTCGACGATGCAGGCGTCCACGGCCTTCCAGTAGCTTGTTCTCTGCGCTGGGGAGAGCTTCGTCCAGATATCCCCGTTGGGGTCGGCCCCTGAGAGGTCGGGCATGAAGTCGGGGGCGTCCGGGCCCTTCAGGTAGACGTACACCGAGAAGACCCCGAAGCCGTACTTCGCCCGCTGGGCCTTCAACGCCTCATAGTCGCCGGCTCTGCGCTTGCGCTCGTCGTCGGTCATGGGATCTTCCGGTGGCACATAGGGGATGTACCTGAAGCCCTTCTGCTTCATGCAGTCCGCCTTGACGGATTCGAACTGGCGCCTCTTCTCCAGTGCCGTCGCGGCCGACTTCGACGGAGTGAAGCGCCTTCCCGGAGGGCTCGGCGTCCCCCCCCGCAGCCGTCGAGCACGATCGCCGCGGCCATCGCCAAGGCGGTCATTCTGATGGTGTCCATGGTCGGTCTCCCGTATTCAACGTCACGCGCGCACGCGAACGCCGAGGCAGGCGGTGGCCCGCCGGCGCAGCCGGTTCCTGGCCCATCGGCTGGACGGGCTGTCCGACGAGCCCCGGCCGGGCGTGCCGCGCACCATCACCGACGTCCAGGGGGAGGAGGTGGTGGTGCGCACCCTGGAGGAGGTGCCGGCCGGGTCCACGCACTGGTCCAAGCGGGAACTAGCCCGCCCGGTGGGCATCTCGCCGACCAGCGTGGCCGGCATCTGGCGGGCGTTCGGGCTCCAACCCTGGCGCACCCAGGACTTCAAGATCTCCACCGATCCGCTGCTGATCGACAAGACGTGGTCGCGCTGTGTCTGGCCCCGGGCCGCCCATGCCGCGGTGTTCGCCGTCGACGAGAAACCGCAGATCCAAGCGTTGCAGCGGAGCGCACCGGCACTGCCGATGCTGCCCGGCGTGCCCGAGCGGCGCAGCTTCGACCACGTCCGGCACGGCACCGTCGATCTGTTCGCCGCGCTCAACACCGCCACCGGCAAAGTGATCGGCAAGCTGTCGGCCCGTCACCGTGCCGTCGACTTCCGCGACTTCCTGGACGAGATCGACCGCCAGGTCGAACCGGGCCTGGCGGTCCATCTCATCTGCGACAACTTGTCCACCCACAAGGCGCCGGTGGTGCACGCCTGGCTGCTGGCCCACCCGCGCTTCACGTTGCACTTCACCCCGACCTACTCCTCCTGGATCAACCAGGCGGAGCGTTGGTTCGCCGAACTGGAACGCCGCTGTCTGGAGCGGGGCAACTTCTGCTCCCTGGACGCTCTCAAGGCCGCGTCGGAGGAGTGGATCAAAGTCTGGAACGAGGACGCCAAGCCGTTCAGGTGGGCCAAGACCGCCGACCAGATCCTCGACCGCATCTGCCGCTACTGCGACCGAATCTCAAAAACCGGCTCACTAGGGTGACGCAGCCGTGCGACGCCGGTCCCAACCCTCCCCCGGGACATCGGATCCGGGGACCCCGCGATGGGGACCATCAATCCGGTCGACACCATCCAGCCCACCACGCCGCCCATCTCCTTCGACCTGACCCAGCCGCTTGCCTGCCGGCGCTCTGTGGCCGGTGGGTCGAGCCCGTACCGCGACGTCCTCGAGGTGAAGGTCCACGCCGCCAGCTCATGCAGTGAGGATCACCATCGACCGGCCGTGGAACGGCTCATATGCGCCCATGGCGTGCGGAACCGGCGGACGGCCGTTGTCGATCAGGCCAGGGCTCCGAAGGACAGAGGCGGGGCGCGAGTGGGAACAGCTGCTGGTCAGCCTTCCCGCCGTCCAGGCGGCGGACCTGGCCGGGATCCTCGCTGGGCAGGCGCGCTCGCGTACGTTCCCCGTGCCATCAGCCCCGGCTCCAGAACCGGTAACGGAGAATGCGTGCCCCTTGGCGGGACAAGGCCGTGCTACGGGCGGTGAGACGGGTCAGCGCGCGTAGCGGTTGCGGGAACAGGGCTACTTCCGGTGCGCGGTTGAGGATCTGTTCCTCGATCAGTTTGAGGCTGGCGTCCCAGGACTCGGGTTCGTGCGGGTCGTCGAAGCCCCGGGCGGCTTCCATGCCGAGTGTCCTCATGATCGGGTGGTGCTTCATGGCCCAGGCGGCGAGGCGGGTGTAGCCGTTGAGCGCGAGTTCGCCCGAAGGGAAGTGGCCGGCCAGCTCGCGGACCAGGGCCTGGAAGGAGTCGCCGGGCATGAAGGGGAGCAGCCCTTCGGCGACGATCATCGCCGGGCGGTCATCGGGGATGGCCGTGAGCCAGTCGGAGCGGGTGAGGTTGGCTCCGACGAGGTGGGAGCGGCCGTGCAGGAGTGCGGATCGCAGACTCACCACTGCGGGAAAGTCGACGTCGTACCAGTCGACGCCCGGCGGCGGATCGCAGCGCCGCATCCTGGTGTCCAGGCCGCAGCCCAGGTCGAGCACCACGCATCCGGGGTGAGCGGCGACGAAGGCCCGGACGGCGTCGTCCAGCTTCCTGGAGCGCAGGGCCGTGGTGACGACGACGTTGGTCTTGACCTTCAGCTTGCCGAAGTCATAGTCGATTCTGCCGGCCAGGTCGGCGGAGAGCGTGTCGCCGAGGATCGGGCGGGGCAGTTCGGCGTCCCGGGCTCTGGCGTGGAGCGTGAGCAGGAGCGTTTCCTGGATCAGCCCGAGGTCGGGTTGCCAGCGGTACATGGTGATTCCTTAACGGCGTAACGGATGGCGGGCTGCGGAGTTCTGTGGCCATGTCGGGGAGTCACGGCCGGCCTTGATGCGCTCGGTGCGGTGTCCCTCGCCGCCCGCGATGTCGAGCCCCAGCGCTTTCGGAGGTGTGGCAGCGTTGCTGCGACGCCGCGCGGGTGTCGTCCCGCCGCGTCCATGCACCCGGCCATGGCGGGGATCTCTGGCCCGCCTCCGGCCCCGGCGCGTTTCGTCAGTACATGAGGATCCACAGTTCGAGGTACGGGTCTCCCCACTTCACCGGGAACTCGACGCACTGGTGACCGCGGCCGGTCCGGGGGCACCTGTCGTACATGTCCATGCTGTAGTAGCGCGCGGCGCTCTCCCGGTGCGGTCCCATGGCCGAGGACGTCGCGGCCGACGCCGGCGACCCAAAGACCGCGCTTCCACGAGCCACGGGTTCTCCGATCGTTGTGAGGCGAGCCGAAATGTCGCTGTCGACCCTCACATGATCGACCTCTTCATGTCGTTGGCACTGAACGCACGCTTCCTTCGACATCAACGCAATGTGGAGTTCCCGTAGCACTGACCGAGGGATTCAGGGCGTGCTGTCCGGAACATCATTCGCCGCCGTCTTCGCCCTCTTCACCAGAGCCTCTCCCCGCACGGAGAGCCGGTGGCCGACTTCCAGGCTCTCGGTCAGGCTGCGGCCTTTGAGTGTGCGGACGTCCCGTTTGAGGGCCTGGGTGTCGCGCCCGAGGTGCTGGCCGAGCTCGGCGGCGGCGGTCGCGGGCAGTTCGTGGATGAGGCGGAGCAGGTCGTGGGTCCAGGGGCCGCGGCGGGCGGCCTTATCGATGCCGGCCAGGCGGCGCTGTATTTTCGGCCGCCTGTTCGGCGTGCAGGTCGCTGCGTTCACGGAGCGCTGTCCGGGGGCCGGGCCGGCTATGCGCAGGCTCGACGAGCCGCTGGTCGGGATCTTAGGGCGCCACGTCGCGGGGGTCGCCGAAGCCCTCGTTGACGGGAGCTCTGATCGTCTTGATGGCCGGCACGACCTTGCGCACCCTCTGACCGGAAGGCTTGGAAAAGCCCAGCAGGCGGCAGCCTGATGAAGGTGGGGCTGGTTAGCCAGGGGTAGAGCCCGCCCATCATCATGACCGCCACCGATCCGCCGGGACCGTCTCCAGCCAGTCGCCCTCGGCGAGTACCGCGCGACAACCCCTACGGCCGTCCGTGAAGATCAGGCTTCTGATCCAACCTGATCATCACGAGCGGTCGTTCTCACGTGCGGGCAGTTACAGCACCGCGATCATGGACACGTGCCGTCACGGCATCCTGCTCTTTTGCGCCAGAACCGCCTTCACGCAACGCCCGGCTGTGGTGGCGCGGACGAATAGCACCAGGAATTGCCATAGAAGGTGTCAGCGCTGTCGCCGTCCGACCCGCCGTCGTTGTCAGCCATCCAGAACCATTTGTGCAATCCCCGATAGGCGTCGTAAAGGGAGCCGTTGACGTAGTGGTTACCGGTGTTGTGGGAGTGGCCGTACGCCCGCTGTTTGGGGTCCCCGCCGGGGCTGTCGTTGATGTAGATCGGATCCGCGCTGCACCGGGTGTCCGCGTGCGCCGCTGTTGCGCCGCCCGCGACGACCATGGTCCCTGCGAGGGATACGGCCGCGGCCCCGAGGGCACCCCACCGCCTGAGTCTTCTTGTCATTCCCGTTCCCCTCATCCCATGAAATTCGTGGCGTCGAATCCCGTTCGCTGGGATCCGACGTGCGCAGCCTAGTTGCGGTCGATCATGAAAGTCGTCAGCGCGGCGCGCACTGTGTCTTGGCAATGAGCGCACGACAGCGGACGGCGAGTTCGCCACAGCGCGATGGCGTTCGAGCCGGTTGATGCCGCTCTCCACGACGTGGCGCTGCCGGTAGAGGGCCGGCCTGACCGGCGGCCGGCAGCCGGGGAGGTCTCGACGTCATCGTCGCGCGTGGCTGTCGTCCGCCTCTGGTGTGGCGCGGGTCAGGGCCTCGTGCCGATAGTCCTTGGGCGACAGGCCGTACTTGGCCCGGAAGGATTTGCTGAGGTCGGCGGCGCGGGTGAATCCCCAGCGGGCGGCGATGGCGTGGATGGGCTGCCCGGCCAGGCGGGGATCGGCCAGGTCGGCGCGGCAGTGCTCCAGACGGCGGCGGCGGATCCACTCTGTCAGCGTTGTGCCTTGACGCTGGAACAGCAGTTGCAGGTAGCGCACGGAGATGTGGTGCCGGTGGGCGATCGCGCGGGGTGTCAGGTCGGCGTCGGCGAGGTTGTGCTCGACGAACGCCCGGATGCGCGCCACCAGGGCGAACTGCCGGGTCTCGGGGGGCAGGCGGTCCTGTGCGTTCAGCCGGTGGGCGAGGAAGGCCAGGGCCAGGTCCAGCGTGGCGGCACCGAGCCGCCGTACCTCGGGTAAGGACATGGACCGCGCCTCGCGCACCAGCGTCCTGAGGTAGCCGGCCAGGATCGCGCCGACGCCGCCGTTCGCGGGCATCGCGTGGGCCAGGAGCGCGTCGACCTTGCCGGACGGCAGGGGCAGCTCGGATTTGGGCAGATGCACGATGATCGCCCGTGCCGGCCCCGGCCCGTCGAACGCGCCGCCCTGGTACGGGTGGGAGGTGTCCCACATCACCAGGTCGCCGGCCCCCATCCGGGTGTCGTTGCCGCCCTGGGAGATCCACATCGTGCTCCCGACGATCAGGGCGAGCTCGTACCTCTCGGGGTCGGAGCGGCGGATCAGCGCGGGCGTGCGCACGGAGCTGAGCGCGGGGAACGACATGGTCGTCACCTGTACGGTGTCCAGGTCGATCGCCCCGGCCGAAGCCCGGAAGTCGGCGGCATGGTCGCTGGTGACCCGGATGGGCGCCACGTCGCGGCTGATCAGGTCGCACCACCAGTCGAATCGCTGGTCGGGCGGCAGGTCCGTGCTGTGCAGGGTGACGATTCCCAATTTCACCTCTCATGACATGATCTCGAGCGTTCGAGACATACTCGGGTGTGACGAGAAGCCAGGCCGATGTGCCCCGCCGACCACATCATCGGCCATCCTGAGGCCGAGCCGGCCGACCGCAGCGGGGTGCGTGCCGGCGACCGTGCCGCTGTCCGTACCGCTGTCCGTGCCGCTGTCCGTGCCGCCGTTGCCCAGGAGCGGTCGAGTGCCGGGTCATCCGGTGGTGGCCTGGCGCCACGGGGTCCGTTCGGCGACGTGTCGGCGGAGGGCGCGGGCCTGCCGGGGCAGGTTCCAGGTCAGGGTGCCGATGACGTGGCCGTCCCTGCCGTACAGGCCGATGAACCGGCCGGTGGCGGGGTCCCCGGCGACGACCTGGAACCGGGCGTCGCCGCCGGTGACGCCGTGGACCTGGATCTTCACGTCGCACTGGTCGGTCCAGAAGTAGGGCACGGGTGCGAAGGGTGCCTGGCCGCCGAGGAGCGTCCAGGCTGCGGCCGTGCCCTGTTCGGTGGCGTTCAGCCGGTGTTCGACGCGCAGGCGGCCGAAGCCGGGGTGCCGCCAGGAGGCGACGTCGCCGGCGGCGACCACGCCGGGTGCGGCCCGGCACCCCGTTCACCCGGCCGTCGTGGCCGGTCAGGCCGGTGACCAGGGTGCCGGGACGCAGACGGACGCCGTGCCCGGCGTGCAATCCGGCCAGCAGCCGCGCCACCCGGTCGCCGAGCCGGTCGATCAACGGCGCGGGGAGCGGATCGACCAGGGTGACGTCCAGGCCGAGCTGCCGGGCGGCGGCGGCGACCTCCGTACCAAGGAACCCCGCGCCGACGACGACCACCGACCGCCTGAGCGCGGGCGGCGTGGGCGAAGCGGGTATGCGTCGGCGAGGCGCTGACCGACGACGGGGCCGACTGGTTGTGGCCCACTTGGTCAGGACGGATCGGCGCGGCAGGTGAGATCGTCGGCGGGCAGGGTGCCGCTGGCGAAGTAGGTGTTCACGGCCGTCTCCACGCAGGTGTTGGGCAGGCGGCCGAAGACGCCGTGCATGCGCACGTCCCGTACGGTGACCAGGCGTGCGGCGGGCATCGCCCGGCGCAGGTTCACGCCCTCCTGGTAGACCGTGCGGGTGTCGCCGGTGGCCTGGACGATCAGTGCGGGGACGTCGTTGCCAACCTTGGTCGCGGGCTCGCGGGGGGTGGGCCAGAAGGCGCAGGCGGTGATGTTGTTCGCATACGGTCCGAACACCGGCTGGGTGGCCCGGCTGCGCTGGATGGCGCGCCAGTACCGCTCGGGGTCGCGTGGCACTGCCGCATCGCCGCAGATGACGGCGGCCTGGCTGGAGTAGCCCTGCGGCTTGCCGTACAGCGTGAACTGCAGTTCCTGTTCGAAGTCGTCGCTCGGGCGGACCGGCTTGCCCTCGGCGGCTTCGGCGAGCAGCCGCACCCGCGCGGCCAGACGGGCGTTCTCCCTGGCGTCGGGCAGCAGGGTGAAGATGACCATGGGCAGGAAACGTTCGTCGACGAGATGTTCCCCGATGCGGATCGGGGCCTTGACCAAGCTCTCGACGCGGGCCCGCACCTGGCGTGCCGTCGCGCCGAGGTGGTATTCGGGGTCGCGCTTGGCGGTCCAGGCGGCCCAGTCGTCGAGCGCGGCCTCGTTGGCCGGTCCGCTGTTCCTGATCGACCCGGCCATGTACTGGGCCGGATCGATCGCGCTGTCCAGTACGAAGCGGTCGCTGCGCTGCGGGAACATCTGGGTGAAGACCGCGCCAAGGTAAGTGCCGTAGGACATGCCGAAGTAGGAGATCTTCGCCTCGCCGAGGGCGGCGCGGATGACGTCCATGTCCCGCGCGGTGTTCCGGGTGGTGATGTGGGCGATCCGGTCGCCTTCCCGCTGCGCGCACCGCTGCGCGAGATCGGCCTGCGTCTGTACGGCCCGGCGGAAGCTCGCCCGGGTCGGCCCGGCGGACCAGAGCATGTGCCCGATCGGCCAGCCGCAGTCGACCGGTGCGCTCCTGCCGACGCCGCGTGGATCCATGCCGATCAGGTCGTAGCGGGAGGTGACCTCGGGGGTCATCCGCTGGCTGATGTAGCCCATGAAGTTCAGGCCCGCACCGCCGGGACCACCGGGGTTGGACAGCATGACGCCGCGCCGCTTGCCCGGGTCGGTGGCCTTGATGCGGGAGATCGCGACCTTGATCGTCTTGCCCTGCGGCTTGGAGTAGTCCAGCGGGACCGTGATCTCGGCGCATTGGGCGCCCACATGGTCCAGGAGGGGGTCGCCGCAGGCCGCCCATTCGACGGGCTGGTCGTAGAAGCGGGTCAGGGCAGTGGTCGTGGGGCCTGGCAGGAGCGTGGCTCCCGTCAGCACTATGCCGACTAGGGCATGGGGGAGATTCATGTGGGACGTCCTTCATCGGGAATGCAAGCAACCATAGTTGACTAAATCCGGGACAGTCAACCCGAGTTGCTTATACGGCGAAGGCGGTCAGCGCGGGAGGAGTGGAAGAGAACTATTCCCAGAGCAAGATCGAACACATTCAACGCCTGGACGCCTGCACGATGAGCAACTCGTGTTGACCGACGCAGCCCCGTGGTCGTGGTCAACGTCAGCCCCGGGGAGGTGATCGTCGTTCCGCTGCCCCGCCTGACGGCGGAGGCGGCCGACGCCCAGGTGGCCGGCCTCACCAAGGCGATCGACGCGCTCGGTGGGACTAGGACCAGCGAGTGGGCAGGGCTGGGGCTGCCGCACAGCAGCTGGGTCAGGTAACTGAATGGACCGGCCGAGTCGTCGAAGCGAAGGGGTTGCAGACCACGGTCCCGTTGGCGGGTGAACCCGCCGGTGCCAGCGCACGGGCGCGGCAGGCCGCGCGCGGCACGGGATCGGCGTGATAGTCCGGGTGGCCGGTGAGGAACGCGCAGGCCGAGTCCATCGCTTGCCGGTACAGGGCATCGGCCAGCGCGAAGTCATCGGGGCCGAGTTGGCGGCGCAGATCGGCTCGGAACCTGGTCAGCCCGCTGTCCGGCAGCGGCGGCAGCGGCGTGGCGAGCGCCTCGGTGACCACAGCGGTGTCGGTGGACAAGTTGGAGCATCGCATCGGGCGCGATGGCGGTTCGGGCCGCACCAGGCGGCGCGCGGGCCTGCTCGAACATCGCTGTATGTCCTTGGCCCCCGTCACATGACGAACGATAGGCATTCCGCTCGGGCCCGTCCTGGGTTTCACGGGGCGACAGAGCTGGAGCTGGCCGGCCTGGACGGCGCGCGGGTGGCGCCGGCCACGGACGGGCTGCACACGCTCCACCTGGCAGGACCCCAGAAAGAAGACGGTCGGACGGCGGGGTGGGGGTCGGTCGCGGAGCTCGGGGGTTGACCAGCCCTGTCCCTTCCTGCTGCGAGAGGCGTTCTTGGGCTTGCTACCGGCGTGGGCTGAACGAGGAGCCTGGTCGGGCGGCGCCGCCAGATACGACAAGCCCGCGGTCCGCCACGAGGTGACCGTCCTCGTAACGGCCGTCAACGCGTCGCCATCCTTGGCCGCAGGGCGGCCCATGCGATCATTGGTCTGATACATGCCCCTGCTGGTGAGGCGTGCATCAACTTCCGGGATTTCCTCTTCGAAGATCATGCACGTCACCGGACGCCTCGGTGTGCCCCGTTCGCAGACGGAGCTCCAGGACGTCCTCCCTGCCGAAGACCTGCCCGGTGGGAACGAACCCGGCAGAGGTGTAGAGCGCCCTGGCCGCGATGTTGTCGCCACGCACTCCCAACCGCAGCACCGGTACGTCGAACGCGTCCCGCACGTGGGCGATGACCTGTTGGAGGGCCGCGCGGCCCAGCCCCTTCCCCTGGTGATCCTTGTCGATCATCAAGCGATAGAGCCAGATCTGGCCGTCATCGGGATCGGGGCCGTACATCGCGAAGCCCACGGCGCGCTCATCGTGCATCACCGCACGGGTCACGAAGCCCGGCAGGAACCGACTCTCCGCAATCGAGTACAGGTTCGACGCGATGAGATCAGCCTGGTCGTCAGCCACCCTCAGCTCGGCCACCGCTTCCCAGGTCTCCTGGCACAGGTCGTCAAGACGCACACGGATCGACATGGGTCCTCTCTATCGGATCACTGCGCAGACCGTCATGCGAATATCACCGCGATCAGGCACGGGTGACCATTGCGCGTACCAGCAGGCCGACAGTCACATGCGCCACAGACGGCTCGCCGGAGCCTTCCGCCGTTCGGCAAGAAGTCGCCCAGCATTCGCTTCCTCCCCATGCATGCCGTCACGCTCCTCTGCGAGCGTGACGAAGGGCCGCAGGTTCACCTGCTCCGCCCCACTTCGTGCGCAAGCTCATGGGCCACCCGAGAACGACGCACCAGGTATTCCAGATGAAAGGTATGTCCCATGTGCCGCACCCATGCACACTCCCACAGCGCACCGGAAGGAACGGCTGCGTTCGCCGACTTGTCCGTCTCAGAGACCGAACTGTCGCCCGCCGACCTCGGTCGGCGCCGCTTTCTGCTGAACAGTGGGTTGCTCGGCATCAGCAGTCTCAGCGTCACCGCTCTGGGAGGGCTGACCACGCGTCCCGCCGCCGCAACCAGCAGAGGCTCCCGCGCGCTCCACTGGCTGGCCGGCGACCATCACGTTCATACGCAGTACAGCTACGACGGCATGTACACCATTGAGCAGCAGGCTGCGGGCGCTCTCAAGCACGGCCTGGACTGGCTGGTCATCACCGACCACGGGCACGCCGCGCACGAGAAGTTCGCGGTCGAGTCCACTTATGCCGACATCGTCACCTCCCGGGCCAAGCACCCTGAGCTGCTGTTGTGGCAAGGGCTCGAATGGAACGTTCCCGGAGGCGAGCACGCCACGGTGTTCTTCGACGGTGCTCGCGATGAGATCCAACTGCTGCGCGCGTTCGAGCGGCTCTTCGACTCCAGGATCAACGGCACCGGCGCCGGCAGCCCGGCGAATGAGGCCAAGGCGCTGGAGGCGCTCGCCTGGCTCGAGACCGCGCTGCGCACGGGTTCGGCGAGTTCCGCGCTGTTCCTGATCAACCACGTGATGCGGCGTGGCAGGTACTCCCCGCGTGACCTGCGCACCTATCGCGACAAGGCGCCGAACATCGCAGTCGGCATGGAGGGCGCGCCGGGCGCCCAGAACGAGCCCAGGGCCCGCGGCGACTTCAACAACACCGCCGACGCCGACTCCTGGGCCGGCTGGCGGCCGGAACACTACCCGACGTACGGCGGCTTCGACTCCATGACCGGAATCCTGGGCGGCATGTGGGACTCGATGCTCGCCGAGGGCAAGGGCTGGTGGATCACTGCCAACTCCGACGGCCACTTCTACAACGGTGACACGATCGTCGAGCCCTCCCGGCCTTCTGACTGGTACGACCAGCACGGTAGATATCCCGATCCCATCGACGGCGGCGTCCCGCTGCGGCACGCCGACTTCTGGCCCGGTCAGTTCAGCCGCACGGTTGTAGGGGCGACCTCACGCAGCTATGGCGCGGTCATGGAGGCGATCAAGGCCGGGCGATCCTGGGTGTCGATGGGCGGCCTCATCGACGGGCTGCACGTCGACGCGCACGCCCCCGGCAACACCCCGGCCACGTTCGGCGGACGGCTGTCGGTGCGGCGCGGCGACGACGTCACCATCACCATTTCCGTCGATCTCGCCGGCCGCCCCAACGCCAACGAAGAGATCCCCCGGCTCGCCCGCCTGGATCTGATCCGCGGTGCGATCACCGGGCCGGCCGCCGACCCCGACGTCTTCACCGCCCCGGACGTGAGTGTGGTCGAGTCGTTCATGCCGAAGGGCAGGGGCCGGGTCGCCCAGTTCCACCACAAGTTCCGCGACGTGCGCGAGCCGTTCTACTTCCGGCTGCGTGGCACCGACGGCAGGCGCAGCGCTCCCGGCGGGATGGAGCCGGCGGCGGACACAGGCCGCAATGAGAACCCCTGGCACGACCTCTGGTGCTACACCAACCCCACCTTCGTGGAACTGACATAGAACGAGTCGACGACACCCGTCCCACTCGAAACATGGTTTCGGGTGGGAGCGGGGCTTCGCCGTGCGACCAGAGCGACAACGGCGCCTGTCTCGCGCGCCCGGAACACGCCTTCACCGGCATCGCACCCGGCGCCTACGAGCTGCGTCGCCACCGTGAGCAGGCGGCGTACCCGTGCCGGAGCGCCCGCGTCCGGAAGGGCCCGCTAGCATCGGGGTCCCCCGGTCCCGCCTCGCGGATGCCCCACTGCGACGGACGCCCGGCCGACCCGCCACGGAGCGCGCGTGCCCACGATCGACCCCCGACGTCTCCTCATCCTCCGTGCCTTCGTGCTGTCCGACTCTGTCACCGCGACCGCGGCGGCGCTGCACCTGACGCCGTCCGCGGTATCGCAGCAGCTCGCGGCGCTCGAGCGCGAGGTCGGTCACGCGCTCGTCATACGCTCGGGGCGCAAGCTGGTGCTCACGCCGGCCGGGCGCATCCTCGCCGGGCACGCCGAGGAGATCAGCTCACGACTGAAGATCGCCGAGGCTGACCTGGCCGCGCACGCGGGCGGTGTCCTCGGTCAGCTCCGGATCGGCGCCTTCCCCACGGCGATCAGCTGGTTGGTGGCACCCGCCATCGTCGAGCTGCGCCGTCAGGCCCCGGGTGTCGACGTCACCGTCGTCGACGCGGAGGCGCACATGAGCCACCGGATGCTGATGCGGGGCGACATCGACGTGACCGTCAGCATGGAGTACGAGTCCGACCCCGAGCGCGACTCCCCCGACATCGTGAAGTTCCCGCTCTACATCGAGCGGTTCAAGGTCGTCCTCCCCCAGGCGCACCCGCTGGCCGGCGAGGAGGGCATCGGGCTCACCCAGCTCACCGAGGAGGGCTGGATCATGCCCTCGCCCGGTAATCCGTGCCGCACGATGGTGCTGCAGGCGTGCGCGGAGCTCGGCTTCCACCCGCCGATCACCCACGTCTCGGACGACTACCGCGCCGCGCTGGCGCTGGTCGCCGCCGAGGCGGGGATCTGCCTGGCGCCGGAGTCCGCGCTCTACGCCCGCGACGCCGACTGGGTGACGATCCTGCCGACGCGCGGCATCGCGCCGCTGCGCAAGGTGATCATGACGACGCGGCGCGACAACCAGGGCCACCCCGTCGTACGCGCGGGGCTGGAGGCGATGCGGGCCGCTGTGTCCGAGCCGGACTCGGAGGTCTACGGCCCGCTCGCGCGGTCCGACACCTTCAGCGTCGAGTGACGGCTCCGGCCGGCGGCGCGTTCTCGCGGAGGAAGGCGTCGACGTGCCGGTGGTACTCCTCCGGCTTGTCGCGGCGCACGCAGTGGTGTGCGCCCTCGATCACGACGACGTCGAAGCCGGGCGCGACGGCCGTGAGGCGCTCACGGGAGTGCTTGTCGACGATGACGTCGCCGGTGCCGGTGACGAGCAGCGCCGGTACGCCGGCCGGGCCGACCGTGATCTGCCGCGCGGTCGGCGTCCAGATCCGGCGCTTCTCGTGGACCCGCTGCTGCATGTAGTCGATGTCGACGGCCTTCATCGCCTCGGCGAGCGGGCGCAGCTCCTGCTCCGCCCAGTGGGGCTTGAGCTCGCGCTGCATGTCCATCAGTTCCTCGACCGACGCCGTGCCGGCGTAGTCGAAGGGGTCCTTGGTGGTCTGCTCGACGCTGAGCCACGGGTTGGGACCGGCCTCCGGCACCCACCACGGCGGGTCCTCCAGCACCACGCCGGCCACGAGGTGCGGGGCGTCGGCGGCGACGAAGGCGGCGATCCGCGCGCCCATGGAGTGTCCGACGACGAGCGTCCTGCGCCCGGTCTCGTCGAGCATGTCCTTGAGGATGTCGATCGCGTCCTGCACCATCACGTCGGTGGACGGAACGCCCTCGTGCTCGGGCAGGCGGCCGGGCGACTTCCCGTGGCCCCGCGCGTCCGGTGCCACGATGTGGTAGTGGCCGCCCCAGCGGTCGACGGCGTCGCCGTAGCACGCGCCGGACTCCACGGCGCCGTGGAGGATGAGAATGGCAGGCGCATCTGCTGCGTCCCGCCCATACTCTCGGACGAACAGGTCGGTTCCCACGTGTCCTCATTCACTGCTCTGTCGCACCGGCCCCCGGCCGGCTCACGACGGGGTTGTCGTTCAATGGATCATGGTCGTGATCGTGGCACGCCTCTTCGGCGTCGCGCAACGCTCCCGCCGGTCAGGTCAGGTCAGGTCAGCAGCTCAGCCTCCGGTGTCGCCTCGACCAGCGCGCGTGTGCAGGGGTGCCGCGGGGAGCGGAAGATCTCGTCGGACGAGCCGGTCTCGACGATGCGGCCGCGCTGCATGACGGCGACCCGGTCGCTGTAGAGCCGGATCACCGCCAGGTCGTGGCTGACGTGGAGGAACGAGATCCCCTGGTCACGCTGCAGGTCGGCCAGCAGGTTGAGGATCTGGGCACGCACTGACACGTCGAGCGCCGAGGTCGGCTCGTCCGCGATGATCAGATCCGGCTTGAGGGCGAGCGCGCGTGCCACGGCGACGCGCTGGAGCTGCCCGCCGGACGCCTCGTGCGGGTAGCGCCCCAGGTAGTCGGCGCCGAGGCCGACCGACTCCAGCAGCGCGACCAGTTCGGCGGTCGACGTCGTATCGCCGTGCGCGCGGAAGACGTTCTCCAGCGTCTGCCGCACGGTCTGCAGCGGGTTCAGCGACGCCAGCGGGTCCTGGAAGACCATGGCGACGTTGCGCCGCAGCCGCCGTAGTCCTCGCCGGCCGAGGCGGGCGACGTCCTGCCCGTCCGTACGGACGGTGCCGGACGTCGGCACCACCAGGCCGTTGGCCATCCGCGCCAGCGTGGACTTGCCCGAGCCGGACTCGCCGACCAGGCCGAGCGCCTCTCCCCGCTCGACATGGAGCGAGACGCCGTCCACGGCGAGGAAGCCCTTACGGCCTCGGCCGAAGCCACCGGCGGTGCGGTACCGCTTGCTGACGTCGGTCATCTCCAGGATCGGCTCGCTCACCGGGCGACCTCCTGCGGTTCGGGGAGACGGTCGAGGTGGCAGGCCGCGAGGTGCACGCCGCCGTCCTCGCCGGCCGGGCGGACGGTGGGCAGCGGTACCTCCACGACACAGCGTGCGCCGACCTGGCCGGCGAAGCCGCAGCGCGGCGCGAAGGCGCAACCAGGTCCGGCGTCGCGCAGCGACGTGGGCGTGCCGGGGATGGCGCGCAGCCGGGTCCGCTCCCCGCCGATGTCGAGCCGGGCGTCCAGCCGCGGCGTGGCCGCGCGGAGACCGGCGGTGTACGGGTGGGCGGGCTGATCGAAGATGTCGCGGAGGCTGCCGTACTCGGCCTGGCGGCCGGCGTACAGCACGAGGACGTCGTCCGCCGCATTCGCCACCACCCCGAAGTCGTGGGTGATCAGGAGCATCGCCATGCCGTACTCCTGCTGGAGCCCGCGGAGCAGGGCCAGGATCTGCGCCTGCACCGTCACGTCGAGCGCGGTGGTCGGCTCGTCGGCGATGAGCAGAGCCGGCCGGTTCACCAGGGCCATCGCGATCACCGCGCGTTGCCGCATGCCGCCCGAGAACTCGTGCGGGAAGCGGCGTACGGCCTCCGCGGGCTCGGGGATGCCGACCCGGTCGAGCATCTCGACCGCACGGGCCCGCGCGGCGCGACGGGTGACCGACGGGTCGTGCAGGCGGACCGCCTGGGCGATGTGCGCGCCGATGTCGAGGTACGGGCTGAGCGCGGACATCGAGTCCTGGAACACCATGGCCACGTCGGAGCCGCGGGCCCGGCGCAGCTCACGCTCGTCGGCGGAGAGCATCTCCCGGCCGGCGACGACGATCCGGCCCCGGGCGCTCGCCCCGCGCGGCAGGAGCCGCATGATCGCCCGGCCGGTGATCGTCTTGCCCGACCCCGACTCGCCGACCACGGCGAGCGCGCGGCCGCCGTCCAGCCTCACGGAGAGGTCCCGTACGACATCGGCGGTGACGCCGCCGCCGGTGAACGAGACGCACAGGTCCTCGACCTGGAGTACGGGGTCAGGCACGGCGGATCCTCGGGTCGAGAAGCGGCATCAGCAGGTCGGCGATCAGATTGCCGACGATGATGAGGAAGGCGGAGAAGAGCGTCACCCCGACGACGATGCTCAGGTCGGACTCGTTCACGCCGGACAACAGCAGGTCGCCGAGCCCGTGCAGGCTGAACACCTTCTCCGCGATCACCGAGCCGCCCAGGAGCGCGGTGACGTCGAGCGCGAACATCGCCACGACCGGCACCATCACGCCGCGGACGGCGTGCCGGTTCACCCGCCGCGCCGACGCGCCACGCGCGGTCATCGCGACGAGGTGGTCGGCCGAGAGTTCGTTGAGCAGCTGGGTGCGGGTGATCCGGATGTAGCCGGCGGCGAGGATGAACGACAGCACCATCCACGGGCCGATCAGGTGCCAGGCCCAATCCGCCGGCGACTCCGAGAACGGCACGAAGCCGGAGTACGGCAGCGCGTTGAGCATGAAGCCGAAGACCTGGACGACGAGCAGACCGACGAGGAAGGTCGGGACCGACAGCCCGAACATCGCGAAGCCGATCGAGAACCGGTCGACGATCCCGCCCTTGCGTATCGCCGACAACGCGCCGAGGCCGATGCCCACGACGAGGCACAGGACGGCCGCGCCCAACGCGAGCGACAACGTGACGGGCAGCCGTTCGGCGATGAGCGTCGTGACGTCGCTGCGGTTCGGGAACGAGTAGCCGAAGCAGGGCGCCTGGCAGTGCACCTGCTGGGTGCCCTCGCCGTACGTACGGCCGGTGAAGAGGCCCTTCACGAACTCGGCGTACTGCCACACCGGGCTCTGGTCGGTCTGCATGTAGGCGCTGACCTTGGCCCGGGTCTCGGGCGGGCACGGCTTGCCGCACATGGCGCGAGCCGGGTCCTTCGAGGCCCCGAAAAACAGGGCAATCGTCACGAAGGCGATCGCGAGGAGCATGAACACCGCGGTGGCCATGCGGCGGGCAATGTAGACGATCATGCAGCATCCTCCATGCGCACGTCGAGGACGTCGCGCAGCGCGTCACCGGCGAGCGTGGCACCGAAAACGATCAGGAACACCACGGCGCCCGGGAAGAGCATGTACCAGACGTCCGCGCCGCTGTAGATCCACGGCAGCGAGTCCGAGAGCAGTTTGCCGAGGTCGGGAACGTCGCCACGCAGGCCGACGCCGAGGAACGACAGTCCCGCGACCACGCTGACGTTGCCGGGCAGTGACATCGCGAACAGGACGACGACCAGGCCGAAGAGGTGCGGCAGCATCTCCCTGCGGATGATCTGCCAGGGCGCGGCCCCGCTCGCGCGCGCCGCCTCGACGAAGGCGCGGGCGTTGACGGCGCCGGCCTGGGCGCCGATGATCCGGGCCGGGACGGCCCAGCCGAAGAAGGCCAGCACCAGCACGAGGACCAGGCCCCGCGGCATCTCCGGCGGCACGATCGCCATGATCGCGATGACGAACATCAGGCCCGGGAAGCCGAACATGAAGTCGATCACCCGTCCCGCGACGGCGTTGAGCCAGCCGCCGAAGTATCCGATCGCCGTACCGAGGACGGCGGCGAAGGCGATCGACAGGATGCTCGCCCCGAAGGCGATGAACAGCGACGAGCGGATGCCGTAGACGATCTGGGCGAACAGGTCGACACCCGTCACCGGGACGACACCGAGCCAGTGGTCGGCGCTGACGCCACCGAAGGCGCCCAGCGGACGGCCGCCGTCCGGGTCGAGCACGTCGGTGTGCAGGGTGTTCGGGTCCTGCCCCTCCATCCACACGAGCAGCGGGGCACAGAGCCCCGCGACGAGCGGCACGACCAGCATGACCAGGCCGGCGACGCCGGACCGCTTGCGGAGGAAGCGGCCGAGGACCGAGGTGCCCCGGCCCTCCGCCTGCTGGATCTCAGCGATCGACACCGACGACCAACTCGTTCGCGAACGGCGGGTAGGCGGGGATGAAGTAGTTCATGATCTTCGAGCCGGCCAGGGCCTGCGTGCGCTGCACGAGGATCGGCACGACCGGGGCGTCCTCCATGATCTGCCGGTCGATCGCGGCCCACATCTTGGCGGCCTTGTCGAGGTCCGGCTCCGCGATCGCGGCGTCGATCGCGGCGTCCACCTTGGGGTCGGAGAACTTCGAGGCGTTTCCGCCGCCGTTGCCGATCTCGCTCGACGCGAACAGCGGCTGGATGGTGCTCATGCCGCTCGGGAAGTCCGCTCCCCAGCCGTTCGTCGTCAGGTCGTAGTCGCCGTCGGCGGACGAGATGAGCTCGGACCAGGTGTTGGCGTCCAGGCCCTTGAGCTCGACCTTGACGCCGACCCGCGCCAGCGAGTTCTTGATGCTCTGGGCTTCCTTCTCCTCGATCGCGCTCACGTCGGTCGGATAGGTCAGCGTGAGCTTCAGGTCGGAGACGCCGGCGGCGGCGAGCAGCTCCTTCGCCTTGCCGACGTCGCCGGTGTCACCGCCGTCGTACAGGTTGTACTCGGTGTAGCCGGGGATGCCGGGCGTCATGATGGTCGAGGCGATCTGGCCGCCGAACTTCGGGCCGCCGTACACGCTCTGCACCTCGGCCTTGTTGACCGCGTAGTTGATCGCCTGCCGTACGCGGACGTCGGACAGGCCCGGGCGCTTGACGTTCATGGCGAGGTAGCGGAAGTAGCCCGAGGGGCTGTTGGCCATGCGGTCGGAGATCGACGGGTCGGACTGGATCCGCTGGAACTGCGACGGCGAGATGAGCGCGTTGCTGATCGCGGTCTGGTCCTCGCCCTTGTCGTCGATGAGGCGCTGCACGATCGTGTCGTTGTTCAGGCCCATGTCAAGGACGATCTTGTCCGGGCCGGCGAACCGTACCTGGTCGCTGTCGGCCGTCCAGTTCGGGTTGCGGTCCAGCACCGCCTGCGCCCCCTTGCGGAAGCTCGTCACCTGGTACGGGCCGCTGGCGACCGGGTGCTCGCCGTACGTCTCCGGCTTGGTGTCGGCGGCGGCCGGCACCGGCGCGAAGGCCGGCATGCTGACGATCCACGGCCAGTTGCCGAACGGACGCTTCAGCCGGAAGACGATCTTGTGGTCACCGGCGACCTCGATGGAGTCGAGCTCCTTGCCGTCGTACGGGCCGTCGTAGTCGGTGCCGCCGACCAGCAGCGTCTTGTGGTAGCCGAGGCCACCCTGGAACATCGGCGCGAACGACCGCTCGATGCCGTACTTCACGTCCTGGGCCGTGATGGGGCTGCCGTCGGAGAACTTCAAGCCCTCCTTCAACGTGAAGGTCCACGTCTTGCCGCCGTCGTCCGTCGTACCGGTGTCGGTGGCGAGGTCCGGGACGAGGACCGTGTCCTTGTCGGGGAGGGTCCGCCACGACGTCAGCCCGCGGTGCACCCACCGCAGCCGGCTGGTCGGCACCATCTGCGCGTTGGCGGTCTCGAAGGACTCGGTAGCGCGCCGCGAGAGGTAGTGCAGGGTCCCGCCCTTGGGCACGGACTCCAGCGGCGCCGCGTTCTTGCCCGTCGTCGGCTCTGTGGACTGCGAGGTGGACTGCGAGTTCGCGTTGCAGCCCGCCGTCACGAGGGCCAGGACGAGGGCGAGCCCTGCGGGCACCACTCTCCGGGATCGATTCGCCATAGATCGCGCTTCCTGTGAAGCGGCCCCGATCGGTCGGGTCCGCTGTGGATCTCAGGAAGGGAGTCTGTTGGCGAGCGAGAGCACGCGTCCATCGAGGAGTTCTGCACCGGATCTTTCAGATTTTCTGAAAGATCGCGGGGATCCGCGCGCGCGGCGTCAATGATAGTCCGGCAACCCCGGTGGCCGGAAGACCGCGGCGCACACCCACGGGACCCGGCAGGGGAGCTCACCGGTCGCCGGGCCAGCGAGAAGCTCGCCATCTGGTCGTGCCAGCGGTTCACGCGTCATGGGACTCCAGCACCTTCATGAGTGGGAGCGGGTTGATGTAGTCCCGGTAGGACACCACCTGGCCGTCGCGGACCCGGAACACACCATTCGCGCCGTCGCCGCCGCGGCCGGGGTCAACGCCGGCCTGGTGATGCACTACTTCGGCTCCAAGGAACAGCTCTTCACGCAGGCCGTCCAGGTCGAAACCCACGAACTGCCGCCCGGCGAGCCCGCCGAAGCGCTGCTCTCGATGCTGCGCAGACGCCTCGACGACGAACCGGCAGCGTCGCCGGCGCTGTTGCGTTCCGTACTCACCCACGCCGGCGCCGGTGACGACTTCCGCGACAGCGGGCGTGCCTGGCTGTCCCGGTCGGCGAGGCCATCCCGCACCGGAACGCGGACCTGCGGGCGGCCCTGGTCACGGCCATCATCACCGGCGTGGTCATCGACCGTCACCTTCTCAAGCTGAGCGCGCTCGCCGATGCCTCCGCCGACGACATCATCGAGCTCCTGCGTCCCTGCTTCGAAAGCCTGACGGGCGAGCACACCAGCCCTTGATCGGCGCGCTCGCCGCCCGAGCGCCCGGCCGAACGGGGATCTCCGTGCGCCGAGGATCGCGATCTGCGGCCAGACCTGGTCCAGTCGCGGATCGATGAACTGAGGGAGGAGGGCGATGGTGAAGGTGCCCGCCTTCGGGTTCAGCAAATTGGTCAGCAAACCGCTGGTGAACGCGCGGCGTCCTGACATCGCTCCCCGGGATGGCGGCTCCACCACCGATCTGCCGTCGCGTCCAACGCAGGACATGGCCGACTGGCACGGCACCGCACGACGCGCCAGGCAGCGCCATGTCCGTGCCGCCGGCGAGTTGCGTCCTCAGGCTCGATGATCCGGAAAGCGGCCCCCGTCTCGGGGCCGGCGAACGCGCCGAGCCTGCCCCCGCCGGTCCTGTGACCGCGCTCGCCGCCCGGCGTACGTCCTGGCGAGGCTGAGCTCAGTCGACGATCGCGCCGCTGGTCAGATTGGCGATCGTGCCGGTCATGGCCCCCGCTCGATCCGAAGCCAGGAACGCGGCCGTCTCCGCGATCTCGGAGAGCGTCGGAAGCCTCTTGAGCAGCGTCCCCTGCGCCATCGCCCCGCCTTCGAGCATCTCCTGGACCGACTGCCCGGCCGCTGCCGCGGCCTGCTCGAAGAGCTCCTTGGTGTAGGAACCGGCTGCCGGCGCGTCGACGACAGCGTGCGGACGGATGCCGATGACCCGGACGTTGCTCGGTGCCAGCTCCGCGGCCAGAACCCGGGAGAACGCCTCCTTGCCGGCCGCGCTCACGGCGTGCCCCAAGATGCCGCCGACGGCCAGCTTGGCACCCGGCTCCGACAGCGTCAGGATCACACCGGGACGCTCGCCCCCCATGTGCCGGGCCACAGCCTTGCTGGTGATGAAGAGCGTCCGCAAGAAGCCGTCGATCGGCCGCATGAACTCCTCCAGCGATAGATCCGCCAGCGAAGTCCCCTGGTCGTGCTGGACACTCACGGCGTTCACGGCGATGTCGATGCCGCCGGCCGTCGCCGCGACCGCGTCGGCGTGCTTGTCGACCGCCTCCTGGTCGAGCACGTCGACCTGGGCGGTCTCGACCTTTCCGCCCGCGGCGGCGATGTCACGCGCCACGGCGTCGAGCTTCGCCCGTGTCCGTCCGGCGATGAAGACCCTCGCGCCCTCCCGGGCGAAGACCCGTGCAATGGCGCCGCCGATGGCGCCGCCGCCTCCGTAGATCACAGCGTTCTTGTCCTTGAGCAGCAATCCACTCATTGGTGACCTCCACATGATTGTTCTTCCGGATGGACAGGCGGGTCCCCTGGTCGCGGCCATGTCGCCGTCCGGCATACGAGCGCTCACTTGCGTGATGCAAGCGAGGCTAGTGGGGTAGCCTTGCATGACGCAAGTGCTCCTCGGAGAGGTGGGGTCGCCATGCTGGGCAGGACCTATGACACGCAGGTGTGCTCGGCCGCCAGGGCACTGGAGGTCATCGGCGAGCGATGGAGCCTGCTGATCGTGCGCGACGTGTTGTTCGCCGGGGCGACCCGGTTCGCCGACTTCCAGCGCCTGGGCATCGCGACCAACATCCTGGCCAAACGCTTGGACAGCCTGGTCGACGCGGGCGTCCTCGAACGCCGATCGAGCAAGGAACACCCCGATCGCGGCGCCTATGCCGCGACCCGGAAGGGACTCGACCTGGCACCCGTGATCATCGCGCTGACGGAGTGGGGTGATCGATGGGCGGCGCCCGGCGGCCCGCCCATTCTGTACCGGCACACCGGTTGCGATGGGGCGATCACCGAGCAGACCACCTGCGACACCTGCGGGGAGGTCACCGACCTCGCGCAGATCCACGTCGTCCACGGCCCCGGCTTCCCCGAGGCCCTCATGATCGCGCGGAAGAATCGCCCGGAGGTCGCCGACCTGCGATGACACTCCGCTCTCGGAGACGAGGGCTCAGCCCGGTAGGCGGGATCCCGCGCACTGCGACGGCCACACCCCGCCCCGCTGGCGGACAAGGCCGGATGTGCCACGGACGACCCGGCTGCCGGGTGTCTTGTCGAACCGCTGCGCGTGGCCGGCGGGGCCACGGTCCTACAGTGCGTTCAGGTCGATGGTCTCCGCCATCGCGTTCAGGCCCGCGTCGTTCGGGTGGAGCCAGTCGCCCTCTTGGCCGTCGCGGACGTTGAACTCCGGGCGCAGCCGGTCGGGGTCGTCCGGGGCGACGAGGGCGCGTTCGAAGTCGGCCACGGCGTCGTACTCGCCGCCGGTCCTGATCCAGGCGTTGACCTGGTCGCGGACCTGCTCCAGACCGTACGGCTCAGCCGTACCGTCGGGGTAGAGCCACGGGTTGCCCTTGAACGGCATGATGGTGCCACCGACGACGCGGATCCCCCGGGCGTGGGCGCGCCGGATCAACTCGCGGTGTCCCGCGATGATCTGATCGGCGGTGACGTCGGGGTCACGACAAGTGATGTCATTGATGCCCTCCATCACGATCACCGTTCGCACGCCCGGCTTGTCGAGCACGTCCCGCTGGAAGCGGGCGAGGGCGCGTTCGCCGAAGAGCGGGTGGTCGTGGAGGACCCGGTTGCCGGAGATCCCGCTGTTCAGGACGGTCAGCCGGGTGCCGGAGCCGACGAGGCGCTCGGCGAGCTGGTCGGGGTAGCGGTTGTCAGCGTCCGGGGTGGAGCCGGTGCCGTCGGTGACCGAGTCGCCGAAGGTCACCACCGCGCCGCGGGCTGAGGCGCCGAGCACGTCGACGCCGCTGAGGAAGTACCACGACTGGGTGGTGTCGGTGAAGGCGGTGCCGCGCGGGTCGAACCGGTGGTCGCCGGACGCCCGGTAGCTGGTGGCCGAGGAGATGTCGTGGAAGGTGGCGGGTCCGGTCGCGCCATGGAAGTAGAGGGTGACGGCCAGCCGGTCGAGCGCCTGCAGCGGGAGCGGGATCGGGTCGCTGACCAGCTCCTGGCCGGCCTTGACCACGGCGTCCGCGCGCCGGGAGAAGGTGACGGCGCGCAGAGTGCCAGGACGTACGGCGGCGCCGGTCGAGGCCTTGCCGATCGTCGCCCCGTTCACGGTGAGAGGCGCGGTGCCGTACCGGTTGGAGACGGTGATGCGGAGCGCGGCTCCCGGCCCGGTGACGCGGAGCACCTGACGGACGGACTGGCGTTCGAAGCCCCGCTCCGACCAGTTGGACGACCACGGCAGCCCGCCGGGTGAGGGCTGCTGGACGGCTGCCGCCCAGGCGCCCGTCCAGCGGGGCTGCGTCGTACCGCCTTGGGCGGGGACGGCGGTGAAGGCGAGGGTGAGCGCGGCCAGGGTCTTGGTGAACAGCATGAGTGGAGGATCCTTGGGTCAGAAGTCGATGGCGTGGTCGGCGGCCCTCGCTCATCTGGGTCAAGGGTTGCTCATGCTCGATATTCTCCGGAGGCTGGTCAGCGGGCGGGGAGGTCGGAGCGGGGGACGACGAGGCCGCTTTCGTAGGCGAAGACGATCGCCTGGGCGCGGTCGCGCAGATCGAGTTTGGTCAGGATGCGGCCGATGTGTGTTTTGACGGTCTGCTCGGCGACGACCAGGGCTGCGGCGATCTCGGCGTTGGACAGGCCACGGGCCACGTGGAGGAGCACCTCGGACTCCCGCTCGGTCAGCGACCGCACCCGGGGAGCGGCGCCGGGCAGGACGGGCCTGCACCGGGCGATCTCCTCGATGAGACGCCGGGTCACCGAGGGGGCCAGCAAGGCGTCCCCGGCCGCCACCACCCGCACCGCCGAGACCAGGTCGGCGGGCGGCGCCTCCTTCAGCAGGAATCCGCTGGCACCCGCGCGCAGCGCCTCGTAGACGTAGTCGTCCAGGTCGAAGGTGGTGAGCATCACCACGCGCGGCCGGTACTGCCCGCCGGGCGGCGCCAGGAGCAGCCGGGCCGCCCGCAGTCCGTCCATGCCGGGCATGCGGACGTCCATGAGGACGACGTCAGGCCGCAGTCGCCTCGCCTCGGCCACCGCCTGCTCGCCGTCGGCCGCGTCGCCGACGACCTCGATGTCGTGTTCGGCGGCCAGCAGGGCGCCGAAGCCCGCCCGGACCATCGCGTGGTCATCGGCGACGAGCACCCGGATCGTCACGCGTGTTCCTCCTCGTCTCCCGCCCGCACCAGGGGCAACGTCAGCTCGACCCGGAACCCGCCCCGTGGCGTCGGCCCGGTCAGCAGCACGCCGCCCGTCATGGCGGCACGTTCGCGCATCCCGGCCAGCCCGTGACCGGTGCCTGCGGGCTCGGCGAGCGCGCGGGCCGCGCCCGCGGGCGGCGCGTTCTCCACCACGACCCGCAGCCCGGTCCCGTTCCCGGTGACCGCCACGGCCGTGGCGGCTCCCGGCGCGTGCCGGATCACGTTGCTGAGCGCCTCCTGCACGATCCGGTAGACCGGCAGCTCCGTCCCCGGCGGCACGTGCGCGGGCAGGCCCCGCACGGTCAGCTCGACGGGTGTCCCGGCCCGCCTGGCGCTGTCCGCCAGCACACTCAGCTGGTCGAGGCCGGGCAGCGGGGCACGCGGCGGCATCGCGTCGTCGCTGCGCAGCACGCCCAGCAGGCGCCGCATCTCGGCCAGTGACTGCCGCGCCGCCGCGCCGATGGAGTCGAACTCCCGCTCGGCGTCGGCCGGCACCCCGCCGAGCCTGCGCGCCGCGCTGGCGGCCTGGACGGCGATCACCGACATGTGGTGCGCCACCACGTCGTGCATCTCCCTGGCGATTGCGGTCCGTTCCTCCAGCAGCTCGCGCCGGGCCCGCTCGGCCGCGCTGACCTGCTCCTGCTCGGCGACCCGCGCCTGGGCCAGGCGGCGCCAGCGCAGGTTGTCGCCGACGATCAGCGGCACCGGCACGACGGCCGCCACCAGCTGCAGCGCCACGGCCGGGCTCGTGGACGACATGGGCACCAGGGACACGTCTGCCAGCGCGCCGAGCAGGGACAGCGCCCACACCGCCGCCAGCATCCATCGCGGCCGGTGCTGCGCCAGCGCGAACAGCACGATCAGATAGGCGACCACCGGCATCGGCAGCCACGGCCACGGGTTGTTCTCCGGCGGCGGCGAGACCAGCGGCGGCGTGACCAGCATCCCGATGTAGATCAGCAGCCAGGCGGTGACCGGCCGGCGCCGGCAGAACGTCACCGGAGCCGCGCAGGCCGCCGCGAGCGCCACCGTCAGCTCGACCGGAGCGTCGTAGACGGTGGCGAGCATGCCCACGTTCATGGCGAACATGAAGCCGGCGATCACCCAGGGCGCGACGGCCCGCACTCTCCCGAACCGGAGCGCGGGCACGACCGCGGTTCCGGCCGGGGCCGGGGTGAAGGCGCGCGACATGCCATCACCGTAGCCGTCGGCCCTCGTGAAGGGATCGGCCCTGCAGCTGACCTTGGGTCTCCGCCCTGGGTATGACGCGCGGGCCGGTTGGCCCGAAGGTATGACGGGTCCGGACGGCTCCGTGGTGTGATGTGCCCGGCCGGGAGCCTTGCCTAGCGTCGGATCCCGTGAACGACACCGTGAACACTGTGAACACCCTGAACGACAACAGGGACATGAGGCGCGGGCGGACGTCCCGGCGGCTGGCCGCCGTACTGGCCGCGCTGGGCATCGTCGTGGCGGGACAGGCCGCCGCGCCGCCCGCCGACGCCGCCGCACGGCGGCAACCGCTGGACGGACTCTGGCAGGCCGACGGTTACGGCACCGTCGTCAGCATCGGCCAGGGAAGGCTCACCACCTACGACACGACGGCGATCAGCTGCCTGCCGGGCGTGCTGTCGGCGGAACAGACAGCGGCGACGCGCGACTCGGCGTCCTTCACGGCCCGGGAAGGCGGCCGGCGGATCATCGTCCAGACGCGGGGGTCCGGCCGGGCGCGGCTGCGGTATCCGGGCAGCGTCGGCGCCATCGGCCTGCGGAGGCTGCCCCGCCTGCCCGGGGCCTGTTCCACCCCCACGTCCGGCGACCCGGTGAGGGTGTTCGACGTCTTCTGGACGACCTTCGCCGAGAACTACCCCTTCTTCGCCACCAAGGGCGTCGACTGGCGAGCCGTACGTGACCGGTACCGTCCCAAGGTCAGTTCGAACACCGGGGACGAGGAGCTGTTCGCCGTCCTGCGCGACATCCTCAAGGAGCTCGGCGACGCGCACACCGCCCTCCTCGCCGGCGGCAGGCAGTTCGCCAGGCCGTTGCGGCCGGGCACCCGACAGCTGGACGGGATACCGGCCTTCCTGGCCTTCAACGCACGGGTCCAGAAGTTCATCGAGACGAACGCCACCCACCAACCCCTGAAACAGTGGGGACGAGGCGTGATCGGGTACGCCGACCTCCCCGGCGGGCTGGGCTATCTGCGGCTGGGCGCGTTCGACGGCTACGCCGACGGCGGCTTCGACCCCAATGCGGCCGAGCTGGACCGGGCGCTCGACGAGATCTTCACCGCGTCCCGCACCTCGGGGCCCGACCGGCTGCGGGGTCTCATCCTCGATGTCCGGATCAACCTCGGCGGCTACGACGCGCTCGGCCTGCGGCTGGCCTCCAGGCTCACCGGCAGGCCGTACCTGGCCTACGCCAAGCAGGCCCGCAACAGCCCCGGCGCCCCGTCCGGGTTCACCCGCCCCCAGCCCGTGCCGGTGAGGCCGGCGTCCGCCCCGGTGTACACGGGCCCGGTCGCCATGCTCACCAGCAGCCTGACCATCAGCGCAGGCGAGACCTTCACCCAGGCCATGACGGGACGGACGCCCCGGCCCGAGCGCATCGGGGAGAACACCCAAGGGGCCTTCTCCGACTTCCTGTGGCGGAAGCTGCCCAACGGGTGGAGCTTCGCGCTGCCCAACGAGCGTTTCCTGACCCGGGACGGGACGTCCTTCGACGTGACCGGCATCCCTCCGCATCTGTCCGTTCCCGGCGTCCTCAGCGACGAGGAACTGGCCGGCGACCACGACGCCGCCTTCGCCAAGGCCCTGTCCTACCTGGCGGCTCACCTCGTCTACGACCGCCACAACCGCGCCCAACAGCAGCAGATCCTCACCGATCGCTTCTCCGACATGGGCTGGCACACGCCACAGCTCCTGGCCACCATGCCCACGCGAACGACTTCTTCTTCGACACGATCAGCCAGGTCCACCTGCCGCACTACTCCTGCGGCCGCGTCGCCCTGCTCGGCGACGCCGCCTACTGCGGCTCCCCGCTCTCCGGCAATGGCACCGCCATGGCGATGGTCGGTGCGTACGTGCTGGCCGGCGAACTGGCCTCGGCCCGGGGCGAGCACGATCCGGCTTTCGTCCGCTACGAGGAGAGGATGCGCCCGTACGTGACCGCATGCCAGAAGCTGCCGCCGGGCGGCGTGAGCGGCCTCCTGCCCCAGAGCCGCATGGCCATCCGGATGCGCGACCTGTCGGTCAAGGTGATGACCTCCCGCCCTCTGCGGAGCCTGATGGCCAAGGCGGCCCAGAAGGCCGACTCCATCACGCTGCCCGACTACCGTGCTGCCTTGGAGATGAGCCGCCTGGCCGAACAGCCAGCCTCAACGTGATCTTCGCGGGTCCCCTGTCACGTGATCCGGTCTTCAGCGGCACCGGACGGGGTCGTGGTTCAGCCGCCGACGTTGACCGTGGTGCGGCTCGGGGCGGACGAGGAGAGCGGCCGCATCGGCCCGGCCGAGGGGCCGCGACCGGGCGAGCAGGCCGCGGCTCACAGGGAGGTCGCCGGTGGCGGGTCCATCGGTGAGGCGGTTCACGCCGGCCGCGGTCAAGGTCGCGCCCTGGTGGGGGCCGGTCGCCGCGCTCGCGGGCACCGTCGTGCCGTTCGTCACCATGGCGCAGGCGTCCGTCGTGCAGTCCACCGGCGCCCTGCTGCACCTGGCTGGCCACGGCTGGATCGCACTGCGCGTGCTGCGCAGGTCAGACATCGAGTGGCACGACGGGGCCAAGGACCTACACGCCGTGTCCCCATGACTGACAGCGGCGCCGGCCATGGCGGCGCAACCCTCGCCGACATCGCCGGCCAGTGGCGGATGCGGACGGATGCGCCGTGGCGGGACGTCCCCGCGTTGTACACACCTTGGTCCACCGAGTACGGCCGGTTCCGCCGCTGGTGACGTGATGGCACCTGGGCCAAGATCCTGACCGCGTTGCAGAGGCGGACGGCCGCCGCCGGGAAGATCGACTGGACGGTGAGCGTGGTCTCCACGACCAGGATCCGGGCGCTGCATGGGGAGATGTCGATCCAGGTGGGCCTGATGGCCATGGTCCGTAGCCACATCTTCTCGAGATGGCCTCGGAGGCGATGTTGCCGTCGACGCCGCCGCTCCGGATCGCCGACCAAGCGCCGTCACGACGTCGAAGGCGTGGAAGACCGTCCACGCCACCGCCCTCATCGGGCACCGTGCTCATCATGCAGGCCACCCTCGTCCCGCGAGCCAAGCCCAGCCTGAAAGTCACCCGGGACCGCAGCATGCCGTGCGATCACCAAATCAAACAATCCGCTAAGCACCAGGCAAAGTCACGGAGCAGGAGAGCTGGGCGAGCAGCTCCAATTGATCAAAATACAGGCGCAAACTCGCCATGAGCCCGTCTTCCACTGTGCAGACATAACAGCATCGCAACCGGATGGCGCGACCCGTCGCGGAAACCACCTGTCCGTCGGCCAGGACATACGGCCCCCTATGTGTGCCTACCATAAGGAGCTCGTCAACGGTTGTGGATTCACTTTCGAAGGACTCCATGATCACCGCCTGGACGTCGGGGAATGCCGCCCAGAACTCCTCCAGATAGGAGGCCAGCTCGGCATGCCCCTGAGACACTCCTTCAGGGCTGATGGAGACCCCAGTCGGGCTAAAGGTGCGAAGTAGCGCCTCCATGTCGTGAGCGTTGAACGCGGCTGTATATCGGTCACGTATCTCGCGGGCAACATTCATGGCACCAGATCCTCCCATCGCTCGATGCCCAACGTAACTACCGATATGCGGTCGACTTGCCAACGCTTGCTAAATCTGCTTACTCGACACGGTAGAATTCTCGGCGTTTCCGTCGGACGCGCTCCGGCATGTGGTCGCCTTCCTCATACCCGCCGTCGCCGCGTGGTGGCTGCTGCCGACGGTCAACGGGGCGCCCGAAGGGTTCCGCCACGCTGCCATGGGAGTTCCGGCTTGCCGCGATCGGCCCCCAGTCGGTCTTCTGGACGGCGTTCGGCATGCTGTTCGGCTGGGCGAGCGTTCTCCTTGATCAGGAGTTGAACCGTTGTTCTTACACTCCCGAAATGTCCTCTCGCCGCGAAGGTTGAGTCAGCACCAAAAGTAGGCCGGAGCCAGTGACCGTACCGTCCCGGCGACGGGCATGAAGATGGTCAGGCCGGGCATGACGCCGTTACCGCCGCTTGCCGTCATGACGAGTCAAGAGGTTGTGATGGTCATCATTTCGGGATGTCGCTACCGCCGAGGTGTGTCCCTCTGGGGCGTCGGCACAGTCCCTGTCGCCCCTCTCGCACTGCAGGCGCACCTGCCTCACTATCCCCGCGACGCGCCGTTGGTCGGCGGGCTGGTGCTCCTGACCGTCGTCACACTCTGTGCGATCGCCATCTCGCGGTTCCGGCGGAAATGAGGCGAGCGAAGGGCGTCCAGGACGGCCGGACTGCGTGGCGGCAGGCCGATCATCTGGGCCGAGCGGGCTCAGCCGTCTCGTGTGGTGTCCGGACGCGGCCGGAACGCCCCCAGTCCGAGGCGTCCCCGTGTGGCACGTGGTCGAGGGTCGCGGATACCTCGTGAGCGTGTCGGTGACGGTGGTCACGCAGATGACCGAAGAGGGAAACGGACATGCGTGAGGCACTGTGGGCCGAGCTCCTGAAGGTACGGCGCAGCCGTCTGCCCTGGATCAACGCGCCGGCCTTCACCATCGCCGCGCTGGTGTGCGGGATGTTCATGTTCATCCTGGCCGACCCCGTCCGCGCCCGGACGGGGTCGGCCTGCTCGGCGGCGAGGCCCAGCTGTCGGGCGCCACCGCCGACTGGCCCGGCTACCTCGCCCTGCTCGCCCAAGCCGTAGCGGTCGGCGGCCTGGGCATTTACGGGCTGATCGCCATCTGGCTGTTCGGCCGGGAGTTCAGCGACCGCACCGCCACCGCTACGCCGACGGTTCGCCTACCCCCTTTGATGGACGCAGTACTAGCTAGGTGTTACTCGGTGGACGTGCCGGTGACCAGCGGCAGCGAGATCGATGTACCGGCCAGGTCGACGGTGACCTTGGCCCCGGTGCCGGGTTCGGCATCGTCCCCGCTGCCGTTGCCGGTTACGTCGAGGTTGAAGTCGTCGTTTGCGCCGGTCAGCACCAGGCCCAGCCGGTGTCCGGCCTTGAACTCGTAGTCCAGCGGCAGCGTCTTCCAGGTGATCTGGTACGACTTGCCTGGGGTCAGCGGCTCCTGGCGGCTGAGCGACTTGTGGTTCTGCGCGTCCAGGATGCCGCGGGTGACCACGTGGAAGCCGGAGGTCGCCGTGTTGTCGCCGGCCTTGAGGTAGCAGCCGTCGTCATCGGCCGTGCTCTGGCCGACGCAGTCTTCACCGCCGAGAAACTTGAGGCCTTCCGCGGACGTCGCGGTGCGTTCGCGGTAGTTGATGCGGGTGTCGGTGCCGTAGTCGACAAGGAGCACGCCCAGGTTGGCGGTCGGCTTGTCCAGCTTGAGACGCAGGCTCACCGATGGTGTCCCCGACAGCCGCGTCGCGTTCTCCAGCGGCGGGGTCTGGAAGGCCAGCCGGTTGGGGTTGGCGGTGGCGGGATCGCCGGCCATCGCGATCTCGGTCTGAGCGGTGTCGAGATAGCTGCCGGAGCCGGTCGAGGGCTTACGGCCCAGGGAACCGTCATGCTGCGGCCGCAGAGTCATCGTGCGCGTCGACGCAGGCCAGTCGGCCTGGGTGACCCATCGGCCCGGGCCGAGCTGCACGTCGGCGCGCGGCTGACGCATGATGTCGTTGGGGACGCCCATCAGCTCGTGGTCGAACCACTTGTTCAGGGTGGTGAGCCACACGTCGCGGCGGGCCCAGAACGGATCGAGGTGCCCGTACTGGGTCACCCACGCCTTGCGCTCCACGGTGCGGGGCAGCTTGGCCCACCACTCGGAGAACTGGCTGCCCACGACGTTGCGGTCCTGCATGCCCATCACCGAGAAGACGCTGGCGCGGACGTTGCGCGCCTTCGAGATCGGCCCGGTCCGGTAGTTGCGCTCGTCCCAGTAGGCGTTGTAGTTGCCGGTGGCGTCGTCCGAGCCCTCGCGCAGGCGCTGGTGCACCGCCGCGCATTTCTCATCCGGATCGAGGTCGACCCGCTGGGCCAGCTCCTCCTGCCCACCCTTGTACCAGGTGACGGTGCCGTTGTTGCGCGATGTCTCGTATCCGCTGGTGTAACCCGAAATGTTCACGATCGTCGCCAGCCCCGGCACGCCGGTGCCGGCCACGCCGACACCGAGCGCTCCCTCATAGGAATGGCCGATCATCCCGGTGCGTCCGGTGGTCCAGGCGGCTTCGACCGGATCGCCCTTGTCGTCATAGGCGATCGCCCGGCCGTTCAGCCAGTCAACGACCGCCTTGCCGCCCAGCACGTCGGAAGCACCGTAAGTGGTCGGGCAACCATCGGACAGCCTGGTGCCGATCATGTCGACCGACACGAACGCGTATCCGCGCGGCACGAAATAGTTGTCCCAATACATCGGGAACTTCGTCACGTTTCCGTTCGCGTCATACTTCTTGTGTTCGATCTCGTAGCCGACGCCTGGCACGTCGTAATACGGGCTTTCATGCATGATCACCGGGACCTTCAGCGCGGAACCGGACTCCTTCGGCCGGATGATGTCCACCCGGACCAGATCCTTCTTGCCGTCCCCGTCACTGTCGACCGGTGACTGCACCCGGACGTGCTCGCGAATGGCGTCCTGATAGGAGAAGACCGGCTGCGTGAGCCCGCCGGAGACCTTGATCTCCGGCTTCGCCGTCGCGGACGCGACGGGGGCGGCGGCCACTACGAGCGGGAGCGCAAGCGCGGCTGCGGCGAGGACCCCTCGCCATTGGGGGTTTGACATGCGGTCTCCTTCGAGGATGGTTACGCGGGACCAGCGGTAGTCGTCGAAGCACACGGAGGCGGGCGGCGACAAGCCTGTCTCGGCGATGTCGGAGAAGCCCTGGTCCCGGAGCCACGCCGTGATCTCGTGGCCGTACGTGGGCCGGCCGGGCCGGATCGCCAGGACGACGCCCTTCAGCACGCCCTTGAGCATCTCCGTCACCTCCTCGCCCAGGGAAACTCCGCACTTCCGCTACTCAGTACTGCTTACTACCGGTACAAAGTAGCACTGGCTACCGGTACTCAGCAACACCGAATAGCTACGGAAGCCGCGCCCACAGAGTGGGGCCGGCGGCCTGATCGTTGCTCGTGAGCCTGCCGCCCATGGAGGCAGGACGGGCCGCGCCAGACCGACAAGACATCGACCGCGGGCTGCAATTGCCGAACACCCCAAGGCGTCCACGTTTATGGGGGAAGCCCCCTGCAATAGCGACAGCCATGTATGCCATGCCTCGCCCCGATCTTGTTAGGCGCTGGACGAGCTCAAGGCCGGGCATGGCACGGCCACGCCCCTGACCTCACGTCGCAAGATTCGCCCGTCAGCTCCGGATCGGCACCAGTGTCAGCCCGCCGATGACGTGCGCGCCCTGGGGGACCCGGTACAACCAGACCGGGTCCGTGGGCCAGTCGAACAGGGAGAAGCCCAGCAGCCCCCTGCCGGGGATCGTGTCGTTGCCCGGTGGTCTCGGCTCGTAAGCGGCCTACGACATCAGCCCGATGATCGCGACGATGGTGATTCCAGCTAGCAGGATCAGTCCGAGCACCGAGGTCAGCCAGGGACCGCGTAGCGGGCTGCGCCGAAATTCTGGCCGGAACGGCCCGGGCGGCCGGCTCCATCTCCTGAGGCGCGCGGCCAGGCGGCTCTTCTTGTCGGGCTTGACTCTACGATCGCGCCCATGCGACGCATCCGGCACCGAGCCCCCTGAAATCCCATGTCGGCTGTCGGTCTCCTCACCGAAAACGGTCCTTCCAAAGCGACGTCCCGGCACCCGTTCGGCAATGTCCGGCCGCTCTTCGCAGTCTCAGGGAGTTGTACGCGCTGTTTGGGGGACGGACCGCGCGTGCGACGAATCCGGCGGTCACCATCAGCGCGGCGAGGGCGTAGGCGATGGTCCCGAAGCCGGCGCCGGTGCCCATGTAGGCCGCGCCACTCGCCAGCGGGACGCCGAGCCACTCCCACCGACCGTCGAGGGCGACCAGCGCGACGACAAGTACGGCGTACCAGGAATAGCCGGGCGTGAACACGAGGAACCCCACCCCGGTCAGCACCAGGGCGCCTCGCCACGGCCGATCCGCGTCACCGTGTCGGAGCACATGGAAGATCACAGTCCCGAGGATGACGAGGGCCGCGTGGAACGCCCACGAGTCGGGAAGGACCAGCCGCAGCAACGCGTACCGGTCCCTGCTGCCGGCATCGTCGTACCCTTCCTCAGTCAGGTAACCGAAGAGGAATCCGAGTACCGACCCGTCCGAGACGAGCACGTACGGCAGGTAGGCGAGCGCCACGACGAGTGCGGCGGGGCCGACGACGGCCAGGGCATCGACCACCCGGCGCTTCGGCGTCCTTCCGCCTGACGCGAGGAGCCCGGAGAGCGCTCCGGGGACGGTGACGGCGGGCAGCAGCTTGACAGCGGTCGCCGCGCCGAACAGCGCGCCGCCGAGCACCCTGTGCCTGTTCGCGGTGGTCAGGGCGATGACCGCGAGCAGGACGCCGAGCGCGTCGACGTGGGCGTTGTTCACCAGTTCGAGCGGGACGGCGGGACACCACGCGTAGCAGGCGGTATACGCCGGAGCGGCGTCTCGGGTGCCGGCCCGGTTGCTGAGCGCGATCAGCAGCACGGCCGAGGTCGCGAGCGCCAGGAGCGCACCACCGATCTGCAGCGGCTTGTGCCGTGCCTCCTCGGGCGAGAGCCCGTGCACCAGAAGGAAGTACGCCTCCGCCAGGGGCGGATAGATCGTGTGCACGGCGGGGCGGTTGATCCGCGTGCACCGCGCCATCGGGTCCGCTGATGGCAGCGGGTATCGATCGGGTCCCTCGCAGCCGGCACCGCGCGGGAAGAGCCAGGAATCGCGCAGCGGCACCAGCTCCGCCTCGGCCGGAGCGTGATCGTAGGGCGAGACGCCCGCGGCCTGCACCCGTCCATCCCAGGCGTAGCGGTAGGAGTCGGTGCTGGTCGCGGGGGGAGAGAGGAGGCCGGTGACGGTTACGGCGATCCCCCCGACGATCACCAGGGACATCGCCTGACGCCTCGGCAGCCCGCGCACGGCCCACACCGCCGCGTAGAAGATCGCCCACGCGAGCGCGTAGGGCCAGAACAGGCCGTGGCGATCCGCTGAAACGGCTTCCTCGCCGATCGCCGCCACGAGCGTGCCGACAAGGGCGAGCAGCAGGACGGCCGTTCCCGCCGCGCGGCAGTTCACGCCGGACGGGCCAGAGGCGCGGTGGCGAACTCCTTCATCCCCTCGTCGAAACCGACCCTGGCGCGGAATCCGAGCTCCGCAGCCGCCTTGTGCGGTGCGGCCACGATGTGCCGGACGTCGCCGAGCCGGTACTCCCCCGTCGTCACCGGCTCCGGCCCGCCGTGGTGCGTGGCCAGCGCTCGCGCCATGTCACCGACGGTGCGCGGCTCCCCACTGGCGATGTTGTACGCGGCCAGTAGCCCCGGCCGGCCGCCGAAGAGCGCGGCAACGTTCGCACGAGCGACATCGCGGACGTGGACGAAATCCCGCAACTGCCCGCCGTCCTCGAACACCCGAGGAGCTCGACCGGCCTCCAACGCGGACCGGAAGATCGCCGCCACCCCAGAGTACGGCGTG
Organism: Nonomuraea sp. NPDC001699; assembly: GCF_053596455.1. NCBI lineage: Bacteria > Bacillati > Actinomycetota > Actinomycetes > Streptosporangiales > Streptosporangiaceae > Nonomuraea > Nonomuraea sp. NPDC001699. The sequence goes on along the minus strand of NZ_JBSFGF010000024.1, from coordinate 3,129 downwards.
TCCCGAGGCATCCCGGGCCCGTACACATTGTGGTACCGCAACGCGACGACCGTGCCGCCGGTCTCGCGCGCCCAGTTGGCGGCCAGATGCTCCTGCGCCAGCTTGCTGGTGGCGTACCCGTTGCGCGGATCGGCCGGCGCGTCCTCGTTGATGGTGGCGCAGACCACCTCCGAGTCACACCGAAGGCAACAGGGCTCGAAAAGACCGCGTGCCAAAGCGGCGGCGGATCGCGGCGCGGGCCGTACCCGGCCGTGTCTCGGACAGTCGTAGGCGCCCTCGCCGTAAACCACCATCGAGGAGGCCAGCACCAACCGCCCGACCTCATGCCTGGCCATCGCGGCCAGCAGCACGGCCGTGCCGTACACGTTGACCGAGGCGTAGTCCGGCAGGTCGGCCACGTTCACGCCGAGCCCGACCTTGGCCGCTTGGTGCACGACGACGTCGACTCCTGCCATCGACCGGTCGAGCGCGGCGGCGTCGCGCACATCTTCGCCGCTCCTGAGGTCGAGGCGGACCACCTCATGTCCGGCCGCTTCCAGTGCCTCCGTCACATGACTCCCGATGAATCCGGCCGCGCCGGTGACCAGTACCTTCGCCTCGCCGCCCATCACGACAACACCGCCGTTCCGGCGAGCGCGGCGGCGAAGCGGGAGTGGGGAGCCAGGGCCGCCACCTCGACCGCGTCCGCCATGGTGTCCACATCGGTCAGGCAGGGCATGCGAGCGACACTCAGCCCTGCCTCTCTCAGTCTGTTCAACTGGATCTCTCCCGTGGTCGGCTCGGACATCGGCACGCCGAGCAGCAGATCGGGGTCGGGGGCACGCAGCCCGAGAAGCCAGAACCCACCGTCCGTCGCGGGGCCGAACACCGCGTCATGGGCGCCGAGCAGCGACACGGCACCAGCCAGCAGGCCGGCGGACACCTGCGGGGTATCCATGCCGATGAGCACGGTCGGGATGGGCGACGCCCGGTGGGCGTCGTCAAAGGCGGCGGCGAGCCGTTCGTCCAGGCCGTCGCCGCGCTGCGGAACGACCGTGAACCCGGCGGGCAGCCACGCCCCAGGAGCCCCGTCGAGAGCGATCACGCGGCGGGTCACCGGGGCCCGGGCAACCTCCCGCAACGTGTCCTCCAGCGCGGCGGCGGCCAGTGCCGCGGCCTCACGCGGAGTACAGGGCGGGGTCAGGCGGGTCTTCACCTTTCCCGGTACGGGCTCCTTGGCGATCACCAGGAGTTGCGCACTCTCGACATGGTGTGACCTCACGTCATATCGTCCTGTCGGCCATGACCCGGCGCATGTCGCCGATCGCCCGGAGCGTGCCGCGCACCGTACCCGTCACCTTCGACCTCCCCGTACGGGCCAGATAGTCCACCTCGACCTCGGCGATCCGCCAGTGGGTCGCGCCGGCGCGAAGCACCATCTCCAGGGGGTAGCCGAACCGGCGGTCCGCCAGTTCCAAGGCCAGCAGGGCGGCACGTTCGCACGCCCGCATCGGCCCCAGATCGTGCAGGTCGGCACCGGTACGGCGGCGCAGCTTCCGAGCCAGCACGGCGTTGCCGAGCCGGGCGTGCACCGGCCAGGAGGCGCCCCGCCCAAGGACACGGCGGCCGAGCACCAGATCGGCCTCACCCGCCAGGACCGGCCCGGTGACGCGCGGCAACTGCCCGGGATCGAGGGACGCGTCGGCGTCCATGAAGCACACCACGTCAGCCGTCGCGGCCGTCAGCCCCGCGTGGCACGCAGCGCCGAATCCGGGCCGAGGCTCTGTCACCACCATCGCGCCGAACTCCGCCGCGACCCTCGCGGATCCGTCGGTCGAACCGTTGTCGACCACGATCGGGCGGAAGCCGGGCGGCATCCGCCCGAGCACCCAGGGCAGGGCTGCCTCCTCATTCAGGCAGGGCAGCACTACGTCGATCTCCATAGGTGGACGCTAACGCGGGATCAGCGCCCCTTCCCTTACGAAAGTATGACGTCATTCCGAGAAATGACCGGTTCGGGTCCCCGAAGATACGGTTCCCAGGGCAGCCAGTCGCACGATATGGCCGATGTGTCCTGCGCCCTCGGAAGGCATGCACCAGACCTTGACTTTTCGCTCAAGGCGCGCAGGACGTGTTTTTGCAAGGCCGTTACGGCTCCGCGCCCATAACAGCTTCGTAAGAATCGGCACCGACTTGCCGAGGTAATGTCGCGACATGATCAACGGGAGTCGCGGCAACATTCCAGCAGCCCCTTTTCCCATCACCGGCCGCTGTGGCAGAGTCGCGTGATCGGCGCTTTCTACGAGGATTCTCTCAACGGCGAAAGCGTAGAAATCGAATACGCCGACGGCCGAATGCAGCCACTCTCCGCCATGCGCTGGCTCCGGTACAACGAGGGCGACGAGCACATTGTGGCCCGATGCGGCGGACCCACTCTGGATGTCGGTTCGGGGCCAGGAAGATTGACTGTGGCGCTTACCCGGATGGGGATTCCCTCTCTGGGCATCGACATCACACCTCTGGCCGTGGAGCTGACCCGCCGCGCGGGCGGCCTGGCGCTGCACAGGTGCATCTTCGAACCTCTTCCGGGAACCGGGTGGTGGGCCGAGGCGCTCCTGGTCGACGGCAACATCGGCATCGGTGGCGACCCGGCAGTCCTCCTGCGGCGCCTGCGCGAGCTGGTCAGGCCGGAAGGAAAAGTGATCGCCGAACTCTCGCCACCGGGTTCACAGAGCGGGGTTCACACCCTACGGCTGCGCCAGGCCGGGCGCACGGGCGACTGGTTCACCTGGGCAACTGTCTCGATCGACGATGTCGGCCCCCTAGCCAGACGATCCGGGTTCCCCACCGTCGAACGCTGGAACGCGGCGGGGCGATGGTTCGCATCCCTCTCATGACCTACCCTGCCGCGGTTCCCAGCCTCGCCGGGCGGGAAGGCCCTGCACGGGGTGTAGGCATCTCGGCGCATCAGGCCAACCCGCCGGCTCGGTGGCCACGCGGCCCGCTTCGAGCAGCGTGAGCAGGAACACCGACGGCACCACCACGCTGCGCTGGGCCATCGGCACGCTGCCCGCCGGCACGGGGACCGGCACGATCGCCTTCACCGCGCGGCCGAGCCTGCTGCTCCTGGACGCGGCGACGGTCACCGTG
>NZ_JBSFGF010000023.1:0-143693 GCF_053596455.1 Nonomuraea sp. NPDC001699 | reverse complement strand
TGGCTTTTAACACACTGTTGAGTTCTCAAGAAACGGACGCGTACTTCCTCACCAGAACCCGTTCCCGGATCCTCGTTCAGAGGCGTTCATTTCGTTGTGTCTCAATCTTAGCAAGCCCGCCGATTTGGTGTCAAATCCGGAGACTTGAACAAACCGGGCCGAACCTAGCTAGGATTGGACGCCTCGCTGCCGAGGCAACCCTCATAACTTACCGTGTCATCCGGCACCTGTCGAATCAACCGATTATTCGGCGTGCTTCGGGCGCCCGAGGACAACCCATGCCAAAGCGCGTTGAAGCGCCTCGACCGAGGTGGCTTGTCATCTCAAGGGGCTTGTCCCGGGGCCCGTCCGCCTTGTCGGCGTCCGGCTCGCTCCGGGGACGAAGTGAAAGATTAGGTCGCGATCCGCGACACGTCAAATCGCCGGACGGGGACATGGCGGAAGGGGGGCCGGATCAAGGAGCGACGGCGCTGGTGACGGACGTCGAACGAGCCATGTCGGATCGCTGGGCGGGTTTGCGGGAGTCAGTTGAGGGTCGGCGGTGGTCGCCATGGCCGGAGGGCCGGATTCCGCCTGGCTCGGCGAGCAAGGGGGCGTGTGCAGGGCTTGGTGCCAGGCGCTGCGGCGTTCTCGTGAGAGTGCACAGGTCGGGGCGTTGATACAGACCGTCGACTCTTCGGCCGGTGGAGGTGCGGGGGTGATCGGGGACCGGAGACGATGGTCGGGTGGAGGGGCCCGTTCCGGCATACCGGATGGGGGGTCAGTTAAGAGGGCGGGCGGGGCTCGGGGGGCGCGTATTCTGCCCCGGTGACCACTGCCGCCACAATTGTTCCCGCAGTCCCACCCGCGACCCGCCCCCGCTCCTCCGCCCCTTGGTGGATGGCCTTGGTCGCGGGGGCGGTGGCGTTCTCGGGGACGGGGGCGGCCACCTTGAACGGTGACGAGCTGGCGACCATCAGCGCGGCTTCCCGGTCACTGCCGGGGTTGTGGGAGTTGGCCCAGAACATCGACGGGCACTTCCTGCCGTACTACCTGTTCATGCACTTCTGGGTGAAGGCGGGCACGGCTGAGCTGTGGCTGCGGTTCCCGTCGGCGGTGGCGATCGGCGTGGCGGCCTGGTTTCTGGCCGATCTCGGGAGGCGGCTGCACAGTGTGCGGGCGGGGGTGATCGGGGCGGCGCTGTTCGCGCTCCTGCCGTCCGTTTCCTATTACGGGGCGTTCGCCAGGTCTTACGCGTTCGCGGCGGCCGCGGTGGTGTTCTCGTTCTGGGCGTTGCGTCGGGCGGTGGAGCGTCCGGGTGGGCGGCGGTGGGTGGCGTACGGGGTGGCGGTGGCGTTGGTGTGCTGCACGCATCTGTTCGCGGTGCTGGCGCTGCCCGCGCATCTCGCGCTCGCCCGGCGCGGGATGTTGTTGCGGATGGCGGCGGCGCTCGGGGTCGGCGGGCTGCCGGCGGTCGTGCTGGGGCTGGTCGGGTTCGGGGAGCGGCATGCGATCAGCTGGATCCCGCAGCGAGGGCCGGAGGTGTGGCTCAAGTTCCCGAAGATGGCGGCGGGTTCGGCCGGGCTCGGGCTGCTGCTGTTCGCGGTCGCTCTGGCCGGGGCGGTGGTCCTGTGGAGGTCGAAGGCGGGCCGGAGCGCCGGGGACCAGGTGCGGGGGCGGGATTCTGCGGCGGGGATCGAGGGGCGATCGTCGCAGCGGGATGTGGTGCGGGGGGACGAGGAGCGATCGGCCTGGCGTGATCCGGTGGCCGGTGAGGGGGCGCGGTGGGCTGTTGCGGGGGTGGGGTGGCTGGTGTTGCCGCCGGTGTTGCTGCTCGCGGTCTCGCAGTTGGTGACGCCCGCGTACGTGGACCGGTATCTGTTCGTGACGGCGCCGGCGCTGGCGTTGCTGGCGGGCGTGGCCGTGGCGGCGGTGCCGCGCTTCCCGGTTCCGGCGGGGGTCGCGGTCGTGCTGGTAGGGGGCCTGCTCGCGGTCTCGGACCACGTGACGGTACGCGAGGAGAACGGCCGGTTCGAGAACGTCCCGTGGGCGTTGCGGGTGGTCAGGGCCGAGCCCGGGGACGCGATCGTGTACGGGCAGAGCCCGCTGCGGGCCGGGTTCGACTACTACGCGGACTCGGCGATGCCCGACGACGTCCTGAAGACGGGTGACGCGCCCGAGCCCGACGGATTCGGCTATCCGGAAAGGCCGGAGGTCGCGGCGGCGTTGAAGGGGCGCGAACGGGTGTGGGTGGTGTGGCGCGGTACCAAGCAGGCGGGGTTGCAGGGCGACTCCGTGCCCCGTGTGGCGCAGGTGCGGCGGGCGGGGTTCGAGGCCGTGTCCGTCAAGCACTCGGCGGATCTGCCGGGGCTGACGGTGGCCCTGTTCGAGCGGAAGTGACGGCGGAAGCGACAGCAAAATGACAATGGCGGGCCCCGAAGGACCCGCCTCGCCGCTGCGGGGTCAGGCGACCTCGACGCCGCCGATCGACTTCTTGCCACGGCGCAGGACCATGAACCGGCCCGCCAGCAGGTCGGACGCCTCGGGCACGTACGCCTCGTCGGTGATCTTGACGTTGTTCAGGTACGCGCCGCCCTCCTTGACCGCGCGCCTGGCCGCCGACTTCGACTCGACCAGGCCGCTGTCGGCCAGCAGGTCGACGAAGGTCGCGCCGAGCTCGGTGACGGTGGCCTTGGGCACCTCCGCCAGGGCGGCCTCCAGGGTGGCGGCGGGCAGCTCGTCCAGCGAGCCCTGACCGAACAGCGCCTTCGACGCGGCCACCACCGCGGCCAGTTCCTCGCCCCCGTGAACCAGGGTGGTGAGGTCCTCGGCCAGCGCGCGCTGCGCCTCACGGGCGAACGGGCGGTCGGCGACGGCCTTCTCCAGCTCTTCGATCTCCTCGCGGGAGCGGAACGTGAACACCTTGAGGAAGCGCACCACGTCGCGGTCGTCGGCGTTGAGCCAGTACTGGTAGAACGCGTACGGGGAGGTGAGCGAGGCGTCGAGCCAGACCGCGCCGCCGGCCGTCTTGCCGAACTTGGTGCCGTCGGCCTTGGTGATCAGCTTGCCGGTCAGGGCGTGGACGTGCGCTCCCTCGACGCGCCTGACCAGGTCGACGCCGGCGGTGATGTTGCCCCACTGGTCGCTGCCGCCCACCTGGAGGGCGCAGCCGTGCCGGCGGTGGAGCTCAAGGTAGTCGTTGGCCTGGAGGATCTGGTAGCTGAACTCGGTGTAGCTCAGGCCCTCGCCCGCCAGCCGGGCCGAGACCGACTCGCGGGCCAGCATGCGGTTGACCGGGAAGTGCTTGCCGACGTCGCGCAGGAAGTCGATGGCCGACAGCTCGGAGGTCCAGTCGAGGTTGCTGACCAGCGTCGCGGCGTTGGGGCCGGGCTCGAACGACAGGAACTTCTCCACCTGGACCCGGATCTTCGCCACCCACTCGGCCACGACCTCGGAGGTGTTGAGCACCCGCTCGGTGCTGCGTCCGCTGGGGTCGCCGATCAGGCCGGTGGCGCCGCCCACCAGGCCGATCGGCTTGTGGCCGGCCCGCTGGAAGCGGGTGAGGATGAGCAGCGTGGCCAGGTTGCCCACATGGAGCGACGGCGCAGTCGGGTCGAAGCCCGCATAGACCGTGATCGGACCCTTCGACAGCGCCTCACGCAGGGCTTCGACGTCGGTGGTCTGCGCGAGGACGTCGCGCCATTCGAGCTCATCGAGAATGTCGGTCACGGTGCTGGCTTTCCAGTAGACGTTGAGGTGGTTACAGCGTGCCCGATCGTCCGGGGTGACCGCCACTTGGATACGCTCGGTGTCCATGTGGAGGGTCCGTCGCGAGCTGGCCGTTTTCAAGATCTTAGGGGCTCTGGCGTGCGCCGGGCTCGCCGTCTTCTGGTGGGTCGACGGGGACGTGCGCGGGGTGATCCTGGCGGTGCCGGCGGCCGTGCTGGTGGGCGGGATGGGGTTGCGCGACGTGCTGGTGCCGGTGCGGCTGGCCGCCGACGCCGACGGGATCACGGTGGTGCACGGGTTCGCCGGGCGGCGGCACGTGCCGTGGGAGGCGGTGAAGGACGTCAAGGTGGACGTGCGCCGGCGGTTCGGGCTGCGCAGCGAGATGCTGGAGATCGACACCGGCGACCACCTGCACGTCTTCAGCGCTCACGAGCTGGGGGTCTCCCCCACGGAGGTGGCCGCGGAGCTGCGCCGGCGCGGCACGTGAGCCCGGTACGGCGACACGGTCGGGTCGCCGTCGATCCAGAACCGCCACGGGGTGTCCTTGGCGGTCGAGACGCCGGTGCGCGGGCCTGACCTGATCGTGCCGGGGTCGGCGGGCCGGCCTTCGAGGACGGCGGCCGAGCCGTGGGGCAGGCCGGTGAGCCAGGTGGCGTGCTCCGGTCCGTGGCCGAAACGCCCGGGGCTTCCGGGGGTACCGGTCAGGGGTGGCAGGGCCGCGGGTGAGCCTTCCCAGATCGCGTCCAGGCCGTTGTGCTCGCGCAGCAGGCCCAGCGCGACGGCCAGCCTGGCGGGGCCGCGGGCCAGGTCACGGTCAGGCACGCCCCTGGCGCGTCCGGCCGCGGCGGCCCGTCCCGCGGCAGAGGCGGGGGCGGACCGTCCCCCGTCGAAGGCCGCAGCGGTCCCGGCGGCGGAGGCCGGGGCGGGGGTGCGGCGGGTGCGGGCCTCGTCGAGGCCGGCGACGATCTCGCCGGCGCGGACCAGCACGGCCGAGCCATGGCCCTCGGGCAGGCAGACGAGGTTCGCGCAGAAGTGCATGCCGTAGGTGAAGTACACGTACAGGTGGCCGGGCGGGCCGAACATGACGGCGTTGCGGGGTGTCCTGCCGCGGTAGGTGTGGGCCGCGGGGTCCTCGCCGGGGCCGCCGTACGCCTCGACCTCGGTGAGGCGGACGGCGACCGGCCCGTGCACGAGGACGCGTCCGAGCAGGTCGGGCGCGACCTCGTGCGAGGGCCGGTCGAAGAAACTCCGCGGCAGCGGCGCGGCGCTCAGTTTCCCGAGGCCCATGCCGCCTGGGCGTCGACCGCCTCGCGCAGGGCGACGAGCTGGTCGCGTACGCGGTCGGGGGCGGTGCCGCCGTGGGCCTTGCGGGCCGCCAGCGCGCCGGGCACGTTGAGCACGTCGCGGACGTCGGGCGTCAGGTGCGACGAGACCTTGGCCAGCTCGTCGTCGGACAGGTCGCCGAGGTCCTTGTCGTTGACCTGGCACCAGACCACCAGGTGGCCGACGGCCTCGTGCGCGTCGCGGAACGGCACGCCGCGCCGCACCAGCAGCTCGGCCAGGTCGGTGGCCAGGGCGAACCCGTCGGGCGCCGACGCCTCCATGCGGGCGGTGTTGACGCGCATGGTCGCGACCAGGCCGGCCATCGCGGGCAGGACGAGCAGCAGCGTGTCGACCGAGTCGAACACCGGCTCCTTGTCCTCCTGCAGGTCGCGGTTGTAGGTCAGCGGCAGGCCCTTGAGCGTGGTCAGCATCGACATCAGGTTGCCGATCAGGCGGCCGGACTTGCCGCGGGCCAGCTCGGCGACGTCGGGGTTCTTCTTCTGGGGCATGATCGACGAGCCGGTGGAGTAGGCGTCGTCCATCTCGATCCAGCGGAACTCCTGCGAGGCCCACAGGACGATCTCCTCGCCCAGCCGCGACAGGTGCACGCCGATCATCGCCGCGTCGAACAGGAACTCGGCGGCGAAGTCGCGGTCGGCGACGGCGTCCATCGAGTTGGGCGCGGCGGCGGAGAAGCCCAGCTCCTCGGCCACGGCCTGCGGGTCGAGCGGCAGCGAGGAGCCCGCCAGGGCGCCGGAGCCGAGCGGGGAGACCGCGGCGCGCTTGTCCCAGTCGGTGAGGCGGTCGATGTCGCGGGTGAAGGCGTGGACGTGGGCCAGGAGCTGGTGGCCGAAGGAGACGGGCTGGGCGTGCTGCAGGTGCGTCATGCCCGGCGCGGCGGTCTCGGCGTGCTCCTCGGCCTGGGCCATGAGCGCGGTCTCCAGCTCGACCAGGCGGGAGACGATGCTGCGCACGTGGTCGCGGAGGTAGAGGCGCAGGTCGGTGGCGATCTGGTCGTTGCGGCTGCGGCCCGCGCGCAGCTTGCCGCCGAGCGAGCCGAGCCGCTCCAGCAGGCCGCGCTCCAGGGCGGTGTGCACGTCCTCGTCGGCCACGGTCGGGCGGAACTCGCCCGCCTTGCAGGCGGCCTCCAGGTCGTCGAGCGCGCCGATCATGCGCTCCAGCTCGTCGTCGCTCAGCAGCCCCGCCCTGTGCAGCACGCGGGCGTGCGCCCTGGACGCCGCCAGGTCGTACGGCACCAGCCGCCAGTCGAAGTGCACGCTCACCGACAGCCGGGCCAGCGCGTCGGACGGGCCGCTCTCGAAGCGTCCGCCCCACAGCCGCATCGGCTTGCCATCACTCACCGTCATCTCCTCCATTTCCCACGCGACCATAGTGCAACTCAGCCCTTCTTTGCGTCAGGGGCGACCGCGATCCCGGCGATCGGGTCAACCACGCCGGTCCGCCACGCGCAGCAGCGCCTCCGCGACGGCCTGGCCGCCCATCGGATCGCGGCTGATGACCAGGATCGTGTCGTCGCCCGCGACCGTGCCGAGGATGGACTCCCAGTCGGCGTGGTCGATGGCGGAGGCCAGGAACTGGGCGGCGCCCGGCGGGGTTCTGAGCATGACCAGGTTGGCCGAGGCCTCGGCGGCCACGAGCAGTTCCTCGGCGATGCGGTGCAGCCGCGCCGCCGGGGTCTCGCCGCCGCCGGTCCTGGTGAGCGGGATGCGGTCGCCGCCCTCGCCGGGCAGCGCGTACACCAGGGAGCCGTCGTCGGCGCGCAGCTTGAGCGCGCCGAGCTCGTCCAGGTCGCGGGAGAGGGTGGCCTGGGTGACCTCGACCCCGCTCTCGGCCAGCAGCTTGGCCAGCTCGGGCTGGGAGCGCACGGCCTTGCGCTGCAGCAGGTCGGTGATCTTCGCCTGCCGCGCGGCCTTGGTCATCGGGATGGTCATCCGCGGGTCACCAGCCAGTGGAGCAGCGCCTTCTGGGCGTGCAGCCGGTTCTCCGCCTGGTCCCACACGACGCTGGCCGGGCCGTCGAGGACGTCGGCGGTGATCTCCTTGCCGCGGTAGGCGGGCAGGCAGTGCAGGACGATCGCCTCGGGCGCGGCGTGCGCCAGCAGCTCCGCGTTGACCTGGTACGGCAGGAACGCGGCCGCCCGCTCGTCGGCGCCGCTCTGCCCCATCGACACCCACGTGTCGGTGGCGATCACGTGCGCCCCCTCGGCGGCGGCCGCCGGGTCGGTCGTCGCGGCCACCGATCCGCCGGTCCTGGCCGCGACGGCGGCGGCCTGGCCGAGAATCTCGGCGTCGGGCTGGTAGCCGGCCGGGGCGGCGATCCGGACGTGCATGCCGGCCGTGGCGCCGCCGAGCAGGTAGGAGTGGGCCATGTTGTTGGCGCCGTCGCCGACGTAGGTCAGCGTCAGCCCGGCCGTGCCGCCCAGCCGCTCGCGGACGGTCTGCAGGTCGGCGAGGATCTGGCAGGGGTGGAAGTCGTCGGTGAGCGCGTTGACGACGGGCACCGCGGAGGCGGCGGCCATCTCCTCGACGAGCCGCTGCCCGGTGGTGCGCCACACGATGGCGGCCACCTGGCGGTCGAGCACGCGGGCGATGTCGGCGGTGGGCTCGCCCCTGCCCATCAGCACCGCGACGTTGTCGACGACGAGCGGCAGGCCGCCGAGCTCGCCGATGCCGGTGTGGAAGGAGACGCGGGTGCGGGCCGAGGGCTTGTCGAACAGGACGGCGACGGTCTTGGGGCCCTCGAACGGCCGGTAGCCGAGCCGGTCCTTCTTCATCGCGGCGGCCAGGTCGAGGACCTCCGTCTGCTCCTCGGGAGTGAGGTCGTCGTCCCGCAGGAAGTGTCTGACTTGCGCCGAGTCCGCGCGGTGTCTGGTCACGCCGCGGCCTCCTTGAGGATCGCCGGGAACGCCTCGACGAAGGCGTTCACCTCCTCATGGGTGACCACCAGCGGCGGCGCGAGGCGTACGGCGTCCGGCTGGAGGGCGTTGACCAGGAAGCCCGCCTCGGCGGCGGCCTGCTGCACCCGCGCCGAACGCTCCTCCGTCAGGACGGCGGCCAGCCACAGGCCGCGGCCGCGCACGCCCTTCAGCAGCGGGTGGCGGACCGCCTCCAGGCCGCCGCGCAGCCCGGCGGCCACCGACTTGACGTGGTCGAGGTCGAGGTTGTCCAGGACGGCCAGCGCCGCCGCGCACGAGACCGGGTTGCCGCCGAACGTCGAGCCGTGGTCGCCCTTGTCGAACAGCCGGCCGGCCTCGCCGAACCCGACGCACGCGCCGATCGGCAGGCCGCCGCCCAGCCCCTTGGCCAGGGTCAGGATGTCGGGCGTGACGCCGTCGGCCTGGTGGGCGAACCAGTGGCCGGTACGGCCGATCGCCGACTGGATCTCGTCGGCGACCAGCAGCGCGCCGGTGGCGTCGCAGATCTCGCGGGCGGCCTCGAAGTAGCCCTCGGGCGGCGGGACCACGCCGGCCTCGCCCTGCGTCGGCTCCAGGAACACCGCGATGCAGTCGCCGGTCACGGCCTCCTTGAGCGCGTCGGCGTCGCCGTACGGGACGAAGCGCACGTCCACGGGGAACGGGCCGAACTGGTCGCGGATGGCCTTCTTGCCGGTCAGCGACAGGGCGCCGATCGTCCGGCCGTGGAAGCCGTTCTCGGCGGCGACGAAGTAGGAGCGGCCCTCACGCTTGCCGTACTTGACGGCGAGCTTGTAGGCGGCCTCGTTGGCCTCGGTGCCGGAGTTGGCGAAGAAGATCCGGGCGGGGGCGTTGAGCAGGTCGAGCAGCCGCTCGGCGAGCAGCACCTCGGGCTCGTGCAGGAACAGGTTGCTGGTGTGGGCGAGCATGGCGACCTGCTTGGAGACCGCCTCGACCAGGGCGGGGTGGGCGTGGCCGAGCGAGCTGACCGCGATGCCGCCGATGAAGTCGAGGTACTCCTTGCCGTCGACGTCCCAGACGCGGGTGCCCTCGCCGCGCGCCAGGGCGATCGGGGGGACGCCGTAGTTGGGCATGAACGCCTGCTCGAACCGCTCGTGGAGGCTCATGAGGGCATCACCATGGTTCCGATTCCTTCGTTGGTGAAGATTTCCAGCAGCATCGAGTGGGGCACGCGGCCGTCGAGGACGTGCGCCTGGGGCACTCCCCCGCGCACGGCGGTCAGGCACGCCTCCATCTTGGGCACCATGCCGCTGGACAGGTTGGGCAGCAGCTTCTCCAGCTCGTCGGCGTCGAGCTCGTCGATCACGTCGGTGTCGTCGGGCCAGTTGGCGTAAAGGCCCTCGACGTCGGTGAGGACGATCAGCTTCTGCGCGCCCAGCGCCACGGCCAGCGCGGCGGCCGCGGTGTCCGCATTTACATTGTAGATTTCTCCGTCGGCGCCGACGGCGACGCTGGAGACGACCGGGATGCGGCCGTCGTCGATCAGCGCGCGCACGGCGCCCGGGTCGACCTTGACGATCTCGCCGACCTGGCCGATGTCCACGGGCTCGCCGTCGACGATGACGGGCTTGCGCTCGGCGGTGAACAGGCAGGCGTCCTCGCCGGACATGCCGATCGCGAACGGGCCGTGCCGGTTGATCAGGCCGACGATGTCGCGGCCCACCTGGCCGACCAGGACCATCCTGACGACCTGCATGGCCTCGGGCGTGGTGACGCGCAGGCCCGCGGTGAAGGTGGACTCGATGCCGTGCCTGTCGAGGGCGCTGCTGATCTGCGGCCCGCCGCCGTGGACGACGACCGGGCGCAGGCCGGCGTGGTGCAGGAACACGACGTCCTCGGCGAAACCCTCCTTGAGGGACTCGTCGGTCATGGCGTTGCCGCCGTACTTGATGACGACGGTCGCGCCGGCGAAGCGGGTCAGCCAGGGCAGGGCCTCGATCAGCGCCTCGGCCTTGGTCGCCGCGGTGACGGCCCTCACGAGGAGTACGCCGAGTTCTCGTGGACGTACTCGGCGGTCAGGTCCGTGGTGTGGATCGTGGCGCTGTGGCGGCCGGCCGACAGGTCGATGGTGATCGTCACGTCGCGGGGGCGCATGTCGACCTTGGTGCGGTCGTCGCCGACGGAGCCGTCGCGGCAGATCCAGATGCCGTTGATGGCGACGTTGACGCGGTCGGGCTCGAAGGCGGCCTTCGTGGTGCCGACGGCGGCCAGGACGCGGCCCCAGTTGGGGTCCTCGCCGTGGATGGCGCACTTGAGCAGGTTGGAACGGGCGACGGTGCGGCCCACCTCGACGGCGTCGTCCTCGGAGGCGGCGCCGACGACCTCGACGGCGATCGCCTTGGAGGCGCCCTCGGCGTCCACGAGGAGCTGCCTGGCCAGGTCGGCGCAGACCTCCTGCACCTTCTGCCCGAACTCGGCCAGGTCGGGCCTGACCCCGGCGGCGCCGCTGGCCAGCAGCAGCACGGTGTCGTTGGTGGACATGCAGCCGTCGGAGTCGAGCCGGTCGAAGGTGGTGGCCGTGGCGGCGCGCAGGACGGCGTCGAGCTCCTCGCTGGTCAGGTCGGCGTCGGTGGTGATCACGCAGAGCATGGTCGCCAGGGCGGGGGCGAGCATGCCGGCGCCCTTGGCCATGCCGCCGACCATGTAGCCGTCGGCCCGCTTGAAGGAGATCTTGGAGACGGTGTCGGTGGTGCGGATGGCGTCGGCCGCGGCCAGGCCGCCGTCGCGGGACAGCTGGCCCGCGGCGGTCTGGACGCCGGTCAGCAGGGCCTCCATCGGCAGCCGCTCGCCGATCAGGCCGGTGGAGCAGACCGCGATCTCGCCCGCGCTGTCGCCGAGGGCCTCGGCGACCTTCTCGGCGGTGGCGTGGGTGTCCTGGAAGCCCTCGGGGCCGGTGCAGGCGTTGGCGCCGCCGGAGTTGAGCACCACCGCGCGCAGCCGCCCGCCCGCCAGGACCTGCTGCGACCACAGCACGGGGGCGGCCTTGACGCGGTTGGCGGTGAAGACGCCGGCGGCGGCGCGGCTGGGGCCGTCGTTGACGACGAGGGCCAGGTCACGGGCGTCGCCGGACTTGATGCCCGCGGCGACGCCCGCGGCCCGGAAGCCCAAGGGGGCGGTGACACTCATGGAGCAACTCCTGTCAGGGGAAGGCCGAGCTCTTCCGGCAGGCCGAGGGCGAGGTTCACGCTCTGGATCGCGCCTCCGGCCGTGCCCTTGGTGAGGTTGTCGATGGCGATGACGGCGACCACGCGGCCGGCGCGCTCGTCGAGCGTCACCTGAAGGGCGGCGGTGTTGGCGCCGTACGTCATGGAGGTGGCCGGCCAGACGCCCTCGGGCAGGAGCCGGACGAACGGCTCGGCCTTCAGCGCGACCTCGTAGGCGGTGCGCAGCGACTCGCGGGTGAGGCCGGGGGCGGCGGGGGCGGTGCAGGTGGCCAGGATGCCGCGGCTCATGGGGGCCAGGGTGGGGGTGAAGGAGACGCGTACGGGTGCGCCGGCGACGGCGGACAGCCCCTGCTCCATCTCGGGCGTGTGGCGGTGGACGCCGCCCACGCCGTACGCGCTGACCGAGCCCATGACCTCGCTGCCGAGCAGATGGGACCTGGGCGCCTTGCCCGCGCCGCTGGTGCCGCTGGCGGCCACGACGACCACGTCGGGACCGGCCAGGCCCGCGGCGAAGGCCGGCCACAGGGCCAGCAGGACCGAGGTCGGGTAGCAGCCGGGGACGGCGATGCGCCGGGCCTTCTTCAGCGCCTCGCGCCCGCCGGGCAGCTCGGGCAGGCCGTAGGGCCAGGTGCCGGCGTGGTCGCCGCCGTAGAACTCCCGCCAGGCCGCGGGGTCGGCGAGCCGGTGGTCGGCGCCGCAGTCGACCACGATCGTGTCCTCGCCGAGCTGGGCGGCGACGGCGGCCGAGTGGCCGTGCGGCAGCGCGAGGAAGACCACGTCGTGCCCGGCGAGCACGCCGGGCGTGGTCTCCTCCAGGACGCGGTCGGCGAGCTGCGGCAGGTGCGGCTGGTGGGCGCCGAGCAGGTCGCCCGCGCTGGAGGCCGCGGTGAGCGCGCCGATCTCGAACTCGGGATGGCCGAGCAGGAGGCGGAGCAGCTCACCTCCGGCATAGCCGCTCGCTCCCGCGATCGCTGCTCTCATCCGGCCCTCCTGCATAGTTATGCACCCTATCTCATGACCTTGCTTGTGAAGATGATGCACTCAAGAGGATGATTATGCAAGCTGAGACGGCCCGCGCCGGTGACAGGGGCATGTCCCAGTCCTTTCCAGGCCAACCCCAAGTGGCGGGCGGGATGCTGCCGGGCATGAGCGACTTCCTGCCCGATCTCACCTTCGTCACCCCTTCGCGCGGGCGCGGTCCCGGGCCGTTCGGGCGCGCCGTCCTCGTGCTGCTCTGGGTGGGGATCTGCGTGCTGCCCGCGGTGCTCTCGATCTCCGACTTCCGGCTGGCGACCGGCCGGACCGGCACGCCGGGGACGCTGACCGTGCTCTCCTGCGCCGACCTGGGCCAGGGCCGCTACGACTGCAAGGGACGCTTCACGCCCGACTCCGGCGGCCCGGCCGTCCCGGTGGACGCCTCCCCCGACTCCTCGGCCGGCGACGTGACGCGGGCCCAGCTCACGCCCGAGGGCGACCGGGCGGCGCCGGCCGGGACCAGGGGCGTGCTGGCCGCGGCGGCACTGCCCGGGGTGGGGCTGGGCGGGATCGGGTTCCTGCCCTACGTGCTCCTCTACTGGTCCGGGGCGGGACGGCGGGCCAGGCGGTCCGCCGCGGCGGCGGGCTGGGTGATCACCGCCACCGGCGCGCTGGTGACGGTCGTGGGGATGGTCGCCGCCTACTCCTGAGGACGCCGCCATGGTCCCGTGATGGCGAAGACGTGGCCCGGCGACTGGATGCAGGCGTACAGGGTGGAGCCGGTGGCGTCGAAGGTGGGGCCGGTGAACTCGCTCTCGTTCAGCTCGTTGCGGGCCAGCGGGTAGGCCGCGCCCGTCCTGGTGACGCCGACGAGATGGCTGACGCCCTCGCCGTCCTCGGCCAGGATCACGCCGCCGTACGGGGAGACGGTGATGTTGTCGGGGCCGTCGAAGGAGGTGTCCTGGGCGGGGTCGGGGTTGAGGCCGAAGACGGTCCGCAGGGTGACCGTGCCGGACCGGGGGTCGTGGAACCACACCTGGCCGTCGTGCTCCTTGAGGCTGCCGTCGGCGGCGCGGGCGTAGCTGGCCACGAAGTAGGCGCCGCCGTCGCCCCAGTAGGCGCCCTCCAGCTTGCGCGAGCGGGTCACCTGGCCGTCGGCGAACTGGGAGCGCACCGAGACCGTACGGGCGTCACGGTCGGGGACGTCCACCCAGCGCACCCGGTACCGGGTGCCCGGCGCGGTGGCCTCCGACAGGTCGGCGACCTGCCGGGAGCCGTCGTAGCAGCTCATCGCCTGGAGGCGGCCCGCCGTGTCGCCGCCGGAGGAGGTGGCCAGGGCCCGCAGCGCGCCCCTGCCCCCGTGGAAGCCCGGCGGCGGGGTCCAGCGGAAGTAGAGGCCGTGGGGGGCGGTGGCGTCCTCGGTCAGGTAGATCGCGGACGTGCGGGGATCGACGGCGACGGCCTCGTGGGAGTAGCGGCCCAGGAACTTCAGGGGCACCGGGTCCTGGTTGGAGCGCTGGTCGAAGGCGTCCACCTCGAAGACGTAGCCGTGGTCGCGCTGGAAGGCGCCGCCGGCCCGCTGCTCGGTCTCCTCGCAGGTCAGCCAGGTGTTCCAGGGGGTGCGTCCGCCGGCGCAGTTGTTGTGGGTGCCGGCCAGGCTGACGTACTCCCTGACCCGCGCGCCGCGGCGGCTCACCTCGACGGTGGTGGTGCCGCCGCCCGCGCCGGGGTCGTAGGTGAGGCCGGGCAGGGCGGGCACCCGGTACGGCTCGCTCCCGCCGATCTCGTGGTTGCAGACCAGGACGGTGCCCCGGCGGCCGGTGAAGCAGGCCATGCCGTCGGGGTCGCTCGGGGTGGGCTCGCCGCTGTCCAGGAGGGTGCGGCCGGTCTCGGCGACGAGGGTGTAGGAGAACCCGGCGGGCAGGGCCAGCAGGCCGGCCGGGTCGGGGACGAGGGGGCCGTACCCGGCCTCGGCCCGGGTGGCGGCGCGGGCCGCGCCGGGGCCGGCGACGGCCTCCACGCTGCCCGCGAGAACCACGCCGAGACCGCCGGCCGCGCCGCCGCGGAGGAACGAACGACGGGACACCGGTGCTGACACGGGCTTCGCCTCCCTGGAGGGTCGGGGGTGCCGCGGGTCCTCCGCGGGTCTGCGGAGGACCCGTCTCCATGTGTCGCACAGATGCGGCGCGGAATCCACGCCGATCGCATTTTGGATATTTCGGTCAGGGGCGGAGGGCGGGCCGCCCACGGGACGGCCCGCCACGGGTCACCTCAGGAAGGCCGCGGCGACGCCCGCGTCCACCGGGACGTGCAGGCCCGTGGTGTGGGTCAGGTCGGACCCGGCGAGCGCGAAGACCGCCGCGGCCACGTGCTCGGGCAGGACCTCGCGCTTGAGCAGGGTGCGCCGGGCGTAGAACTCGCCCAGGCGCTCCTCCTCCACGCCGTACACCGCCGCGCGGTTGGCGCCCCAGCCGGAGGCGAAGATGCCCGAGCCGCGCACGACGCCGTCGGGGTTCACGCCGTTGACGCGGACGCCGTGCTCGCCCAGCTCGGCGGCCAGCAGGCGGACCTGGTGGGCCTGGTCGGCCTTGGCCGCGCCGTAGGCGACGTTGTTCGGCCCGGCGAAGACGGCGTTCTTGGAGGAGATGTAGACGATGTCCCCGCCCATCGCCTGGCTGATCAGCACCCGGGCGCATTCGCGGGAGACCAGGAACGAGCCGCGCGCCATCACGTCGTGCTGGAGGTCCCAGTCGTCCAGGCTGGTCTCCAGCAGGGAGCGCGACAACGACAGGCCGGCGTTGTTGACCACCAGGTCCACGCCGCCGAAGGCGAGCACGGCGGCCCGTACGGCGGCCACGACCTGCTCCTCGGACGTGACGTCCACCCCCACGGCCACGGCCGCGTCGGACGCCCGGTACGCCCCGGCGCCGATCTCGGCGGCGAGCTTCTCCGCGGCGGCCAGGTCGCGGTCGGCGAGCACCACGCACGCCCCTTCGGCCGCCAGCCGCCGCGCGGTCGCCGCGCCGATGCCCGAGCCCGCGCCGGTGATCAGCGCCACCCGCCCGGCCAGCGGCTTCGGCTTCGGCATCCGGCGCAGCTTGGCCTCCTCCAGCTCCCAGTACTCGATCCGGAACTTCTCCGACTCCGGGATGGGCGCGTAGGCGGAGACGGACTCGGCGCCGCGCATGACGTTGATCGCGTTGACGTAGAACTCGCCGGCCACGCGGGCGGTCTGCTTGTCCTTGCCGAAGGAGAACATGCCGACGCCGGGCACCAGCACGATCGCCGGGTCCGCGCCGCGCATCGGCGGCGAGTCCGGGCCGGCGTGGCGCTCGTAGTAGGCGGTGTAGTCGGCGCGGTAGGCGGCGTGCAGCTCGCGCAGCCGCTCGACGGCCCGCTCCAGGGGCGCGTCCGGCGGCAGGTCCAGGACCAGCGGGGCGACCTTGGTGCGCAGGAAGTGGTCGGGGCAGGACGTGCCGAGCGCGGCCAGGCGCGGATGCTCGGCGCGGGAGAGGAAGTCCAGCACCTCCGGGGTGTCGGTGTAGTGGCCGACCTGCCGCAGGTCGGAGGAGGCCAGCCCCCGCACGACCGGGAACAGCGCGGCGGCCCGCGCGTGCCGTTCGGCCTCCGGCAGCGGCTCGTGCAGCACGGACCCGAACGGGTCGGGGCGGCCGTTGGCGGCCAGGTACTCCTCGGCGGTGCGGATGATCTCCAGCGAGCGGGCCTCGCACTCCTGCGAGGTGGCGCCCCAGGCGGTGATGCCGTGGCCGCCGAGCACGCACCCGACGGCCTGCGGGTTGGCCTCCTTGACGGCCGCGATGTCCAGGCCGAGCTGGAAGCCGGGCCGCCGCCAGGGCACCCACACCACGCGGTCGCCGAAGACGCGCCGGGTCAGCTCCTCGCCGTCGCGGGCGGTGGCCAGGGCGATCCCGGCGTCGGGGTGCAGGTGGTCGACGTGGGCGGCCTCGACCAGGCCGTGCATGGCGGTGTCGATCGAGGGGGCGGCGCCGCCCCGGCCGTGCAGGCAGTAGTCGAAGGCGGCGACCATCTCGTCCTCGCGCTCGACGCCGGGGTAGACGCCGGCGAGCGCGCGCAGGCGGTCCAGGCGCAGGACGGCCAGGCCGTCCTCCTTGAGCGTGCCGAGGTCGCCGCCCGAGCCCTTGACGTAGAGCAGCTCGACGTCCTGGCCGGTCACCGGGTCGGGGGCGTGGCCCTTGGCGGAGGTGTTGCCGCCGGCGAAGTTGGTGTTGCGCGGGTCGGCGCCCAGTCGGTGCGAACGGCCCAGCAGTTCGTTGATGACGTGCATGGTGGTCAGGCCCCCCAGCCGGCCTGCGTGCCGCCGATCCGCTCGGCGGCGATTTTCTCGAAATATCCGGACTTGGCGTACGCGGCCATCGGGTCGGGCGCGAGGCCCGTCTCCTCACGCAGCTCGGCGAGCAGCGGCCGCACGTCGGTGTTGTAGGCGTCCATGAGCACGGCGTTCGCGCCCAGCACGTCTCCCCCGGCCTGGGCGGCGGCCAGCGCGTCGCGGTCGACCAGCAGCGCCTTGGCGGTGGCCTCCTGGACGTTCATGACCGAGCGGATCTGGCCGGGGATCTTGGGCTCGATGTTGTGGCACTGGTCGAGCATGAACGCGACGCCCGCCTCCAGGCCGCCGCCGCGCGCGACCTCGTACATGATGCGGAAGAGCTGGAACGGGTCGGCCGCGCCCACCATGAGGTCGTCGTCGGCGTAGAAGCGGGAGTTGAAGTCGAAGCCGCCGAGCTTCCCCTCGCGCAGCAGGAACGCCACGATGAACTCGATGTTGACGCCCGGCGCGTGGTGACCGGTGTCCACGACGACCTGCGCCTTGGGGCCGAGCCTCAGGCAGTGGGCGTAGGCGGTACCCCAGTCGGGCACGTCGGTGGTGTAGAAGGCGGGCTCGAACAGCTTGTACTCCAGCAGGAAGCGCTGGTCCCCGCCGAGCCGGGCGTACACCGCGGCCAGGGCCTCGGCCAGGCGGTCCTGGCGGGCGCGGATGTCGTCCTGGCCGGGGTAGTTGGTGCCGTCGGAGAACCACAGCTTGAGCGTGGCCGAGCCGGTGGCGTCCATGATGTCGACGCACTCCAGCAGGTGCGCCAGCGCCTTGCGGCGGACCGCGGGGTCGGGGTTGGTGACGCTGCCGAGCATGTAGGCGTCGTCCTGGAAGACGTTGGAGTTGATCGCCCCGATGCCGACGCCCAGCTCGCGGGCGTGGGCGGCCAGGTGGCCGTAGTCGGCCACCTTGTCCCAGGGGATGTGCAGGGCGACGGTGGGGGCGACGCCGGTGTGGGCGTGCACCTGGGCGGCGTCGGCCAGTTTCTCGTACGGGTCGCGCGGCACGCCCCGCTGCGCGAACACCTTGAACCGGGTGCCGCTGTTGCCGTACGCCCACGACGGGGTCTCGATGTGCAGCGCGCGCAGGGCGGCCTTGATGTCAGTGGTCATGACTTCCCGATCAGTCCAGGTGGAACACTTCGTCCAGCGGCCGCATGCCCTCGTCGGGCCGGCCGTCGAGGTCTTCGAAGAAGGGCGCCATCTCGGCCTGCCAGCGGGCGTTGACCTCGGTGGCGGCCATCGCCTCCTTCGCGGCCTCGAAGTCGGCGGTCTCCAGGTAGCCCACGAGCAGGCCGTCGTCCCGCAGGAAGAGCGAGTAGTTGTGCCAGCCGGCGCGGCGCAGCGCGTCGAGCATGTCCGGCCAGACGGCCCGGTGGCGTTCGCGGTACTCCGCCAGCCGCTCGGGACGGACCTTGAGCAGGAAGCAGGCGCGTCGCACGGTCACCCCTCTTCAAAACGTTTTAATGCGTCGCCGGAAAACTACGATCTCTCGCGGACCGCTGTCAATGCGTCCTCCCCTGCCACGTGGGCGGCACTGGCCAACATCACGTTGGTACGTTTTAATAGGGCGCCATGGCCATGGTCAGCATCAAGGACGTCGCCGCCCACGCCGGCGTCTCCCCCGGCACGGTCTCCAACGTGCTGAACAGACCGGCGAAGGTCGCCACGGCGACCCGCGAACGGGTGGAGGCCGCGATCCGGGAGCTGGGGTTCGTCCGGCACGGCTCGGCCTCGACCCTGCGCGCCGGCCACAGCAGGACGATCGGCCTGAGCGTCATCGACATCGGCAACCCGTTCTTCACCGAGGTCGCCGCCGGGGTCGAGGACGTCGCCAGCGAGCTGGGCTACGCGGTGATCCTCGGCAACTCGGCGGGCTCCCCCGGCAAGGAGGAGCGCAACCTGGGCGTGCTGGCCGAGCAGCGGGTGCGCGGCGTGCTGATCACGCCTTCGGGCGAGGACCCGGCCCGGCTGGACCGGCTGCGCGAGCGCGGCATCAGCGTGGTGCTCGTCGACCATCCGGCCCACCGCCCCGACCAGTGCGCGGTCGCGGTGGACGACGTGGCGGGCGGCCGGGCCGCGGTGGCGCACCTGCTGGCCAGAGGCGGGCACGCGAGCGGTCACAGCGTGGCGTACGTGACCGGGCCGCTGACCATCCGCCAGTGCGCCGAGCGGCGGCGGGGCGCGGCGGAGGCGCTGGCGGCGGCCGGGCTGGACCCGGGCTCGCTGCGGGTGGTCGAGGCGGCCGCGATGACCGCCCGCGCGGGCGAGAAGGCCGCCGCCGACCTGATGGCGGACGGCCTGCCCGAGGCCGTGTTCTGCGCCAACGACCTGCTCGCGCTGGGCGTGCTGCGGGCCCTGCTGCGCGCCGGGGTGCGGGTGCCCGACGACGTGGCCCTGATGGGCTACGACGACATCGACTTCGCCGCCGCCTCCGCCGTGTCGCTCAGCTCGATGCGGCAGCCGACGTACCAGCTCGGCCGCATCGCCACCGAACTGCTGCTGGACGAGTGCGACAACCCGGACGAGCACGCCCACCAGCACATCATGTTCCAGCCCGAACTGGTCGAGAGGGAGTCCACCCAATGAGCCGATTCGCCGCCGTGGACCTGGGCGCCTCCAGCGGCCGGGTGATGGTCGCCGACCTGTCGGACGGGCTCGCCACGTCCGAGGTCCACCGCTTCCCCAACGGCCCGGTCCGCCTGGCCGGCCGCCTCCACTGGGACGTCCTGGGCCTCTACCGCGAGATCCTCACCGGCCTGCGGGCGGCCGGGCCGGTCGGCTCGATCGGGGTCGACTCGTGGGCCGTCGACTACGGCCTGCTCGACGAGTCCGGCGCGCTGCTCGGCAACCCGGTCCACTACCGCGACGACCGTACGCGGGGGGTGGCCGGGCAGGTGGCCGAGACGGTCGGCGCCGAGGCGCTGTACGCGGTGTCCGGGCTCCAGGTGCTCCCGTTCAACACCGTCTACCAGCTCCTGGCCGACGACCGCCTGGACCAGGCCGCGACGATGCTGCTGGTGCCCGACCTGATCGGCTACTGGCTGACCGGCGAGCTGGGCGCCGAGGTGACCAACGCCTCGACCACGGGCCTGCTCGACGTGCGCACCCGGTCCTGGGCGGCGCCGCTGATCGACCGGCTGGGCCTGCCCGGGGGCATCTTCCCGCGGCTGCGGCAGCCCGGCGAGCCGGTCGGCGGGCTGCGCCGCGACGTCGCGGCGGAGATCGGCTTCTCCGCGCCGGTGCGGGCGGTGGCCTCGCACGACACCGCCTCGGCGGTGGCCGCCGTGCCGGCCGGCGGGCCCGCCTTCGCCTACATCTCGTGCGGCACCTGGTCGCTGGCCGGGGTGGAGCTGACCGGCCCCGTGCTCACCGAGGCGGGCCGGGCGGCCAACTTCACCAACGAGGCCGGGATCGACGGCACCGTCCGCTACCTGCGCAACGTCATGGGGCTGTGGCTGCTGCAGGAGTGCCTGCGGGCCTGGCCCGGCTCCTCTCTGGAGGACCTGCTGGCGGCGGCGGCCCGGGAGCGTCCCTTCGCCGCCGTGGTCGACCCGGACCTGCCCGCGTTCCTGCCGCCGGGCGACATGCCCGCGCGGATCGCCGCCGAGTGCCGCCGCACCGGGCAGCGGCCGCCCTCCACGCCCGCGGGTTTCGTGCGCTGCGTGCTGGAGAGCCTGGCGCTGGGGCATCGGCACGCGATCCGGCAGGCGATGGAGCTGTCGGGCCGCGACGTCGAGGTGGTGCACCTGGTGGGCGGCGGGTCGCGCAACGAGCTGCTGTGCCGGTTCACGGCCGACGCCTGCGGCCTGCCGGTCGTGGCCGGGCCCGCCGAGGCGACCGCGCTCGGCAACGTCCTGGTGCAGGCGCGGGCGGCCGGGCTGGTCTCCGACCTGGCCGGGATGCGCGCCCTGGTGGCCTCCACGCAGGAGCTGCGCCGGTACGAGCCCTCCGGCGACGCGAGCGCCTGGGACGAGGCCGCCGCCCGCCTGACCTGACCCGGCCCGTCCCCGCACATACGCCTTTGACCTGGCACTTCGGTTTCCTCCCGGCGGCGAGGGGGAGGACGAAGTCCAGGGGCACGGGCGCCGGGGGGAACGCGATGCCGAGCAAGGAGCGGGTGCTGCGGCTGCTGTCGCAGGGGCTGGACTACACCGAGATCGCCAGGTTGCTGGGGGTGCCCGCGGGACGGGCGTACCTGATCGCGACGGGCGTGCCGGCCGACGGGAGCGACGCCGTGGCGCGCCGCCGGGGACGGCCGGGCCTGCTGACCGGCCGCACCCAGCAGCTCGTCAACCCGCGCGAGGTCGGGCCGGTCGAACGCGGCGACGTGCACGCCTGGATGCGCGAGCGGGCCTGGAGCGACCGGCGCATGCGCCAGGCGGGGACGTGAGCGGCATGGGGTTCTCCTGGCCGCTGCTGCGGCAGCTCACCGGCAAGGACAGGCTCGGCCGGGCGGCGGCGGTGAAGTCGCCGCGCACGGGCGAGCACCCGGCCCGGACGGCCGCCGCCGACCGCGTGGTCAAGTCGGTGTGCCCGTACTGCGCGGTGGGCTGCGCCCAGAACGTCTACGTCAGCGACGAGAAGGTCGTGCACATCGAGGGCGATCCCGACTCGCCCATCAGCAGGGGCCGGCTGTGCCCGAAGGGCGCCTCCAGCCTCCAGCTCACCACTGGCTCGGGCCGGCTGAACAAGGTGCTCCACCGCCCGCCGGGCGCCGCCGACTGGCGGGAGATCGACCTGGAGACCGCCATGGACATGGTGGCCGACCGGATCATCGCCACCCGCCGGGCGACCTGGGAGTGGGAGAACAAGGGCCGCCGGGTGGCCCGCACGATGGGCATCGCCAGCCTGGGTGGCGCGACGCTGGACAACGAGGAGAACTACCTCATCAAGAAGCTGCTCACCGCGCTCGGCGTGGTGCAGATCGAGAACCAGGCGCGGGTGTGCCACAGCTCGACCGTGGTGGGGCTGGGCACGTCGTTCGGGCGCGGCGGGGCCACGACGTTCCTGCAGGATCTCCAGCACTCCGACTGCGTGCTGATCCAGGGGTCGAACTTCGCCGAGGCGCATCCGGTCGGGTTCCAGTGGGTGATGGAGGCCAAGGCGCGCGGCGCGGTGGTCATCCACGTGGATCCGCGCTTCACCCGTACCAGTGCGCTGGCCGACCTGCACGTGCCGATCAGGGCGGGCTCGGACGTGGCCTTCCTCGGCGCGATCGTCAACCACGTGCTGGAGAACGAGCTGTTCTTCCGCGACTACGTCCTGCACTACACCAACGCGTCGACCATCCTGCGGGAGGACTACCGCGACGCCGAGGACCTCGACGGCCTGTTCTCCGGCTTCGACGCGGAGAACCGCTGCTACGAGGACGACACCTGGCAGTACGAGGGCATGCACACCGTCGCGGCCTCCGGCGAGCGGGACGAGGACTACGACCGCCCGGCGGGCAGCATGCCGGCCGGCCGCCCCGAGGTGCAGGGAGGCACCGGCGTCCCGCTCAGCGGCGAGCCGCGGCGGGACGAGACGATGCGGCACCCGCGCTGCGTGCTGCAGGTCCTGCGCCGCCACTTCGCCCGCTACACGCCGGAGATGGTGCAACGGGTGTGCGGGGTGCCGCCGGAGCTGTTCGCCCAGGTCTGCCGGCACCTGACGGAGAACTCCGGGCCGGAGCGGACCGCCGAGTTCGTCTACGCCGTGGGCTGGACGCAGCACAGCGACGGCGCGCAGTTCATCCGCACGGCCAGCATCCTGCAACTGCTGCTCGGCAACATCGGCCGCCCCGGCGGCGGCATCCAGGCGCTGCGCGGGCACGCCAGCATCCAGGGCTCCAGCGACATCCCGACGCTGTTCAACCTACTGCCCGGCTACATCCCGATGCCGCACGCCCACGAGCACGAGAAGATGCGCGACTTCCTGCGCGCCGACGCCTCCTGCCGCGGCTTCTGGGCGAACATGCCCGCCTACCTGGTGAGCCTGCTCAAGGCGTGGTGGGGGCCGGCCGCGACGCGCGACAACGACTTCCGCTTCGACTACCTGCCGCGCCTGACGGGCTCGCACAGCACGTACGACACCGTGCTGGCGCAGCTCGACGGCACCTGCAAGGGCTACCTGCTGCTCGGCGAGAACCCGGCCGTGGGCTCGGCCAACTCCCGGATGCAGCGCCTCGGCATGGCGCGGCTCGACTGGCTTGTGGTGCGCGACCTCAACCTGATCGAGAGCGCCACCTGGTGGAAGGACGGCCCGGAGATCGAGACCGGCGAGCTGGTCACCTCCGAGATCGGCACCGAGGTGTTCTTCTTCCCCGCCGCGGCCCACACCGAGAAGAGCGGCAGCTTCACCAACACCAACCGCTGGCTGCAGTGGCACCACCGGGCCGTCGAGCCGGACGGCGACGCGCGCAGCGACCTGTGGTTCATGTACCACCTCGGGCGCATCATCCGGCGCAAGCTGGCCGGTTCCGCCGACCCGATGGACCGTCCCCTGCTCGACCTGACCTGGGACTACCCGGTCGAGGGCGAGACGGCCGAGCCGGTCGCCGAGGCGGTGCTCGCCGAGATCAACGGCTGGGACGCCGAGGGCCGCCCGCTCGACGCCTACACCCAGCTGAAGGACGACGGCTCGACGGTGTGCGGCTGCTGGATCTACTGCGGCGTGTACGCCGGCGGCGTCAACCGGGCCGCCCTGCGTCAACCGGCCGCCGAGCAGGACTGGGTCGCCGCCGGGTGGGCGTGGGCGTGGCCGGCCAACCGGCGGGTGCTCTACAACCGGGCCTCGGCCGCACCCGACGGCCGTCCGTGGAGCGAGCGCAAGAAGCTCGTCTGGTGGGACGAGGAGGCCGGCCGCTGGACCGGGCTCGACGTGCCGGACTTCGAGGAGGGCAAACCGCCGTCCTACCGGCCCGAGCCGGGGGCGCAGGGCCCGGCGGCCTTGTCGGGCATCGACCCGTTCATCATGCAGGCCGACGGCAAGGGCTGGCTGTTCGCCCCCTCGGGCGTGGTGGACGGCCCGCTGCCCAGCCACTTCGAGCCCCAGGACTCGCCGGTCGCCAACCCGCTCTACGGGCGGCAGCGCAACCCGGCCCGCAAGCTCTACCGGCACGAGGACAACCGTTACCAGCCGAGCGGGGAGGAGCCGGGCGCGTCGGTCTACCCGTACGTGGTGACCACGTACCGGCTGACCGAGCACTTCACGGCGGGCGGCATGAGCCGGCACACGCCGTACCTGGCCGAGCTGCAGCCGGAGATGTTCTGCGAGGTCTCGCCCGAGCTGGCCGCCGAGCGCGGGCTCGTGCACGGCGAGTGGGCCACGGTCATCACCGCGCGCGGCGCCATCGAGGCGCGCGTGCTGGTCACCGACCGGATCGCGCCGCTGCACCTGAACGGCAAGGTCATCCACCAGATCGGGCTGCCGTTCCACTTCGGCCCCAACGGTCTGGCCAGGGGCGACGCGGCCAACGAGCTGGTCTCGATCTCGCTCGACCCCAATTCCCACATCCAGGAGGTCAAGGCCCTGTCGGCCGACATCCGCCCGGGACGCAGGCCACGCGGCCCGGCCCTGCCGGAGCTGGTGCTGGCCTACCGGCGGCGGGCGGGCGTGACCGAGGACACCGGAACGGAGGTGTGAGCCGTGGCCTTCGACCTCGACCGGGCGCCGCTCGACGCCGGATACGACGACCCGCCCAAGCGCATGGGCTTCTTCACCGACACCAGCATCTGCATCGGGTGCAAGGCGTGCGAGGTGGCCTGCAAGGAGTGGAACGCGGTGCCCGAGGACGGCCTGCTCTTCACCGGCATGTCCTACGACAACTCCGTCGGGCTCGGCGCCGACACCTGGCGGCACGTCGCGTTCGTCGAGCAGCGCAAGCCGCTCGGCCACCAGGAGACCGGCGCCCGTGACATGGACTTCCGCTGGCTGATGGCCTCCGACGTGTGCAAGCACTGCACGCACGCGGCCTGCCTCGACGTCTGCCCGACCGGGTCGCTGTTCCGCACCGAGTACGGCACGGTCGTCGTCCAGGAGGACGTCTGCAACGGCTGCGGCTACTGCGTGCCCGCCTGCCCGTTCGGGGTGATCGGCCGGCGCGAGACGAGCGGCACGGCCGCCAAGTGCACGATGTGCTACGACCGGCTGGAGGTCGGCCAGGAGCCGGCCTGTGCCAAGACGTGCCCGACGGACTCCATCCAGTTCGGCGAGCTGGACGAGCTGCGTGAACGCGCCGACCGCCGCCTGGAGCAGGTGCGCGCGGCGGGCGCGTCCTCGGCCCGCCTGTACGGCCACGACCCCGCCGACGGTGTGGGCGGCACCGGCGCCTTCTTCCTGCTGCTGGACGAGCCGCAGGTGTACGGCCTGCCGCCGGACCCGGTGGTGACCACCGCGGATCTGCCGTCGATGTGGCGGCACGCCGGCGCGGCGGCGCTGGTGCTGCTGGCCGGGATGGCCGTGGCGGCCTGGAGGAGGGGCAGATGAGCAACCAGACCGACGTGCGCCTGGACGACGCGCCCGGCCTGCGCACCGAGCGCGAGGCCACGCCCGGCTCGGCGGGCCGCGGCGGGCGTTCCCTGCGTCCGCCCGAGCCGGAGGCCGAGTCCTACTACGGCCTGCCGGTCCTGAACGGCACGCCCTGGAGCGACCACGACATCGCCGGCTACCTGTTCCTCGGCGGCCTGGCCGGGGCCTCCTCCACGCTGGCGGCCGCCGCCGAGCTGACCGGACGTCCGGCGCTGGCCCGCGCCGCCAAGGTCGCCGCCGTGGGCGCGGTCGGCGGCTCGCTGTACGCGCTGATCCACGACCTGGGCAAGCCGTCGCGCTTCCTCAACATGTTGCGGGTGTTCAAGGTGACCTCGCCGATGAGCGTCGGCACCTGGATCCTGAGCGCGTACGGGCCGCAGGCCGGGCTCGCCGCGGCCACCGAGCTGACCGGGCGGTTCCCCCGGCTGGGCCGGGCGGCCACGGTGGGCGCGGGGCTGGCCGGGCCGGCGCTGGCGACCTACACCGCCGCGCTGATCTGCGACACGGCGGTCCCGGCCTGGCACGACGGGTTCAGGGAGATGCCGTTCCTGTTCGCGGGCTCGGCCGCGGCGTCGGCGGGCGGGCTCGGCATGCTGGCCGCGCCGCTCGCGCAGGCGGCCCCGGCCCGGCGGGTGGCGCTGCTGGGCGCGGCTCTGGAGTGCGCGGCGGCCGTCCGCATGGAACGCCGGATGGGCCTGACCGCCGAGCCGCTGCGGCGCAGCCGGCTGCTCAAGGCGGGTCAGGCGCTGTCGGTCGCGGGCGCGCTGCTCGGGCAGGGCCTCGGCCGCCGCAGCAGGGTCGCGGCGATGGCCGCCGGGGCTGCCCTGCTGGCCGGGTCGGTGTGCACCCGGTTCGGCGTCTTCCACGCCGGGACGGCCTCGGCGCGCGACCCCCGGTACACCGTCGAGCCGCAACGACAGCGGCTCGCCAAGTCGAGAGCGGAGCGTGATCTCACATGAGAAGAGTCGCCGAGTACCTGCCGTTCATGGGCATCGTGCTGGTCGTCTGCACGGCGTCCTGGATCGCGGGCAGGAGCAGGCCGGCCAGGCGCGCCTGAGCCCGTGCGGGCGGGCCCGGCCGGATCCGGCCGGGTCTGGCCGGATCCGTGCGCGGATCGGTCGGTGGGGCTTACGCTGTCAGCGGCGGCGCGGGGCATACGATCGGCAGATGACCGAAAAGACCGAAACCGCGCCTGGATGGCTGGCCCCCGAAGAGCTCGAATCGGTGCGCGGCCAGTTGCCGATCCTCTACATCGACGCCGTGCCGGTGCGGGTGGACGAGACCGGCGTGGTGACCCGGGTGGGCCTGCTGCTGCGGATCGCGGCGGACGGGACGGTCAGCCGGGCGCTGGTGTCGGGGCGGGTGCTGCTCCACGAGCGCGTCCGCGACGCGCTGCTGCGTCACCTGGAGAAGGACCTCGGGCCCGTGGCCCTTCCCCGCATCCCCGTCTCCCCGCAGCCCTTCACCGTCGCGGAGTACTTCCCGACGCCGGGCGTCACGCCGTACCACGATCCGCGCCAGCACGCGGTGTCCCTGGCCTACATCGTGCCCGTGGCCGGTGACTGCCGGCCCCGGCAGGACGCCCTGGACCTGGTCTGGTTCACCCCCGAGGAGGCGGCCTCGCCGGCCGTGCAGCAGGAGATGACCGGCGGCCAGGGAGTGCTGCTCAAGCAGGCTCTGGCCCACGTGAGCCGCCTGGTCTAAGGGCGTTCGGCGCCTCCTCGCACCCAGTGGTAGAGGGGGTCGCCGGGGCAGTCGGTGTCGTAGCCGTCCCGGTGGCCCTTGACCTCGTTGCCCGCGTCGCCGTGCTCGCGCAGGTACTCGATGGCGTCGACGAGCGCGTTGAGCAGGTCGTCGTTCGGTTCGGTGAACCCGGTGTTGCCGACCAGGGCGAGCACGGCGTAGTGGCCGGAGTTGAGCCCCGGGCCGTTGGCGGCGGGCAGGACGTGCGGGCCACGGCCCATGAAGGTGCGCCGGTGCGGGCAGCACACCATGTTGTAGCCGAGGTCGATGTAGGTCTCGCCGCGCCCGCCGGACATGTGCATGCGCTGGATGTCCCTCACCAGGTCGACGCATGTGTCGTGGTTGTCGGCGTCCGGCAGGTCGGAGGGCACCTTCCCGCCGGTGTAGTGGATCTTGACGCCTTTGGTGGAGGCCAGCCGGGTGTAGCTGGTGCTGGGCTTCTTCGCGTGCCAGTCGGCACGGGTGATCAGTTGCATGTGGTGTCTTTCCTGGTAGACGATGCCTCGCCACCAGAATGTCAACTTAAAGTAGTTGTGTCATCACTTTTTGTCACTAGATTCACGTGCCGTCAAAGAAAGCCTTCCGTGCTGGTCAGGCCGCCCTGCGCCGGTTCAGCCCCGCTTGTACACCGTGCGCTCGTGGACGACCGCGTAGGTGTTGCGCAGGGCCGCCATCGACTCGTCGTAGCTGGCCGCGGCGACGCCGGTGAACAGGCAGTCGACGACCATGAGCTGGGCGATGCGGCTGCCCAGGGCGCCCGAGCGGAACTGCGTCTCGCGGGCGGCGGTCGTCAGCGTCACGTCGGCGGCGGCGGCCAGCGGCGAGTCGCGGAAGTTGGTGATCGCCACCGTGGCCGCGCCCGACCGGCGGGCGATGGACAGGAACTCGACCGTGTCCACGGTCGCGCCGGTGTGCGAGACCGCGACGGTCACGCAGGTGGCGTCGAGCGTGGCCGCCGACGTCCAGGCCGAGTGGGCGTCGTGCCAGTTGATCGCGGTACGCCCGATACGTGAGAGCTTCTGCTGCAGGTCCAGGCCGACCAGCGCGCTCGCGCCCACGCCGAAGGTGTCGATCCGGCGCGCGGCCAGCAGCAGCGACACCGCCCTGGCCAGAGCGTCCATGTCGAGGGAGCGGGCCGTGTCGGCGATCGACAGCGTCTCGTTGGTGGCGACCTTGGAGACGATGCCCTCCAGGCTGTCGTGACGGTCGATGTCGCCCGACACCTCCGGCAGGCTCGACCTGGTCAGCTCCTCCCGGGCGGCGGCCCTGGTCAGGTCGATCCGGAAGTCCTTGAAGTGCGCGTACCCCATGCGCTGGTAGAAGCGCACGACCGAGGTGGTCGAGGTGGCGCAGCGGGCGGCCAGCTCGGCGATGGACAGGTTCGCGGCGGCGGCCGGATCGCCGGTGAACGTCTCGGCGATGCGCCGCTCCGACGGCCGTAACGCCGGCATGGCGGCCCGGATACGGATCAGCAGGCTTCCGTCGTCCTCGACCATTCGTCATCCACCCCTTGAGGAAATTTAGTACACCAGTGGTAGGGTCTGCGTAATTTTATGACCTACTGCTCTTGAGGAGACCACATGCCCCGTGGCGCGCTCTCCGCGATCGGCGCCGCCGCAGTGCTGTCCATCGCCCTGACCTCCTGTTCATCATCTTCCGGGCCCGCGACCAGCACCGGCGCAACGGGCAAGTCCGGCGGCGCCCTGGTCGTCGGCGTGACCTCCGACCCCGACACGCTCTTCCCCTGGAAGGCCACCCAGTTCACCGCCGTGAACGTGTTGCAGAACATCTACGGCACCCTCACCGAGTTCGACAAGGACCTGAACGTCGTGCCGGGCCTGGCCGAGTCGTGGCAGACGTCCGAGGACGGCAAGAAGCTGACCCTCACCCTGCGCAAGGGCGTGACGTTCGGCGACGGCAGCGCGTTCGACTCCAAGGACGTCAAGGCGTCCCTGGAGAAGATCATGGACGAGAAGACGGCCGCCGTGGCGCGGGCGTCGCTGGCGTCGGTGAAGTCCGTCGAGGCCCCCGACGAGAGCACGGTGGTGCTGGAACTGACCGGCCCCGACGCCGCGCTCCCGGCGAACCTGGCAACCGTCAACATGGCGATGCTCTCCTCCGACGACACCGAGGAGAAGCTCAACGCCACCCCCAACGGCACCGGCCCGTTCACGCTGGGCAAGCGCGTCCCGAGCCAGTCGCTGACGCTGGCCAGGAACGACAAGTACTGGGGCGCCGAGAAGCCCAAGGTGGGCAGCGTCGAGTTCCGCGTGATCCCCGACGAGTCGTCCATCGTCTCGGCCATGCAGTCGGGCAACGTGCAGCTCGCGGTCTTCAACGACCCGCTGGTCGCCCAGACCGCGCAGGGCGGCGGCACGATCACCGTCACCAAGACGCCGCAGCTCAGCTACCACGCCCTCCAGCTCAACGCGCAGCACGGCGACCTCAAGGACGTCAACGTGCGCCTGGCGATCCAGTGCGCGATCGACCGCAAGCAGGTGCTCGACACCGCCGCGCTCGGCGAGGGCGAGGTGACCGGGCCGATCACCGCCCCGGCCTTCAAGTCCGACCCGGCCCAGCGCCCCTGCCCGAGCCGCGACCTGGCCAAGGCCGCCGAGTACCTCGGCAAGGCGGGCAAGTCCGGCGGCGTGACGGTCAAGACCATCGTCTCCCAGGGCGAGTACGCCACCTCCGTCAACGAGGCCCAGAACCTCAAGGCGCAGCTCGCCGAAGCGAAGATCACCCTGGACCTGGAGGTGCTGGAGTCCGGCGCGTTCGTGGACCGCTGGGTGGCGGCCGACTTCGACGCGGCCGTCGCGCTGAACGGCGGGCGTCCCGACCCCGACGGCTCCTACGCCCGCTACTTCACCAGCAAGGGCAACCTGAACAAGGTCGCCGGGTACAGCTCGCCGGAGCTGGACAAGCTGTTCGCCGAGGGCAAGGCCACGACCGACCCGGCCGCCCGCAAGGCGATCTACGAGAAGGTCTCGGCCGAGCTGGAGGCCAACGCGCCCTGGATCTGGCTGTTCACCAGCTACACCTACACCGGGACCACCTCCAACGTGTCCGGGTTCGTGCCGATGGTCAGCGGGTCGCTGCAGTACCTGCGTACGACGTCCGTCGCCTGATGCGCCGGATCCTCGCCAACCGGGCCGTCCGGCGCGTGGCCTCGACGATCGGCACCCTGTTCGGGGTGGCCGTGTTCGTCTTCGTCATGCTCCGGGCGATCCCCGGCGACCAGATCACCGCGGGGCTCGGCACGGAGGCGGCCGCGCTCACCCCGGCGCAGCGCGTAGCCCTGGAGCAGTACTACGGGCTGGACCAGTCGCCGGTCACGCAGTTCTTCTCCTGGCTGGGCAACATGCTCACCGGCAACTTCGGCTACTCGGCCCGCTCGCAGCAGGGCGTGCTGGAGATGACGTTGCACTCGCTGCCGGTGACGTTCGAGCTGGCGGTGTTCTCGATCGTGCTGGCGCTGCTGCTGGGCGTGCCGCTCGGCATGTTGTCGGCGTCCAGGACGAACTCGCCGCGTGACGCCTTCGGCCAGGTCGTGAGCCTGGCGGGGCTGTCGGTCCCGGCGTTCCTGCTGGCCACGACGCTGCTGTCGATCTTCGCGGCGTCGTTCGGGTTCAACCCCAACGGCCAGGGCTTCGCCACGCTCGCCGAGGATCCGCTGCTCAACCTCCAGCAGATGTTCCTGCCCGCGCTCGTTCTCGGCTTCGGCATCGCCGCGCCGATCCTGCGCACCACCCGTACCGCGGTGCTGGAGGTGCGCTCGGAGGACTTCGTGCGCACCGCCCGCGCCAAGGGCGTGCCGCCGCGCCGGCTCCAGGTCAGGCACGTGCTCGGCAACGCGCTGGTGCCGATCGTGACGATGACCGGGCTGCAGTTCGGCTACCTGCTCGGCGGCGCGGTCGTGGTCGAGCAGATCTTCTCCGTGCCCGGCGTGGGCCGGCAGGTGCTGCTCGGCATCCAGCAGAAGGAGTACGCGGTCGTGCAGAGCACGGTCCTGGTCATCGCGCTGGCGTTCGTGCTGGTCAACCTGCTGACCGACATGCTGTACCGGATCATCGACCCGCGGGTGAGGGCGTCGTGACCGCGTTGCGCAGGAGCCCCGCCATGCTGGCGGGCACGATCGTGCTGCTGGTGCTGGCCGTGGTGGCGGCGCTGTCGTTCGCCGGGCTGCTCCCCTACGACCCGATCGCCCAGAATCCGCCCGACCGGTTCCTGGCGCCGTCCGGGGCGCACCTGTTCGGCACCGACCAGTTCGGCCGGGACGTCTTCTCCCGGGTGGCGTCCGGCGTCGGCAACTCGGCGCTCATCGCGGTGGTCGCGGTGGCCTTCGCCACCGTGGTCGGCACGCTGGGCGGGCTGGTGTCCGGCTTCTACCGCGGCTTCGCCGACGGCGCCATCGGCGGCGTGACGAACGTGCTGTTCGCGTTCCCGCCGCTGCTGCTCGCGCTCTCGCTGGCCTCGGTGCTGGACCGCAACTGGTTCACGGTCGCCGTCGCCATCGCGATCGTGTACGTCCCCATCTTCATCCGTGTCACGCGCGGCCCCGTGCTCTCCCTCAGGGAGATCGAGTACGTCAAGGCCGCGGTCTCCACCGGCCAGAGCCGCTGGCAGATCATGCTCAGGCACGTGCTGCCCAACATCACCTCGATCATCGTCATCCAGGTGGCGCTGTCGCTGTCGTGGGCGGTGCTGACCGAGGCGTCGCTGAGCTTCCTCGGCCTGGGCACGCCGCCGCCCGCCCCCTCGCTGGGCTCGATGATCTTCGAGGCGCGCAGCCTGGTGTTCATCGCCCCCTGGACGCTGATCGCGCCGGGCGCGGTCGTCGTCCTGCTGGTGGTGGGCCTGAACCTGCTCGGCGACGGCCTGCGTGACACTCTCGACCCCAGAACCCGAGGCAAGCGGTGAACCTCTCAGATCTGACCACGGAATCGGCAGACCCGCGTTTCGCGGGCATCGACACCATGAGCGTGGCCGAGCTCGCGGAGACCATGAACGCGGCCGACGCCACCGTCCCCGGCGCGGTCGCCGCGGCGCTGCCGCAGATCACCGGGGCCATCGAGGCCGCCGCCGAGCTGGTACACGCGGGCGGCCGGCTGGTCTACGTGGGCGCGGGCACGCCGGGCAGGCTCGGCGTGCTGGACGCCTCCGAGTGCCCGCCCACCTTCAGCACCCCACCCGAGCAGGTGTTCGCCGTCATCGCCGGCGGCGAGCGGGCGATCGTGCACCCGTGCGAGGGCGCCGAGGACGACGCGCAGGCCGGCGCGGCGGCGATCGACGCGGCCGGCATCGGGCCGCTGGACACGGTGGTCGGCATCGCCTCCAGCGGGCGCACGCCGTACGTGCTGGGCGCGGTGCGGCGGGCCCGCGAGCGCGGCGCGCTGACCGTGGGCCTGTCCTGCAACCCCGGCACCCCGCTCAGCGCGGCCGCCGAGCACGCGATCGAGGTGCTGGTCGGCCCCGAGGTGGTCAGCGGCTCGACCCGGCTCAAGGCGGGCACGGCGCAGAAGCTCGTGCTCAACATGTTCTCGACCATCGTCATGGTCCGGCTCGGCAAGACGTACGGGAACCTGATGGTCGACGTCAAGGCCAGCAACGGCAAGCTCAGGGAACGGGCGATCAGGATCGTGCGGACGATCGCCGGTGTCGACCGCGAGGAGGCGGAACGAGTGCTCGACCAGCACGGTTTCAACGTCAAGCAGGCGGTGCTCGGAGCCCGGCTCGGGCTCGGCCCGCAGGAGGCCGCGGCGCTGCTGGCACGCAGCGAAGGGCAGCTGCGGGTGGCGCTGGGGGAGTCGGCATGAAGATCCTCGGCATGATCTCCGGCACCTCGCACGACGGCATCGACGTGGCCCTGGTCGACTTCGCCCTGGACGGCGACGTGCTGACCGGCCGCGTGCTGCACACCGCGAGCACCCCGTACCCCGCCGAGCTGCGCGCCCGGCTGGTGGCCGCGCTGCCGCCCGCCCCGGTCACGCTGGCCGAGGTGTGCGTGCTCGACACGCTCATCGGCCAGTGCTTCGCCGAGGCCGCCGAGGCCGCGGCCGAGCAGGCCGGTCCGGCCGACCTGATCGTCTCCCACGGCCAGACGGTCTTCCACTGGGTGGAGGGCGCGCACGCGCGCGGCACCCTGCAGATCGGCCAGCCCTCGTGGATCGCCGAGCGCACCGGCTCGCCCGTGCTCTCGGACGTGCGCATCCGCGACATCACCGCGGGCGGGCACGGCGCCCCCCTGGTCTCCGTGCTCGACGACCTGCTGCTGGGCGGCCTGCTGCGGGACGGCCACGAGCGCGGCGCGGCGGCGCTCAACCTGGGCGGCATCTCCAACATGACCGTCGTGCGCGACGGCGGCCTGAGCGCCTACGACATCGGCCCGGCCAACGCCCTCATCGACGCCGTCGTCGCCGGCCGGGGCCTGAACCCGCGCGGCTTCGACGAGGACGGCCGGATCGCGGCCTCGGGGCAGGTGGACGAGCACCTGCTCGCCGTGCTGCTCGACGAGCCGTACTACCGGCTGGCCGCGCCGAAGAGCACCGGCAAGGAGCTGTTCCACCTCGCTTACGTCGAGGCGGCGACGGCGAAGGCGGGCCGCGAGCCGTCCGGACCCGACCTGGTGGCGACGCTGACCGAGCTGACGGTCCGCACGGTGGCCGCCGACGTCGCCGCGGCGGGCGTGGACGTGCTCGTCGTCTCCGGCGGCGGCTGCCGCAACCCGGTCATCATGGACGGCCTGCGTGCCGCGCTGCCCGGCGTGCGGGTGTCCCTGTCGGACGAGCTCGGCGCCCCGGCCGACGACAAGGAGGCCATCGCCTTCGCGCTCATCGGCTGGCTGACCGCCCACGGCCTGCCGGGCACGGTCCCCGGCGGCACGGGCGCGAAGGCCGCCCGCGTGCTGGGCACGCTGACGCCGGGCGCGGACCCGCTCGTCCTGCCCGCCCCGCTGCCCACGCCCCCGCGCTCCCTGGTGCTGCGCCGATGAGCCCTGCCCCCGACGCCGCCGTCCCTGCCCCTGCCCCTGCCCCGCCCGCGGGCGTGGTACGGGCGGCGCGCACGCCGTGGTTCGACCTGACCGAGTGCGCCGGCCACCGCACCGTGCGCCGCACGGACGACGGCACGGACGGCGGCGCGCTCGCCGGTGACGCGCCCATGACCCTCGGCACGTACCACGACCTGGCCTCGGTCACGAAGGTCGTCGCCACCACGACGGCCCTCATCCGCCTGGTCTCCGACCGGCTGGTGGACCTGGACGAGCGGGCGGGGGCGTACCTGCCGGCGGGCTGCCCGGAACAGGTCAGCGTGCGGGACCTGCTGCTGCACCGGGCGGGACTGTGGGAGTGGTGGCCGATGTACCTCGACCCGCGGGTGCCCGCCCCGCGCTACCCGCCCGGCCGCGAACGGCACTACTCCGACCTGGGCTTCATCCTGCTCGGCCGGGTGGTCGAGACCGTCACCGGCACGTCCCTGGACCGGGCGGTGGCCGAGCTGGTCACCGGCCCGCTCGGGCTGGACGACACCACGTACGCGCGGCCGGCGGGCCCCGAGGTGGCCATGAGCGCCCTGGACGACCGGGTCGAGATGCGCATGCTCGACACCTCCGAGCCGTACCCGGTGCCCTTCCGCGCCGCGGACTTCGCCGGCTGGCGGCGCGGGCCCGTGCTCGGCCAGGTCGCCGACGGCAACGCCTACCACGCCTTCGGCGGGGTGTCGGGCCACGCCGGGCTGTTCTCCACCGTCCCCGACCTGCTGCGCTACGCCGGCGCGCTGTCCCGCTACGAGGAGCACGACCGGTTGTGGCGGCCCGAGGTGGCCCGCGAGTTCTTCCGCCCCGGCCCCGACCCCGGCCAGGCGCTCGGCTTCCGCACCTACGAGCTCGTCCTGCGCGACGAGACCGTCACCGTGCTCGGCCACCCCGGCTACGTCGGCTGCGTCGTCGGGTTCGTCCCCGGCCGGGACGTCGCGATCGCGCTGGCGAGCAACCGCCTGCTGACGCCCGGCGTGCCGACGCCCACCGACGCCCTCTGGACCGGCCTGCTGCAGGCCATCACCCACCGATCGAGGACCGCATGACCCCGCTCCTGGAGATCCGCGACCTCTCCGTCGCCTTCCGCACCCGCAAGCAGGACGTCACCGTCGTCAGGAACGTCTCGATGGAGATCCTGCCGGGGCAGACCGTGGCCGTGGTCGGCGAGTCGGGCTCGGGCAAGTCCACCACGGCCGCCGCGGTCAACCGGCTGCTGCCCGCGGGCGGGCGCATCACGACCGGCCAGGTGCTGTTCGACGGCCGCGACCTGGCCGGGGTGAGCGAGCGCGAGATGACCGCCGTCCGGGGCGCGGGCATCGGCCTGGTGCCCCAGGACCCGATGTCCAACCTCAACCCGCTCATGCGCATCGGCGACCAGATCGGCGAGGCGCTGGAGGTGCACGGCCTGGCCGCGGGCAGGGCCGCGCGCGCCCGCGTGACCGAGCTGCTGGACATGGTCGGCATCCCCGATCCGGAGCGGCGGGCCGGGCAGTACCCGCACGAGTTCTCCGGCGGCATGCGGCAGCGGGCGCTCATCGCCATGGGCCTGGCCTGCCGGCCGAAGCTGCTCATCGCCGACGAGCCGACCTCCGCCCTGGACGTGACCGTCCAGCGCCGCATCCTCGACCAGCTCGGGCAGCTCACCGCCGAGATGGGCACGGCCGTCTTCCTCATCACGCACGACCTGGCGCTGGCCGCCGAGCGGGCCGACGTGGTGGCCGTCATGTACAAGGGCGAGATCGTGGAGACCGGCCCGGCGGCCGAGCTGCTGGCCGACCCGCGGCACGAGTACACCCGGCGGCTGCTGAAGGCCGTGCCGAGCCTGTCGTCGGTGCGGGTGGCCGAGCCCGGCCCGCGGGAGGCGGCCGAGGACCTGGTCGTGGTGGAGGACCTGCGCAAGGTGTTCCCGCTCAGAGGCGGTTCCGGCGAGTTCACGGCGGTGGACGGGGTCTCCTTCACGATCCCGCGCGGCCGTACCGTCTCGGTGGTGGGCGAGTCGGGCTCGGGCAAGTCGACCACCGCGAACCTGCTGCTCGGCCTGGACGGCATCACCTCCGGCCGGATCCTGTTCGACGGCACCGACCTGACCTCGCTCGGCCGCCGGGAGCTGTTCGCCTTCCGCCGCCGGGTGCAGCCGGTCTTCCAGAACCCGTACGCCTCGCTCGACCCCCGGTACACCGTGGAGAAGTCGATCGCCGAGCCGCTGCGCGTGCACCGCGTGGGCACCCCGGCCGAGCGCGCGAAGACCGTCGCCGAGCTGCTGGAGAAGGTGTCGCTGCCGGCGTCGGTGGCCGAGCGGCTGCCGCACGAGTTGTCCGGCGGCCAGCGGCAGCGGGTGGCCATCGCGCGGGCGCTGGCGCTCTCCCCCGAGCTGGTCGTGCTCGACGAGGCCGTCTCCGCGCTGGACGTGCTGGTCCAGGCCCAGATCCTGGAGCTGCTCGCCGACCTCCAGCGCGACCTCGGGCTCAGCTACCTGTTCATCAGCCACGACCTGGCCGTCGTACGGATGATCTCGCACCGGGTGCACGTGATGCAGGCGGGCCGGATCGTGGAGAGCGGCACGGCGGCCGAGATCTTCGACTCGCCGCGGGCCGACTACACCCGCGAGCTGCTCGCCGCCATCCCGGGTCAGGCCGCCTGATGGTAAGTTGGAAATCCGGACCTAGCTGAGCGGAGGGGCCTTGTCCCGCCCGAGACAGTGCTCGATCGCCAACGCGCTGGCCGTCGTGGGCGAGCGGTGGAGCCTGCTGGCGATGCGCGAGATCATGCTCGGGGTGCGCCGCTTCGACCAGATCGCCCGCAACACCGGCGCCAGCCGCGACATCCTCACCGCCCGGCTGCGCAAACTGGTCGAGGTGGGCCTGCTGGAGCGGGTGCCGTACGAGCGGCACCCGCCGCGCCACGAGTACGTCCTCACCGATGCGGGCCAGGCCCTGCACACGGTCCTGCTCGCCCTGATGGACTGGGGCGACCGGTACGTCACCGAAGGCGAGCCGCCCACCGTGTGGCGGCACTCGTGCGGCGAGCCCCTGGAGCCGCTCACGGTGTGCGCGAGCTGCCGGGAGCCGGTGCGCCCGCAGGAGCTGACCGTGATCCGGGTGGACCAGCCGCGGTAGCCGCTCTCCGGCGCGCGGTAGGGCTGACCCTACCGCGTACCGGCCCGCAGCCAGGATCGATCGGCGGGCGCCGGATCCGTAGCGTCATGGCCATGACATCCCTCCGGCACCGCGTCGCCGCCGACACCCGCTACGTCCTGCTCGGCCTGCCCATGGCCACCGCCTCCTTCACCCTCGCCGTGGCCGGCGTCTCGGCCGGGCTCGGCGCGGCGGTCGCGTTCGTGGGGCTCCCCGTCCTGGCCGCCACCGCCGCCTCGGCCCGCCACTTCGCCGACCTGGAGCGCGCCGCGCTGCCCGGCGTGCTCGGCCACCCGGTCTCCCGCCCCCGCTACGCGCAGACCCCCGCGGGGGCGGGTCTGTTCCGCCGCATGATGAACCCGCTGGCCTCCGGCCAGGCGGCGCTGGACCTGCTGCACGCGATCATCACCTTCCCGGTCTCGCTGGCCGCCGCCGTCGTGAGCGCGGTGTGGTGGGCGGGCGCCGTGCTCGGGCTGACCTTCCCGGTCTACGGCTGGGCGATCGCCGCGATCCCCGGCGTGGACGGCGGCCTGCCCGCGCTGCTCGGCCTCGGCACCGGGACCGTGCCGTTCGTGGTGTTCAACACGGCGGTCGGCCTGCTGTTCGCGCTCACGCTGGTCCCGGTGCTGCGCTCGGCCGCCCTGGTGAAGGCGAGCGTCTCCCAGGCCCTCCTGACCCGCGCCCACGTCCCTTCCCTGGGGAGCCCGTCCCTGGAGACCGCGTCCGCGGCCTGGGTGACAGCCCGATAGGGACGGGCTACCCTCCCAAGTGCCGAAGTTTCCGATCTTGTGAGGGCAGGGAGCCGTGCCGTCGTGGGCAGAGCTGCCGATCGGCCGGGTGGTACGGCTGGACGCCGACCCCGACGCCGTGGCACTGGCCCTCGATCCCCTGCCGGACGACGCTCCGGCGGTCGTCACCTACTTCGCCGCCGAGGAACGTTCCGTGGCCGACCTGGCCGCCTCTGTCCTGCGTGAGCTGGACAAGGCGGCCATCGCGCTGTTCCCGGCCTGGTTGCCGGGCGCCGAGGGCATCGAGGGCCCGTCCGGGATGAACGTGGCCGCGGTCCAGGCGCTGGCCCGGGGCAGGGCCTCGGTCACCGGCCACTTCGGGCCGTTCCTCGCCGAGCTGGCCCGGCGGGCGCTGACGGGAGGTCCCAGCGGGCTGGCGCCGGAGGTCCGGGCGGCGGGGCTGGTCAGGGTGCTGGCCGACAGCTTCGGCCGGGCCAGGCTGGCGATCCTGGTACGGGTTCCGGA
Organism: Nonomuraea sp. NPDC001699; assembly: GCF_053596455.1. NCBI lineage: Bacteria > Bacillati > Actinomycetota > Actinomycetes > Streptosporangiales > Streptosporangiaceae > Nonomuraea > Nonomuraea sp. NPDC001699. The sequence continues at coordinate 105,543 of NZ_JBSFGF010000023.1, read as the reverse complement.
CGGGCTCGGCACGGCGGCACGGGAAGTGCTGGTCGCCGGGTGCGAATGGCTGGCGCACCGGGGCAGGGCCGGCGTCTGGCTGGCGGGCGCGCCCCTGGACGACGACCGCGTGCGGACGGTCCCCGTCCCGCTCCCCGCGGCCTTCGACGGCGCAGGGGAAACCGTCCCGGTTCCCGCGACCTTCGACGGCGGCGGGAACGCCGTCCCGGTTCCCGCGACGGCCGATCAGGCGCCCGCCGTCGCGTACCCGCCGGTGGCGGGCAGGCCGCATCCGGGCAGCGCGAGCGAGCGGGCGCTGGAGGCCGCCTTGTCCTCGCGGGCGTGGGCCGGGGGGCGGGCCTGGAACCAGACGTACCGGCCGGGCCCGCTGGCCGTCCCGATCCGGGTGGACCTGCTCTGGGAGCGGGAACGCTGCGTCGTGGAGATCGACGGTCCCGACCATCGGGCTCCGGCCAAGTTCGCCGCGGACCGGCAGCGGGACGTGCTGCTGCAACTCGATGGTTACGCCGTGCTGCGCTTCTCCGATGGTCAAGTATTGACTGACATGGACACCGTGGTCCGTCAGATCGGCCAGTTTCTGCGGAACCGCCGCAGAGCGGAAGGATGAGATATGCCAGACAAAGGGCTGTCGCTGCCCGAGTTCACTGCCCTGCTGGTGCTGGCCGTCGAAGCCCGCGAGGTCTCCAACAGCGAGCTCAAGGAGCACTACAAGCTGACCATCGACGGTCAGAGGCGGCTGAGGCTCAACGACCTGAAGTTAGTCGAGAGCCGGCGGCCCACGCGCGGGCGCGCCTTCGTGCACGTGCTGACCGACTCCGGATGGGCGAGGCTCGCCGAGGATCTGCAGACCGGGACGATCCCGCCCCAGACCGGCTCGTCGGGGGCCGTCGCGCGGGCCCTGCTCGAATGGCTCCCCCGGTTCATGCGGCGGACCGACCAGCGGCTGTCGGAGATCTTCCAGCCCGAGCCGGACGCGCCCGCCGCCGGTCCGGAGTCCCGCATCCGCGCCGCGTACGCCGAACTGGCCGCCCAGCCGGGTGCGTGGGTGAGCCTGACGCGGCTCCGGCGGCTGCTGACCGGCATGCCGAAGGCGGCGGTGGACGAGGCACTCGTCCTGATGGAACGACTCCCTGACGTGAACCTCGTCCCGGAGTCGAACCAGAAGACGCTCACGCCCGAGGACCGCGAAGCGGCGGTGATCATAGGCGGGCAGGACAAGCATCTGCTGTGGATCGGCGAGCTGTGAGCGGCGTCGCGGATCTGGCCGCGCTGACGTTCAACTACACCGAGGGCGCCGACGACGTCTGGCGCCGCTCCCCCTTCCACGTCGAGGGCCTGCACGGCGCGTCGACGAAGGTCCTCCTCGACGGCCTGGCCGAGGCCGCCCACCGGCCTGAGGCCAGTCCCATCGGCGTCGTCGTGCAGGGCCAGCGCGGCACCGGCAAGACCCACCTGCTCGGCTGGCTGCGCGAACGCGCCCAGCGCGAGGGCGGCTACTTCGTCCTGGTCGGCCTGCTGGACGCCAAGGGCTTCTGGGAGAGCGTCGTGGTCTCCCTCCTGGACAGCCTCTCCCGGCCCCGCCAGGACGGGCAGACGCAGCTCACCGTGCTCCTGGACCGCCTGGCCATCATGGCGGGGCTCTCCCGCATGGCACGCCGCTCGATCACCGGCAAGCGCGGCCTCACCAGGGACGAGCTGGACGCCTTCGTCACCGCGTTCCGTCGCGTCGGGGGCCAGGTCGGCCGCGACAGCCAGGACGCCGCGCGCGCTCTGGTCCTGCTTGCGGGCGAGGATCCGGGCCTGCAGGACCTGGGCGAGGCGTACCTGTCGTCGGCGCCGGAGGGCGAGCCGGGCGAGCGGGCCCGGTGGGGCATCCGCGGGCTCGACCGGACGCCGCAGGAGATCGTCAGGGACCTCTCGCGTCTGATGGCCCTCACCGGCCCGACGATCGTCGCCGTGGACCAGATCGACCCGCTCGTCGCCCAGTCGCGGGCCACGACCGAGGGCGGCGCCGAGCACGACCCGGCCGAGCAGCTCATGATCGAGCGCATCGCGGGCGGGCTGATGGCGTTGCGCGAGGTCACCCGCCGGACCCTGACGGTCGTGACGTGCATCCCCGCCACGTGGGCGCTCGTCGTACGGGTGGCGGTCGACACCGTGCGCGACCGCTTCCGCGAGGCGGTCCAGCTCATGACCATCCCCGACGCGGCCACCGCCCGCACCCTGGTCGCCACGCGCTTCGAGGTGCAGTACGGCGAGGCGGGCGTCAAGCCGCCGTACCCGACCTGGCCGGTCCGGCCGGAGGCGTTCGAGCAGGCGCCCGGGTTCACCCCGCGGGAGCTGCTCATCCGGATCGACCGGCATGTCCAGGCCTGCCTGCTGGACGGCGAGGTCAGGGAGTTGACCGGGTTCGCGACGGTGCCGGCGCCGCGTCCCCGGCCGCCCGCCACGCGCTCGCCGATGGCCGACCTCGGCGCGCTCGACGCCCGCTTCGCCGAACTGCTGGAGACCGCGCAGGCTCCGGTGATCGACCAGGGCGGCGAGGACACCGTGATGCCGGCGCTGCTGGCCGCCGGCCTGCACGCGTGGATCGCCGAGCAGGGGGAGGCCGGCCGGGCCTTCAGCGTGGACCCGCCGCCGAGCGCCAAGCCTCCGCTGCACGCCCGCCTGCGCCGCACGCTCGACGAGAGCAGGGAGGACGAGGTCCACTGGGCCTTCCGCGCGGTCAGCGCGACGCACGGGAACGCGGCGCTGAACCGCGTCCGCAAGGCGTGCGTGGCGGCCGGGCTGGACGCGGAGGTGCCCAAGCGGCGGCTGTTCCTGCTGCGCGACACCCCCTGGTCGCAAGGACCGGCCACGCGGGAGGCGATCGCGGCGTTCGAGCGGGCGGGCGGGCGGACGCTGCGGATGAGCCGGCAGGACCTGCTGGTCCTGGCCGCCCTCCGGGACCTGGTCTCGGCGAACCCGCCGGACCTGGCCGCCTGGCTCGCCGCGCGGCGGCCGACGTCCGGGATCGGCTTCCTCACCGAGGCTCTGTCGGACGTGTGGAGCGTTCCCGCCGTACCGACCCCTGAGATGCCTGTGAAGGCGAGGCGCCAGGGCGGCGACCAGGACCAGTCCCTGACGATCGGCCGGCGGATCTCGGACGGCGCGCCGGTGCGGATCGCGCTGGAGGCGCTGCGCAAGCACACGGCGATCTTCGCCGGTTCCGGATCGGGCAAGACCGTGCTGATCAGGCGGCTGGTCGAGGAGTGCGCGCTGCGAGGTGTCTCCTCCATCGTGCTGGACCCGAACAACGACCTGGCCAGGCTGGACGAGCCGTGGCCCGAGCCGCCGCGCACGTGGGAGGAGGGGGACGCGCGCCGCGCCGAGGAGTACCTGGCGGCCACCGACGTGACCGTCTGGACGCCGGGACGCACGGGCGGACGGCCGCTGAGCTTCCAGCCGCTGCCCGACCTGGCGAGCCTGGCCGGCGATCCGGACGAGTTCGCCGAGGCGGTCGAGGCGGCGGTCGCGTTCATCGTGCCGCGGGTCAGGCTGGACGCCAACACCGACAAGGCGCTGCGCGGGCAGGCCGTGCTCAGGCGGGCCCTGGCCGCCTACGGAGGCGGCGGCGCGACCAGCCTGAGGGGCCTGGCGGCGTACCTGGCCGACCTGCCGGACGGCGTCAGCGAGCTGTCCAGCGCCCGGCGCGTCGCGGCCGACCTGTCCCAGTCGCTGACCGCGGCCATGGACAACGACCCGCTGTTCGGCGGGGCCGGCGAGCCGGTCGACCCCGGCTTGCTGGTGACACCGCCACCGGGCAGGCGGGCCCGCGTCTCGGTGATCAGCCTGGCCGGGCTGCCGAGCCTGGAGCAGCGGCAGAGCTTCGTCAGCCGGCTGGAGATGGAGCTGTTCGTCTGGTTCAAGCGGCATCCCGCCCAGGACCGTCCGCTGGGCGCGCTGTTCGTCATGGACGAGGCCCAGACGTTCGCTCCCGCGGTGGGCGGCGCGTCGGTCTCCACCCGCAGCACGGTGATGCTCGCCTCCCAGGCCCGCAAGTACGGTCTGGGCCTCGTCTTCGCCACGCAGGCGCCCAAGGGGCTGCACAACCAGATCCCCGGCAACTGCGCCACCCAGTTCTTCGGCCTGCTGAACGCCCCGATCCAGATCAGCGCGGCCAGGGAGATGGCCCAGTTCAAGGGCGGCGGCGACGTGCCGGACATCTCCCGGCTGGGCTCGGGCGAGTTCTACGTGGCCGGCGAGGGCGGCGGGTTCGCCAAGGCGCGCGTGCCGATGTGCCTGACGCACCACCCGAAGGCGCCGCTCACCACGGAGGAGGTCGTCGCCAGAAGCCGCGGCCGCACCTGATCGTCACGGTCCCGGCCGCGCCGGCCGGGACCGCCGCGGTCCCCATCGGTCGGCTCAGACGGCCGGGCGGCGGGTCGAGGTGAGGAGGCGGTGGGCCAGTACGGCCAGGTAGAGCACCCAGCCGGCGCCGATCACGGCCAGGGCGGCGACCGGCTGCCAGCCCGGCAGCTCCTCGACGGCCCGGCGGCACACGGCGACCGTCACCGGGATCGTGTAGAGCGCGAAGAAGGCCAGCCCGAGCACCCGCCCCACGACGAGGAACCAGGCGTAGACCCGTACGCCGCGCGGCGCCGTACGGGTGCGGCGCGCCCGCAGGTACGCCTGGGCGTCGGCCATGAGGTTCTTGTTGCCGCCGGCGTTCGCGATGGCGTAGTAGACGTCGGTGCGCATGAAGAACAGGAACTGCCAGGCGATCTGCGACAGGCAGATGACCACGACGAGCCGCACCACCGGCACGTCGGCGACGTACAGGAGGCAGGTCCCGGCGCAGACGAGGAACCAGTCCACCCGCATGCCCGCCAGGTGGGCGCGGTAGCGGGCGCGCCTGGGCACGCCCCAGATGCCGGTGATCCTGGTCTGCACGACGAGGAACTGCAGGCGGGTGCCGAGCGACAACTCGGCCCGCACGCCCAGCGACCGGGCGGCGGCGATGTGGCCCAGCTCGTGGACCAGGACGAGCAGCCACGAGCCCGCCGCGAAGGCGACGGTGAAGGTGAGGCTGTCCGACCAGACCAGCGAGGAGAAGGACGGCAGCACGCCGGGCCTGGCGACCGCCGCGGCCAGGGCGCACAGCGTCAGCGCGGCCAGCACGGCGTGCGCGGGGCGGGAGAACAGCCAGGCCACGTGGCCGGGGCGGATGCGGTCCCACAGGTTGGGCGGGCGCCGGGGCCGGCCGAGCAGCCCGGCCGCGCCGAGCCCGGTCACGAACTCGGCCACGTCCACGTCCAGGCCGTGTTCGGTCAGGACCAGGGCGCGGGCCTCGGCGGCCGTCCTGGTGCCGTCGAGCGCCTCGACGACGGCCGCCGCCACGCCCGGCACGTTGACGAACGTCTCGCCGTTGCCGATCACGTAGTCGTCCGGGCCGTCGGCCACCACGCTGAGGAACGACAGGTCGGTCAGCGGCTCGGTCTTCACCCGCACACCTCGCAGCCGTCCAGGCGGGCGAACTCGTAGGCCGTGGTGGTCAGCGTCAGCAGGTCCAGCCAGAGGCTGCGGCCCTCGACGGCCGGGGCGCCGGTGCCGGTCAGGAAGCGGATCACCTCGGCGGCGAGCATGCCCGACACGATCCCGCACAACGGCCCGAACGACGGGATGGCCCGTCCGGGGTTGTCGTTGACGGGCAGGACGGTCGAGCCGTACCGCTCGGCCAGGGCGGCCTCCTGGCAGGCCAGGCAGCCGGTCTTGCCGGGCACGACCAGCGGGCCGAGCAGGCCGACGTGCTGGTTGAACCCGCCGGTGAGGAACGGCGTGCCGGCCCGCACGCACGCCTCGTTGACCCAGCGGCGGATGTGCGGCTGCGGGGTGTCGACGGTGTTGACCACGAGGTCGGCGTCGGTGACCACGTCGGCGGGGCCGGTGATGCGCCGTTCGACGCGGGTGACGCGGAGGTCCGGGCAGTGCTCACGCAGCCTGCGGGCGGCCGCGGCCGTCTTGGGCTCGCCGACGTCGCGGACGGTGTAGAGGTGCTGGCGGTGCAGGTTGCCGATCTCGACGCGGTCGTCGTCCAGGAGGGTCAGGCGGCCGACGCCCGAGGTGGCGAGGTGGAGGGCGACCTGGCCGCCGATCGCACCGGCGCCGAGCACCGCCACGTGCCGGCCGGCGAGGTCGCCGAGTGCGGCCACGGCCCGGTCGGCCGGGTGGAACATGGCCATGAACAGGGCGAACCTGGATAATCTCGCGTCTGCGGCCAGCGTGCCGAGTTCGTCGTCGGTGACCAGGAAGCGGGCCGCGCGCAGCTGCTCGACGGCCGAGTCGATCTCGGCGGGGGTGAGCTCGTCGAGGAGGGCGTACAGGTCGGACTGCTCGACGGGGGCCTCGGCGCACAGGCGCAGCAGGCGGCGCAGGGGCGGCGGCGCGGGGTCGAGGATCTGGCCGGTCGGGGGGAAGTCGCCGAGCCGTACGCGTCCGCGGACGTCGTCGATGAACAGGGGGAAGACCGGATTCACCTGAATCCTGGGCATGAAGGCGGCTCCCGGACGAGTGAGGGCCTCCCGCGGGGTTGGGCCGCGTCGCGGGAGGCCCGAAACGGTCAGCAGCTGTTGCTGTTTCCGGTGGTCTCGACTTCTTCGACCTTCTTGATCTCGATCGTCATGAGCGGTCCTTCCGTCGATCTTGATGGGCCGCTGCGATCATAAAGTAAAGATCGCCCCTTTTGATAGACCCAAGTACGAAATATCCGGGAAACCGTCTTATATCCGTGCAATAAAGTCGCGTGATCGTTTCCACATAAGCGCGGCCGACTCCGCCGAGTATCCGGGAAGATCGGGATCGGCGAACAAGTGCACATTTCCCGGATAAATGAAGCACTCGAATATCGGCCCCAGCTCCGTACGAAGATTGCCGACGTCGTCGGCGTCCACCCACGGGTCGCCCTCCGCGTAGTGGAGCTGCACCGGCACCGAGACCGGCCATCCCTCCCCGCACACCTCGGGCACGGCCGCGCAGCCGTGGTAGAGCAGCAGCCCCCGGGCCAGGGGGTGCGTGGCGGCCAGGAGCTGGGCCGCGTACCCTCCCAGCGAGAACCCGGCGAACACGACCGGCCCGCGCGCCTGCCCGGCGATCTCCCGCCAGCGGCGTTCGAGCTCGCCGAAGCCGACCGCGTCCCGCTTGCGCAGCCCGGATTCGAGGTCGTCGAAGATCTCGCCGTCGTAGTAGTCGGGCGTGCGCACGACGTGCCCGCCCTCGCGAAGCGCCTCCGCGGCTCCCAGTACCCCCGGTCGCAGGCCCTGTGCGGAGTGCAACAGGATGATCTCTGCCATGTGCACTGTGTACCACCGCGCGAAGGCCCCACCAAGGGGCCCGTTCGGCCACGCTCCCGTCGCTCCCGGCGCCCGCGCCGCACGGCCTCCGGCCGATGTTCCCCGGGCGGAGGGCGGGACCCCGGGCGGTGGCCATGTCCGCCCGGGGGGCTCGCGGGGTCAGGCGCAGGTGTAGCCGGACGGCGTCGCGTTGTCGCCGCCCGGCCTGGCGACCTGGAACCCGAAACTGGTGTTCGCGCCGGGCGCGAGCGTGCCGTTGTACCCGGCGTTCCTGGCGGTGACGTTCTGCCCGCTGACGGTGAGCGCGGCGTTCCAGGAGCCGGTCACGGTGTGCCCGGCGGGCAGGGTGAAGGTGACCGTCCAGCCGTTGATCGCCGAGGTGCCGGTGTTGGTGACGGTCACGGGCTGGATGACGTACCCGCCGTTCCACTGGGTCTGCACGGTGCCGGCGGCGGTGCAGCCGCCCGTGCCGCCCCCGGTGAGGGTGGTGAAGGTGACCGTCGGGGAGTCGCCGGACAGGTTGCCCGCGCCGTCGCGAGCCCGCACGTAGACCTGGTACTGGGTGCCGGCGGTCAGGCCGGTCAGGTTGATGCTGTTGCCGGTGGACTGGCCGAGCTGGGTGTCGGTGCTGCCCTGCTCGCGGTAGACGTTGTAGCCGGCCAGGCCGCTGCCGCCGCTGTCGGTGGAGGCGGTCCAGGTGAGGGTGGCCGCGTTCGCGGTGACGTTGCCCGCCGCCGGGGCGCCCGGCGTGGTGGGCGGGGTGGTGTCGGTCGTGGTGCCGCCCGCCAGCGCGTCGTGCACGGCGGTGTACGACGGCTTCTGCTGGTAGCTCTCGTTGTAGATCAGCGCCGCGCCCTGGCCGGGGAAGGTGTCGGGCACCCAGGAGTACTTGTCGGTGAAGCCCCAGATCGTCACGCCCTGGCAGGCGGTCACGGCCAGGCAGGCGTTGACGACGTTGCGGTAGTAGGTGGCCTGGGTGGCGTCCTTGGTGGCGTCCCTGGGGGTCTGCATGCGCACGTCCAGCTCGGTGATCCGCACCTGGACGCCGAGGGCGGCGAAGCGCTGCAGGTTCTGCTGGAAGTCGCCGGGGAAGCCGTACTGGATGGCCAGGTGGGACTGGAAGCCGACGCAGTCGACGGGGACGCCCTGCTGGCGCAGCGAGGAGACCAGGTTGTAGATCGCCGTGCTCTTGGCGTTGATCCCCTCGGTGTTGTAGTCGTTGATGCACAGCTTGGCGTCGGGGTCGGCGGCGCGGGCGGCGCGGAAGGCGTCGGCGATGTAGCCCGAGCCGAGCGTGTTGTACCAGAACGACGTGCGCAGGTTGCCGTTGTCGTCGAAGACCTCGTTGACGACGTCCCAGGAGACCACGGCCGGGTTGTCGGCGAAGTGGCCGACCACGTTGGAGATGTGGTTCTGCATGGCCGCGCGCATCGCGGTCGCGCTCAGGCCCTGCACCCAGCCCGGCGTCTGGTTGTGCCACACGAGGGTGTGGCCGTGCACCTGCTGGTCGTTCTGGGCGGCGAAGGCGACGATCGCGTCCGCGCCGGAGTAGTTGAACTGGCCCTGGCTGGGCTCGGTGGCGTCCCACTTCATCGCGTTCTCGGGGGTGACCTGGCTGAACTCGGTCGCCGCGATGTTCTTGTAGGAGGTCTCACCGGCCAGCGGACCGGTGGCGAGCGCCGTGCCGATGAACTTGCCCTTGGCGGCCGCGTGCGTCCGCAGGGGCGCCGAGGCGTCGGCCGACGTGGCGGGGAGGAGAAACGCTGCGAGAATCCCCAGCAGGGCGAGGACTCTGACGAACAGGGACGAGAGCACGGGCATCTACCTCCGGAGGCAGGCACTCGATTGCGAAAACTTTCGATCCTCGGCGGATCGCATCGCAGACGGTATTGACATGCGCGAGGACGGTCAATGGCAGTCGCCAACCGCTGCCAAACCGGCAGCTCGGAGGCTGAAAATATCGCCGTATTCATGAAACTTTCACAGGAGACCTGGCGAGGCCTCCGGGCGTCGGTTTCCGCTGCTCTAGCGCGACGTACCTACCGGTCGGTACTGTGAATGGACCGGAATAATCCTCTGATGCGGGAGTTCTGCGCATGTCCCTTTCGCACGCCCAGGTCCAAGCCCAGCTCACCGGCCCCGGCCAGCTTTTCGAGACCGAGGAGATCGGCGACGCCGGGGTACGCACATGGAAGCACGCGCCGGGACACTTCCGAGCCCTGCTGGAGATCAGCAGGTTCCACGGCGAGCAGGTCTTCCTGGCCTACGAGGACGAGCACATCACGTTCGAGGAGCATTTCCGCCGCGCCGCCACCCTGGCCAACCGCCTGGTCGACGAGTACGGCGTGACCAAGGGCGACCGCGTCGCCATCGCCATGCGCAACTACCCGGAATGGGTCGTCTCGTTCTCGGCCGCGCTGGCCGCCGGAGCCATCGCCGTACCGCTGAACGCCTGGTGGACGGAGGCCGAGCTGGCCTACGGCGTGAGCGACTCGGGGGCCAAGGTCCTGATCGCCGACGGCGAGCGGGCGGTCCGGCTGGCCTCCACGGGCGTGCCGATGATCGTGACCAGGGGCGAGGTCCCCGAGGGCGCGCGCCCGTTCGGGGACGTGCTGGGCGAGGTCACCGCCGACGTGCGGCTGCCCGACGTGGAGCTCTCCCCCGAGGACCCGGCGACGATCTTCTACACCTCCGGCACCACCGGCCGCCCCAAGGGCGCGCTCGGCAGCCACCGCAACCTCGGCCAGTCCCCCATGACCGTGGCCTACGGCCTCATGCGCTCGCTCACCATGGCCGGCAAGGACGCGGGCGCGGCGGCGGGCGTGCGCCGGGTGACGCTGCTGACCGTGCCGCTGTTCCACGTCACCGGCTGCTTCTCCGGCATGACCACCTCGATGTTCACCGGCGGCGGCGTGGTGCTCATGTACAAGTGGGACCCCGAGCAGGCGCTGCGGCTGATCGAGCGGGAGCGCGTCACCACGATGATCGGCGTGCCGACCAACGCCTGGCAGCTCATGTCGCACCCGGACTTCGGCAAGTACGACCTGTCGTCCCTGACCACCCTCGGCTACGGCGGCGCCCCCGCCCCGCCCAAGCTGCTGGAGCGCATCACCACGAACCTGCCCGACCGCGCCCCCTCCAACGGCTACGGCATGACCGAGACGACCGCCCTGGCCATCGGCAACGGCGGCGCCGAGTACCACGCCAGGCCCGACAGCATCGGCATGCCGTCGGCCGTGGTGGACGTGCGCGTGGTGGACCCCATGGGCGCCGAGCTGCCCGCCGGCGAGGTGGGCGAGCTGTGCGTACGCGGCCCGAACGTGATCATGGGCTACTGGAACCAGCCCGAGGCCACGGCCCAGACGTTCGTGGACGGCTGGCTGCACACCGGCGACCTGGCCAGGATCGACGAGGAGGGCTTCGTCTACATCGTGGACCGCGCCAAGGACATGGTGATCAGGGGCGGCGAGAACGTCTACTGCGCCGAGGTCGAGGCGGCCCTGTTCGAGCACCCGGCCGTGGACGACGCGGCGGTGATCGGCGTCCCGCACGACGAGCTGGGCGAGGAGGTCGGCGCGGTGATCCGGCAGGCCCCGGGCCGGTCGGTCACGGCGGAGGAGCTGCGCTCGTTCCTGGCCGGCCGGATCGCCAAGTTCAAGATCCCGGTGCACGTGTGGTTCCGCGAGGGCGAACTGCCCCGCAACCCGGGCGGCAAGATCCTCAAGACCCACCTGCGCCGGGAGATCCTCGGCTCCTGACCCTCCCCGCAACACCCCCTGAACCCCTCCCGGGGCGCCTCCGCAAGGGGGCGCCCCCTTCTTTTTCTCCCGAAGAACCCGCAGGTCGGCGGCCGGTTCGCAGCCCTCATTACCTGGCGCGTAATCGCGGCCCCTACGCCCCGGCTGACATCTTTCAAGTGTCGCAACGAGCACTTGAAGGAGCCGAGATGACCGCCCTCACCGTCACCGCCGACCGGACCAAGTTCCTGCGCCTCGCGCTGGTCGCCGACGCCGTCGTCACCGGCGTCAACGGGCTGGCCTACCTGGCGCTGGCCGCCCCCGCGAGCGACCTGCTCGGCCCGGGCGCGGGCCTGCTGCGCGAGATCGGGATCTTCCTGCTCGTGTACGGCGCCGCCGTCGGCCTGGTGGCCGCGCGCCCCACGATCAACCAGACCGCCGTCAAGGCCTTCATCGCCCTGAACATCGTCTGGACCCTCGGCAGCGTCGCCGCCGTCGTGACCGGCGCGCTCGGGTTCAGCACGATCGGCGCCGTCTGGGCCATCGCCCAGGCCCTGGTCGTGGGGGTGTTCGCCGAGCTCCAGATCACCGGCCTGCGCCGGGCCCGCAACTGACTCCCTGTGAAGATCCCAGACCGCAACACCTTGAGGAAAGAGAGATCATCATGACCGCCGAACTCGTCGAACGCTACCTGGCCGTCTGGAACGAGACCGACGCCGACGCCCGCGCCAAGGCCGTGGCCGAGCTGTGGACCGAGGACGCGACCTACACCGACCCGATGGCCGACGTGGCCGGGCACGCCGGGATCGCCGCCGTGATCGAGGGCGCGCAGGGCATGTTCCCCGGCCTGGTGTTCACCCCCGGCGAGGTGTTCGACGCCCACCACGACATCGCCCGCTTCACCTGGCACCTCGGCCCCGCCGGCGAGGAGCCCCTGGCCGTCGGCTTCGACGTGGTCGAGCTGGCCGAGGACGGCAGGATCCGCAAGGTCCTCGGCTTCCTCGACAAGGTCCCCGGCGCCTGACTCCCCCCTCCTGCGAAGGCCCCCGGTTTCCCCGGGGGCCTTCGCCCGTTCCAAAATGATTTGCCCTGGCCACGCACGTCATCGCAGAATCAGACTTCGTGCCCGCACGACTCACCCGCCTGCTCCGTCACCTCTCCCCTGACCTGAGCCCGCTGCGCGACTCCCGTGACTACCGCCTGCTGTTCGGCGCCGGGGTCATCACCATGTTCGGCACGATGATCACCATGGTGGCGCTGCCGTTCCAGATGAAGGAGCTGACCGGCTCCTACGTCGCGGTCGGGATGATGAGCCTGGCGGAGTTCGTGCCGATGGTGGTGTGCGGCCTGTGGGGCGGCGCGATCGCCGACGCGCTTGACCGCCGCCGGATCATCGTGCTGAGCGAGCTGGGCCTGCTGGTGACCACCGCCGCCCTCATGGTCAACGCGATGCTCCCCCACCCGCAGGTCTGGGTCCTGTACGTGATGGGCGCCCTGTCCACCGGCATCGCCTGCCTGCAGCGTCCGAGCCTGGAGGCCGTGATGCAGCAGGTCGTCAGGCACGACCAGCAGGCCGCGGCGGCGGTGCTGAACAGCCTGCGCTGGAACTTCGGCGCGATCCTGGCCCCGGCGCTGGGCGGCCTGCTGCTGGTCCAGATGGGCACGCACGTCGCCTACGCCATCGACGCGATCACCTTCGCCCTCTCCTTGGCGCTGCTGTGGCGCATCAGGTCGCTGCCGCCCGTCGAGGACGCCGCCCCGGCCTCCCTGAGGTCCCTGGTCGAGGGCGTGCGGTACGCCACCGGCCGCCGCGACCTCATGGGCACGTACCTGGTGGACATCGCGGCCATGGTGTTCGCCATGGCCAACGCGCTGTTCCCGTTCCTGGCCGACGAGCTGGGCTCACCCGAGTCGCTGGGCCTGCTGTACTCGGCGGCCGCCGTGGGCGCCCTGGCCGCCTCCGTGACCGGCCGCTGGACGGCCCGCGTGCAGCGGCAGGGCCTCGGCGTGATCGTCGCGGCGGCGCTGTGGGGCGTGGCGATGACGCTGACCGCGCTGGCCCCGAGCGTGTGGCTGGTCTTCCTCTGCATCGCGCTCGCCGGCGCGGCCGACATGATCAGCGGCATCTTCCGCACGACGATGTGGAACCAGACCATCCCGCAGGAGCTGCGCGGACGGCTGGCGGGCATCGAGCTGCTCTCCTACGCCAGCGGCCCGATGCTGGGCAACGCCCGCGCGAGCCTGATGGCCAACTTCGGCGGCACCCGCTTCTCGCTGGGCGCGGGCGGCCTGCTGTGCGTGGGCGCCGTCCTGGGCCTGGCCGCCGCGCTCCCCGGATTCCGCCGCTACGACTCCAGGACCGACGAGCACGCGATCGCGGAACGCACCCGCCGCGCCGCCCAGTCCACCGAACCCACCCCCGCCTGACCGCCCCACCCCGGGCCCCACCCGACAGACGGCGGCGAGGGCCTACTCCGCCTCCCGCCACCCTTCGTACCGCTCCACCAGCTCGTCCACCTTCGCCAGCGAGCCTTCGTCGAGCCCTTCCAGGACGACGAGCCACTGGGCGTCCTCGGCGTCGTCCTCGCCGGCGAGCGTCTCCCGTACCACCCTCGGCACCCCGAGCCCCGGGAACCACTCGCCCAGCACCTCGGCGACCTCCTCGGCATCCTCCCGCTCGCCGAACACCAGCAACTGCCTCATGCCCCACATTCTCCCGCGCCTTGAACACGTGTACGTCCGTTCACCCAACGTGAGCGGAAGGCGTCGATTAGCGTCCGACCATGACTGCCGAAGCGGCGACCCGCAACACAGAAGCCCCATCCTCGCTCCCCGACTGGGCCTTCCCCCCACCACAGGGCTACGTCGCCGAAGACCTCGATCACATCCCGGATCTCCCCGCGCACACACAGTTGATCGACGGAAGCCTGGTCTTCGCGCGCCCCCGGCAACGCTTCCACCACGACGTGATCTTCGGCCTGCACCGAGCGCTCGCCGACGCCGCGCCCGACCCTCTCCAGGTCTGCCAGGAGATGACCGTCAAGCTGGCGCCCATGCAACGGCCCGAACCCGACCTGATCGTGCTGGGTCCGGAGGCGCCCTCCGACGAGGGTGTCAGCTGCTACCAGGCCGAGGATGTCATCCTCGCCGTCGAAGTGGTCTCCCCCGACTCGGTGGTGCGCGACAGGAAGCGTAAGCCCACCCTCTACGCCAAGGCGGGCATCCCGCACTTCTGGCGCATCGAAGAAGCCGGGGGCCGGCCGGTGGTCTACGTCTACGAGATCGACCCCGCCACCGGCGCCTACATCGGCACCGGCATCCACCACGACCGGCTCAAGCTGACCCTGCCGTTCGACCTCGACATCGACCTCACCACGCTCTACACCGCCTGACGAAAAAGGGCCGGTACGGCGATCCGTACCGGCCCGTTCCCGTGACGTCAGACGCCGCGCAGTTGCGCTCCCACGCGGTCGGCCGCCATCGCCACCGCCGCGTCCCTGGCCGCCGTCGTCTCCTCGACCGTCAACGTACGGTCGGCCGCCCGGAACCGCATCGTGTAGGCGAGCGACTTGTTCCCCTCGCCCACCTGCTCACCCGCGTAGACGTCGAACAGCCGCACCGACTCCAGCAGCTCCCCGGCCCCGTCGCGCAGCGCCGCCTCCACGTCGGCCACCGGCGTGAAGTCGGGCACGATCAGCGCCACGTCCTGTGTCGCCACCGGGTACGGGGACACCGGCGGCGCCTGCACCGGCCCCGGCATGCCCGACTCCAGCCGCGACAGCTCCAGCTCCATGGCGGCGGTACGCGGCGGCAGCCCGTACGCCTCGATGACCCGCGGATGCAGCTCACCGGCGTGCCCCACCAGCGTGTCGCCCACGTAGAGGGCGGCGCACCGGCCCGGGTGCCAGGGCTCGTGCTGGTCGGCGCTGATGGACAGCTCGATCCGCGACTCGGCGGCGACCAGCCGGGCGGCCTGCACCGCGTCGGCCCACGAGGCCTCGCGGCCGGAGCCCCACCAGCCGGACCGCTCGAACTCCCCGGCCAGCACGACCGCGACCCGCAGCGGCTGGTCGGGCAGCGCCGCCTCGATCGAGGCCAGCTCCTCCTCGGTGGGACGGCGCGCGACGCCGAGCACCGGAGCGGCCGCGGGGGCGTTCTCGCGGGGCCGGTAGACCGCGCCCGTCTCGAACAGCGCCACGTCGCCGAAGCCGCGCCCGACGTTGCGGACCAGCGTCTTGAGCAGGCCGGGCAGCAGCGTCGTGCGCATCAGCGGCTCGTCCTCCGACAGCGGGTTGGCCAGGCGCATGGCCCGGCGCCGCGCGTCGTCGGCGGGCAGCTGGAGGCGGTCGAAGTCGTCGGCGCCGATGAACGGGTAGCTGAGCACCTCGACGTAGCCGCCCTCGGCCAGCGCCCGGCCGACCCGCCGGCGCAGCCGCTGCCCCTCGGTCAGCCCGGCGCCCGCCGGCGCGCTGGGCAGCACCGACGGCAGCCGGTCGTAGCCTTCGAGCCGGATGACCTCTTCGGCCAGGTCGTTGGGGTCGGTGAGGTCGGGCCGCCAGGACGGCGGGGTCACCGTGATCATGTCCGGCCCGGTGACGGCCAGCCTGGCCGCCAGCTCGCCGCCGGTCACCACGCCGGTCGGGTCGACGCCGCCCTGGCGCACGGCCGGGTCGTCGCCGTCGGTCACGACGCAGCCCACCTGCTCCAGGCGGCCGACGACGACCTCCTTGGCGTACGGCAGGCCCGCCACGGCCGACGGATGACCGGCCGGGATCGCGATGCGCGCCGGCGTGACGTCGACCTCGGCGTGCGTCACCCCGGGCTGCACGGTCGCGCCGCCCAGCTCGGCCAGCAGCTGCACCGCCCGCCAGGAAGCGACCAGCGGCAGCTCGCGGTCGACGCCGCGCTCGAACCGCTTGGACGCCTCCGACACCAGCCCGTGCCGGCGCGACTCGCGCGAGATGCCGGTGGCCGAGAAGTGGGCGGCCTCGATGACGATGTCGGTCGAGCCGTCGGAGATCTCGGTCTCCAGCCCGCCCATCGTGCCCGCCATGGAGATCGGGCCCGACTCGTCGGTGATGAGGATGTCGTCGGGGTCGAGCTCGCGCACGACGTGGTCGAGTGTCTCCAGCCGCTCGCCCTCCCGGGCCCGCCGTACGACGATCTCGCCGGTCAGCTTCGACCGGTCGAAGGCGTGCAGCGGCTGGCCGAGCTCCAGCATCAGGTAGTTGGTGACGTCGACGGCCAGCGACACCGGGCGCATGCCGGACCGGCTCAGCCGCACCCGCATCCACAGCGGGCTCTGGGCGGCCGGGTCGAAGCCGCGCACCTCGCGCAGCACGAACCGGTCGCAGGCCGTCGGGTCGCCGATGGAGGCCGGCCAGGACGGCTCGGTCTCGGCGGGCACCTCGACGTCGGCCGGGTCGCGGAAGGCCACGCCGAACGCGGTGGCCACCTCGCGGGCCACGCCGCGCACGGACAGCGCGTAGCCGATGTCGGGCGTGATCTCCAGCTCGATCACGTCGTCGCGCAGGCCGAGCAGCTCGACCACGTCGGTGCCGATGGGCGTGTCGGCGGGCAGCACCATGATGCCGTTGTGGTCGTCGCCGAGGCCCAGCTCGCGCTCGGAGCAGATCATGCCCTCGGACATGCGCCCGTACGTCTTGCGCGCCCCCACCTCGAACCCGCCCGGCAGCACGCCGCCGGGCAGCACGACCGGCACGCGGTCGCCGGCGACGAAGTTCGTGGCGCCGCAGACGATCTCGCGCGGCGTCGCCTCGCCCACCTCGACCTTGCAGTGCCTGATCGGCTTCTTGAAACCGGACAGCTCCTCGATCTCCAGCACCTCGCCGACGACGACGTTCTTGACGTCGTGGCCGTAGGAGGTGATGGCCTCGAGCTTGAGCCCGGCCATGGTGAGCCTGTCGGCCACCTCGTGCGCGGTGGCCGCCGGGAGATCGACGTACTCCCGCAGCCAGGAGAGCGGGACCTTCATCAGATCTCCATTCCGAACGGGAGCGTGAAGCGCACGTCCCCCTCGATCATGTCTCGCATGTCTTCGGCGTTGTAGCGGAACATCAGCGTGCGCTCGATCCCCATGCCGAACGCGAACCCGGAGTAGCGCGAGGGGTCGACGCCGCAGGCGATGAGCACCCGCGGGTTGACCATGCCGCAGCCGCCCCACTCGATCCAGCCCTCGGACTTGCAGGTGCGGCACGGCGGGTTGCCGGGGATCGCCGAGGCGCCGCGGCAGACGAAGCACTTCAGGTCCATCTCGGCGGACGGCTCGGTGAAGGGGAAGTAGTTCGGCCGGAACCGGGTGGTGATGCCCTTGCCGAACATGACCTCGGCGAACCTGTCGAGCGTGCCCTTGAGGTGGGCCATGGTCAGGCCCTCGTCGACGGCCAGCCCCTCGGTCTGGTGGAAGACCGGGGTGTGGGTGGCGTCGAGCTCGTCGGTGCGGAACGTCTTGCCCGGCGAGATCACGTAGACCGGCAGCTCGCGCTGCAGCAGCGCGCGGATCTGCACCGGCGAGGTCTGGGTGCGCAGCACCATGCCCGACTCGGTGGAGTCCACGAAGAACGTGTCGTGCTCGGAGCGGGCCGGGTGGTCGGTGGCGATGTTGAGCGCGTCGAAGTTGAACCACTCGCCTTCGAGCTCGGGGCCCTCGGCGACCTCGTAGCCCATGGCGACGAACGCGTCGGCGATGCGCTCCTGCAGCGTGGTCAGCGGGTGGCGGGCGCCGCGCGGCCGGCGGTCCCACGGCAGGGTGACGTCGACGGTCTCCTCGACGAGCACCCGGGCGTCGCGCTCGGCCTCCAGCTCGGCCTGGCGGGCGGCCAGCGCCTCGCCGATCGCTCTGCGGGCGCCGCCGACGCGCTTGCCGGCCTCGGCTCGGGCGGCCGGCGGCAGGGCGCCGATCTCGCGGTTGGCCAGGGCGATGGGCGAGCGGTCGCCCGCGTGCGCCAGCCTGGCCTGCTTGAGTGCGTCGAGGCTGTCGGCCGCCTTGATCGCCGTGAGGGCGTCGGCCTCCATGCGGGACAGCTCGTCGGCGTGCAACGGCGTCACCTCGACGGGGTCGTAGTCAGACAAGAGTGAGCTCCGTATCCAGGGCTTGAGCGGAAACGAGTCTAGTGGGGCCCGCCCACCGGACCGACTTCGACGGGCTCAGGCGGCAAGCCGCTCGGGGCTTCAGACCGTGGCGAAGTCGGGTGTGCCGGTGGGCACGGTAAATCGGAACTCCGCGCCGCCCTCGGGCGCGCGCTGCACGGTGATCGTGCCGCCGTGTGCCTCGACCAGGCCCTTCACGATGAACAGGCCGAGCCCGGTGCCGCCGCGGCGGCGGCTGTTGCCGCCCCGCCAGAACTGCCGGAAGACGCGCGGAGCCAGCTCGGGCTCGATGCCCTCGCCCTCGTCGCGCACCGACACGGCCACTCCCCATCCGACGGACTCGATCTCGATCGTCACGGTGCCACGCCCGTGGCGCACCGCGTTCTCCACCAGATTACCCAGAATCTGGTCGATCTTGTCCTGGTCGAGCCACATCTCGGGCAGGCGGTCGCCGACGATCAGGCGGTAGCGGTCTTCGGAGTCGCCCGCCGCGACCCGGCCGGCGACAAGCCGGCGCGCCCTGGCCGGCAGGTCGACGACCTGGCGGCGCACCTCCAGCCGCCCGGACTCGATGCGCGAGACGTCGAGCAGCTCGGTGATGAGACGGGTGACGCGGTCGGCGTCGTTGTTGACGGTCTCCAGCATGACGCGCTTCTGCTCGTCGGTGAAGCGCGTCCACTTGGCCAGCAGGGTGGCGGTGAAGCCCTTGACGCTGGTCAGCGGCGAGCGCAGCTCGTGGGCCACGGTGGAGACCAGGTCGGCGCGGCTGCGCTCCAGCCGGGCGCGGGCGCCGCCGTCGCGCAGCGTGATCGTCACGCGTTCGACCTCGCCGCCGCGCTCGGGCTCGCGCACCAGCCGGGCCGCGACGTAGAGCTCCTGCCCGCCCGGCAGGTGCAGCGGCCGCTCGGGGACCCTGGTGCGGGTACGCAGCCCGCCCTCGGGGTCGAGGCCCTTCCACCACTCGCGCCCGTCGTGGTCGCGGAAGGGGAAGACCTCGTTCATCTCCCGGCCCACCGCGCGCTCCATGGCGACCCGCGTGAGCCGGACGGCGGCCCGGTTGACGGCCAGCACGCACCCATATCGGTCGGTCACGATAAGGCCGTCGGGGAGGTCGTCGATGGAGATCGTGCACGCGGCGGCCACGACTCGCCCGTCGGTTTCTGCGCCGTGCACGACCTCGCCTCCTCCGCCTACAACGCCGACAATAGCGGGTTTCCGGCCGCCTAGGGCACTCGCTGAGCCCTGGCGGAGGAGTAAAGGCACACCGCCGCGGCGGTGGCCAGGTTCAGACTTTCAGCCTGTCCGTAGATAGGCACTCTGACCACATCGTCCGCCTCGGCGCGTATCTCCTCCGGCAGTCCCCAGGCCTCGTTCCCGAAGATCCACACGGTCGGTCCGGAAAGATCCACGTCGTCGAGCGTGTGCTTGCCCGCGCCGTCGGCCGCCAGCACGCGCATGCCCCGCTCCCTGAGTTGACGCACGGCGGGGGCGACCGGTGCACCGATGACGACCGGCAAATGGAACAGGCTGCCCGCGCTGGCGCGTACGCACTTGCCGTTGTAGGGGTCGACGGAGGCGTCGGTGAAGATCACGGCGTCCGCCCCGGCGGCGTCGGCCGCCCGCATGACGGTGCCGGCGTTGCCCGGGTCGCGTACGTGCGCCAGCATCGCGACCAGCTTCGGCTCCCCGTCGAGCGCCTCCTCCAGCGGCACGTGCACGAACCGGCACACCGCCAGCAGCCCCTGCGGGGTCACGGTCTGGGACAGCTCCGACATGACCTCGCCGCTGGCCCGGTGGACGGGCACCCCCTGCAGCGTGGCCTGGGTGACGAGCTCGGCGTGCCGCAGCTCGGCCTCGGCCGTGGCGAACAGCTCCAGGACCACCCCGTCGAGCTTGAGCGCCTCACGCACCGCCTGCGGCCCTTCGGCCAGAAACCTGCGGTCCTGCTCCCTGAAGGCGCGCTTGGTGAGCCTGCGTGCGGCCTTCACCCTCGGCGACTTCACGTTGGTCAGCTCGGACCCGGCCATGCTCTCCCCCTGGTCATGCGTGGATACAGCAAAAGGGCCCACCGTGACGGTGGGCCCTCATGTGTCTGAAGGCGACCTCAGCTCGCGGTTGCCGGAGCGTTCACGTTCGCCGGGAGCGCCTTCTTGGCGGCCTCGACGAGCGTGGCGAAGGTCGGGGCGTCGTTGACCGCGAGGTCAGCGAGGATCTTGCGGTCGACCTCGATGCCGGCCAGGCGCAGGCCCTGGATCAGGCGGTTGTAGGTCATGCCGTTGGCGCGGGCAGCGGCGTTGATCCGCTGGATCCACAGACGGCGGAACGCACCCTTACGGTCCTTGCGGTCCCGGTAGGCGTACGTCATCGAGTGGAGCATCTGCTCCTTGGCCTTGCGGTACAGCCTCGACCGCTGGCCACGATAACCACTCGCCCTGTCGAGGACGACCTTGCGCTTCTTCTTGGCGTTGAGCGCCCGCTTCACGCGTGCCATGTTCTTCTCCCCGGGGGTTCGCGCTACTTGGCGAGCAGCTTCTTGATCTTCTTGGTGTCTGCCGGCGAAACGACGACTTCACCCTTGAGACGACGCGTCAGCGTGGAGGACTTCCACTCGTTGTAGTGCGCGCGGCTGGCGCGGCGGCGCTTGAGCTTGCCGGTGCCGGTGAGCCGGAACCGCTTCTTCGCACCGCTGTGCGTCTTCATCTTCGGCATGTCGCCGTCTCTCCTCAATTCGGTCGTGCCGGTGGCCGGGCCGGTGCTGGCCGACCCGGTCGCGGCTTGTTCGTCTGCCGGTGGCGGCTGCTGGGGCGCGTGTTGTAAGGCTAACCCCAGCCGCAGGTCACGCTTCCTGTACGGAAGGTTCCGCTTCCGGTACGGAAGCCTCCTCTTCCAGCTCGGAAGGCTCCTCGCCACGCTGCGCCTTGGCGGCGGCCTTTTCGGCCTTGGCCTCGGCCTTCTTCTTGTGCGGACCGATCACCATGATCATGTTACGGCCGTCCTGCTTGGGCTGGGACTCCACGAACCCGAGCTCCTGGACGTCCTCCGCGAGCCGCTGCAGCAGCCGGAAGCCGAGCTCCGGCCGGGACTGCTCACGCCCACGGAACATGATCGTGACTTTGACCTTGTCCCCCGCCTTGAGGAACCGCACCACGTGACCCTTCTTGGTCTCGTAGTCGTGCGGGTCGATCTTCGGCCGGAGCTTGATCTCCTTGATGATCGTGTGCGCCTGATTCTTGCGCGCCTCGCGCGCCTTCATCGCGGACTCGTACTTGAACTTGCCGTAGTCCATGAGCTTGCACACGGGCGGTCGAGCCGTGGCCGCGACCTCGACGAGGTCAAGGTCGGCCTCCTGGGCGAGCTTCAGCGCGTCGTGAATGCTGACGATGCCGACCTGCTCGCCGTTCGGGCCCACGAGGCGAACCTCGGGAACTCGGATACGCTCGTTGATGCGGGGCTCAGTGCTGATGGGGCCTCCTAGGTTTGCGATCCCTACGTGCTCGTCGTGGCGGGGGCCTTCCGCGCCGAAGACGCGAAAAGCCCCGCACGTCGCGCATGCGGGGCCACTGAGCTCTGTGGCTTCGTGGCCTCGAGCTCCCCGGAGAGTCCGGCGTGATCCTGGACCCGGCCGCCTTGCGGTGACTCGGGTGGGAGGGAGACCTCCGCTTGCGCGTCCAGCAAGGCATGCCGGACCGATCAGAGAGCTACATTACCACAACCACGCAGGCGCCTCGAATCATCCCGCAGGCACGGGTAATCGTCCGGGAGATCAGCCCTGCGGGGCCGTGGACCGCCGGGCGATCTCGGCCTCGCCCGCCGCGCGCATGGCCTCGACCGGCACGTCCGTGCGGCCGGTCATCAGCTCCACCTGGCGCACGGCCTGGTGCAGGAGCATCGGGAAGCCGCCGACCACCGTGCCGCCCGCCTCGCGGACCGCCGTGGCCGCCCTGGTCGGCCAGGGGGCGTAGACCACGTCGAACAGCGCCGGCACCCGGGCCAGCCGCCCCGCCCACGCGTCGGCGGCCCCCGCGGGCAGCGTGGAGACCACCAGGTCCACCCCGATGGACGCGTCGAGCTTGTCGAACGTCTCCACCGCCAGCGTCACGCCCAGCCGGTCGGCCACCTCGGCCGTCTCCCCCGCCCTGGCCGGGTCGCGTACCAGCAGCGTGACCGCGAACAGCCCCAGGTTGCGCAGGGCCGCCAGCGCGGAGGCGGCCGTGGCGCCGCCGCCCAGGACGGTCGCCGAGCACGGCGCGGGCACGCCCGCCTCGGCCAGCGCCCGCTCGATGCCGTGGACGTCGGTGTTGTGCCCGTGACGCAGGCCGTCGGCGAAGACCACGGTGTTGGCCCCGCCCACCTCGACGGCCAGGTCGGAGACGGTGTCGAGGAGCGGCAGCACGGCCCGCTTGAGCGGCATCGTCAGCGACAGGCCCGCCCAGGCCCGCTCGCCGCCGCCCTGTCCGCGTACGGGGGTCAGCCCGGCGAGCAGGCCGGGCAGCCGCGCCTCGTCGCACTCGAACGCCTCGTAGCTCCACTCGTCGAGCCCCATCGCCGCGTAGGCGGCCCTGTGCAGGTGGGGCGAGAGCGAATGCCCGATCGGCGAGCCCATGACCGCAGCCCGCATCGACACTCCTTCCGGAAACACGGTCCTTACTCCTACCACGCCGCGTGGGCGGGCCGCCGGTCGTCCCGCAGCCCGCCTGCGGGGGTCAGCCGCCGTTCCGCTTGTACTCGGCCAGCAGTGCCTGGCGTTCGGCCTCGGTGGTGGCGAACTTGGTGACGCTGCTCTTGGGGTCGGTGGCGACGAAGTAGAGCCAGTCGCCCTTGGCCGGGTTGAGCGCCGCCTCGATGGCGTGCTGACCCGGGTTCGAGATCGGGCCCGGCGGCAGGCCGAGGTACATGTAGGTGTTGTACCGGCTCTTCGTCTTCGTCTCGGCGAAGGTGGCGGCGGTGCGGTACTTGTTGAGGGCGTACATGACCGTGCTGTCCATCTCCAGCTTCATCTCCGGGTCGCGGTCGAGCCGGTTGTAGATGACGCGGGCGATCTTGGGCATGTCCTCGAACCGGCCGGCCTCGGCCTGGATGATGCTGGCGATGATCACGATGTCCTGGGGCTTGTGCCCGAGCGCCTTGGCGCCGCCTTCGAGGTCGACCTCCTCGGCGGTCTGGTTGAACCGCTTGACCATCGCGCCCAGGATCTGGGCCGGGGTGGCGTTGGGCGGGAACTGGTAGGTGGCCGGGAAGGCGTACCCTTCGAGCTTGCCCTTGGCGTACGACGGCAGGTCGAGGTCGCCGGTCTCCTTGGCCGCGGCCGCGAACCCCTTGACCGGCTTGTCCGTCGCCTTGGCCAGCGTGGTCAGCGTGTCGGACAGGCGCAGGCCCTCCTTGACCGGCACCTTGGCCAGCAGCTTGTTCTCGGGGCTCAGCATCGCCACCGCGTCGGCCGCCGACATCTTCTTGCGCATCTTGTACTGGCCGGGCTGGAGCGACCCGCTCTTGCCGGCGTTGCCGATGGCGGTGCTGAACGCCCTGGCGCTGGCCACGACGCCCAGGCGCACGAGTTCCTCGGCCACCTCCGACGCGCTCTGGCCGTCCTTGATCTCGACGATCACCTCGCCGGTGCCCTGGCCGGTGTAGTCGTCGGGGACGAGGGCGTCGCTGACCCACAGGTAGCCGTAGTAGCCGCCGCCGCCGATGATGCCCGCCAGCACCACGAAGGCGAGCAGCGGCGCGATGAAGCCGCCACGGTTGCGCCGTCTGCGCCGCCGGCGGTTGCCGCCGCGCTTTCCGGAGCCACGGGAACGGCGCCGGGACCGACCCTCGTCGTCCTCGGTGCCGAGCAGGGAGTTCAGATCGAGATCGCTCATAGGTGCGCTGGCCAATCTCCCGGTACGGCCCGTTCGGCGTCAAGCGGTTGTGCCGAACCGGCTGGGGTCACCGGGCGGAACGGGGGGATCCGCCGGGCATGCTCCCACGACCAGCGGAGATCACTCTGGGTAGCCATGCTAGGGGATGAGAAGAGAGCGCATGACCCGGGATGGGGCTTTTGCGCGGGGACGAGGGGGGTCCCGCCGAACATCAGCCTGTCCCGAGGTTCTTGTTCAACTCTTCCCGGTATCTCACGAACTCGCTCTCTTTGTTGGTGAATTTGGTGATTCTATGCGCCGGATCCGTCGTCACAAACCAGTGCCAATCACCTGCGGCTGGGTTCAGCGCCGCCAGCAGCGCCTTCTCCCCCGGATTGGCTATGGGCGCCGGCGGCAGCCCGCGGCGGCGGTAGGTGTTGTAGGGCGAGTTCACCTTGGTGTCGCTCTCCGTGACCTTCAGTGACCGGCGGTTCTGCGCGTACAGGACCGTGGTGTCCAGCTCCAGCGGCGTGTTGCTCTTGAGCCTGTTGTAGATCACTCTGGCGATCTTGGGGTAATCGGCGTCGGTGCCGCCCTCCGCCTGGACGAGGCTGGCGACCGTGAGGACCTCCAGCGGGGTCAGGCCGAGCCGCCGGGCCCCGTCCGCCAGATGGATCTGCCGGGCGGCCACGCCCCACCGCTCCACCATGGCGGCCAGTACGTCCACGGGCTTGTCGCCGGGCTCGACGTCGTAGGTGGCGGGGAACAGGAAGCCCTCGATCCCGGGCGCGTACGTGGGCAGCCCGATGAGGCTCTTGTCGACAGCCTGCAGCTCCTTCAGCGGCAGCGCAGCCAGGTGGGCGACGCGCCGCAGCACCTCGTTCGCGCGCAGCCCCTCGGGCACCGCCACCCGCCTGACGAGCCGGGACGTCGGCGCGAGCAGCAGATCGAGCGCCGCGCCCGCGGCCATGCCCTTGCGCAGCCGGTAGTGGCCGGGACGCAGCCGGTTGGCCACGGCCCGCTCCTGGGCCGCGTTCACGAACGAACGCGAGCTGGCCACCACCCCCGCGTCGGCCAGCGCGGTGCCGATCTCCTCGGCGTTCGCGCCCGGCGGGATGCGGACGGTGACCGTCCCGCTGCCCACGCCCTCGAAGTCGTCGGGGCTCAGGTACGGCCTGACCACCGTGAGCGCGGCCGCCCCCGCCGCCACCAGGGCGGCCACCAGCGCGGCGGAGATCAGCCCCGCCTTGCCCAGGGCCCGGCCCCGACGCTGCGGCGGGCCGTCGCCGTCGCCCGGAGGCTCCCCGGCCGCCGGCTCCGGCGGCGACTCCTGCTCGGAGTCGGCCCGCTGGAACGGGACCACTTCGCCGCCGTCGTCCTCAGGGGTGGCGTTCACGTGACCACCTCGCCGGGCAGGCGCCGGGCGGGCAGCCCCGGAGTGGGCGCACAGGTCATGGCCTCGTCGCGGGCCTCGCGGTGCCGCCCGGTCATGAGGCAGGTCCGTCGGCCGCCGCGGGGGGCGGTTCGACGGGCCTGCCTGGTGGTCTGTCGGTGGCGCGTTCGGAGTCGAGGGCGTCCTGCAGCAGCACGACGGCGGCCGCCTGGTCGACGACCCCGCGCTGCTTCTTGGCGCGTACGCCGCTGGCCCGCAGCCCATGCTGGGCGGCGACCGTGGTGAGCCGCTCGTCGAACAGCCGCACCGGCGTGGGCGCCAGCCGCCCGGCCAGCTCGGTGGCGAACGCGCGGGCCAGCCCGGCCGCCTGCCCCTCACGCCCGGACAGCGAGGTGGGCAACCCCACGATCACCTCGATCGCCTCGTGCTCGGCGACGATCTCGGCGATGCGGTCGAGGTCGCCCTTGCCGCGCCGCACGGTCTCGACCGGCGTGGCCAGCGTCCCACTGGGGTCGCTGCGGGCCACGCCGATGCGTACGGATCCGACGTCGACGCCGATCCGCGAACCGAACCTCATGTCATCCGATCTGCTCGCCGATGGCCTGTTCGACCAGGCCGAGCGCGTCGCCCATCGCCTCGGGCCGCGTACCGCCGCCCTGCGCGACATCGTCCTTGCCGCCACCGCCACCCCCAAGAGCCTTGGCGGCGACGCCGACCAGCCTTCCGGCCTTGAGCCCCCGCTCGCGCCCCGCCTCGTTGACCGCGGCGACCACCACGGGCCGGTCGGAGGGGGCGCCGGCGATCACCACGACCGCCGGCCGGTCGGCCGGGAATCTGCCACGCACATCAAGCGCGAGCTTACGCAGGTCGTCGGCGCCGGTGCCATCAGGCGCGCGGTGAGTCACCACGGAGACTCCGTGCAGGTCACGGGCCTGGGACGCCAGCTCGCCGGCCACCTGGAGCACCTGCGCCGAGCGCACCTTCTCCAGCTCCTTCTCGGCGGTGCGCAGGCGGGTGACGATGCCCTCGATGCGCTCGGGCAGCTCCTCGCGGCGCGCCTTGAGCTGTTCGGACAGCTGGGCCACCAGCACGCTCTCGCGGGCCAGGAAGCGGAAGGCGTCGATGCCGACCAGCGCCTCGACCCGGCGCACGCCCGCGCCGACCGACTGCTCGCCCAGCACCTTGACCAGGCCGAGCTGCCCGGAGCTGTGGACGTGGGTGCCGCCGCACAGCTCGCGCGAGTAGTCGCCGATCTCGACCACGCGGACCTCGTCGCCGTACTTCTCGCCGAACATCGCCAGCGCGCCCATCGCCCTGGCCTCGGCCTGGGAGGTGTAGAACGCGTTGACCTTGAGGTCGTTGATCAGCACCGCGTTGACCTCGTCCTCGACGTCGCGCAGCACACTGGCCGGGACCGCGCCGGCCGCGGTGAAGTCGAAGCGGAAGCGGCCCGGGGAGTTCTCCGAGCCCGCCTGCGCGGCCGTCTCGCCCAGCGCGTTCTTGAAGCCGCGGTGGACCAGGTGGGTTGCGCTGTGGCTGCGCGAGATCGCCCGGCGGCGCTCGACGTCGATCTCGGCCTGGGCCTCGTCGCCGGCCTTCAGCTCACCGCTGCGGATCTTGCCGCGATGGACGATCAGGCCCTTGAGCGGCGACTGCACGTCGAGGATCTCGACCTCGGCGCCCGCCGTGCGGATGACGCCCTGGTCGGCGAGCTGGCCGCCGCCCTCGGCGTAGAACGGGGTGCGGCCGAGCACGATCTCGACGGTCGTGCCCGCGCCGGCCGCCGGCACGCTGACGCCGTCGACCAGGATGCCGACGACGGACGTCTCGGCCTCGGTCTCGTCGTAGCCGAGGAAGTCGATCTTGCCGGCCTTCTCCAGCAGGTGGCCGAAGACGGAGATGTCGGCGTTGCCGGTCTTCTTGGCCGCCGCGTCGGCCTTGGCGTTCTGCCGCTGCTCCTTCATGAGGCGGCGGAAGCCCTCTTCGTCGACCTTGAGCCCCTGCTCGGCCGCCATCTCCAGGGTGAGGTCGATCGGGAAGCCGTAGGTGTCGTGCAGCTTGAACGCCTGGTCGCCCGAGAGCGTCGTGCCCGACTTGCGCTTGGTCTCCTCGACGGCCACGTCGAAGATCGCGGTGCCGGTGCGGAGCGTGCCCAGGAAGGACGCCTCCTCCGCGTCGATGATCCCGTGGATCTGCGGCGCGTCGGCCTTGAGCTCGGGGTACTGCTCGCCCATCACGTTGATCGCGACGTCGGTCAGCTCGTGCATGTAGCGCTCGTCGCCGGAGCCGAGCAGGCGCAGGTTGCGCACCGAGCGGCGCAGGATGCGGCGCAGCACGTAGCCGCGGCCCTCGTTGCCGGGCATGACGCCGTCGGCGACCAGCATGGTGCCGGTGCGCACGTGGTCGGCGATCACGCGCAGGCTCACGTCGGCGCGGTGGTCGCGGCCGTAGCGGGTCTTGGTGAGCTCGGCCGCCTTGTCGAGGATCTTGTAGGTGGTGTCGATCTCGTAGAGGTTGTCGACGCCCTGCAGGATCGTCGCCATGCGCTCAAGGCCCATGCCGGTGTCGATGTTCTTGGCCGGCAGCTCGCCGGAGATGTCGAAGTCGACCTTGGTGCGGACCTGGCTGAGCTGGTACTGCATGAAGACGAGGTTCCAGACCTCGAGGTAGCGGTCCTCGTCGGCGACGGGGCCGCCCTCCTTGCCGTACTCGGGGCCGCGGTCGTAGTAGATCTCCGAGCAGGGGCCGCCGGGGCCGGGCACGCCCATGTGCCAGTAGTTGTCCTCCAGGCCGCGGCGCTGGATGCGGCTCTCGGGCACGCCGACCTTGTTGCGCCAGATGTCGTAGGCCTCGTCGTCCTCGAGGTAGACGGTCGCCCAGAGCCGGTCTTCGGGGAAGCCGAAGCCGCCGTCGGACTCGGAGCGGGTGAGCAGCTCCCACGCGAACGGGATCACTTCGGACTTGAAGTAGTCGCCGAAGGAGAAGTTGCCGAGCATCTGGAAGAAGGTGGCGTGCCGGGTGGTCTTGCCGACCTCTTCGATGTCGGGCGTGCGCACGCACTTCTGCGCGGTTGCCAGCCGTGACGCCGGAGGCTTGCGCTGCCCCAGGAAGTACGGCTTGAACGGCACCATACCGGCAGGAACCAGGAGTAGCGTGGGGTCCTCAGCGATCAGGCTGGCCGAGGGCACGACCTTGTGCCCACGCTCCTCGAAGAAGCGCAGGAAGCGGCGGGCTATCTCTGCCGACTCCATTGTGGCCATCCTTTGCTGGTAGTCAGTTGTTGTCTTCAGCGTTGTCGAGCCCGAAGCGGGCCCGCAACTGGGTTTCGCGCTCGGCGGCCTCGCCGAGCGCGTCAGAGGTAAAGTCTCTCACCCGCGCGAGCATGCCCGCCGCGCCGTCGGCCGTGCGCCGGACGACGTGGGTCGGGTGCAGCGCCTGCAGCCTGCGCATCACCCAGAAGGCGAGGAACGCGCCGAGTGAGAGGTAGAACAGCCGTCTGATCACCGGGACCGCCTCGGCGGCCTGCGGGCCTCGATGGCGCGCCGCACGCCGTAGCCGAGCGACGACACCTTGATCAACGGGCCCGTGAAGATGGTCTGCGTCACCGCGCTGAGCTTGGCGGCGTGGGCGCTGACCTGCTTGACGTCCTGGGCGATGGCCTCGACCGCGACCAGTTGCCTGTTGGTCTCGTTGACCGTGACGCTCACGTCGTCGAGCAGCGGAACCAGGCGGTTGTTCAGGTCGGAGACCGCCTTGGTGGTCTCGGTGAGCAGCCTGGCGAGCTTGACGAGCACCATGGCGAGAACGCAGACCAGGACAATCCAGCCCGTGGCCGCGATCAGCCCGGCGACCTCTCCAGCGGTAAGCATCCGCTCATCTCCCTCGTACGCTGGGCCGGAACGGCAAGAACCTTATCGCGTCCCGGCGACAACGTTCGTGAGGAAACCGGGTCCGATCCGGCGGCCAGGTCGCCTGCGGACGCTTCCGTGACCGATCGCATGCCGCCCTGACCAGGCCTTCCGCTGCCCTGCCGCCTCCTGTCACGCCGCCTGTCACGCCTCGGGGACGCGGGCGAAGGCGCGTACGGGAACCCGCCCGACGCCCTCCAGCAGCGGCGGCGCGGCCGTGAACAGGGCGCCGGTCGGCGGCAGCCGGTCGAGCCCGGTCAGCCGCTCCACGACCGGCACACCGGCGGCGAGCAGCACGTCGAGCGCCGGTCCGCCCACGCGCCCTTCGTCCCCCTCAGACGTGGTGCCGTCGAGGGTGTCGGCGTCGGTGCCGACCAGGGCCACGCCGCCCGCGGCCAGCCACGCGGCGGCCTCCGGGGTGAGCCGCCCGCCGTCGCCCGCGCCGGTGTGCAGCAGCACGGCCCTGCCGCGCACGTCGAAGGCGGCCAGCGTGCCCACGCCGACCTCCCGCCCCCCGGCCCCTTCCAGCCGCACCACCACGGTGGGCAGCTCGGCCGCGCGCGAGAGGGGCAGCCCCGGCAGGTCGCCGCCGGGCGCCACCAGGCAGGTGCCGCCCTCGGCGGGCGGACGGGCGAGCTCGACCAGCGCTCCCCCCGCCGCCGGGGCGGCCGTGGCCGCGCGGTCGGACGGCCCTCCCCTGGTGCCCTTGTGCGGCTCGGCGAAGATCTCGACGTTGGTCAGCTCGACGCCGTCGGTCATCAGCAGGCCGAGCGAGGCCACGAACAGGGCGGCGATCTCGCCTTCGGAGACGTCGGGCCCGGGCAGGTCGACGCGGAAGCCGTGGACGGCGAGGTCGCCGCCGTTGCCGAAGGTGATGCGGGCGTCGAAGCTCGCGCGGTGGTCGTTCGAGGTGACGGTCATGGTGGCGATCAATCTGGCGTGCGGGCGGGACGGTCAGGAGCCGCGCAGGAAGTCGCGGATCCTGGCCCAGCGGTCGGCCACGGGAGCCTCTGCGCCGTGGCGGGTGGGCTCGTAGTAGCGGCGGTCGCGCACCTGCTCGGGCGCGTAGTCCTGGCGCACCAGGCCGTGGTCGAAGTCGTGCGGGTACTTGTAGCCGTCGCCGTGGCCGAGCTTGGCGGCGCCGGGGTAGTGGGCGTCGCGCAGGTGGCCGGGGACCTGGCCGATCAGCCCCTTGCGGACGTCGCCGACCGCCGCGCCGATGGCCTTGACGACCGCGTTGGACTTGGGCGCCATCGCGCAGTGGATGACGGCCTGGGCCAGGTTGATCTGCCCCTCGGGCAGCCCGATGAGCTGCACGGCCTGGGCCACGGCCACCGCCGTCTGCAGGCAGGTGGGATCGGCCATGCCGACGTCCTCGGAGGCGAAGATGACGATGCGGCGGGCGATGAAGCGCGGGTCCTCGCCGGCCTCGATCATGCGGGCCAGGTAGTGGAGCGCCGCGTCGGCGTCGGAGCCGCGCATCGACTTGATGAACGCGCTGATCACGTCGTAGTGCTGGTCGCCCTGGCGGTCGTAGCGCACGGCCGCCTTGTCGGCGGCCTTCTCCACCACCTCGACGGTGATGTCGTCGGCCAGCAGGGCGGCGGCCTCCAGGTAGGTCAGCGACCTGCGGGCGTCGCCGCCGGCCAGGCGCACCAGGTGGTCGAGGGCCTCGGGCGCGAGCCGGGGCCGCCCGTCCAGGCCGCGCGGCTCGGCCACCGCGCGCTCCAGGACCGCGCGCACGTCGTCGTCGGACAGCGACTCCAGCGTGAGCAGCAGCGAGCGCGACAGCAGCGGCGAGATGACCGAGAAGGACGGGTTCTCGGTGGTGGCGCCGATGAAGGTGACCCAGCGGTTCTCCACCGCCGGCAGCAGGGCGTCCTGCTGGGCCTTGTTGAAGCGGTGGACCTCGTCGACGAACAGCACGGTCTGCCGGCCGCTCATGCCCAGCTCGCGGCGGGCGTTGTCGATGGCGGCGCGGACGTCCTTGACGCCCGCCGAGACGGCGGAGATCTCGACGAAGCGGCGCTTGGTGACGTTGGAGACGACGTAGGCCAGGGTCGTCTTGCCGGTGCCGGGCGGGCCCCACAGGAACAGCGACATGGGGGCCTCGCTCTCGACCAGCCGCCGCAGCGGGGTGCCGGGGCCCAGCAGGTGTCGCTGGCCGATCACCTCGTCGAGGGTGCGCGGGCGCATCCGCACCGCGAGGGGTTGCGGGGTGGCCTCCTCAGCCGCCGAATCGAACAGGCTATCCACAACGCGAGATTACACGCCGGTCAGACCCGCCGCGGCCCACACGGCCCTGGCCCCGGAGTCGCCCGCGCGGAAGCAGAACCACCCCGCCACGGCCGCCAGGACGACCGTCAGCGCCGACAGGACGAACGTGACGGGCCTGCCGAACCGGTCGGAGGTGACCGAGCGGCGCGCGGGGGTGGTGGCGTACACGAGGGCCAGGGAGGCGGCGGCCAGACCGGCCACCGACAGCAGCAGCGGGTTCGCGAAGCTCTCGTGGTCGGCGACGCGCGCCCCGAGCGGGCCCTCAACGTCGGCGAAGCGGGCCCGCTTCAGGCTCTCCCCGCTCTCCTTGGCCACCAGGACCACCACGGGGGCGGCCACGGCGAGCAGCACCACCGCCCACGCCGCCAGGGCCCGTACGCGTGGCAGCAGCGCGTAAGCCCCCGCCAGGAGGACGAGCAGCGGCGTCAGCACCACGGCGAAATGGACGATGAGCGGATGGGCCGGCAGGCCGAGGATCTGCTCGAACACGATCACTCCTTGGTAGGGGCCTCACCTGGACTACGAATTCTCATACCGAAAGGTTCTATCTCCCACTTGCCCCAGTCAGTGGCTTCCGCCACTTACGCCCGGCACATATCGGAGGCCGGTAGCATTCGCGGAGTTGTTTGGTCATGTGTCGGCAAAGATGAAGGAGACAACCGGTGAGCGGCGACGACCGCCAGAGCGAGCTGGCCCGGGAGCACAAGGAGCGGCAGGCGCGGCGCGCGGCCGAACAGACCGCCAAAGGCAGGCGGAACACCTTCATCGGCGCGGGCGTGGCCGTCGTCGTGGTGGCGGGCGGCATCTTCGCCGCGACCACCCTGATGGGCGACGACAAGAAGACGGCCGCGGCGGCGAGCACGCCCACGCCCTCCGCCAGCACCAGTTCTCCCGCGCCGACGGAGCTGCCGAGCACCACGCCGCCGAGGAAGGCGGGCGAGGTGTCGTGCACGTACAAGCGTGACGACTCCGCGCCCAACAAGTTCGTCGGCCTGCCGGGCAAGCGGCCCAACCTGAAGCTCAAGACGATGACCGTGACCACCAACCACGGCAACATCGTCATCGACGTCGACGCGAACGCGACCCCGTGCTCGGTCAACTCGATGGCGTTCCTGGCCAGGAAGGGCTTCTACAACAACACCAAGTGCCACCGGCTGGCGACGCCGGAGACGGCCGGCCTGTTCCTGCTGCAGTGTGGCGACCCGCAGGCCAAGGCCGACGGCAGGAACCCGACCGACGGACAGGGCACGGCCGGCTACGTGTTCGGCGACGAGGCCGCCGGCACCATGTCCTACACCAAGGGCGTGGTGTTCCTGACCCAGCCCGACGGCGCCGCCGGGCAGAACAGCAGCCAGTTCGCCATCTCGCTGTCGGACGAGAACGGCCAGCTGGAGCCGCAGTACTCGGTGCTCGGCATCGTGCGCTCCGGCCTGGAGATCATCGAGAAGGTCGCCAAGGACGGCGTCATCGTCAACGGCGACGACATCGTGGGCGACGGCGGCTCGACCGCGCCGAAGAACCCCATCATCATCAAGCGCGTCACGCTGAGGTAGCTCGGCACACGAGAACGGCGGGCGTCCCCCTCGGAAAGGGGACGCCCGCCGTCGTCGTGTCAGGCCTCGGACTTGGGCTGGGCGTCGACGCCCGCCTCCTTGCGCTGCTCGGCCGTGATCGGCGTCGGCGCGGCGGTCAGAGGGTCGAAGCCGGAGGCGGTCTTCGGGAACGCGATCACGTCGCGGATCGAGTCGCCGCCGGACAGCAGCATGCAGATCCGGTCCCAGCCGTAGGCGATGCCGCCGTGCGGGGGCGGGCCGTACTTGAACGCCTCCAGCAGGAAGCCGAACTTGCTCTCGGCCTCCTCCTTGGAGATGCCGAGCACGTCGAAGACGCGCTGCTGCATCTCGGCCCGGTGGATACGG
Organism: Nonomuraea sp. NPDC001699; assembly: GCF_053596455.1. NCBI lineage: Bacteria > Bacillati > Actinomycetota > Actinomycetes > Streptosporangiales > Streptosporangiaceae > Nonomuraea > Nonomuraea sp. NPDC001699. The sequence continues at coordinate 72,031 of NZ_JBSFGF010000023.1, read as the reverse complement.
ATCGAGCCGCCGCCGATCTCCATGCCGTTGCAGACCATGTCGTAGGCGTAGGCCAGGGCCTCGCCCGGGTGGTCCTGGAAGTTGTCGGCCCACTCCGGCTTGGGACCGGTGAACGGGTGGTGCACGGCCGTCCAGCCGCCCTCGCCGTCCTCCTCGAACATGGGGGCGTCGACCACCCACAGGAACGACCACTGCGACTCGTCGATCAGGCCGCAGCGCCGGCCGATCTCCAGCCGGGCCGCGCCCAGCAGGTCGCGGGAGGCCGAGCGGGCGCCGGCGGCGAAGAAGACCGCGTCGCCGGGGTTGGCGCCGACCTTGGCGGCCAGGCCGGACAGCTCCTGCTCCGACAGGTTCTTGGCGACCGGGCCGCCGAGCGTGCCGTCCTCCTGGACCAGCACGTACGCCAGGCCCTTGGCGCCGCGGCTGCGCGCCCACTCCTGCCAGCCGTCGAGCTCCTTGCGGGTCTGCGAGCCGCCGCCCGGCATGACCACCGCGCCGACGTAGTCGGCCTGGAAGACGCGGAAGGAGGTGTCGGCGAAGTAGTCGGTCATCTCGACGAGCTCCTGGCCGAAGCGCAGGTCGGGCTTGTCGGAGCCGTAGCGGGCCATGGCGTCGGCGTAGGTCATGCGCGGCAGCGGCATGGGGATCTCGTAGCCGAGGATCTCCCGCCACAGCCGGCCGACCAGCTTCTCGCCGACCTCGATGACGTCCTCCTGGTCGACGAAGGACATCTCGACGTCGATCTGGGTGAACTCGGGCTGGCGGTCGGCCCGCAGGTCCTCGTCGCGGTAGCACTTGGCGAGCTGGTAGTAGCGCTCCAGGCCGGCGACCTGGAGGAGCTGCTTGAACAGCTGCGGCGACTGCGGCAGGGCGTACCAGTTGCCGGGCTGGAGGCGGACCGGCACCAGGAAGTCGCGCGCGCCCTCGGGGGTCGAGCGGGTCAGCGTCGGGGTCTCGACGTAGACGAAGCCGAGCTCGTGCATCACCTCGTTGGCCAGGTAGGTGGCCTTGGAGCGGGTGCGCATGGCGCTCGCGACCTGCTGGCGGCGGATGTCGAGGTAGCGGTACTTGAGCCGGGCCTCCTCCGACACGCCCACGTTGCCCTCGATGGGGAACGGCAGCGGCGCGGACTCGCTCAGCACCTCGACCCGCTCGGCCACGACCTCGATCGCGCCGGTGGGCAGCTCGGGGTTGGCGTTGCCCTCCGGGCGCACCCTGACCTGGCCGACCACCTGCACGCAGTACTCGGCGCGCAGGTCGTGGGCGTGGTCCTCCTCGCGGAAGACCACCTGCGCCGAGCCGGAGGCGTCGCGCAGGTCGATGAAGACAACGCCGCCGTGGTCACGGCGGCGGGCCACCCATCCTGCGAGCGTCACCTGCTGCCCGGCATGCTCCTCACGGAGCGACCCGGCCGTATGCGTGCGGATCACTGCACTTTCCCTTTCAAAACGTCGGCGACCTGGGCCAGCGGCACCTCGGTCTGTTCAGCGGTGGTCAGGTCCTTCAGTTGCACGGCCTCGGCCGCGAGGTCACGCTCGCCCAGGATCAGCGCGAACCGGGCGCCGGATCGGTCCGCGCCCTTCATCGCGCCCTTGAGCCCCTTGCCGCCGAAGGCCATGTCGGCGCTGATGCCCGCCTCGCGCAGCTCGGAGAGGAGCAGGAACATGCGGCGGCGGGCGTCGTCACCCAGCGGGACACCGTACACCTGGACGCGGCCCGGCGCGGCCTCGCCGAGCAGACCCTCGGCCTCCATCGCCAGGTACGTGCGGTCGACGCCGAGCGCCCAGCCGACGCTGGGCAGCGGCGGGCCCCCCAGCACCTCGCTGAGCCCGTCGTAGCGGCCGCCGCCGCCGACGGCCGACTGCGAGCCGAGCCCGCCGTGCACGAACTCGAACGTGGTGCGCGTGTAGTAGTCGAGCCCGCGCACGAGCCGCGGGTCGTCCTCGAAGGCCACGCCCGAGGCGGTCAGCAGCGAGCGAACCTCCTCGTGGTAGCTCTTGCACGCCGCGCACAGGTGGTCGACCACCAGCGGCGCGCCGGTGAGCTGCGCCTGCACCTCGGGCCGCTTGTCGTCGAGCACCCGCAGCGGGTTGATCTCGATGCGGGCCCTGGTGTCGGCGTCGAGGTCGAGCCCGCGCAGGAACTCCTGCAGCGCGGCCCGGTAGGCGGGCCGGCAGTTCTTGTCGCCGAGCGAGTTGACCAGCAGCTTGACCTGCCGGAGCCCGAGCGAGGCGAAGCCCCGCGCGCCGAGCACGATCAGCTCGGCGTCGAGCGCCGGGTCCTCGGAGCCCAGGGCCTCGGCCCCGACCTGCCAGAAGTGGCGGTAGCGGCCCTTCTGGGCACGCTCGTAGCGGAACTGGCTGCCGGAGTACCACAACTTGACCGGGAGCTGGCCGGTGTGCAGGTTGTGCTGGAGCACGGCGCGCACGACCGAGGCGGTGCCCTCGGGGCGCAGGGTCAGCGACCTGCCCGCCTTGTCGGGGAAGGTGTACATCTCCTTCGACACCACGTCGGTTGACTCGCCCACGCCTCGCTTGAACAGCTCGGTGTCCTCGAAGACGGGGGTCTCGACGTAGCCGTAGCCCGCCCGCCTCAGGGGCGCGGCCAGCGCCTCGCGCACGGCCAGGATGGCCTCGGAGCTGGGCGGCAGCCAGTCGAAGGTGCCTTTGGGTGCTTGGAAGCTCATTAGATCCCTCGTGTGGGACCGGCCTGCGGCGCCGCTTCCTTCAGGTAAGGGTTGGTGGCGCGCTCGCGGCCGATCGTGGTCTGTGGTCCGTGGCCCGGCAGGACGACCGTATCGTCAGGCAGCGGCAGGCACTTGGTGGCCAGGCTGCGCAGGATGGTCGCGTAGTCGCCGCCGGGAAGGTCGCTACGGCCGATGGAGCCGGCGAACAGCAGGTCGCCCGAGAACATGATCTCGTCGCCGGGCAGCCGGAAGCTCACCGACCCCCTGGTATGGCCCGGGGTATGGTCGACCACGAGATCGAGACCCGCCAGGCTGAGCTCCGCGCCGTCGGACAGCTCGCGCACGTCGTCGGGCTCGCTCAGCCTGATGTCGCCGAACAGCGAGACGCCGCCGCCCCAGCCGGCCGAGGGGTCGCTCAGCAGGTGGCGGTCGTCGGGGTGGATCCACGCGGGGACGTCGCGCGCGCCGCAGACGGGGGCGACCGACCACACGTGGTCGAGGTGGCCGTGCGTGAGCAGCACCGCGACCGGCTTGAGCCGGTGCTCGCGCAGCAACTCGTCGACGCCTTCGGCGGCGTCCTGGCCCGGATCGACGATCACGCACTCCTCGCCGGCCGCGGGCGCGACGACGTAACAATTGGTCTGGAGGGCCCCTGCGGGGAAGCCTGCGATGAGCATCTGCCTCAGGTGATCTCGTCGAAAAGCCAATGGGAATGTAACCGAAGGGTACCGGTGCGGGTCGCCGGGCTGCGAATCATTACCCATTGGCCGATACGATTCGCCCACCTCAGTTGATTGACTATGGGAGGCAAAGCGGTGGCCACGGGCAAGGACCGGCAGAAGCAGCTGGCACGTGAGCACTACGAGCGGCAGATGCAGCGCCGCATCGAGCGCGAGCAGAAGGCCAAGCGCACCGCGATCATCGGCTCCACGGTCGGCGTCGTGGTCGTGGTGGGCGGCATCGTGGCCGCGGTCGCGCTCCTCGGCGGCGGCGACTCGAAGACCGAGGCGGCCGCCTCGCCTTCGGCCTCGGCCCCGCAGGACACCGCGTCGGCCGCGGCCGACAAGGGGCCCAAGCCGTACGACGCGGCGGCCGGCACCTGCGACTATGTCAAGGAGGCGGCCGGCGGTCAGGTCAAGGACGTCGGCATGCCGCCGGCCAAGGTCAAGACCGAACCGGCCAAGAGGACGATGACGCTCGACACCAACCTGGGCGCCATCGTGGTCGAGCTCGACAACGCCAAGGCGCCCTGCACGACCAACTCGCTGGCCTTCCTGGCATCCAAGAAGTTCTACGACGGCAGCAAGTGCCACCGGCTCGGCAGCGACAAGTTCCCGATGCTGCAGTGCGGCGACCCGACGGCCAAGGCCGACGGCAAGAGCCAGGACGGCGCGGGCGGCCCCGGCTACGTGATGGCCGAGGAGAACCTGCAGGGGGCGGCGTACAAGCGCGGCACGGTGGCGATGGCGAAGACGTCGGCGCCGGGCAGCACGGGGAGCCAGTTCTTCCTCGTTTACGGCGATCTCGGACTCACCCCGGATTACACGCCGGTGGGTACGATCACCAAGGGGCTCGACATCCTGGACAAGGTGAACAAAGCGGGCATCATCGCTGACATGGGAGATGGGACCGGAGCACCGAAGCAAACCCTCGAAATCAAAGACGTGACAATCGCCGGCAAGAGCTGACGTAATACAAACTAGGGACGAAGTAGTCCCGAAGGGTCTGATGGATAGTGCGGGAGGACACGGTGAGCACCGACCCGTGGGGCCGGGTAGACGACGACGGCACCGTCTACGTGCGTACGGCTGAGGGAGAGCGGGCCGTCGGCTCCTGGCAGGCCGGTGAACCCGAAGAGGCACTGGCCTACTTCCATCGCAAGTACGACGAGCTGTCGGGCCAGGTACAGCTCCTCGAACAGCGGGTCAAGGGCACCGACCTGGCGCCCGCGCAGGCCGAGGCGAGCATCGCCAAGCTGCGCGAGGCCGTCGCCGACGCCCACGCCGTGGGCGACCTGGCGGCGCTGACGGCCCGCCTCGACGGCCTGACCGAGCTGGTCGGCCATCGCCGCGAGGAGGTCAAGGCCGCCCGCGACCAGGCGCGCGCCGAGGCCAGGACGGTCAAGGAACGCATCGTCGCCGAGGCCGAGCGCATCGCCGACGAGACCACCCACTGGAAGTCGGGCGGCGAACGGCTGCGCCAGCTCGTGGAGGAGTGGAAGGCCGCCGACCGGATCGACCGGGTCACCGAGGCGGCGCTGTGGAAGCGCCTGTCGGCCGCCCGTACGGCCTTCGCCAAGCGCCGCAAGCAGTACTTCGCGGGTCTCGACGAGCAGCGCGAGGGCGTGCGCTCGGCCAAGGAGCGCATCGTCGCCGAGGCCGAGGCCATCGCGGGCTCCACCGACTGGGGCACGACCGCGGCGATCTACCGCGAGCTGATGCAGCAGTGGAAGACCGCAGGCCGCGCCTCACGCGAGGTCGAGGACGAGCTGTGGGGCCGCTTCAAGGCCGCCCAGGACCAGTTCTTCCAGGCCCGTTCGGCGGTCTTCGCCGAGCGCGACGCCTCGCTGGCGGCCAACGCCGAGATCAAGGAGGAGCTGCTGGCCGAGGCCGAGAAGATCCTCCCGGTCACCGACGTGCGCACGGCCAGGGCGGCGCTGCGGCACATCCTGGAGCGCTGGGAGGCCGCCGGACCGGTGCCGCGCGAGCAGCGCGACCGGCTCGAAGGCGGGCTGCGCAAGGTCGACGAGGCCGTGCGCAAGGCCGAGGACGCCGAGTGGAAGCGGTCCAACCCCGAGGCCAGGGCGCGCGCCCAGAGCACGGTCGACCAGCTCCGCGCCTCCATCGAGCAGCTGGAGAAGCGGCTGTCCAAGGCGCAGGCCGCCGGCCGGGCCAAGGACGTCAAGGAGACCGAGGAGGCGCTGGTCGCCCGCCGTTCGTGGCTGGAGGAGGCCGAGCGCACGCTGACCGAGTTCAGCTGATCCGATCTTCGGAGGGCGGCCGGGGTCCTACGCTGACGGCATGGACCCCGTCAGCGTCGCGCGCGCCCTCGTCGACGAGCTGTTCCCCGGCGCCCTGTACGCCTTCGTCGGCGGCAGCGTGCTCACCGAGCGCCGCACCCGCACCTCCGACCTCGACGTCGTGGTGGTGCTCGACGGGCTGGCCGTGCCCTATCGCGAGTCCCTGCGCTGGCACGGCTGGCCCGTCGAGCTGTACGTCCACAGCGAGACCAGCCTCGACGCCTACGTCGACCGCGACCTGGCCCGGCGCAAGCCGGGCATGGCCCGCATGTGCGCCGACGGCGCGGTGCTGGTCGACCGCACCGGCGGCCGGGCCAGCGACCTGCAGACGGTGCTCGGCGAACGGCTGGCCGCCGGTCCCGGCGACCTGGCCGCGCCCCGCGCCGAACAGGCCCGTTACGGCCTGTCCGACCTGCTCGACGACCTGGCGGGCGCGACCGACCCCGGCGAGCAGCTGTTCATCCGCTGGCAGGTGGTCCAGGAGACCGCCAGGCTCGCGCTCGACGTGGGCGGCAGGTGGCGGGGCAACGGCAAATGGCTGCTGCGCGAGCTGCGCGAGCACGACCCGGCGCTGGCCGACGAGCTGCTGGCGGCCCACTCCGACCCGGCGCTGCTGACCACGGTGGCCTCAGGCGTCCTGGAACGGGCCGGAGGGCGCCTGTGGGAGGGCTACCGGGCCGAGGGCGACCCCTTCCACCTCCCGCTGCGTCACATCGCCGCTGAGGCGCTGTCGGGCGACACGGCCCAGAGCTCCGGGATGCGCCGGCTGGCCGCGATCAGCGGCGCCACGGCCGGTTCGTCGGCCCTGTGGATGGGCCAGACGCACGTCGCGCCCGCCACCCGCTCCTCCGACCACCACCACGGCGCCTCCGAGACCGCCATCTACGTCGTCAGCGGCACCCCGCGCTTCGTCTTCCTCCAGGACGGCCGCGAACGGCGGATCGAGGCGGCCCCCGGCGACTACGTCTACGTGCCGCCCTACACCCCGCACCGCGAGGAGAACCCCGACCCCGAGCGGGAGGCGGTCGTGGTGATCGCGCGCAGCACCCAGGAGGCGATCGTGGTCAACCTGCCGGACCTGAAGGGCTGATTCCTTCGGCGGCCCCTCAGCTGCCGGCGCCGCTCACCCGGTAGACGTCGAAGACGCCCTGGATGCTGCGCACGGCCTTGAGCACGTGGCCCAGGTGCTTCGGGTCGCCCATCTCGAAGGTGAACTTGCTGATCGCCACCCGGTCGCGCGAGGTCGTGACGGAGGCGCTGAGGATGTTGACGTGCTGGTCGGACAGGGTGCGCGTGACGTCGGACAGCAACCGCGGCCGGTCGAGCGCCTCCACCTGGATGGCCACCAGGAACACGCTGTCGTCGCCCGGCGACCAGCTCACCTCGACCAGCCGGTCGGGCTGCTCCCTGAGCTGCTGGACGTTGGTGCAGTCGGCGCGGTGCACGGACACGCCGTGGCCGCGGGTGACGAAGCCCACGATCTCGTCGCCGGGCACCGGCGTGCAGCACTTGGACAGGCGCACCCACACGTCGGCGTCGCCCGCCACGACCACGCCCGCGCCGCCGCCGCGCGGACGGCCGCGCAGCCGGGTCGGCAGGGACGTCTCGGCGATGTCCTCCTCGGCGCTCTCCACGCCGCCGATCGAGGCCACGAGCTTCTGCACGACCGCCTGCGCGGCGATGTGCCCCTCCCCCACGGCCGCGTAGAGCGCCGACACGTCGGGGTAGCGCAGGTCGCGGGCGAGCGCCAGCAGCGCCTCGCCGGACATCAGGCGCTGCAGCGGCAGGCCCTGCTTGCGCATGGCGCGGCCGATGGCCTCCTTGCCCGCCTCGATCGCGGTCTCGCGGCGCTCCTTGGAGAACCACTGCCGAATCTTGTTGCGGGCCCGGCCGGACTTGACGAACTTCAGCCAGTCGCGCGACGGCCCGGCGTCGGGCGACTTGGAGGTGAAGATCTCGACCGTGTCGCCGTTGCCGAGCCGCGACTCCAGCGGCACCAGCCGCCCGTTGACGCGCGCGCCGATGCAGCGATGGCCGACCTCGGTGTGCACGGCGTAGGCGAAGTCGACCGGCGTGCCGCCCTCGGGCAGCGCGATGACCTGGCCCTTCGGGGTGAACACGTAGACCTCGGACACCGACAGGTCGAACCGCAGCGACTCCAGGAACTCGCCCGGGTCGGAGGTCTCCTTCTGCCAGTCGAGGAGCTGGCGCAGCCAGGCCATGTCGCTGCCCGGCTTGACCTTGCCGGTCGGCCCCGGCGCGCCGACCTCCTCCTTGTACTTCCAGTGAGCGGCCACGCCGTACTCGGCCCTGTGGTGCATCGCGTGCGTGCGGATCTGCAGCTCGACCGGCTTGCCCTCCGGACCGATCACCGTGGTGTGCAGCGACTGGTACATGTTGAACTTGGGCATCGCGATGTAGTCCTTGAACCGGCCGGGGACCGGGTTCCAGCGCGCGTGGATCGTGCCCAGCGCCGCGTAGCAGTCGCGCACGCTGTCGACCAGGACCCGGATGCCCACCAGGTCGTAGATGTCGTCGAAGGCGACGTCGCGGGCGATCATCTTCTGGTAGACGGAGTAGTAGTGCTTGGGCCGGCCCTTGACCACCGCGCGGATCTTGGCCTCGCGCAGGTCGCCGGAGACCTTCTCGATGACCTCCTGGAGGAACAGGTCACGCCGCGGCGCGCGCTCGGACACCATGCGCGCGATCTCGTCGTAGCGCTTGGGGTAGAGCATCGCGAACGCGAGGTCCTCCAGCTCCCACTTGATCGTGTTCATGCCCAGCCGGTGGGCCAGCGGCGCGAAGATCTCCAGCGTCTCGCGGGACTTCTGGTGGCGCTTGTGCTCGGGCAGGTAGCGCATGGTGCGCATGTTGTGCAGCCGGTCGGCGAGCTTGATGATGAGCACGCGGATGTCGCGCGACATCGCCACGACCATCTTGCGCACGGTCTCGGCCTGCGCCGCGTCGCCGAACTTGACCTTGTCGAGCTTGGTGACGCCGTCGACCAGCGAGCCGATCGTGTCGCCGAAGTCGCCGCGCAGCTCGTCGAGGCTGTAGGCGGTGTCCTCGACGGTGTCGTGCAGCAGCGCGGCGCACAGCGTCTCGTCGTCGGTGCCCAGCTCGGCCAGGATCGTCGCCACGGCGAGCGGGTGGGTGATGTAGGGGTCGCCGGACTTCCGCTTCTGGTCGCGGTGGTGGTAGGCGGCCATGTCGTAGGCGCGCTCGATCAGGCGCAGATCGGCCTTGGGATGGGTGGCCCGGACCGTGCGGAACAGCGGCTCCAGCACCGGATTCATGGCCCCACCCCCAAACCGCCGTCGACGCACCGCAGGAACGCCGGGCGCGTCGGCATTACCAGCGTCGGTTACGTCGGGCGCGACCACATCACGGGGCACTCAGACTCCTCACGTTCGAGTCCAGATCCCCCCAGTGTATCCAGGCTGGGAACCCGGACTCGCTCGGGCCGTCTCAGACGATCACCAGGGAGTGCAGGTCGACGGCCGGCAGACGCTCGCGCCCCTTGAGAAAAGCCAGCTCCATCAGCACCGCGATGCCGACGACGTGCGCGCCCGCCCGTTCGACGAGCTCGATGGTGGCCTTGGCGGTGCCGCCGGTGGCCAGCACGTCGTCGACGATGAGCACCCGGTCGCCGGGCTCGAACGCGTCGCGGTGCACCTCGATGGTGGCCGAGCCGTACTCCAGGTCGTAGGACTCCTCCAGCGTCGCGGCCGGCAGCTTGCCCTTCTTGCGCACGGGGACGAACCCGGCCGCCGCCCGGTAGGCCACCGGGGCCGCCAGGATGAAGCCCCTGGCCTCGATCCCGACGATCTTGTCCACCTGGGTGAGGCCGGCCAGCTCCTCCACCACGGCCGCCATCGCGACCGGGTCGGCGAGCAGCGGGGTGATGTCCTTGAAGAGCACCCCGGGCTTGGGATAGTCGGGGACGTCCCTGATCCGGTCCAGGATCAACTGGGTGAGCTCACTCATCGTGCTTCCATCGCCTTCCTCACGGGTGCCGCGCTCCATGATGGCCTACTCCGGCCCCTCCTCGGACCGCCCGCCGTCCGGGCCGCCCCTGAGATGCCCTCAGCCGCCCGCCGGAGCCGGAGCCCCCGCCAGGGTGCCCCGCACCCTCCTGGAATGCCGCAGAGCGCCCCTGAACGCGACGACGCCCCCACCCTGAACGGATGGGGGCGCCGGACGAAGCCCGGGAACGGGGCTCAGCCCTTCGCTACCGCTGCGCTTTTGGAACCCTTCGCCCCCTTGCCGGTGGTGGAGGCGAGCCGGCGTGCGATGGCCTGGTACTTCGGCTCCCGCTCCTTGAGCGTCACCAGCATCGGCGTGGCCACGCACAGGGACGAGTACGTGCCGACGAGCATGCCGACGAACAGCGCCAGCGACAGGTCCTTCAGCGTGCCCGCGCCGAGCAGCGTGGTGCCGATGAACAGGATGGCCGCCACCGGCAGGATCGCGACCAGCGAGGTGTTCAGCGACCGGATCAGCGTGTGGTTGAGCGCGTTGTTGGCCGCCATCGAGTACGTCATCTTGGAGGTCGTGCCCAGCTTGGCCGTGACCTCCTTGATCATGTCGAACACGACGACCGCGTCGTAGAGCGAGTAACCGAGGATGGTCAGGAAGCCCAGCAGCGTCGCCGGCGTGACCTCGAAGCCCGACCAGGCGTAGACGCCGGCCGTGATGACGAGGTCGTGGATGAGCGCGACGATCGCCGACAGGGCCATCTTCGGCTCGAACGCCATCGACAGGTACAGGATGATCGCGAGCATGAAGACGCCCAGGCCGATCCAGGCCTTCTGGGAGACCTCACCGCCCCAGGAGGCGCCGATCGACTGGACGCTGACGTCCTTGACCGGGACCTTGTAGTCCTTGGCGATCGTGGTCTGCATCTGGTTGAGCGTCGACTCCGACAGGGTCTCGGTGGTGACCCGCCAGTTGTCGCGGGCCCGCTGCACGATCACCTGGTGGGCGCCCTGCGTGCGGAAGTCCTCGCGGACCTCCTCGACGGTGCCGGTGCTCGCCGGGAACGTGAAGACCGTTCCGCCCTTGAACTCCACGCCCAGGTTGAGCCCGTTGAACAGGATGCCGGCGAGGGAGACGAGCAGCAGCAGGCCGGACAGGCTGTACCAGAGCCTCCACTTGCCGACGAAGTCGACATCGATCTCGCCGCGGTAGAGGCGACGCCCCAGTCCCATCTCAGGCCTCCTGCGGAGTGGTCGTGCGGGCCGGCTCGGCGCTCATGCGCTCGGCGTCGAGACCGGACAGCGGGTGCCCCTTGGCGAAGAACTTCAGCCTCGCCAGCAGGGCGATGAACGGCTTGGTGAACAGGAACACCACCACGATGTCGATCAGCGTGGTCAGGCCCATGGCGAAGGCGAACCCGGCCACACCGCCCACCGCCAGGAAGTACAGCACGATGGCGGCGATGAACATGACGGCGTCGGCGATCAGGATCGTGCGCCGGGCACGGACCCAGGCCACCTCGACGGCCGCGCGAAGCGTCCGCCGACCTTCCTTCATCTCATCACGTATGCGTTCGAAGTACACGATGAAGGAGTCGGCGGTGATGCCGATCGAGACCACCAGGCCGATGATGTGCGGCAGGGAGAGCCGGAAACCGGCGTTGTGGCCGAGCACGACCACCGCCGTGTACGTCAGGATCGAGGCCACGACGAGGCTCAGCACCGCGACGAGGCCGAGGCCGCGGTAGTACAGCAGCGAGTAGACGACCACCAGGCCGAGGCCGATGATGCCCGCGATCAGGCCGCCTTCGAGCTGGTCGGCGCCGAGCGTCGAGGACACGGTGTCGATCGAGCTGCGCTGGAACTTCAGCGGGAGGGCGCCGTACTTGAGCTGGTCGGCCAGGTTGGTGGCGCTGACCTGGTCGAAGCCGCCGGTGATCTCGGCGCGGCCGCCGGGGATCGGGCTGATGATGTTGGGGGCCGTGATGACCACGCCGTCGAGGACGACCGCCACCTTGTTGCGCGGCTCCTGGGCGTTGTAGGCGGTGGTGGTGAGCTTGCTCCACTCGCCCGCGCCCTTGCTCTTGAAGTCGAGCTGGACGACCCACTCCACGGTGCCCTGGCGCACGCCCGCCGAGGCGGTGTCGATGTCGGTGCCGACGACCTTGGCGACGTCGAGGACGTACTTGAAGCTGCCGTCGGTCTCGCAGGCCGCGTACTGCTTGTTCGGGTCGTCCTGGACGCCCTGGCCCCGGTTCTTGGGGTCGGTGCAGTCGAGCTTGTGGAACTGCTGCAGCACGGCCGGGTCGATGCCCTCGGTGTTGATGCCGGCGTTCGGGTCCTGGTTCGGCGGCGTGGTGGGCGGCGTGCTCGGCGCCGGCGTCGGCGTGGCGTTCCTGCCCTTGGTGTTCTGCTTCTGGCCCGTCTGGTTCTGGGCCGTCTGGTCACGGCCGGTGCCGGTCGTGGCCGAGGGCGTGGCGCCCGGCGTGGGGGCGGTCAGCGCGGACGACAGCGCCTTGCCCGTCGGGGACGCGCTCGGCGTGCCCACCGACTGCCGGCCCGACGGCCTGGCGGTCGAGGACGGCTTGGCGGTCGAGGACGGCTGCGCCGACGGCGAGGCACCCGGCGTGGGCGCCTCGGTGGTCAGGTTCTGCGGGACCTGCGTGGCCTCCATGGCGAGCACCTGGCGGAAGCGCAGCTCCGCCGTGGTGGCGACCAGCTTGATGGCCTCGCTCTGTCCGACGCCCGGAATGGAGATGATGATGTTGTCGCCGGACTTGGCGACCTCCGCGTCGGAGATGCCGGTGCCGTTGACCCGGTCGCGGATGATGTTGACCGCGCGGTCGAGGATCTCTTCAGGCGGAGACTGACCGGACTGGGTCACGGGTGACAGCGTCACCGTCGTTCCGCCGGCGAGGTCGAGTCCAAGCTTGGGCGTGAACGCCTTCTGCAGGAACATCGTCCCGCCCAGGGCGAGGATGAGCGCCAGCAGCACCAAGAGCGTGCGCCCTGGTCGGCTGTGGCGGCTGGTCGGTCGGGCCACTGGTCGTCGATTCTCTCAGATAGGGGTTTGTCGCAGAGCTTAGTCAGGACTGCTTGGTGCTGGAGTCCTGATCGCCGTTACGCTCCACGGTCGCGTCGGACTCCTTGGTGTCACCGTCGGCGACATCGGTCTCGGCGACCGGCTCGTCGGTCACCACCGGGGCGTCACCGGGCTGGACCACACGGCCGATGGCGGCCTTGACCCAGCGCGTCTCGATGCCGGGCGCGACCTCGAGCACGACGTCCTCGTTGTCCACCGCGACCACCGTGGCGAACAGGCCCGTCGTGGTCATGACGCGGGCGCCCGGGGCCAAGGAGTTCTGCATCTGCTGCGCTTCCTGCTGGCGCTTGCGCTGCGGACGGATCAGCAGGAAGTAGAACACCACCACCAGAAGGATCAGCGGCAGGATGCTTCCGAGTTGTCCCATGTCCATAGGGGCGACCTTCCATAGTCGTTCAAGAATTTGACACCGGCCTCGCGCCGGAAATTCCGTTGCGTAGCTCTCGGGCCGCGCCGCTCAGCCCGTCAGCCTACACAGCCAGCCAAGCCACGGAGTGTAGGCGCTTGTTATGAAACGCGGCAACGAGGCAGCGATTCGGCGCGCGGGGAAGTTCCCGATTTGAAATGGTTGCAACCGTTTCGTGATCACGGTGAAACGGCGGCTCCGAACGCGTCCGGCGGTGGTGTCATACCCATATGTGTCCAGGCGGAAGCGGTCGCGACCCGGCCGCGCGGGGTCCTGGCCAGCAGCCCTTGGCGGACGAGGAAAGGCTCGGCGACCACTTCGACGGTCTCGGGCTCCTCCCCCACGGCCACGGCGAGCGTGGAGAGGCCGACGGGACCGCCGCCGAACTTGCGCAGCAGCACTCCGAGAACCGCCCGGTCGAGCCGGTCGAGCCCTTCGGCGTCGACTTCGTAAAGGTTGAGTGCGGCCGAGGCGATGTCCCGGTCGATCATCCCGTCCGCGCGCACGTCGGCGAAGTCGCGGACGCGGCGCAGCAGCCGGTTGGCGATGCGGGGCGTGCCGCGCGAGCGCCGGGCGATCTCGTGGGCGCCCTCCTCGGGCAGGACGACGCCGAGCAGCCGCGCCGACCGTTCGAGCACCTGCTCCAGCTCGCCGACGTCGTAGAAGTCCATGTGGGCGGTGAACCCGAACCGGTCGCGCAGCGGCGCCGGCAGCAGCCCGGCCCGCGTGGTGGCGCCGACCAGCGTGAACGGCGCGATGTCGAGCGGGATCGCGGTCGCGCCCGGCCCCTTGCCCACGACGATGTCGACCCGGAAGTCCTCCATGGCCAGGTAGAGCATCTCCTCGGCGGGCCTGGCCATGCGATGGATCTCGTCGATGAACAGCACCTCGCCCTCCGTCAGCGTGGACAGGATGGCCGCGAGGTCGCCGGCCCGTTCGAGGGCGGGGCCGGAGGTGATGCGGAGCGGCATGTTGAGCTCGGCCGCGATGATCATGGCGAGCGTGGTCTTGCCGAGGCCCGGCGACCCGCTCATCAGCACGTGGTCGGGCGGGCGCTGCCGTCGCATCGCGCTCTCCAGCACCAGGGAGAGCTGCTCGCGCACCCGGCCCTGGCCGATGAACTCGCCCAGCCGTTTGGGCCGCAGCGCCGCCTCGATCTGCAGCTCGTCGCCGCCGGCGTCGGCGGAGACCAGCTCGCGCTCATAGTCCATGGCCACCGCTCCTCTCCGCGCGCCGGGACGTCGTCACGGACCTCATGATCATCTTACGCTGAGAGATCGTAGCGCCGCCTTCAGCAGCGCGGCGACCTGCGGCTGGCGCCCGGCCGCCAGGTCGGCCTCGGCCTCGGGCGCGACCCCGGCCACGGCCTCGTCGGCGTCTTTACCCGAGTAGCCGAGCCCCACCAGGCCGGAGTGCACCTGCTCGCGCCACAGGGCGGCGCGCCGGTCGCCGCCGATGGCCGCGTTGACGGCCTCCTCGGGGGTGCCGAGCCGGTCCTTCAGCTCCAGCACGATGCGCTGGGCGCCCTTCTGCCCGATGCCCGGCACCCGCGTGAGCGCCTTGAGGTCGGCGGCGGCCACGGCCATCCGCAGGGCGTTGGGCGTGTGCACGGCGAGCATCGACAGCGCCAGCTTGGGGCCGACGCCGCTGGCGGTCTGCAGCATCTCGAAGACGGCGCGCTCGTCGTCGCTGGCGAAGCCGTAGAGGGTCAGCGACTCCTCGCGCACCACCAGCGACGTGGCCAGCCTGGCCTGCTCGCCCACGCGCAGCGTGGCCAGAGTGCCGGGGGTGCAGTGGGTGAGCATGCCGACGCCCCCCACCTCGATCACGGCTCCGTCGGGTGCGACCGACGCCACCCTGCCCGCCACCGACGCGATCACGACTCGGTCTTCCTTTCCACGAAACGGCCGGCCCGCACGGGTCAGCGCCCCTTGCCGGCGCGGGCCATGGCCTCGGCCAGCCGATGCTGGGCGCCGCCGCGCCAGATGTGGCAGATGGCCAGGGCCAGGGCGTCGGCGGCGTCGGCCGGCTTGGGCATCTCGGCCAGCCGCAGCAGCCGGGTGATCATCGTGCCGACCTGCTTCTTGTCGGCCGTGCCGCTGCCGGTGACGGCGGCCTTGACCTCGGAGGGCGTGTGCAGCGCGACGGGCAGCCCCCGCCGGGCCGCGCACAGCACGGCGATGCCGGCCGCCTGCGCGGTGCCCATGACCGTGCGGACGTTGTGCTGGCTGAAGACGCGCTCCACGGCCACGGCGTCGGGGCGGATCTCGTCGAGCCACCGCTCGATGCCGGCCTCGATGCCGACCAGCCGCGTGCCGAGCTCCTCGTCGGCGCCCGTGCGCACGACCCCGACGGCCACCAGCGACAGCGGCGCGCCCGGCCGCCCCTCGACCGCGCCCAGGCCGCACCGGGTCAGCCCCGGATCGACGCCCATCACCCGCACCGGCTTGCCTCCCGCGCCGCCGAACATCTGTTCGGCACGAGACTCTACCCCGGCTGAGCTGGCCGCGCACCGTGAATCGCCCGCCGCGAACGGCGGGCGGGCCCGTCAGAAGTAGTCGAGCATGTACGGCTTGGCGGCGAAGGCCGTGTCGAGCAGCTCGTCGTGGCGGTCGTCGCCGGACATGAGCCCGGTCCTGCGCAGCGTCACGGTGGGGACGCCGGCGTACAGGGCGGAGAAGCCGCCCGCGCTCAGCGCCGCTCCCCCGCCGGCCGCCGGGGTGGCCGTTCCTGAGCCGCCGGAGAACTCCAGCCGGAAGGAGCCGCCGCCGCGCAGCGGGTCGTCCACGGAGACCACGGCTTCGCCGGTGACGGCGGCGGGGAAGCCCCGGCGTTCGACGGCGGCGGCCACGTCCAGCACCCTGAACATCCACCGCACCTGCGTGACGTGGTCGGTGGAGCGCTCGCCCAGGAGCCACAGCACCGGGTCGTCGGGGGCGACCGGCGCGGTGACCTTGCGGGCGATGGAGGACGAGCTGCCCACCATCGACCACAGCGCCCTGCTCGTCTCCTCCGACCCGGCGACGAGGTTCTCGACGTGCATGTCGTCGCCGTTCCAGCGGTAGACGAGGTAGCCGTCGTGGGCCAGGTAGAGGAAGTCGTCCTCGTTGGACAGCCAGATGCGCCAGGCGCGCTCGTCCCAGGCGACGGGGCCGCTGGAGCGGGCGGCGGCGTGCGTGCGGTGGAGCAGGGAGACGACCTCGGCGGCGTCGTCGGGGCCCATCCTGCGCAGCTTGACCTCGCCGGACGGCCTGATGCGGCGCAGCGACTCGGCGGGCAGCGTGATCATGTGCCGGGCGCCGGCGTGCTCGTAGCCCAGCGAGCGGTAGATCGGCGTGGTGGCGGGGTAGAGCGCCGAGACGGCGTCGCCGTGGGCGGCGGCGCGTTCGATGACGGCGCGCATGATGGCGGTGCCGACGCCGTGGCCGCGGTCCTCCGGGTTGACGGTGACCCCCGCGATGCCGGCCATGGGCTGCGGACGGCCGTACCACCATTGGGTGAAGCCGCGCAGCCGGGCCGAGGCGGCGAGCCTGCCGCCCTCGAACGCGCCCAGGTAGCGGCCCTCGCCGAGCGTGGACGTCACAGTGTGGCGCCACCGCTCGACGTCCGCGGCTGAGATCGGGCCGAAGGAACGTTTACGCAGGTCGAGAACGTCGTCGAGGTCGTCGGGGGTGAGATCGCGAATTTCCACAACCCCTCAACCTACGGGGTGGTACGGGCAGGTCGCGAACCGTTGACGCTGATGGCGAGCCTGTCGAGATACAGGAGCTGGGCGGCCACGACGGCGGCCAGCGCGACCGCGACGACGACCGGCGGGGTGCTCGCGCCGACGTCGGGGGCGCCGTGGTAACCGCCGAGCCGGGCCAGCTGGGCGACGGGCACGGTGAACAGCTCCGGGGTCTGGGCCACCAGCAGCGGCCACAGCGCGTCCTGGGCGTTGACCAGCGTGACCGCCCCGGCCAGCACGCCCGCCATGGGCAGGGACGGCAGCAGGACGCCGCCGAAGAAGTCCCTGTCGTTCCGCTCGGCCAGGCCCTTGCACAGCAGGGTCAGCACCAGCAGCGCCGGGACGCTGACCAGCAGCGGGGGGAAGAGCGCGAAGAAGGTGTCCACGAGGCCCAGGTTGCGCATGTTCTGCCAGTCGGCGACGCCGAGCGGGCCCGTGCCGACGAACAGCCAGGGGGCGAACGCGAGCAGCAGCCACTCGCTGCGCGCGCCCAGGGGACGCAGGCCGCCGATGCCGAGGGCGGCCAGGTAGGCGACGCCGACCGACACCAGCGCGCCGGCCACGGCGGGGACCCAGGTGTTGGCCTGCGCGCGCAGACCGCCGACGTCGGCGCCGGCGTCGTCGCCCGCCAGGACGCCGGAGATCCACGGCCAGGCGCAGACGATCCCGGCGGCCACCACGAGCACCAGCGCGACGACGGCGGTGACCACGCCCGCCGTCCCCGGCAGGGCGGGGAACGCTCCATCCTGCCCGGGGCCGGGCCGGGCGGCGGTCGCGGGCCTCGGCAGGACGGTGACCCGCAGCCGGGTGGCCGCGGCGACGACCACGGCGACGACGCCGAGCCCGCCGAGAAGCACCCCTGTCAGGGCCGCGACGGCCGCACCAGGGCCGAACTGGGCCATCCGGAAGGCGTAGTCGTACTGGAGGCCCGCGAGGGTCTGTGTGGCGCGCTCAGGGCCTCCACGGGTGAGCGTCATGCCGATCGAGAACGCCTGCGCCCCCACCGCGACGGCCGCCAGCGCCACCAGCACCGCCACGACGAGCGTGGCGGGCCCGGCGGTGCCGCCGCGCAGCGCGGGCAGGAACGCCGTCAGCGCCAGCGCGCACACCACCCCGAACGTGGCGGCCACGACGACGATCCGCAGCGTCCCGGGGGCCGTGGCGGGGTCGCGCAGGCCCTCGGCCAGCGAGGCGATGCCCGGGCCGTCGGGCAGCGTCCCGCGCAGCCAGGCCGCCGCCACGCCGACCGGGGAGAACGTCACGATCGCCAGCGACAGCACGACCAGGCCCGCCCGCCTGGCCAGGGAGCCGCCCCGGTCGAGCGCCAGCGCGAGCAGCGGCCCCACCACCACGGCCACCAGCAGCGGCCCGGCGGTCAGCGAGAGCGTGAAGCCCAGCGCCCGCCAGAAGTCCTCGCCGCCCAGCACCTTGCCGTAGTTGTCCAGGCCCACGAACCTGCTCTCCTGCAGCACGCCGCCGCTGTGCAGACTGAGCACGATCGTCTGGACCGTCGGCAGGACCAGCGTGATCAGGGCGCCGAGCAGCGCGGGGACGGCCAGCAGCCAGCCCAGGGCGCGGTAGGAGGCCGGGGGCCGGACGGCCGGGGACGCCGGGACAGGGGTCGGTGGGATGGGGGAACTCACGTCGCCCGACCCTAGCCGCGCGGGGGCCCGGACGCACGCGTAAAGGGCGAGTGGGCCCTTGGTGTCGAACACCCCCGGCTCCGGCGAACACCACGCAAGCCGACCTTGGCCAGGTCTTTGAGCAGGACACGGCCCGGAGAACGACCGAGGGCCCGGGGGGACGCCCCGGGCCCTCGGTCGTGCGCCGGTCAGTCGAGAGCGGCGAGGACGTCGTCGGAGACGTCGAAGTTGGCGTAGACGTTCTGGACGTCGTCGCTGTCCTCCAGCGCGTCGATCAGGCGGAACACCTTCTTGGCGCCCTCCTCGTCGAGCGGCACGCTCATCGTCGGCAGGAAACTCGACTCGGCCGAGTCGTAGTCGATGCCGGACTCCTGCAGCGCCTTGCGGACCGGCACGAGGTCGCCGGCCTCGGAGACGACCTCGAAGGAGTCGCCCATGTCGTTGACCTCTTCGGCGCCCGCGTCGAGCACGGCCATCAGGACGGTGTCCTCGTCGAGCCCGTTCTTGGGCACGATCACGACGCCCTTGCGGTTGAACATGTACGACACCGAGCCCGGGTCGGCCAGCGAGCCGCCGTTGCGGGTCAGGGCGACGCGGACCTCGGAGGCGGCGCGGTTGCGGTTGTCGGTGAGGCACTCGATGAGCACCGCGACGCCGCCGGGCGCGTAGCCCTCGTACATGATGGTCTGCCAGTCGGCGCCGCCGGCCTCCAGGCCGCCGCCACGCTTGCGCGCCCGCTCGATGTTGTCGTTGGGCACGGAGTTCTTCTTCGCCTTGAAGATGGCGTCGAAGAGGGTGGGGTTGGCGTCCGGGTCAGGGCCACCGGTCCGTGCCGCCACCTCGATGTTCTTGATGAGCTTCGCGAACAGCTTGCCGCGCTTGGCGTCGAGCGCGGCCTTCTTGTGCTTCGTCGTCGCCCATTTGGAGTGGCCGGACATTACCTAGAGCTCCCTCACCATGTCTACGAAGTAACGGTGCACGCGCGTGTCCCCGGTCAGCTCGGGGTGGAACGACGTCGCGAGCAACGGCCCTTGACGGACCGCGACGATCCTATCCCCAGGCTCGGCCGTGCCCAGCACCTGAACGTCGGCGCCGACCGATTCCACCCACGGAGCACGGATGAAGACAGCGTGTACGCGTTCGCCGGCGAAGTCCAGGTCCGACTCGAACGAGTCCACCTGGCGGCCGAAGGCGTTCCGCCTGACCACCATGTCGATGCCGCCGACGGTCTGCTGGCCCTCGATGCCGTCCTGGATGCGATCGGCCAGCATGATCATGCCGGCGCAGGAGCCGTAGGCGGGCAGGCCCTCCTTGATCCGCATCCGCAGCGGCTCCAGCATGTCGAAGGTGTCGGCCAGCTTCCACATGGTGGTCGACTCGCCGCCGGGGATCACCAGGCCGTCGACCGCGTCGAGCTCGGCCGGACGACGTACGGCGACGGCCGACGCGCCGGACTCCTGGAGCATGCGCGCATGCTCGCGCACGTCCCCTTGGAGAGCGAGTACACCGATCGTGGGCACAGCGATCCTTCCGTTAAGGTCCGGTTTCCGACAATTCAACACCAAGATGGCCCGGCATCTTCCTATCAGAGCACTCTGGCGTAAAGGCGGGCTCAGGCGGCGGCCCGGACGACGTCCACGCGGGCCAGGGCGCTCAGGTGGTGGCGCCGGGCGTACAGGAAGGCCATGCCGATCGCGCAGCAGGCGGCGCCGACGGCGTACGGGACGGCGATGCCGACCTCCTCGCCCAGCTTGGTCGCGATGAACGGCGCCAGCGCGCCGCCCATCCAGCGGACGAAGTTGTACCCGGCCGAGGCGACAGGCCTGGGGGCGTCGGAGACCTCCATGGCCGACTCGGTGAAGACGGTGTTGTTCAGCCCGATCGGGATGCCGGACAGGACGGTGAACACGATGATCCCGGCGTGCGCCCCGGCCGTCGCCGACACCGCGATGCCGGCCTGGAAGAGCACGAGCAGGCCCAGGGCCAGGTGCAGCACGTTCACCGAGCCGATCGCCCGCTGCAGCGGCGGCGCGCCGAACACCGAGGCCAGCGCCACGCAGACGCCCCAGCCGAAGAACACCGCGCCGATGCCGTACGGCGACATGTTCAGGATGAACGGGGTGAAGGCGAGGATCGTGAAGAAGGCGAAGTTGTAGAACAGCGCGGTGAAGGCGGTCGTGGACAGGCCGCCGTGGGCCAGGGCCCTGATGGGGGCGCTGAGCTTGGTCTTGACCGCGGGCCTCGGCCCCGATCTGAGCAGGGTGGCGATCAGCACGAAGCCGACGGCCATCAGCGTGGCGGTGCCGAAGAAGGGCGCGCGCCAGTTCCAGTCGCCGAGCAGCGCCCCGGCCAGCGGTCCGGCGGAGATGCCGAGGCCGAGCGCGGCCTCGTACAGGATGATGGCCGACTCCGCGCCGCCGCTGGCCGCGCCGACGATGACGGCCAGCGCGGTGGCCACGAACAGGGCGTTGCCGAGGCCCCAGCCGGCACGGAAGCCGACGAGCTCGCCGACGCTGCCGGAGGTGCCGGCCAGCGCGGCGAACAGCACGACCAGGGCCAGCCCGGCCAGCAGCGTGCGCTTGCCGCCGATGCGGCTGGAGACCCAGCCGGTGATCAGCATGGCCACGGCGGTGACCAGGAAGTAGCTGGTGAACAGCAGGGACACCTGGCTGGGCGTGGCGTGCAGCCCTTGGGCGATGGAGGGCAGGATGGGGTCGACGAGGCCGATGCCCATGAAGGCCACGACCGCGGCGAACGCGGTGGCCCAGACGGACGTCGGCTGGCGCAGGATTCCGCCGCCGGTTTGCATGTTGTCCCCTTACTGGGTGGTTCTGTCGATGCCGAGCTTGGCCAGGACGGGCAGGGCCGCGGCGAGCACGTCGCGCTCGTCGTCGGTGAGGGCGGCCAGGTCGTGGGCGAGGCGGGCGATCCTGGCCCGGCGCACGGCGTGCAGGCGGTCGCGGCCCTCGCCGGTGAGCTCGACGGTCCTGACGCGGGCGTCGGCCGGGTCGGAGCCGCGCGCCACCAGGCCGGCGTACTCCAGCCGGTTGATCTGCACGGTCATGGTCGGGAGCTGGACGGCGTGCTCCTCGGCCAGCTCGGTCATCCGGCGCGGGCCGTGTTCCAGCGAGCCGAGCACGGCGTACTGCTGGGTGGTGACGGGCTGGCCGGCGCTGGAGCGCCGCAGCAGCAGGACCAGGTGGCGCAGCACCTTGGAGACCTGCTCGGCCATCTGGGTGGGATCGTCCCTCATGCTTAGCCCAACTAACTTAGCCTGGCTAATATTCCGGGCGAAAGAAGAGGCGGCGCCCCCCAACCGGGGGACGCCGCCTGCCCAGGGCTACGGGCGCTCGGTCTCCAGCCGGACGGTGTCCTCCACCGTCACCTGCTTCCTGGCCCCGATCGCCGGGTCGAGCGGCCGCAGGTACGTCTGCCGCACCCCCGGCACCCGGTCCTCCACCACGAACGTCGCCCGCGTGTACGCCTCTGCCCCAGGCTCGTGCACCTGCGGCACGACCTTGAAGTCAGCCGTGAGCAGGTCTCGCTCTATCTTCGTCAGCACGTAACCGCGCTGGTTGTTGTAGAACTTCAGGTGCGGGTTGATCTTCAGGTACGGATGCGTCGCGGGGTCGGAGTCCGCGCCGTCGCCGCCGGTGGTGATGGAGGTGGCCACGAGCTCGGAGCCCACGGTGGGCCCGGTCGGGTCGTCGTAGTCGAGCTTGAGGTCGCCGGCCCAGTGGGCGTGCACGTCGCCGGTCAGCACCACCGCGTTGCGGACCCGGGTGTCCACCCAGCCCTGGGTGATGCGCTGCCGGGAGGCGACGTAGCCGTCCCAGGCGTCCATCGAGGTGATCTTGGCGGGGCCGGCGTTGTTGTCGCGCTGGGCGAAGAACACCTGCTGGCCCAGGATGTCCCACTGGGCGCGCGAGCGGTGGAAGCCGTCGATCAGCCACTGTTCCTGCGCGGCGCCGGTGATCGAGCGCGCCGGGTCCACGGCGGCCGGGCAGTCGCGGTAGCCGTCGCCGCAGCCCTGGTCGTCGCGGTACTGGCGGGTGTCCATCATGTGGAAGGTGGCCAGGCTGCCCCACCGGATCCGCCGGTAGAGCTGCATGTCGATGCCGCGCGGGATCGAGGTGCGGCGCAGCGGCATGTTCTCGTAGTAGGCACGGAAGGCGGCGGCGCGCCTGGCCAGGAAGTCGGGCTGCGGCACCTCGGGCTTCTCGGGCACCTCGTCGGCCCAGTTGTTGTCCAGCTCGTGGTCGTCCCACACGACCAGCCAGGGCGCGGCGGCGTGCGCGGCCTGCAGGTCGGGGTCGGCCTTGTACTGGGCGTGGCGCTGGCGGTAGCCGGCCAGGGTCTCGGTCTCGGGGCCCTCGTGGTCGCGGATGTTACCGCCGGGGATGGTGTAGGTGTCCTTGGTGTACTCGTACTGGTAGTCGCCCAGGTGCAGGACCAGGTCCGGGTGGTCCTCGGCCAGCCTGCGGTAGGAGGTGAACCAGCCGTGCTCGAACTGGGCGCAGGAGACGAAGGCCATCGACAGCGCGCCGCCGTGGGACAGGGGGTGCGGGGCCGTGCGCGCCCGTCCCATGGGCGAGACGTACGGGCCGACGCGGAAGCGGTACCAGTACTCCCGGTCCGAGCTCAGCCGGTCGACCTCGACGTGCACGCTGTGCCCCCACTCCGGCGCGGCGACGCTCACCCCCGAGCGGACGACGCGCCGCCCGCGCTCGTCGGCGTAGACCTGCCACCGCACGGTGAACGGACGCTGCGGCATGCCGCCGAAGCCGTCCTCGGCCAGCGGGTTCTGCGCCAGCCTGGTCCACAGCACGAACCCCTCGTGGTCGGGGTCGCCGCAGGCCACGCCGAGGGTGAACGGGTCGGTGGACAGTCCGCGTGCGGCCAGTGCCTGTGCGTTCTCTGCGGCGGGCTCGGGCTCGGCGCTCGCCGCCGTGGCGGGGAGCGCGGCGGCGGCGCCCGCCGCCAGCCCGGTGACGAGGAAATGCCGGCGGTTCAGCTTGGACACAGTGCGCTCCTCGGGACGATCAAGGGTGAGGGACGCCCGTAGCCTGACTGAGGTTCATGACAGATCGGTGAACCAGGGACAACACGAAAGAGGCGACATTCTTCGCGAATGCCGCCTCTTACGAAGCTTTTCATCGTCACACGACGATCATGGACCCACGACGGGCCGCCGACCTGCGACGACGCGCCGGTTCACCAGCCGCGCTCGGCCAGACGGTGAGGCTGCGGGATCTCGTCGACGTTGATGCCGACCATGGCCTCGCCGAGACCGCGCGAGACCTTGGCGACGACGTCGGCGTCGTCGTAGAACGTGGTGGCCTTGACGATGGCCGCGGCGCGCTTGGCCGGGTCGCCCGACTTGAAGATGCCCGAGCCGACGAACACGCCCTCGGCGCCGAGCTGCATCATCATGGCGGCGTCGGCCGGGGTGGCGATGCCGCCCGCGGTGAACAGCACGACCGGCAGCTTGCCGCTCCGCGCGACCTCGGCGACCAGCTCGTAGGGGGCCTGCAGCTCCTTGGCGGCCACGTAGAGCTCGTCCTCGGGCAGCGTGGTGAGGCGCTTGATCTCGGCGCGGATCGTGCGCATGTGGGTGACGGCGTTGGAGACGTCGCCGGTGCCGGCCTCGCCCTTGGAGCGGATCATGGCCGCGCCCTCGGTGATGCGGCGCAGGGCCTCGCCCAGGTTGGTGGCGCCACAGACGAAGGGCACGGTGAACTGCCACTTGTCGATGTGGTTGGCGTAGTCGGCCGGGGTGAGCACCTCGGACTCGTCGACGTAGTCGACGCCGAGCGACTGCAGGACCTTCGCCTCGACGAAGTGGCCGATGCGGGCCTTGGCCATGACGGGGATCGACACCGCGGCGATGATGCCGTCGATCATGTCGGGGTCGCTCATCCGGGACACGCCGCCCTGCGCGCGGATGTCGGCGGGCACGCGCTCAAGGGCCATGACGGCGACGGCGCCGGCATCCTCAGCGATCTTGGCCTGCTCGGCGGTGACGACGTCCATGATGACGCCACCCTTGAGCATCTCGGCCATGCCGCGCTTGACGCGGGCCGTTCCGGTGACGGGGGTGCTTTCAGGCGTGCTGGACAACGGTCTTCCTCACGGGCTCTCAGGGCGGACGGTAAGTTATCAAACCCATCGTAGGTCCTGAAGGACCCCTCCCCCGACATGCCACGATGTCAGGATTTATCACTCAAGTTGTACAGAAAGGTCATCAAGGAGTGACGGGCTTGCGGCTGGCGAGCGCGATCCAGACCTGGCCGGGGGCGAAGTTCATCGGCTCACCGCTCTCCGTCGTGAACGTCGTGCCGGTCTCCTCCGATTCCCGCTCCCAGTTGGCCGTGAAAGCTTTACCGTCGCGCAGCACGACGGCCTTGCCCTTGCCGGTGGTGTGCACGAGCGGGGTGTAGCTCTGGTGGAAGTCGTGGAACTCCGAGCGCTCGGTCTTGGTGTACTGCACGACGATCGTGGGGGCGCCGAGCTGGCCGCCCTCGGCCGCCATGTCCTTCTTGCCGTCCTGCCAGATCAGCCACTGCTTCTTGGCCTCCGACCAGGCGAAGGTGAAGCGCGCCGCGGGCCACCTGACCGTGTACGACTTCTTGTCCACACCGCCCTCGGCGGGCGCGTCGCCGAAGGTGAAGCCGATGTCCTTGGCCTCACTGGCCTTGGGCGCGCCGGACAGCAGCTTCTTGGTGTTGGCGAACAGGTTGTAGGGGGCGTAGCGGCCCGGCTGGCGGAAGTAGGCGCTGGGGTTGCGGGTGTCGCCCACGTCGTACAGCGGGGCCTTGGCGATGTACGGCAACATCTTGGTCTGCGCGCCGGAGTAGGCGAAGGCGGGCTTGCCGTACTGCGGGACGAGGTGCAGGTCGGAGATGCGGGCGCTGCGCACCGGGCCCACCTTGGCCGGGATCTTCGAGGAGAAGATCGCCATGAGCCGGGTCAGGCCGGCCTCGACCTGCTCGACGTAGACGACGTCGGCGCTCTTGAGCCCGAGCTGGGGCTTGCCCGCGGAGGTGTTCTCGATCTTCACCGCGAGCACCGGCTTGAGCTCCTCGTACGGCTGCCCGGTGAACGGATGCCCCTCGACCTTCTCGGTGGGCTCCTCGGAGGGGCTGGTCGTCGCCGCCTCCGGTGCCTTGCCGGAAGCGGGCTCGTCGGACGAGCAGGCCGCGACGGGCCCCAGCACGGCCGCCCCTGCCAGAGTCACCGAGATCATCCGGGATAGCCGCACGTGCAACAACTCCTCGCCTTTGCCCAGAAATCGGGAGAAGCTTACCGGCCTCTCCACATTTGGTCATTCGGGCGACATGGTTGCCGGCGGATTGTCATCGATCTCGAAGAATTCGGGGAACTCGGTGTGGCCGGCCAGCCGCAGCGTCCTGGCCAGCCAGCGGCGCTGCGCCGTACGGGTGACGCCGACCGCGTTGTTGTAGAAGCGGCGCGAGTAGACGACCTTGGCCACCGCCGCGTCGAGCTCCTCCAGCAGGTCGCCGCCGCCGGGCGCCTCGGCCAGCTTCTCCCTGAACCGCTCCTGGTCCACCGCGGCCCGCAGCGCCCGCGACAGGTCGCTCTCGGCGTGCTCGCGCTCCTCGGGCCCGGCGATCCTGGCCTCGTGGGCGGCGGCGGCCAGCACCAGCGAGGTCGCGGGGTCGAGCAGCCGCGAGCCGGCCAGTTCGAGCACCACGGCCCGGCGCCGCATGAGCGCCGCGTCCAGTGCCTCGCGGGCCAGTTCGAGCCGGATGTGCAGGCGGTCGAGCCGGCCCGCGCGCCAGGAGATGTAGACGGCCGTGAGCACGACGACGATGCCCACGATCAGGACGATCATGGTGGATGTCACAGTAGGTCCCTAGAAGAGCTCTCGGGGGGCGGTCACAGGTCCTCCTCCACCCGGCCCGCGCCGCTGGTGGTCACCGTCTCGTAGACGCGCACCACGTCGCGGGCCACCGTGGACCAGTCGTACTTCCTGACCGCCACCAGCGCCTCGGCGGCCAGCTTGGCGCGCCGCTCGGGGGCGTCGAGCAGCGCGGCGGCCTCGCGGGCCAGCGAGGAGGCGTCGCCGTTGGCGAACAGCGCCCCCGCCTGCCCCTCGCCCAGCACCTTGCGGAAGGCCGGGATGTCGCTGGCCAGCACCGTCGCCCCCGAGGCCATGGCCTCGGCCAGCACGATGCCGAAGCTCTCGCCCCTGGTGTTGGGCGCGCAGAACACGTCGACCGAGTGGTAGGCGCGGATCTTGTCGGCCTCGCTCACCATGCCGAGCACGGTCACCCGCTCGTGGAAGGGCTTGGGCACCTTGTCGTAGACGTCCTTGGCGTCGCCGGGGCCGGCGATGAGCAGCTTCAGGCCGGGACGCTCGGCGGCCAGGGCGTTGAAGGCGTCGAGCAGGATCGGCAGGCCCTTGCGCTCTTCGTCCATGCGGCCGAGGAAGCCGATCGTGGCGCCGTCGGGGCCCCACCCGGGCAGCGGCTCGGCCTCGGTGTAGCGGGCCACGGTCACCCCGTTGGGGATCAGCACGGTGTCGCCGCCGAACTGCTCGACCAGGCTCTTGCGGGCCGCGTCGGAGACCGCGATGCGGCCGCTCAGCTTCTCCAGCGCGCTGCGCAGCAGCGGCTCGGCCACCGCGATGGCCCGCGAGCGGCTGAAGGAGGCGTGGAAGGTGGCCACGATCGGCCCCCTGGCCGCCCAGCAGGCCAGCACGCCCAGGCTCGGGATCAGCGGCTCGTGGATGTGCAGCACGTCGAAGTCGCCCGTACGCACCCAGCGCCGCACCCGCGCGGCCGACAGGAACCCGAACGACATCCGCGCCACCGACCCGTTGTACGGCACCGGCACCGCCCGGCCGGCCCCCGTGACGTACGGGGGCAGCTCGTCGTCGTCGGCGGCGGGCGCGATCACCGATACCTCGTGCCCCTGCGCCATCAGCGCCTGGGCCAGGTCGTCGATGTGCTGCTTGACGCCGCCGGGCATGTCCCAGGAGTAGGGGCAGACGATGCCGACCTTCATCTCGGCAGGTCCTCCAGCCAGAGCCGCTGCAACATGTGCCAGTCCTCCGGGTGCTCGGCGATGCCCTTCTCGAAGACGTCCGTCATGGCCTGGGCGACGGCGGCCACCTTCTGCTGCCGGGTGCCCTCGGCGGGCACCGGGATCTCCTCGTGGATGTGGATGCCCCAGTCGTCGCCCACGAAGTAGACGGTGGCCGGCAGGAGCGCGGCGCCGGTCTGCACGGCCAGCAGCGGCGGCCCGGCGGGCACCTTGGTGGTGGCGCCGAAGAAGCGCACCTCGATGCCGCTCTTGGTCAGGTCGCGCTCGGCGGGCAGGCAGACCACGCCGCCCTTGCGCACGCGGCCGGCGAGGGTGCCGAAGTTGTGGCCGTCGCCGCCGGTGAGCGGCAGCACCTCCATGCCGAGCCCCTCGCGGAAGGCGACGTAGCGGCGGAACAGCGACTCGGGCCGCAGCCGCTCGGCGACCGTGGTGAACGGGTGGCCGACGCCGACCAGCCAGGCGCCCGCCGCGTCCCAGTTGCCCATGTGCGGCAGGGCCAGCACCACGCCCCGGCCCGCGGCCAGGGTGTCGTGGATGTGCTCGGCCCCGATGACGTGCGTGCGCCGGACGACCTCGGCCCGCGGGATCGCGGGCAGGCGGAAGACCTCGTGGAAGTAGCGGAAGTAGGAACGCATGCCGGCCCTGCTCAGCTCGCGCAGCTCGGCGCTGCCGGCGTCGATGCCGGTGACCCTGGCCAGGTTGGACTCCAGGCGGCGCACGGACTTGCCGCGTCTGCGCCACACCCGGTCGGCCAGGAGGCGGAAGACCGCCGCCGTGGGACGCTGGGGCAGCAGCGGGACCAGCTTCCAGCCCGCCGCGAAGCCCGCTGCCACGATGCGGTCGCCGATGGACGCCTTCTCGCTCATCGCTCCCTCGTCTGCCGGTGGACGTGCACGACCCGCTGCACGACGGTGATGGTGGAGGCCGCCGCCAGCAGCCACATGCCGAGCGGCAGGACGTACGGCACCCCGACGCCCGAGAAGAAGGTCGCGACCAGGGCCACGACCAGCCGTTCCGGGCGCTCGGCCAGCCCCACGTCGGCCGTGAGCCCGAGGCCCTCGGCCCTGGCCTTGGCGTAGGAGACCAGGGAGCCGGCGACGAGGCAGGCCAGCGTCACGCCGGCCATCAGCGTGTCGCCCCCGGCGACGAAATACAGGATCAGGCCGGCGAAGATGGCGGCGTCGGCCACCCGGTCGAGCGTGGAGTCGAGGAAGGCGCCCCAGACGGTGCCGCCCTTGCCGCCGAGCCGGGCCACGACGCCGTCGAGCAGGTCGAACAGCACGAAGACGGTGATGAGCAGCGCCCCCCAGGCCAGGTGGCCCGTCGGGAACAGGAGCAGGGCGGAGATCACCGTGCCGAGGGTGCCGATCGCCGTGACGGCGTTCGGGCCGATCCCGCGGCCGACGAGAGCCCTGCCCAGCGGGGTGAGTATCCGGGTCATGGCCGGTCGCAGGAGTTTGAGCATCGCGGTCCGATCGTAGGCCATCACGTGAGCGGCCACTTTCTTTGCCCCACACCCCTTGTGATATTCGCCACAGGGGTATTTGGTGAACACACCGCGTCCATGCGGTTTCTGACACCCTCCGCGCGGGCGCGGCGTTGGATGCACACCGACGACGCGGGAGGCGAAGTGGCGGATAGGAACTCTGGCGGGGCCATGGGAGCCGCGGGCAGGGCACCCACGGCCGACAGGGCGGATGCCATACGCAATGTCGTGCTGGTCGGCCACTCGGGAGCGGGCAAGACCACCCTGGTCGAGCAGCTGCTCGCGGCGACGGGCACCGTCCAGCGGCCGGGCCGGGTGGAGGACGGCAACACGGTCAGCGACTTCGACGAGGTCGAGGTGCGCCAGCAGCGGTCGGTCAACCTGGCGCTGGCGCCGCTCGTGCACAACGGCATCAAGATCAACCTGCTGGACACCCCGGGTTACGCCGACTTCGTGGGCGACCTGCGCGCCGGGCTGCGCGCCGCCGACGCCGCCCTGTTCGTCGTGTCGGCCTCCGAGGGGATCGACGGGCTCACCCGGATGCTCTGGGAGGAGTGCGCCCAGGTCGGCATGCCCAGGGCGGTGGTGATCACCAAGATCGACCACCAGCGCGCCGACTTCGACGACGTGCTGACCACCTGCCAGGACGTCTTCGGCGACGGCGTCGCCCCGCTGTACCTGCCGGTGATCACCAACGGGCACGTCAACGGCCTGATCGGGCTGCTGTCGCAGAAGTTCTACAACTACGCGACCGGCACCCGCACCGAGAAGGAGCCCGGCGCCGAGTACGAGGCCCAGATCGAGGAACGGCGCGGCGACCTGATCGAGGGCATCATCCAGGAGAGCGAGGACGAGTCGCTCATGGACCGCTACCTGGAGGGCGAGCCCATCGACACCAAGGTCCTGGTCGACGACCTGGAGAAGGCGGTCGCGCGCGGCAGCTTCTTCCCGGTGTTGTGCAGCGGCCTCGGCGACGGCCACGCGGTGGGCATGACGGAGCTGCTGGAGCTGGTGACCCAGGGCTTCCCCTCACCGCTGGAACACCCGATGCCCGAGATCACCGACCTGTCCGGCAAGCCGGTCGGCGGCATCGCGTGCGACCCCGACGGCCCGCTCGTGGCCGAGGTCGTCAAGACCACCAGCGACCCGTACGTGGGCCGCATCAGCCTCGTCCGGGTCTTCTCCGGCACGCTGCGCCCCGACATGACCGTGCACGTCTCCGGCCACGGCCTGGCCGACCGCGGGCACGAGGACCACGACGTGGACGAGCGCATCGGCACGCTGACCAGCCCGCTCGGCAAGGCCCAGCGCCCGGCGGCCAAGGGCTCGGCCGGCGACATCGTGGCCGTGGCCAAGCTGTCGCGCGCCGAGACCGGCGACACCCTGTCGGAGGTGGACCGGCCGCTGCTGATGACGTCGTGGCAGATGCCCGACCCGCTGCTGCCGGTGGCCATCAGGGCCAGGTCGAAGGCCGACGAGGACAAGCTCGCCCAGGCGCTCGGCCGGCTCGTGGCCGAGGACCCGACGCTGCGGCTGGAGAACAACGCCGAGACCAGGCAGCTCGTGCTGTGGTGCATGGGCGAGGCGCACACCGACGTGCTGCTCGACCGTCTGGCCAACCGTCACGGCGTCGAGGTCGAGCGGATCGAGCTGCGGGTGCCGCTGCGCGAGACGTTCGGCGGCAGATGCCAGGCGATGGGCCGCAACGTCAAGCAGACCGGCGGCCACGGCCAGTACGCGATCTGCCACCTGGAGGTCGAACCCCTGCCCTCGGGCGGCGGGTTCGAGTTCGTGGACAAGATCGTGGGCGGGGTGGTTCCCCGGCAGTTCATCCCGTCGGTGGAGAAGGGCGTGCGGGCCCAGATGGAGCGCGGCGTGGTGGCCGGCTACCCGATGGTGGACGTGCGCGTCACGCTCTACGACGGCAAGGCGCACTCCGTCGACTCCTCCGACATGGCCTTCCAGATCGCCGGGCAGCTGGCGCTGAAGGAGGCGGCCTCGAAGGTCTCGACCCTGCTCCTGGAGCCGGTGGACGAGCTGTCGGTGCTGGTGGCCGACGACTACGTGGGCTCGGTCATGTCCGACCTGTCCTCCCGGCGCGGACGCGTGCTCGGCACCGAGCCGGTGGGCACCGGGCGCACGCTGGTCAAGGCCGAGGTGCCCGAACTGGAGATCACCCGGTACGCCATCGACCTGCGCTCGATGTCGCACGGCACCGGGACGTTCACGCGCACGTTCCTGCGCTACGAGCCGCTGCCGCCGAACCTGGCGAGCAAGGTGGCGGCGGCCACAGAGTGAGCGACGGGTGAGCGACGGTTCGGACGCTGGAGAGCCGGGAGGGAGCCTGTCCCTCCCGGCCCGCACGTTTCCTCACCCCCCTACCGTTTCGTAACAGAAGCATCACGACTGCATTTCTTTTTTCAGGTCCGAACGGGCAGGAGCAGGTGCCACACTGGGTTGCACTATGCGAACTGGACGCCCACTCCTAGCCGCTGCAGCCCTCGCGGTCGTGACCACCGGCGCCGCCTACGTGTTCGGCCCCGGTGCCACCCCGAGCCCCGCAGCGACCAAGAAGACGACGACCACCACCGCTCCCGCCGAGGTGACGGCGGCCTGCAAGCCCGACGCCCGGTATCCCAAGCGCCAGTTGCGCGGGGTGTGGATCGCGACCGTCAAGAACATCGACTGGCCCTCGCGCGCCGGCCTCGGCCAGGCCCGTCAGAAGGCCGAGTACGTCAAGATCCTCGACAGCGCGGTCAAGCGCAATCTCAACGCCGTCTTCGTCCAGGTCCGGCCCGCGTCCGACGCGCTCTACCGCTCCTCGCTGGAGCCCTGGTCCCAGTACCTGACGGGCACCGCGGGCAAGGACCCGGGCTGGGACCCGCTGCCGTTCCTCATCGACGAGGCCCACAAGCGCAACCTGGAGTTCCACGCCTGGTTCAACCCCTACCGCGCGGCCGAGAACGCCGACCTGTCCAAGCTGCCGGCGAACCACCCGGCCAAGCAGCACCGCGACTGGACGGTCAAGTACGGCGGCGGCCTCTACTACAACCCGGGCCTGCCGCAGGTGCGCGAGCACGTCACCAAGGTCATCACCGACGTGGTCAGCCGCTACGACATCGACGGCGTGCACTTCGACGACTACTTCTACCCCTACCCGGGCGGCGGGGGCACGTTCGACGACAGGGCGGCCTTCGCCAAGTACGGCAAGGGCCAGAAGCTGGCCGACTGGCGCCGGGAGAACGTGAACAAGCTCGTGGCCAAGGTCGACGAGGCCGTCCACGAGACGAAGAACCACGTCAAGTTCGGCATCAGCCCGTTCGGGATCTGGCGCAACAAGTCCAACGACCCCGACGGGTCCGCGACGGCCGGCATGTCCGCCTACGACTCGATCTACGCCGACGCCCGCGCCTGGATCAAGGCCGGCACGGTCGACTACGTGGCCCCGCAGCTCTACTGGCCGCGCGGCTTCAAGGCGGCCGACTACAAGGCGCTGACGTCATGGTGGGCGGGCGCGGTCGAGGACACCGACGTCCAGCTCTACATCGGCCAGGCGCTCTACCAGGTCGGCACCAGGACCAACGCGGCCTGGGCCAACCCGGGCGAGCTGTCGGCGCACCTGACGGTGAACCAGCGCTACGAAGAGGTCGACGGCGACATCTACTTCAGCGCCAAGCAGCTCCTGACCAACCCGCTCGGCGCGATCGACCGCGTGGCCAAGGAGCACTACAGCCGTCCGGCGCTGCTGCCGATCATGGAGGACCGCGGCGGCGAGGCCCCCGACAGGCCGGCCGACGCCAAGGCGAGCGGCTCCACCGTGTCCTGGACGCCGTCCGAGGGGGCTCGGGCGTATGCGGTGTACCGGGTGCCGGAGTCGGGCAAGGACTGCCACACCACCGACGCCCGCAACCTGGCGGCCGTGGTGACGGGAACGTCGTACACGGCCAAGCCGGGCACGTACCTGATCACCTCGCTCGACCGGCAGACCCACGAGAGCAAGCCGGTGAAGGTCAAGGTGGACAAGGGCTGAGGCCCGTCCCGCACGCGCGCTCCACGACGCCACGCCCGGCCCGCGGGCGTGGCGTCGTCGTTTTCCGGTGGCTCAGTGGCCCGTCTGTTCCCACGCGCGGGCCAGGGCGGCCACCGCCTGGTCGAGGAGGGCGGGCGGCAGGGCGAAGCTGAGGCGCAGGCGGTCGCGGTGGCGGCCGTCCGGGGAGAACAGGGAGCCGGGGGCCACCGCGACGCCGTGCTCGCGGGCGGCGGCGGCGAACCTGTCGGTGTCGGCGCCGGGCAGACGCGCCCACACCGACAGACCCCCCTCGGGGCGTGACCAGGTCCACGACGGCAGGCGCGCGGACAGCGCGGCGGTGAAGTGGTCGCGACGGCGGGCCAGCTCGGCCAGCCAGGGCGTGACGGGGTCGCCGTCGAGCAGGTCGGCGGCCAGCCGCTGGGAGACGGCGCTGGTGGCCAGGTCGGCGTCCAGCTTGGCCTCCAGCAGCCGGGCCAGCAGCGGCTCGGACGCGGTCAGCCAGCCCACCCGCAGTCCGCCCCACAACACCTTCGACAACGAGCCGACCGTCACCGTGCCGTGCGGATGGGCCAGGGCCAGCGGCTCGGGCGACCGTGCGCCGTCGAACACCACGGGCGCGAGCGTACGGTCCTCGACCAGCGGGACGTCCGCCGCGGCGGCCAGCTCGGCCACGTGCCGCAGGTCGGCCACGCGGCCGGTGGGGTTGTCCACGGGCAGCGCGTACACGGCGGCCGGGCGGTGACGGGCGAGCGCGTCGCGCACGGCGTCCGGGACGGCGAGGTCCACGGGCACGGCGTGGGCCCCCGCGCGCCGGAACACGCTGAGCGCTCCGCCGTAGGCCGGGTCGCCGACCAGCACGCGGTCGCCGGGCCGCAGCAGCACCCGGGCCGCCAGGTCGATGCCCTGCTGGGCGCCCGAGGTCACCAGGATCTCGCGGTGCGGCCCGCCGTCCAGGGCGGCCAGCACGGCGCGCAGCCGGGAGTCGCCCATGGCGTCGTAGCCGTGCCCGCTCGGCGCGCGCATCAGGGCGGCGGCGTCCAGCGGGGGCACGGCCAGGTGCGAGGGGTCGGGGACGACCGAGGTGGACAGGTCGGCCAGCACCGCGCCGCCCTGGAGCAGGCCGCCGAACGTCGGGACGCCCAGCACGTAGGTGCCGCTGCCGTGCCGGCGTTCGCACAGGCCCTCCTCGCACAGGGCGTTGAAGGCGGCGGCGACCGTCCCGCGGCTGAGCCCGACCGCCTGGGCCAGGTCGCGCTCGGACGGCAGGCGGGTGCCCGCGGTGATGGCGCCGGTCTGGGCCAGGTCGGTCAGCGCGCCCGCCAGCCGGCGGCTGGCCGTGCCCTCGTGCAGCCGGAGCCGGTCGCGGAGCAGGGTGACGAGGTCCTCTTCTCTTCCCACGCCACTATTATCCCGTTACTGTGCCACTTATCAATGAATTGGCCTAGATATCGGGATTGTTTGGGGCCATTTACGGAGAGGAGCGGCACGATGCGGGAAGCCGAGCACATCTGGATGGACGGCGAGCTGGTGCCCTGGGGTGAGGCCCGTGTGCACGTCCTGACGCACGCCCTGCACTACGGCACCGCCGTGCTGGAGGGCACCAGGGCCTTCGACACGCCCGACGGCCCGGCGGTGTTCCGGCTCGACGAGCATCTGCGGCGGCTGGCGCGCAGCGCGCGGATCATCGGGATGCCGCTGCCGTACACGCTGGACGAACTGCGCGCGGCCACGCTGGCCACGGTCGCGGCCAACGGCCAGTCCTCGTGCTACATCCGCCACCTGGCGCACCGCGGTTACGGCGAGATGGGCGTGGCGGCGCGCGGTTGCCCGACGGTCGTGTCGATCGCGTCCTGGGAGTGGGGCGCGCTGCTCGACGCGGGCGTGCGGTTGATGACCAGTTCGTGGCAGCGCAACGACCACCGGGTGACGCCGACCGCGGCCAAGGCCACCGGCCCCTACCTGAACTCGGTGATGGCCAAGGCCGAGGCCCTGCAGGCGGGCTTCGACGAGGCGGTGCTGCTGAACGCGGCCGGCAACGTCAGCGAGTGCACGGGCGCCAACGTCTTCGTCGTGCGCGACGGCGTCCTGACCACGCCTCCGCCGCACGCCGGCGCGCTGGAGGGCATCACGCAGGACACCGTCGCCCGGCTGGCCGCCGACCTGGGGCTCACGGTCACCAGGCAGGACCTGCTGCGCACCGACCTGTACACGGCCGACGAGATCTTCGTCTGCGGCACGGCGGCCGGGGTCGTGCACGTCAGCGCGGTCGACCACTGCGAGTTCGGCGGCCCCGGGCCGGTCACCGGCAAGTTGGCCGACGCCTACGAGGCCGCCGTGCACGGCCGCGACGACCGCTACCGCCACTGGCTCACCCCCGTGCGCGGCTGAGGCACCGGGTGCTTCCCCGCCCGTGAGAAGGTAGGGGAACCGGTGGCGCCGGACCACGACGTGCTCTAGCGTGCCACGGACGTCATCGATCGCTGGAGGTCGTCGGGGTGAGGCGTTCGCTCGTGGCGCTGGCCGTTCTGGCCGGTTCCGTACTGCTCGGCCTGCAGGGCACGGCCACGGCCGCCGAGGCGGCCCGTGACGCGGGCAGTGCGGCGGGCAGGGAGGCGAGCAGGGTGGCGCTCATCGGCGTCCCCGGCCTCCACTGGGACGACGTCACCCAGGCCGACGCCCCCAACCTGTGGGAGCTGACGCGCGGCAGCGCGATCGGCTCGCTGTCGGTGCGCACGGTCAGCAACATCACCTGCCCCTACGACGGCTGGCTCACGGTGTCGGCCGGCACCAGGTCGGCCGCCGGCTACTCCTGCGGCGCGCCGCCGGCCCCCGAGACCCGGGGCGCGGGCGCGGTCATCCCCGACTACCGCTACCTCATCGACGTGGCCGGGCAGCGCAACGCCGGCACCCTGGGCGAGGCGCTGAAGGCGGCGGGCCGGTGCTCGATCGCGATCGGCCCCGGCGCCGCGCTCGCGCTGGCCGACCGGCAGGGCGAGGTGCAGCGCTACCGCACCTCCCCGCTCCAGGTCAGCACGGCCGACCTGGAGCAGTGCCCGATGACCGCCATGGACGTCGACGACCTCGTCCACCCCTACCTGACCAGCGGCAAGCTGCCCAAGGTGCCCGAGCAGCTCGGCCCCAAGGAGCGCCGCGACGCGCTGCGACTGGCCGACGCCAAGGCCGGCGCGCTGCTGTCGATCCTGCCTGCCGGCACCACGGTGCTGCTCGCGGGCCTGTCCGACCACGGTTCCGTGCCCCACCTGCGGGTGGCCGCGCTGCGCGAGCCGGGGGCGCAGGGGCACCTGCTGGGCGCGGCCTCGACCCGCCGCGCCGACATCTCGATCCTGCCCGACCTGACCGCGACCGTGCTGGCCCGGCTCGGCGTCCCGGCGCCGGCCACGGTCGTCGGCGTGCCGCTGCAGGTGGGCGAGGCCGGCGCGACGGTCGACCGGCTGAGCCGGGCCGACTCGACCGCGCAGGCCATCCGGTCGATCAAGGGCGTGTACTTCACCGTCGTGGCGGTGCTGCAGGTGCTGTTCTACGTGATCGCGTTCCTGCTGCTGCGCCGGCGCAAGGGGCTGTCGCCGGTGCGCCTGGCCGCGGTGGCGCTGGCCGCGCTGCCCGTCTCCAGCTATCTGGTCAACCTGCTGCCCTGGTCGAGCCTGCCGCAGCTGATCGCCGGGGTGCTCGGCTGGGTCGTCGTGGTCACGGCGCTGGCCTTCGGCGGGCCCTGGCGGCGCCGTCCGCTCGGGCCGCTCGCCGTGGTGGCCGGCCTCACCGCGCTCACGCTCGCCGGTGACCTGCTGACCGGCACGACGTTGCAGCTCAACAGCGTCATGGGCTACAGCGCCGAGGTGGGGGCCCGCTACTACGGCCTGGGCAACATCCCGTTCGCGCTGCTGGCCACCGGCACGCTGCTGGCCACCACCGTGATCGCCCACCGGTGGCCGGGGCGGCCAGGGGTGGCCGCGATCGTGGTGCTCGGGGCGTTCGCGATGGTGCTGGGCGGCTCCGGCATGGGCAGCGACTTCGGCGGGGTGATCGCGTTCGTGCCGGGTATCGCGGTGACCGCGCTGCTGGTGGCCGGCAAGCGGGTGTCGATCGTGAAGCTGGGGGCGTTCTGCGTGGCCGGGGCGGTGATCGTGATGACGTTCGCCGTGCTCAACTACCTGCGTCCGCCCGACGAGCAGACGCACCTGGGCCGGTTCGTGGGTCAGGTGATCAGCGGCGAGGCGTTCGAGGTGATCTTCCGCAAGCTCCAGGCCATGCTGGCCACGCTGCTCAGCCCCAACCTCATGCCCATCGTGATCGCGGCCGTGGCCTTCCTCGTCTACGCGATCATGCGGCCCGAGCAGGCCAGCGCGGGCGTGGTGCCGGCGGCGTTCCGCCACTCCCCCGCCCTGCGCGCCGGTCTGATCGGCACGCTGGTCAGCGGGGTGATCGGGATGCTGGTCAACGACTCGGGGGCCGCGGTGTTGTCGATGGCGCTGGCGCTGGCCGTGCCGCTGCTGCTCGCGGCGGGCATCGGCGCGCTCGGCCGCGAACAGCAGGCGGAGGCGCCCGCCGCCGCCCATCTGGCCCGTACGGCCGACTAGGTCAGCGCGCCCCGGCCGGGCGTCGGGTCAGCGTCCGGCCTGCGGGTGACGCCGCAGCACCACGAGGACGACCAGTGCCGCGGGGACGGCCAGCGCGAAACCGGTGACCATGCCGACACCGAGCCCGGCGGCCTGCTGGAGCCAGCCCAGAGCCGCGTACAGCGCTCCCGCCGCCGCGGCGGACACCCCGAGAACCATCCCCGCGGCGCTCGCCGGCTCGCCGGGCGCCAGGTCCTGCGCGATGACGACGGTGACGGGGCTGCCGACGTACAGGAGGGCTCCGGCGAGCGCGGCGGCGAGGAAGTAGGGGACGCCGCCCGGTTCGAGCGTGACGATCGCGATCAACGGCACCGGCGCGGCGGCGAGCGAACCGATCAGCACGCGGCGCCGGCCGACCCGCGGCGCGAGCACACCACCGAGCAGCGCGCCGAGCCCCGCGGCCAGCGAGAACACGGCGAGCGTCCAGCCGAGCAGCCCGGCGTCGGCCGCCACGCCGTGCTCGCGGACCAGCCAGAGGGGCATCGAGCTGGTGAAGGTCACGAAGGCCAGGCTCGCCAGGGTCGCGGCCAGGGTGAGCCCGCCGATGGGACCGCGCAGCAGCCGGAACCGGAAGAGCGTCCGCAGGGGACGGCGGCCGTGCGGCTCCCAGTCGGGCAGCAGCAGGAAGACCAGGACGGCGAACAGCACGCCGGGAACCATCAGCCACGGCGTGACCTCGACCCCGAACGCCGAGACCGCGGAGAGGATCAGTACCGGCCCGAGGGCGAACCCGGCCATCCCGCCGGCGGTGAACAACCCCACGCCCAGCGTGCGATTCGGCACGGTGGGGCCACCGGCCACCGCCGTGCCCACGGGGTGCAGCGCCGCCGCCCCCATGCCGCCGATGACCAGCAGGGCGAAGACCGCCGCCAGCGCGGGCGCGACGCCGATCAGGCTGAGGAACAGCGAGGCCATGAGCACGCCCGTCGCCCCGACCACGCGCAGGCTGCGGTCCTCGGCCATCGCGCCGAAGAACGGCTGGGTGACCGACGACGAGATCGAGTAGACGGCGACGAGCACGGCCAGCAGGGCCGGTCCCAGCCCGAACCGCGCCTGCAACGTCGGCAGCAGGGCTCCGAGCATCGCGGTGATGGCGTCGTTGACGAAATGCACGCCGGCGAGGAAGACGGCGAGTGAGGTCCCGCCGAGGACGCCGGGCTTGCGGATCACGTGTGGCATGTCGGACTCCTTCGGTCGTGCCGGTAATACCATAGGGGGGTATGGTGTTATTCCGCACATCGGACCGTCCGGAGAAAAGGCCGATCGCCAGCGGTGGCGACACGGGGGTGGGGTATGGTGACGCTCAAGCCGGGCACGCTTCGAGCTGGGCGCGCTCAAGCCGAGCACGCCCGAAACCGGACACGCTTAGGGCCCCGTCGAGGTCGGCGCTCGGCGGGGCGGTGTCAGGTGGTGGCGGTGCCTAGTCCGTCCAGGCGTCGGCCAGCAGTTGCCGGGTGTCGTGCAGGAGCTGGGGCAGCACCTTCGTCTGGGCCACCACCGGCATGAAGTTCGTGTCGCCGCCCCACCTCGGCACGACGTGCTGGTGCAGGTGGGCGGCGATACCGGCGCCCGCGACGTGGCCCAGGTTCATGCCCACGTTGAAGCCCTGCGCGCCGCTGGCCCTGCGCAGCGCGCGCAGCGACCGCTGGGTGAACTCGCCCAGCTCCACCACCTCGGCCGGGGTCAGCTCGTCGTAGTCGGACACGTGCCGGAAGGGCACGACCATCAGGTGGCCGGAGTTGTACGGGTAGAGGTTGAGCACGGCGTAGACGACCTCTCCCCTGGCCACGATCAGGCCGTCCTCGTCGCTCATCCGAGGGATCTCGTCGAACGGGCAGCCGTCGCCGGGCCCGGTGCCCGTCGGCTTGTTCTCGCCCTTGATGTAGGCCATGCGATGCGGGGTCCACAGCCGCTGGAAGTTGTCGGGCGCCCCGGCTCCTGCCTGATCGTGCATACCAAGCAGCATAGGACCCCGGGCAACGGGCCGCTCTCCCGGCGCGACCCCGGCCTCGCACGGCGTCCCCTGCTTGTACAGCCGCCCCGGCCCCGAACGGCACGGCGATCCCGGGTTTCGACGGCAGCCCTAGGGTGGGGACATGGCACAGCGACTCGAACCCATGCCCACCGACTGGCGGCGCGCCCTGGCCGTCGTGGCCCACCCCGACGACCTGGAGTACGGCTGCGCCTCCGCCATCGCCACCTGGACCGACGCCGGACGCGAGGTCTCCTACCTGATGGCCACCCGCGGCGAGGCGGGCATCGACACCCTCGACCCCGCCGCGTGCGGGCCGGTGCGCGAGCGCGAGGAGCGGGCCAGCGCCGCCGTGGTCGGGGTGTCCGGTGTGGAGTTCCTCGACCACGCCGACGGGGTCGTCGAGTACGGCACGGCGCTCAGGCGGGACATCGCCGCCGCGATCCGCAGGCATCGCCCCGAGCTGGTGATGACCCTCAATCCCGACGACACGTGGGGCGGCACGTACTGGAACACGCCGGACCATCGGGCGGTGGGCCGGGCCGTGCTGGACGCCGCCGGAGACGCCGGAAATCGCTGGATATTTCCTGACACCGACGCCGCCCCCTGGAACGGCGTCCGCTGGGTCGCCGTCGCCGGCTCCAACTCCCCCACCCACGCCGTGGACGTCACCGACGGGCTGGAGCGGGGCGTGCGGTCGCTGCTGGAGCACCGCGCCTACATCGAGGCCCTGACCGACCAGGACCCGGAGGTCTACGCCCGCGAGCTGATCGAGGGCTCCGCGCGGGAGGCCGCCGAACTCTTCGACGGCCGCCCGGCGGTCACGTTCCGCCTGTTCCCCCGCTAGCGGCCAGGGGCACCCCGGCGGCGCATCGGGAGGCGACCCGGTGCCCGCCCGGGGCGACCCGGCGGGAGCCTGAGCCGCCCGGAGAACGGCTCAGGCCCGGCGGATCAGACCTGGACGCGCTGCTCCACGGCGTTGACGATCTCGGCGATGGCCTCCTCGACGGGCACGCCGTTCTTCTGCTCGCCGTTGCGGTAACGGAAGGACACCGCGCCGTTGGCGATGTCGTCGTCACCGGCCAGCAGCATGTACGGGACCTTCGCCTTCTGCGCGTTGCGGATCTTCTTCTGCATGCGGTCGTCGGCCGCGTCGACCTCGACCCTGATGCCCCGCGCGCGCAGCTGCTTGGCGACGTCCTGGAGGTAGGGCACGTGGGCGTCGGCGATCGGGATGCCGACCACCTGCACCGGCGCCAGCCACGCGGGGAACGCCCCGGCGTAGTGCTCGACCAGGACGCCGAAGAACCGCTCGACCGAGCCGAACAGCGCCCGGTGGATCATGACCGGCTGCTGCCGGGAGCCGTCGGCCGCCTGGTACTGCAGGTCGAACAGCTCGGGCAGGTTGAAGTCGAGCTGGATGGTGGACATCTGCCAGGTGCGGCCGATGGCGTCGCGCACCTGGACGGAGATCTTCGGCCCGTAGAAGGCCGCGCCGCCCGGGTCCATCACCAGGTGGAGGTTCTCCGCCTCGGCCACCTCGCGCAGCGTCGCGGTGGCCTCCTCCCACGCCTCGTCGGAGCCGACGTACTTCTCCGGGTCCTTGGTGGACAGCTCCAGGTAGAAGTCCTCCAGGCCGTAGTCGCGCAGCAGTTCGAGCACGAAGCGCAGCAGCGAGGTCAGCTCGTCGCGCATCTGCTCGCGGCTGCAGTAGATGTGCGCGTCGTCCTGGGTCAGGCCGCGCACCCGGGTCAGGCCGTGGACCACGCCGGACTTCTCGTAGCGGTAGACCGTGCCGAACTCGAACAGCCGCAGCGGCAGCTCGCGGTAGGACCGCCCGCGCGCCCTGAAGATCAGGTTGTGCATCGGGCAGTTCATCGGCTTGAGGTAGTAGCGGGCGCCCTCCAGCTCCATGGGCGGGAACATCCCGTCCTTGTACCAGTCGAGGTGGCCCGAGACCTGGTAGAGGTTCTCCTTGGTGATGTGCGGGGTGTTGACGAACTCGTAGCCGGCCTCCTCGTGCCTGCGCCGCGAGTAGTCCTCCATCACCTTGCGGATCACGCCGCCCTTGGGGTGGAAGACCGCCAGGCCCGAGCCCAGCTCGTCGGGGAAGGAGAACAGGTCGAGCTCGGCGCCCAGCCTGCGGTGGTCGCGCCGCTCGGCCTCCTCCAGCATGCGCAGGTATTCGTCCTGCTTGTCGCGGGACTCCCAGGCGGTGCCGTAGATGCGCTGGAGCTGCGGGTTCTTCTCGCTGCCGCGCCAGTAGGCGCCGCCGGAGCGCATGAGCTTGAACGCCGGGATCGACCGGGTGGAGGGCACGTGCGGCCCGCGGCACAGGTCCTTCCAGCACAGCTCGCCGCTCTTGGGGTCGAGGTTGTCGTAGATCGTGAGCTGCCCGGCCCCGACCTCGACGCTCTCCTCGTCGGCCGCGCCGCCCTTGAGCCCGATCAGCTCCAGCTTGTACGGCTCGGCGGCCAGCTCCTCGCGCGCCTCGTCGTCGCTGACGGCCCGGCGGGAGAACAGCTGCCCCTGCTTGACGATCTCCCGCATGCGCTTCTCGACGCGCTTGAGGTCGTCGGGGTTGAACGCCTGCTTGACGTCGAAGTCGTAGTAGAAGCCGTTCTCCACGGGCGGGCCGATGCCCAGCTTGGCCTCGGGGAACAGCTCCTGCACCGCCTGGGCCATGACGTGGGCGGTGGAGTGTCGGACGATGGCCCTGCCGTCCTCGCTGGAGACCTCGATCGGCTCGACGACGTCGTCCTGGGCCAGCGGGTGGGCCAGGTCGCGCGGCTCGCCGTTGACCCGGGCCGCGATGACCGTGCGGCCGTCGGCCTCCAGCGCCTCACCGGCCGTCGTGCCGGCCGCGACCACACGCTCGGCTCCGGCGAGGGTGATGCGTAGCTCGGCT
Source organism: Nonomuraea sp. NPDC001699 (assembly GCF_053596455.1). NCBI lineage: Bacteria > Bacillati > Actinomycetota > Actinomycetes > Streptosporangiales > Streptosporangiaceae > Nonomuraea > Nonomuraea sp. NPDC001699. The sequence goes on along the minus strand of NZ_JBSFGF010000023.1, from coordinate 29,371 downwards.
GACACGGTGTCTCCCTTGGATCGCGCTCGATGCCCGGCACCGAGGCTGGTTCGATGGTGAACACCGATGCTATCGCGGGTGAAACCCCAGCCTTGTCAGGTCCTGGCGGCTGCCGTGGAAGACGTTCCGGTCGAGCGGGCTGCCGACATATTGGTGAATCGTCCAGTCGCGCCACGGCGGCGGCACGAGGGGCTCGCCGCGCGGTCGCTCCGGGGAGGCGATCCACAGCGGGTAGTCGGCCAGGCCGGCGCAGTTCCCCGCGCGGGCGAACCAGTGGAAGGTGTAGATGAAGGGCCGCAGGCCGGCGTGCCGCTCGACGTGGTGGCACCAGCGGCGCGCGTACCTGGCGACCTGCTCGGGCCGCTGCCCGTCGCCGGTCTCCAGGTCGAGCGCCACCAGGTCGCCCCTGCGCAGGCCGCCGGCCGACCTGAGCACCGCCAGGAAGTGCCGGGCGTGCTCGATCGGGTCGCCCTTGGGCCGGGCGAAGTGGTAGGCGCCGCACACCAGCCAGCTCTCGCGCATGCCGGACCAGTTGCGGGCGAACCACCTGTCGGTCCAGTCGCCGCCCTCGGTGGCCTTGGCGAAGGCGAAGGAGACCCCGGCCTCGGCGTGGCCGGCCCAGTCGACGGAGCCCTGCCAGTTCGACACGTCTATGCCATGCAGCAAGCGCTTCATCTTGCCGGAGTTTATTGAGATGTCCCCCTATGAACCCTTCGACGCGCCGATGAGCAGCTCACGGGTGCGTTCCCGCTCGGCGAAGGTCGCGCCGACGAAGTCGGTCACCCCGGCCTCCCTCAGCCGCTGGAGCTGGGCGAGCACGGACTCCTCGTCGCCGACGACCGCGACGTCGCCCGGCCCGGCGGCCCCTTCGCGGTCGAGCATGGCGCGGTAGGAGGGGAGCGTGCCGTAGACGGCGAAGATCTCGTTGGCGCGCTCGACCGCGCCGGCGGGGTCGTCGGTGACGCAGACGGGCAGCGCGCAGACGATCCGCGGCGCCGGGCGGCCGGCCTCCGCGGCGGCGGCGGTGATGGTCGGGGCGACGTGCTCGGCCACCGTCCTCGGGCCGGTCATCCACAAGACCGTGCCGTCGGCCACCGTGCCGGCGAGCTTCAGCATGCGCGGGCCGAGAGCGGCGATGAGCACGGGGAAGCCCGCGCCCGGCGTGGTGAGCCGCACGTCGGCCCTGATCGTCTCGCCCGCCGATTTGACCTGCTCGCCCCGGCTCGCCGGGAGCAGCACGTCGAGGTACTCCTTCATGTGGCGGTAGGGCCGCTCGAAGCTGAGGCCGAACATGTGCTCGATGACGACCTGGTGGGACAGGCCGATGCCGAGCGCCAGCCGGCCGCCGAGCGCGGCGTTGGCCGTCATCGCCTGCTGGGCCAGGGCCGCCGGGTGCCGCGGGAAGGTGGGCACGACGGAGGTGCCGAGCTCGATGCCGGGCACCTGACTGCCGGCCACGGCCAGGGCGGTGAGGGCGTCGAGGCCGAAGATGTGGGACAGCCAGGCGGAGGCGAAGCCGTCCTCGGCCGCCTGGGCGATGTCGTCGCGGAGCGCGCCGAGCGGGTCGGGCCCTTGCCGTTCGTTCAGGAAATATCCGAAACGCATGGAAACAGAACTCCATTCTGGAGGCGGACGCGCCTGTATCTTCCCACGCCGCCCGGTGCGCTCACCCGTACGAAGGGGACGGATTTGTAAAGTGGCCTCATGACGCACGATCGCGCAGGACAGCCCGCCCAGCCCGCCGACCTGGTCGACGTCGCCCGGCTGGTGACCTCCTACTACGCCCTGCATCCCGACCCCGCCGAGGTGGCGCAGCGGGTGGCGTTCGGCACGTCGGGCCATCGCGGGTCGTCGCTGCGGACGGCCTTCAACGAGGACCACATCCTGGCCACCAGCCAGGCCATCTGCGAATACCGCGCGTCCCAGGGCACCTACGGGCCGCTGTTCCTGGGCATCGACACGCACGCGCTGTCCGAGCCCGCCCGCGTGTCGGCGCTGGAGGTGTTCGCCGCCAACGACGTCGAGGTGCTGATCGACGCGCGCGACGGCTACACGCCGACGCCCGCCGTCTCGCACGCCGTCCTGCGGCACAACCGGGGCCGCACGTCGGGGCTCGCCGACGGCGTGGTGGTGACGCCGTCGCACAACCCGCCCTCCGACGGCGGCTTCAAGTACAACCCCCCGCACGGCGGGCCCGCCGACACCGACGCCACCTCCTGGATCCAGGACCGCGCCAACCAGCTGCTGGCCGACGGCATGAAGGGCGTGTCCCGGATCTCCTACGCCAAGGCCCTCGACGCGGCCGGCCGCTACGACTTCCTCGGCACGTACGTCGACGACCTGCCGTCGGTGGTGGACCTCGACGCGATCAGGTCGGCCGGGGTGCGCATCGGGGCCGACCCGCTGGGCGGGGCGAGCGTGGCCTACTGGGGCGAGATCGCCGAGCGGCACCGCCTCGACCTGACCGTGGTCAACCCGCTGGTCGACCCCACCTGGCGGTTCATGACGCTCGACTGGGACGGCAAGATCCGCATGGACTGCTCATCGCCGTACGCGATGGCGTCCCTGATCGCCCGGCGGGACAGGTACGACATCGCCACCGGCAACGACGCCGACGCCGACCGCCACGGCGTCGTCACCCCCGACGGCCTGATGAACCCCAACCACTACCTGGCCGTCGCCATCTCCTACCTGTACGCCCATCGCGACGGCTGGCCCGCCGACGCCGGGGTCGGCAAGACGATGGTGAGCAGCGGCGTCATCGACCGGGTCGCCGCCTCGCTCGGGCGGCGCCTGTACGAGGTGCCGGTCGGTTTCAAGTGGTTCGTCCCCGGGCTGCTCGACGGCTCGCTGGGGTTCGGCGGTGAGGAGAGCGCGGGGGCCTCGTTCCTGCGGCGCGACGGCTCGCCCTGGTCCACCGACAAGGACGGCCTCATCCTGGCCCTGCTGGCCTCGGAGATCCTGGCCGTGACCGGCGAGTCGCCGAGCGCGCACTACCGCCGCCTGACCGAGCGGTTCGGCGAGCCCGCCTACGCCCGGGTCGACGCGCCCGCCACCCGCGAGGAGAAGGCGGTGCTGGCCAAGCTGTCGGCCGACCAGGTGACGGCGTCGTCGCTGGCCGGCGAGCCGATCACGGCGGTGCAGACCGCGGCCCCCGGCAACGGCGCGGCGCTGGGCGGCGTGAAGGTCTCGACCGAGAACGCCTGGTTCGCCGCCCGCCCGTCGGGCACCGAGGACGTCTACAAGATCTACGCCGAGTCCTTCAAGGGGCCCGACCACCTGGCCAAGGTGCAGGAGGAGGCCCGCTCGCTGGTCTCGGCGGCCCTGGGCTGACCCGGCCGCCTCAGCGGGGCAGCTCGCGGGCGGTGGCGGTGGGCATACCGGTGCGCCCGAGGTCGGCGTGCCGGCCCGCCAGCACGCCCGCGCGGTAGCCCGTGCCGCTGGTCGTCGGGACCGACATGCGGATGCGCGGATAGTGGGCGGCCACCGCCACGTCCACCTCGGCCCGGCGGTCGGCCAGCACCAGCGCGGTGCCGGCCCCGGCCGCCTCGGCCTCGGTCTCGGCGCGCGACTCGGCCTCGCGCAGCAGCCGGTACACCTCGTCGGTGAACCCCAGCAGCCACGAGCGCCGGTAGGCCCGCGCGGTGGCGAGCTCGCCCGGCGGCGTCACGCGGGCCAGGCCGGAGGCCATCTGCAGCAGCAGCGACGTGGCCAGCACGTCGGCGCGTTCGAGGTCGGCGGCGAAGCCGAACACGTGCACCCGCTGGCCGCCGTCGCCGCGCCCGATCAGCAGCGGGCGGCAGCGTACGGCCTGGGCGACCAGGCTGACCAGGCGGGCCTTCTCCCTGGCCCAGGGGGCGGGCAGGGTGACGATCCGGTCGCCGGGGGTCTGGCGGGTGCCGGGCGGCGGGAGGGTCTCGATGCCGTACTTGGCCATCAGGGCGGAGGCCGCCGCCAGGAAGGTGGCCCGCTCGTGCTCGTTGTCCGTGCGTTCGGCCTTGGCCAGGAGTTTCCTGACGCGTTCGAGCGTGCGCTCCCGCAACCGAGCTCCCCCTACTTGGCCAGCACCCGCCCGTCGTCGGCGATGGCCGGGAAGGCGCCGGTGTCGACGATGCCGTGCTGCTGGTACAGAGCCTCGATCAGGGCGTGTGCCTGCGGCTCCAGCTTCCACAGGGCACGATACTCGCGCGCGGTGGCCAGCGGGACGCCGATCTCCTGGGCGATGTCCAGCGAGCGCGGCACGATGCGCTTGGCGATCTGCCGGTCCCAGAACTCGCGGGCGGCCCTGATCTGGGCGGCGCGCTGGGCGGTGTCGACGACCTGGGGGGTGGCGTCGAACACCTCGACGTCCTCGTCGTCGTCCTCGACGAGCTCCACCAGCGCGGGCGGCAGCGCCGGGCGGGCGGGCACGGGACGGTGGTCGGCCTCGGGCTCCCACGGCACGCGCGGGTCGGCGTCGATGAGCGCGGTGGTGTTGTACAGGGCGGCGATCTGGGCCAGCAGCGCTTCCTGACGCTGCTGGTCGACGGCCAGGCCGGTGTGCTCGACGGCCTGGTCCATGGCCTTGTCGAGCCTGGCCAGCGCGGCGCGCATCTTGCGTTCGGAGCCGCCGCCGTCGCGCAGGGCCTTGGCCCGCTTGGCGGCCAGGGCGACGCGGGTGAGCCGGCGGTGGGCGTCGACCTCGGAGGCCGTACGGTCGCTGACCTCGGCCAGGCCCATGCGGACGAGCAGGCGTTCGGGGGTCAGGCGCCAGTTGATGCGGCCGGTGCCGCGGATGCGGTGGCGTTCGATGGCCATGCCGCGTTCCCAGAGCCAGGCGGCGACCAGGGGGGCGGCCAGGCGGAAGAGGGCTTCGGGGAGGCTGCGGGCGTCCATGCTGGACAGGACGGCGGTCAGGCAGGTCAGCGCCCAGACCGCGATGCCGTCGATGCCGGCGGAGAAGTTCTCCCGCATGTTGCGGCGGGCGCGGACGGCCGAGGTGATGATGGCGACCTCTATGAAGGCGAACAGCAGCAGCCGGAGCGGTCCGTCGAGGCCCAGCACGTCGCCGGAGAAGCGCCACATGCCCTGGGCGGACACGCCGGTGGCGATGGAGGCGGCGACGACGGTGAGCACGTCCTCGACGGGACGGGGGGCGACGTATCGGGCGAATAACCAGCTGCCTGCCCGCCAGGCCATCCTGAGCACCAAGAACGCCAGCACGAGCCCGGCCAGCCCCAGCAGGGCGATGACGGCGGTGGCGAACGGCTTTTCGGCGACGAAGGCTGCTATTTCCTCAAATGTCGGCATCAGTCACTATCCGCGAGGCTCAAGTCCAGCTTGTCTTGCGACGAGATCATCGCAGACTGTCGCCCCCTTGTACGCCAAACGCCACCGATTTCCCCTGTCTCCCACCGGTTGCTGTGACACACGCCGTACCGGAAGGGGGTTGTGGCTAGTCGGCGGCCTGCGCCGCGCCGCACAATGAGGTGAAAGGAGGGGATTGTGAGCGTGCGATCTCGCCGCCCCCGCGCTCTCGCCGGCGGGACACCGGGCCACGGCCCGGCCGCCCCCTCCCCCGGGGCCCCTCGAAGAACGCGCCACACCCCGGCCGCGCCGAGCGGCCGACGAGAGAGGCAGCCGATCAGAAGGCCGGACGGGCGGCCAGATGGACGACCGGGCGAGCGACCAGGTAGGACGTGAGGGTGAGCGGCAATTTCGTCCTTTCGGAGGGCAACAGTCGCCTGTCCGGATGGGACCATCTACCGAGGGATTTATCCCAACATAGTGTGATGTATCCCAGCAGGACGGATATCCATGTCTGACTCAGAGTTCCCCTTCGTCCAGTTCATGCGCGAGGACTTCGACCCGGTCGCCGAGCTCGGCCGCATCCGGGCCGAGCACGCCGTCTTCCCCATGAAGATTCCCGGCGACCAGACCGTGCACCTGGTCACCCGCTGGGAGGACGTGCGCGGTGTCCTCGGCGACCACGAGCGCTTCAGCAACGACTTCGCCGGCATCTCCGGCCTCGGCTCCAACCAGGAGGACCCCGGCGGCCTCGGCTTCCGCGACCCGCCCGAGCACACGCGGCTGCGCAAGTACCTGACGCCCGAGTTCACCATGCGCCGCCTGCGCCGGCTGGAGCCGCGCATCGAGGCGATGGTCGAGGAGCACCTGGACCGCATCGAGGCCAAGGGCCCGCCCGCGGACCTGGTCGAGGACTTCGCGCTGCCGATCCCGTCGCTGGTGGTGTGCGAGCTGCTCGGCGTCCCGTACGAGGAGCGCGCCGACTTCGTCAAGATCAGCAAGGACCGGTTCGACCTGTCGGCCGGACCCGAGGCGTCCCTGCAGGCGATCAACGACGCGATGGCGTACCTGGTGGACCTGGTCGCCCGCGAGCGGCGCGATCCCGGCGAGGGCCTGCTCGGCCAGCTCCTGCGCGACCACGGCGACGACCTCGACGACCGCACGCTGGCCAGCATGTCCGACGGCCTGCTCACCGGCGGCCACGACACCAGCACCAGCATGCTCGCGCTCGGCTCCCTGTGGCTCATGCGCAACCCGGAGCAGGCCGCCAAGGTGCGCGAGGTGGACGGCTACGTCAACGACGTGGTCGAGGAGCTGCTGCGCTACATGACGGTCGTGCAGGTGGCCTTCCCGCGTTTCGCCCGCGAGGACCTGGAGCTGCACGGTGTGCCGATCAAGAAGGGCGAGATGGTGCTGTGCTCGCTGACCGGCGCCAACCGCGATCCCTCCCTGGGCCCGGACATGGACGAGGTGCGTCCCGGCCGCGAGACCGCCGGCTCGCACCTGGCCTTCGGCCACGGCATCCACCGCTGCATCGGCGCGCCGCTCGCCCAGATGGAGATGCGCATCGCCTTCCCCGCCCTGCTGCGCCGCTTCCCGGACCTGCACGTCTCGGGCGAGGTGCCGTTCCGGGAACTGGCCATCGTCTACGGCGTCAAGGAGCTACCCGTCGCCTGGTAGAGCGGTTACGTTCACAGGGTGAACGAGCCCGTCATCGACCTGGCCTCGATCGGCGCCGTCGTGTTCGACACCGACGGCGTGGTCACCGACACCGCTCGCGGGCACGCGGCCGCCTGGAAACACGTCTTCGACGCCTTCCTGCGCGGCCGCTCCCAGCCGTTCGACATCCGTGACGACTACCTCCGGCACGTCGACGGCCGGCCGCGGCTCGACGGCGTCCGCACCTTCCTCGCCTCCCGTGGCCTCGACGTGCCCGAAGGCGATCCCGGCGACGAGCCCGGCGCGCCCACCGTGCACGGGCTCGGCCTGGCCAAGGACCAGATCTTCATCGCGCAGGTGGACAAGTACGGCGTGGCCGCCTTCCCCGCCACCGTGGCGCTGCTGCACGAGCTGCGCCGCAGGGGCGCCCGCACGGCCGCCGTCTCGGCCAGCCTGCACGGCCGCAGGCTGGTGACCGCCGCGGGCGTGGCGCACCTGTTCGACCTGGTCGTGGACGGCGGCGACGCGGCCCTGATGAACCTGCCGGGCAAGCCGCACCCCGCCCTGTTCCTGGAGGCCGTGCGCCGCCTGGCGCTGCCCGCCGCCAGGGCCGCCGTGGTGGACGCGGCGCTGCCGGGCGTCGAGGCGGGCGCCAAGGGCGGCTTCGGGCTGGTGGTCGCGGTCACCCGGGACGGTCCCGGCGACGCCGCCGCGCTCACCGGGCACGGCGCCCACGTCGTGGTGCCCGAGCTGGGCGAGCTGGGCGTGCGCGGCAGGGTCCTACCCTTGAGGGCGTGACGGTTCTGATCGATCCCCCCAACTGGCCGGGGCCGCGCGGCCTGATGTGGTCACACCTGGTCAGCGACAGCTCGCTGGAGGAGCTGCACGCGTTCGCGGCTCGGCTCGGGGTGCCCGGCCGGGCCTTCGACCGGGACCACTACGACGTGCCGGAGACCGTGCACGCGCGGGCGGTGTCGCTGGGCGCCGAGCCGGTCGGCTCGCAGGAGCTGCTGCGCCGCCTGATCGCCGCCGGGCTGCGCCGCCGCAAGCGCCGCACGCCCTAACCCGCCGCGTCGAGGCGGGCCAGCTCGGCGTCCATGTTGGCGCGGGCGCGTTCCTCCCACAGGTCGCGGGCCCGGTCCGTACGGTAGAGCCGCGGCGCGGCCAGCAGCCTGCGCAGCACCTGCGAGCGGCCCAGCCGGAACAGGTCGTCGGGCACGTGCGCGTACTCGCGGCGGATGTCGGCGGCGTAGGCGTCGTAGCCGGGGCGGCCCAGCACGGCCAGGTCGGCGTCGCACAATACGGCCCCGTCGCGGTCGCCGGCGGCCACCGTGTCGTGGGCGGCGGTCAGGCGGACCAGCCGGGCGGTCGCGGCGACCCGGGCGGGCGGCACCCCGCAGCGCGGCAGGCGGGCCTGGGCGAGCTGGGCGCTGCGCTCCTCGTCCCAGCCGGGCCTGCCGTCGTAGACGGCGTCGTGGAACCAGGCGGCCAGGCGCACCGCGGCGGGGTCGGCGGCCTCCCCTGCCAGGTCGTCGACGGCGGCCAGCACGGCGGCCAGGTGGGCGAGGGTGTGGTAGCGGCGGTGGGGTTCGGCCCAGCGGGCGATCAGCTCGGCGCCGGCGGCCCGCGCGGCCGGCGAGCCGCCCGCCAGCGCGAGCCAGTCGGCGGCGAGCCTGGCCGACGTGCCGGAGGGCCCGGCCGGGCGGTCGTCGATCATGTCCCCACCGTACTGGCCGGGGCGGGGACGCCGGGTTTCCGGCCGGCCGTACGACGTCCGGCGGTCCCGTTTGTGTCCTTGAATACACCCGGTATTTACCCGCCTGTCCCACCGCTCTGCCTCTCCGTACGGGGACCTGATTCCCCCCGGAGAGGAGACAGCGACATGGCGACCGGTGAGTTCCAGGTGATGAAGGTCCCGGCCGAGCAGTTGAACGGCGTCCTGCACGGCCAGGTTGTCGACCCGGGCGCCCAGCCCACGAACGTCGTGAGATGCGGCGAGGGCTGGACCGTGGACGTGAGCTGGGAGGTCGGCGGCGAGTTGGTCGACTGGCTGGCGGGACGGTGGCACTTGGAGATCATCGCCGACCTGCTGGGAGGTGGTGAGACCCGCCACCCCACGCCTCCTGTGGAGATGACGTTCACCCCTGGATCGGGACGGTACACCGCGTCCGTCCCGATGCGCGGCCAGCTCGGCCCCGGCACCTATGACCTGGTGGTCAACCTCACGACGACGACGGCCGCCGGCTCCGCGGGGGCGCTCGGCGGCTTCGTCGTGATCAGCAAGATATCGGTGAAGGAATGACGGCCGCCGCCCCGGGCGCCTCCCGGGGCGGCCCGGCGCCCTGCAAGCACACCGCAAGTCGCCCGCCCTACGCTCCGGGCTGGCGGTCGAACGGGGCAATGCGCGACCGCCGCCCTGTATCTCACGTCACCGGGTGCGCTCTGACCCGGTGAGGATCGACGGTCCCAGGGGGGACCACTGACGGGAGACCCCATGTCCGAAGTGGAACAAGCGCTTGCGCCAGGCGCTCCGATGACGGCTGACGACGTGCTCCGCATCGCCGCCTGCAAGGACAGGAACCCTGCTCTGGAGGCCATGGTCATCGCCCATGGCTACCACCGCGTCGCCGGGGACCTCGCCCAGCACCTGGGCCAGGACGCGACCAACTGGTACTGCTACGCCAAATGGACGTCCAAGGCGATCGCCGAGAGCCTCGACCTGACCCCCGGCTCGCCCTTCCTGACCGGTTTCGGCGACCGGCTGCACGTGCCCGCGCGCCTGCGCCGCCTGTTCCGCGCCACGTTGCTGACCCTGCTGGGCCCCAGCTACCAGCTCGGGCTGGCGCTGGCCAACCGGGCGATCTTCCTGGAGACCGCGAGCCTGGCGGCCAACCTGTGGAACGGCACGCCCGACTGCTACGTCAAGGTGAGCCCGGAGTCGGAGAACACGCCGATGCCGCCGGAGTTCCTGTCCGGGCTGCTGGAGGAGGCCGACGAGCGCTACCTGCGGGACGCGGCCCTGCTGCTGACCGAGGCGCACGCGTCCACCGACCCGGACGAGCGGGCCGAGCTGATGTTCGGGGCGAGCGTGGCGTTGTCGGCGTACGAGCAGAAGCGCGCGCAGAAGGCTCTGGAGCTGGTGCTGTACCGGCCGGTGCGGTGGCTGACGCGGGTGTCGTGGCGGTCGTTGCGCTCGCTGGTGACCCGGCGGCCCTTCCCCCGCTTCCCGCTGTTCAGCGCCCGGCACGAGGACCAGCCGTGGCTGACGCGGGTGCTGGAGGCCAAGTGGTCCTCGCTGTACACCCGCCACCTGTTCGCCGTGCGCACCCCGCTCAGCGACATCAAGGTCGGCCGGCCGCTCACCCCGCCCCCGGGCGTGGACATGGCGCTCGCCTGGCGGCCGATCCGCAACGAGAAGGTGCGCAAGCTCACCGAGGAGTTCATCCCCGACGACGTCGAGCAGGCCACGGCCGGGGTGGCCGACTGGGTGTCCTACCCCGACCGCATGCGCTTCATCGTCGGGTACTTCCGCACCTATCAGCGGGTGGGCGCGCTGTACGACCCGCCGTTCGGCCCGGAGCTGACCGCGGCCCTGGAGGCGGAGACGGCCCGCGGCACACTGCCGGAGCCGGTGCCCGACGACGCCGGGACGCTCGCGGCCGGCCGGCTGCTCCCCGGGATGCGGCGCAAGGTCTACGCCTTCCCCGAGGAGACCGATCCCGACGCCTACGAGATGGCGCGCTTCGACTTCGAGCCCTTCCTGGAGGCGATCCCTCTTGACCGGTCAGGAAAGTAGGAGTCAGTCCAGGAAGTCCCTGGTGATCTCGCGGTCCTGCAGGAGGCCGCGCAGCTTGGCGAAGCAGCGGGCCCGGGTGGGGCCGATGCTGCCGACCGGGCGGCCCAGCCTGCGGGCGACGTCCACGTAGTGCGGCTCGGAGGTTTCCGTGAGTGCTCGAAACAGCACGCGCTGGGCCGTGGGCAGCTCCTCGACCAGCTCCTCCAGCGTGCCGGCCAGCCAGATCCTGGCCAGTTCCCTGTCGACGTCGTCCGTGCTGCCGAGGGTGTCGAGATCGGGCGTGCAGATCTCCCGGGTGCGCCTGGTCAGCTTCAGGCACTCGCGGAAGGCGATCGTGGCCAGCCAGCCGGGCATGCGCTGGGGGTCCTCGACTCGCTTGAGGTTCTGCCAGGCCAGCAGCCAGGTGGTCTGGAGCACGTCCTGGGCGTCCTCGTGGCCGAGCCTGAAGCGCCGGATCCTGGACCGCAGCATCGGCGTGAACTCCTCGACCAGCCGCTCCCACGCCTGGGCGTCGCCCTCCTGGGCGTCCGACACGAGAGTGGCGGTGTCGCGGCGCTCCAACGTATCCAACTGCATCATCGTCTCCCCGCCGGCCGGGGTCCTTGGGGGTCAACCTCGTTCGGCCGGCCCCCCAACGGTGCTCCCGGCGGTCCTCGCGCACTGTCGCGGACGACACAGTGCGGGTGTGGCGCTCGTCACATTCGGGAGATCGCTTACCACTTACTGCCCGATCGGCGTTCGCGTCCTAAAGTTCTTCCATGAGCGCCAGCAGCGGGGCGGTTCCGCACGACGTCCAGGCGGTGGCCGCCGTGCTGGCGGAGGTTCCGCTGTTCCGCGTGCTCGGAGAGGCCGGGATCACCGGCACCGTGCGCGCCGGGGTGGCGCGCCGATACCGCAACGGGCAGATCATCCTGCATCAGGGCGACCCGGGCGAGTCCCTGTACGTGCTGCTGGACGGCCTGGTGAAGGTCGTCTTCACCACCGAGCACGGCGACGAGATCGTGCTCAACATGCTGGGCCGCGCGGAGACGTTCGGCGAGATGGCGCTGCTGGACGACTCGCCGCGCTCGGCGTCGATCATCGCCGTGCGGCCCTGCTGGATCTTCGCGCTGCCCAGGGCGCGGCTGCTGGAGCTGATGCGGGAGCATCCCGGGCTCGCCGACGAGTTCCTGCGCATGCTCGGGCAGATGGTGCGCCGGCTCACTGGGCAGGCCGCCGACCTGGCCTTCCTCGACCTGGGCGGGCGCCTGGCCAAGCTGCTGCTGCAACTGTCGGTCAGGCGCGGCCAGGCCCAGGGCCCGGTCGTGGACATGCCGGGGCTGACCCAGTCCGACCTCGCCGCGCTCATCGGCGCGTCGCGGCCGGCGGTCAACCGGGCCCTGCAGTCGCTCGCCGCCCGCGGCCTCATCGCCGTCAAGGGGCGGACCATCACGCTGCTGGACGTCGAGGCACTGCGCAAACGCGGGGGCCTCTGACCAGATCTGGAGTACGGGGAACATGAACGAGCACGAGAAGGCCGCCGCCGAGCGCTGGCCCGCGGAACGTTTTCGGCAATTACGACAGCAGGCCGACCCGGACATCGACAAGATCGTGGCCGGTTACCTGGAGACCAGACCCGACGGTGACAACGCCCTGTCCATGCTGCGCGCGGTCGTGGTGGAGCTGGGCCTCGCCAAGCGGGAGGCGCGGGCGCCCTCGGGCGAGACCGGCCCCTCGGCCATCTTCGACGCCATCGACTTCAACAAGGACCTGCCCGAGTGGGGTGAGGACGCCGAGCTGCTGGCCCGCGGCCAGGCCGTCTTCTCCGACTACGGGCTGTACCAGGCGGTCGCGCTGTTCTGCAAGTGCCTGCCCATGGCCTACGTCGAGGTCTCCAGCGCCAAGGTGCTGGCCGGCGTGTCCGACCTGGCCACCCACAGCCTCACCCGCCGCGTCGCCGAGACCGGCCAGATGCTGGTGGACGTCATGGGCCTCAAGGCCACCGACAGCCTGACCCCGGGCCGTCCCGGGCACACGACGGCGATCGGGCTGCGCATCCTGCACTCCTTCGTGCGCGCCCTGGCCGCCGAGCACTTCGGCGACGACTGGGACACCGCCAGGTTCGGCCCGCCGGTCAACCAGGAACTGCTGCTGGCCACCATCTTCGACTTCTCGGTCGTCACGTGGGAGGCTCTGGAGAGCATGGGGGTGCGCCTCAGCGACGACGACAGGGCCGCCCATCTGTACACGTGGAGCGTCTTCGGCCACCTCATGGGCGTCGAGGCGTGCCGCGACCGGCCGCTCACCCTGCACGACGTGCCGCCGGTCAGCGAACGGCTCGGCCGCCTGTACGAGTCGAGCGAAGAGGGCCGCAGGCTGATGGCCGTGCTGCTGGCGGAGATGGAGGAGTTCATGCACCTGGGCTGGCGCAAACTGCCGCGCAGCCTGGTGCACTGGGTCTTCCGCGACGCCCGCTACAACGCCGCCCAGGTCCCGGCGCTGCTCGACGTGCCGCCGCCGGCGTGGTGGTTCAACGCGCTGTTCGCGGCGGCCAGGGCCGGCAACCGGTACGGCCGCCTGATGGGCCCGGTCGACGCGGTGGTGCGCTGGCTGGTGCGCCGGGCGGGCAAGCACATCGTCATCGCCATGATCGACCGCCACTCGGGCGGCCACGCCGCCTTCCAGATCCCGCAGGAGCTGGCCTCCCAGTGGCGGGTCAGGCAGTCGAAGGCGGCGCGCCGGACGCGCGAGCTGCGCCACAGCGTCCGCAAGGGCGTGCGCAGAAGCGTCGGCCAGGCCGCCAGGGCTCCGGTGCGGAGGGAGGGACAACCCGCGTGAGCACCCCGCACGAGCCGGGCACCCTGACCACGGCGACCATCCTGTTCACCGACGTGGTCAGTTCCACCGCCATGCGGATCAGGCTCGGCGAGGAACGCGCCAACGTCGTCTTCCGCCGCCTGTACCAGCTCCTGCACTCGGTGGTCACGGCCAGCGGCTCGACGTTCACCAAGAGCCTGGGCGACGGGCTGATGGCGGTGTTCGGCTCGGCCACGGCGGGGCTCGACGCGATCATCGCCGTCGAGCAGGCCGTCGCGGCCGAGAACGAGCGGGCGCTGGAGAAGATCTCGATCAGGGCCGCGCTGGCCTCGGGCGACGTGTGCTGGGGGGACGACGACGTCAGCGGGCTGCCCACGGTGGAGGCGGCCCGCCTGGTCGCGGTGGCCGAGGGCGGCCAGGTGCTCTGCACCGACCTGGTGCGCCGGCTGGCCCAAGGCCGCAGCCGCCACGAGTTCAAGGACCTCGGCCGGCTGCCGGGCAAGGGCCTGCGCGAGCCGATGCACACCTACGAGCTCCACTGGCAGAACGCCGACAACCAGCACGCCGGCGGCCTGGCGCCCTGGCTGGACAGCGGGCACGTGCTGCCGTTCGTGGGCCGGGACGAGGAGCTGCGGGCGCTGGAGGAGGAGCTGCGGGCGGCCGAGTTCGGCAGCGGGCTGGTGATCCTCCAGGGCGATCCGGGGGTCGGCAAGACGCGGCTGGCCTCGGTCGTGGCGCAGCGGGCGCTCAAGCGGCAGTTCACGGTGCTGGCGGGGCGGTGCACCGACCCGGCGCGGCAGGCGTACGAGCCGATCGCGGGGGCGGTGGAGCGGCTGGCCCGCACGTCGCCGGCGTTGCTGCTGCGGGCCGGGGTCGACCAGCAGTGCGGGCAGCTCGTCCGGCTCGCGCCCTCGCTGGCGGCTCCCCCGCTGTCGCTGGCCGTGCCGCCCGCCACCGAGCCGGTCTCCGAGCGCTACCACCTGATGGCCGCGGCCCGTACGCTCATCGAGCGCCTGGCCACCGTGCGGCCGGTGCTGCTGGTGATCGACGACCTCCAGTGGGCGACGCTGGAGTCGTTGCAGATGCTGCACTCCCTGATGTGGGACGCCGACTCGCTGCCGCTGCTGATCCTGGCCACCTCGCGCCCGGTGCCGGTCGAGTCGGCGATGCCCGAGCTGCACAAGCTGACCGCCGACGGCCGCGTCGTCCAGGTCTCCTCCTTCGGCATGGACGAGGTCAGCCGGGCCCTGTCGGAGGTGCGCAGCGACGGCGACCCCGAGCAGCTCTACCGGATCACCGGCGGGAACGCGTTCCTGGTCACCGAGGTGGCCAGGGAGCTGTCGGCGGGCGCCGACCTCGACGCGCTGACCGTCCCCGACTCGGTCACCCGCATGGTCCGGGCGCGTCTGGCCCAGCTCCACCCCGACGCCCGCGACCTGGTCAGCCTGCTGGCCGTGGCCGAACGCATGGAGTCGGCCGCGCTGCGCCTGGGCCTCGGCCTGGACGAGGCGCGTTTCGTGGCCGCCGTCGAGGAGGCCATGGGCGCCGGCCTGGTGACCATGGCCGACGGCGGCCAGTGCCAGTTCTCCCACGAGCTGACCCGCACCGCCCTGTACGCCACGCTGTCGGCCCCGCGCGCCGGGCTGCTGCACGGCCGCGTCGCCGACGCCCTGTGCCGGGCCGACCCGCAGGCCATGGAGTCGCGCCCGTACGTCGTGGCCACCCATCTGCTGGCCGCCGCCGAGCACGGCCGCGACCCCCGCCGTACGGCCGAGGCCGCCGAGGCGGGCGTGCAGGCGGCCCGCCACGCGCTGGCCGGGCTGGCCCATCGCGAGGCGGTCACCTGGTACCAGCGGGTGCTCGGCCTGCTGGAGGACTTCCCCGGCGCCTCCCCCGAGCGGCGCGCCGAGCTGCTGATGGACTGCGGCCGGGCGATGTGGCTGGCCGGGCACCCGGAGGCCAGGCAGACCCTGCACCAGGCCGCCGAGCTGGCCAGGGAGTGCGGGCGCGACGACCTGATCGTGGTGGCCGCGCTCGGCGGCGACCGCGGCTTCTCCAGCATCTCCGCCGCCCCCGACCAGCGCCGCATCGCGCTGCTGACCGAGGCGCGCAAGCTGGTGGACTCCACCGACCTGAGCACGCGGGCGCTGCTGGCCGCCCAGCTCGCCTCCGAGCTCATCTGGGCGCCCGACGGCGAGCGGCGCTTCGCGCTGAGCGACGAGGCGGTCGCGCTGGCCCGCAAGTCGGGCGACCCGCGCACGCTGGCCAGCGTGCTCGGCATGCGCAGCCTGACGATCATCCCCGCCGACCCGCTGCACCAGCGCCACCGCGACGGCGACGAGATGCTGGAGGCGGCCCGCCGGACGGGCGACGACCTGGCGCTGTTCCACGCCTACGTGCAGCGCACCCCGCCCGTGCTGGACAGCGGCGACACCGTGCGCGCCGCGACGCTGCTCGACCAGGCCGACGAGCTGGCCCGCCGGCTGGCCCAGCCGCAGCTCAACTGGCTGATCGGCTACTCCAGGGCGGGCCTGACGCTCATGCAGGGCGACCTGGCCCAGGCCGAGTCCGAGGCGCTGTCGGCCATGCGGCTCGGCACCGAGATCGGCCGCCGCCTGGAGGCCGTGGCCATCTACTCCGAGCAGATCTCCGAGATCCGCCGCCTCCAGGGGCGGCTGTGGGAGCTGGGCGACCGGCTGCGCCGCGCCGCCCAGGCGCCCCGGGTGGACCCGGTGCACGCCGTGCTGCGCTACCTGTGCGAGATGGGCGACGAGGAGGCCGGGCCGTTGCTCGACCGCATCCTGGCCGACCGCGGCGGCGTGCCGCCGCGCAACATGGCCCACCGGCCCGCCCTGGACAACCTGGCCGTGGCCGCCGCGCACCTGCGCCGTCCGGAGCTGGCCGAGCGGTTGTACGCCTCGCTGGCCGCCGACGGCGAGACGTTCGGCCACGGCACGGTCGCCCACCACTGCGGCCACCACTACCTGGCCCACCTGTGCGTGACGATGGGCGACCCGCGGCGCGCGAGCGAGCACTTCGAGGCCGCCGCCGAGGTGCACGAACGCAGCGGGGTGCCGCTCATGCTGGCCGAGTCGCTGCTCGACTGGGCCGACCTGCTCGACACCTCCGACGCGGGCGGCCCCGCCCCGGCCGCGCTGCGCGAGTGGTGCGCCTCGCTGCTGCCCGGCCGCGGCGCGCTCCTGCTCGACCGCCGGCTGCCCGCGCACCCCGTTTAACCTGCGACGACATCGGGCAGCCCGGCACGGGGGAAGCGCGATGAAGGGGTACGGGGTTCACGGATGGCCGGGAGATTTCCGCCGATCGGTGCGTACGCGTTCCTGTCGGACTGCCACACGGCGGCGCTCGTCGCGCCCGGCGGGGCGGTGGAGTGGATGTGCGCGCCGCGCTTCGACGGCCCGAGCGTGTTCGCGCGGGTCCTCGACCGGGGGCTCGGCGGGGCGTGGGAGTTCGACGTGGCGGGCGCGCGGGTGGACGAATGCGCCTACGTCGAGGAGACGCTGGTGCTGCGCACCCGCTGGGTCGGCCGCGAGTGCGAGGTCGTGGTGCACGACTTCTTCGCCACCGCGCGGCCCGAGGCGGGCGGCGACGGCGTGGTGCCCGTCCGGCTGCTGGTGCGGTGGGCCAGGTGCGAGCGCGGGCGGGCGGTCGTGCGCTCGCGGGTGCTGGCCAGGCCCGACTACGCCACCCGCGAGGGCCGCTGGACGCCGCGCGACGGCGTGCTGGCCGAGGAGTCCGGCATGCTGCTGACCGGCACGCCGGAGCCGGTGGCCGAGACCACGCTCGGCGAGGGCGAGTCGTGGGCGGTCGCGCTCGACTACGCGGGGCAGGGCCACGCGCCCGTCCGGGATCCGGAGCGGCTGCTGGAGGCCACGGTGCGGTCGTGGCGTTCGTGGTCGTCGCGCTCGGCGTACGGCGGGGCGGGGGCGCGGCAGGTGCGGCACAGCGCGGTCGTGCTGCGCGGGCTGCTGTTCGACGAGAGCGGCGGGCTGCTCGCGGCGCCCACGACGTCGCTGCCGGAGTGGCTGGGCGGGCCGCGCAACTGGGACTACCGGTACGTGTGGCACCGCGACGCCGCGCTGATGGTGCTCGCGCTGCTGCGGCTCGGCCATCGTGAGGAGGCGGGCCGCTACCTGACGTTCCTGCTCGGGCAGTGCGCGATCCACGAGGGGGACCTGCCGCCGGTGTTCGGCGTCGACGGCGGGCCGGTCGCCGGCGAGACGGTCCTCGGCCACCTGGAGGGGTACGCGGGCTCGCGTCCGGTGCGGATCGGCAACGACGCCGCCGGGCAGCACCAGCTCGACGGCTACGGCCACATCCTCGAC
The DNA here is from genome assembly GCF_053596455.1 of Nonomuraea sp. NPDC001699. NCBI lineage: Bacteria > Bacillati > Actinomycetota > Actinomycetes > Streptosporangiales > Streptosporangiaceae > Nonomuraea > Nonomuraea sp. NPDC001699. The sequence continues at coordinate 11,491 of NZ_JBSFGF010000023.1, read as the reverse complement.
GCGGCCCTGGCCTACCACGGCGTGACCGGCGAGCTGAGCGGCGGCCCGGTGCTGTGGCGGCTGGTGGATCGGGCCCGCGGACGCTGGCGCGAGCCGGACGCCGGCATCTGGGAGGTGCGCGGCGGCGAACGCCACTGGACCTACTCCAAGCTGTACGCCTGGGTCTGCTTCGACCGCGCGGTCCGGCTGGCGGAGGCGTCCGGCGAGCGCGGCCTGCCGCTGGCGGAGTGGCGGGCCGAGCGCGAGGCCGTCCGGGCCGAGCTGCTCGAACGCGGCTTCAACACCCGCGTCGGCGCCTTCACCCAGTCCTACGGCTCCGACCAGGCCGACGGCTCGCTGCTGCGGCTGCCGCTGCTCGGCTTCCTGGACGGCGACGACCCCCGCGTGCTCGGCACCCTCGACCACATCCAGTCGCGCCTGGGCGAGGGCGGGGCCCTGGTGCACCGCTACGACCCCGAGACCACCCGCGACGGGGTGGACGGGCCGGAGGGCGCGTTCCTGATGTGCTCGTTCGAGATGGTGTCGGCGCTGGTGCTGGCCGGGCGCACGGCCGAGGCCCGCGACCGCTTCGAGACGTTGTGCGCGCGGGCCGAGCCGCTCGGCCTGTTCGCCGAGGAGATGACCGGCGACGGGCACATGGCGGGGAACTATCCGCAGGCGTTCACGCATCTGGCGCTGATCGAGGCGGCGCTCAACCTCGACGCCTCCGGCACCGTCGAGGCCCTGCACGACTGGGCCGAACACGGAGGCTGATGATGGCCGCCTCGCGGGCGCCTCGCGGGCGCCTGTTAGTGTGCGGCGGGTGAGCGGTCGAGCGGTACTCGTCACAGGGGCGTCCAGGGGCATCGGGAGGGCGGTCGCCAAGGCGTTCGCCGACCAGGGTGACCGGGTCGCCGTCCACCATCGCGACTCGGCGGAGGCGGCCGGGAGCGTGCTCGGCGAGCTGGCGGGCTCGGGGCACGTCGTCGTCCAGGCCGACCTGGCCGATCCCGAGGGCGTGCGGCGCATGGCCGACGAGGCGGCCGGGGCGCTGGGCGGGATCGACGTCCTGGTCAACAACGCGGGCCTCTACCAGCTCCACCCGATCACCACCACGTCGTACGAGGAGTGGCAGGCCGCCTGGCGCCAGGCGTTCGAGGTGAACCTGCTGGGCGCGGCCAACCTCGCCTGGTGCGCCCTGCGGCACATGCGCGCCGGCGGCCGCATCGTGAACGTCACCTCGCGCGGCGCCTTCCGCGGCAAGCCCGACGCCCCCGGCTACGGCGCCAGCAAGGCGGGCCTGAACGCGATGAGCCAGTCACTGGCGGTGGCGCTGGCCCCGCACGGCATCGCGGTCGCCGCCGTGGCCCCCGGCTTCGTGGCGACGGACATGACCACCGAACACCTCAAGCCGCCCGCGGGGGACGCGATCCGCGCCCAGAGCCCGTTCGGCCGGGTCGGCGAGCCGGACGAGATCGCCGCCGCGGTGCTCTACCTGGCCTCCCCGGCCGCCGAATGGGCCAGCGGCACCGTCCTCGACCTCAACGGCGCCTCCTACCTCCGCTAGGGATCCTGGTCGACGAATTGTCGGAAAACGCCTCTTGTTCCGGTGTCGGTGGGTAGTTTGCCGCACGAAGATTCCCGGGACGAGAGAGGAAGACCGGACTCGATGAAAACGCGCAAGCACATCGCACGGCTCATCGTCGGCGCGGGCACGATGGCGGCCGTGCTGGCCGTGAGCGGCGGGGTGGCCCACGCCGCCGGACCGTACCCGTACGCGGGCGCCGACGACGTCGGCCGCCGTCTGACGGTGTGCGCGGACGACCTGATGGTCCGCGACTTCGTCGGCAACCTCCGCCGCGGCCAGAGCTTCACCGTCAAGGGCTTCGACGGCGCGTACAAGGAATGGGTGTACGGCTTCGCCTACGGCAACGTCAACGCCAACGGCTGGGTCGAGAACGGCTGGTTCTGCGACGCCTGACGCCGCACCGTCCGGCGGGGCCCGTGACCAGGTTCGCCCTGGTCGCGGGCCTTTCTCGTGCTCGGCGTGGTAGCGCGACACTACTTCCGGCGTCGTAGTCGCGGCCGGCAATTGATCCCGCTGGGGTAGCGGCAGATGAGTCCGCAGGTGGGACGCCAGGAGGCTCCGGCCGGACGACGATTAACAGTCATGAGAACCCGAGTCAGGTACCTCCACGGCGCCGCGTTGGTGGCGACCGGGCTGCTGGCGGGCGCGTTCGGATACGGTGCGGCCAACGTGGTGCCCACGTTCGGAGCCGTGCCGCTGGACGTGCGGCTGACCTTCCACACCACGATGATGAAGGTCAACGAGCCGGTCATGCAGAGCGCGATGGCGCTGGCCATCCTGACCACCTTCGGCCTGGCGGTCGCCGCGCGCGACCTGCCGCGCAGGCTGGCCTCGGGCGCCGGTGCGCTGGCGCTGGCCTCGTTGCTGATCACGGTGTTCGGCAACATCCCGCTGCACGCGCGGTTCCGGGAGTGGGCCGCCGGTCAGACGCCGGTCGGCCACGCCGAGATCTTCCAGCGCTGGGAGCTGTTCCACACGCTGCGCACCCTGACCGCGCTGGCCGCCTTCGTGCTGATCGTCGTCGCCGCGGTCGCCGCACGCCCCTCGACCCGTGCCGGGGTCGCCGCGCACCCCTCGACCTCTTAGGAGAACCGTCATGTTCCTGCGTATCGCGCTCGTCGCGCAGACCGTCGCCCTGCTGCTCCAGGCCGTCACCGCCGGGCTGCTGCTGAGCTCGCCGGACGGCCGGGCGGCCCACGGCGCCACGGCCCTGGCCGTCGCGGCCACCGTGCTGCTGTACCTGGTCGCCGCGGTGATGACCCGGCAGCGGGCCGCCATCCTGCCCGCCGTGGGCATGCTGGTGATGACGCTGGCCCAGATGGCGCTTGGCATGGCGCACGTCAAGAGCGTGCACGTGCCGCTCGGCGTGCTCATGTTCGGCGGGAGCCTGGTGCAGACCACGCGGATCTGGGCCGCCGGCCGCCTCCGGACGGCGTCGGCGGCATGACCGGCGTGACCGGCATGACGAGACGTCAGGCGCTGCGGCTGCTCGGCGTGGGCGCGGCGCTGGGCGTCTCGGGGTGCTCGCTGCTGACCCGCACCCCGCTGCCGCAGCTCCTGACGAGCACCGCGCCGCTGCCCGCGCCGTACGCCGTGCCGCTGCCGCTGCCCGCGGTGGCGAAGCCGTCCAGGACCGACGCGGGCGCCGACTACTACGAGCTCGTCCAGCGTCCGGCCGAGGTGGAGATCCTGCCGGGGCTGCGCACCCCGATCTGGGGGTACGACGGGCAGTTCCCCGGGCCCACCATCCGCGCGCGCTCGGGCCGCAGGACCGTCGTGCGCGTCGCCAACAGCCTGCCCGCGCCGACGGTCACCCACCTGCACGGCGGGCACACCCCGCCGGAGTCCGACGGCTTCCCCACCGACCTGGTCCAGCCGGGCGCCCGGCGCGACTACGTCTTCCCGCTGGAGCAGCGCGCGGCCACGCTCTGGTACCACGACCACCGCATGGACCACACCGGGCCGCAGGTCTGGCGCGGCCTGGCCGGCTTCTTCCTCGTGGACGACGACGATCAGGACAAGCTGCCGCTCCCGTCGGGCGAACGGGACGTGCCGCTGCTGATCTGCGACCGGTCCTTCCAGGCCGACGGGACGATGCCCTACCCGGCCAGGCCCGACGGCCCCGGCTCCCGCGAGCCGTTCATGGGCGGCGTGCTGGGCGACGTCATCCTGGTCAACGGCGCGCCCTGGCCGCGGCTCGGCGTGGACCGGGCCCGCTACCGCCTGCGGCTGCTCAACGCCTCCAACGCCCGCACGTACGAGCTGGCCCTGTCACCCGGCGGCACCCTGACCCGGATCGGCAGCGACGGCGGCCTGCTGGCGGCGCCGCGTCCCGCCCGGCAGGTACGGCTGGCGCCCGGCGAACGCGCCGACGTGATCGTGGACTTCGCCGCCTACCGGGTCGGCGACCACGTCGAACTGCGCAACCTCCTGGGCGAGGGCCCACAGGCCCAGGTGATGCGCTTCACCGTCGAGCGCGACGCCCGCGACGACTCGGCGATCCCCGCGACGCTGTCCACCATCGAGCGTCTCGACCCGGCGGCGGCCACGGCGACCCGCGACTTCGAGTTCAGCAGCGGCGACCTGGGCGGCCACACCGGCTGGCTGATCAACGGCAAGCCCTTCGACGTCCGCCGCGTCGATGCCCGGCCCAAGCTCGGCCAGGTCGAGGTCTGGCGGCTGACCAGCGACGTCGCCCATCCCGTCCACCTGCATCTGGCGCCCTTCCAGGTGCTCTCGGTCGGCGGCGAACGGCCGGAGGGCCCACCGGAGTGGAAGGACACCGTCGAACTGCGGGAGGCGCAGACCGTCGAGATCATCACCCGTTTCACCGGCTACCGCGGCCGGTACGTCATGCACTGCCACAATCTCGAACACGAGGACATGGCCATGATGAGCACCTTCGAGGTGGTCTGATGCCCGACTTCCACGCTTTTCTGACGCGGCTGCCGCACGAGCTGGCCTTCAGCGAGGAGGACCCGGCCGCGATCGTGGACCGCTACTACACCCCCGACCTCGAATACCGCAACGACGGCGTCGTCCTGGACCGCCGGCGGCTGATCGACCACGCCGGTCCGGCCCGCAGGAACGCGCGCGAGCTGGACGTCCAGGTCCACGAGACGCTGCTCGACGGCGACCGGGCCGCCGCCCGCTTCACCATGACCGTCCTGACCAGGAAGGACAGGACGCTGCGGATCGAGGCCCACGTGTTCGCCCGGCTCGCCCCCGACGGGCGGGTCCGCCGCGTCGACTCGATCACCCGGACGGTCTCCTGACGCCGCGCCCGGTCGTTCTAACGGGGGTTGCCGGCGCGCCAGGCGACGTAGTCGGCGACCGCCTTGACCAGGTCGAAGGCCGGTTCGAAGCCGGTGTCGCGGGTGAGCCGGGCGATGTCGAGGAACGGATTGTCGCCGGGGCCGCCGGATCTTCCCGGCAGGAGGTCGAGCGGCGGGCCGGGGACGATCGCCCGTACGGCTTCGGCGAGGTCGCGGTTGGTGATGGGCCTGCCGCTGGAGACGTTGTAGGTGGTGTGCGGCAGCGCCCGCGCGGTCGTCAGCAGGGCGATCGCGCGCCCGGCGTCGGGCGCGTAACAGCTGTCGCCGCCGTCGCCGGCGTGCGGCGGCGGCGGTGACTCGCCGCGGAGCACGGCGCTGATGTACGGCGGGATGTGGTTGAACGGCGACTCCGGGTCCATCAGCGGCCCCCAGATGCTGCCGATCCTGAGCACGACCGGCTGCACCCCGCTCCCCCGCAGGCCCTGCGTGGTCAGGGGCTCGACCGCCTTCTTGAAGGCGACGATCGGGTGCGGCAGGTCCACGGCGGGCAGCGCGAGCTCCTCGTGCCACCGGCTTTCCGGGCGTCCGGCGTAGACGCCGAGGCTGCCCGCGACGGCGAACCGGCGCACCCTCCGGACGCGGGCCACCTCCAGCGCGTTGAGCAGGCCGGTCGTGTCGATGCGGAAGAAGTCCAGCGGGTCCTCGCCGGGGATGCCGCCGGCCAGGTGGACGATGTCGCCGACGTCGTGGCGGGCGGCCAGGGCCAGGAAGGCGTCGCGGTCGGTGACGTCGAGCGGTTCCACGGTGACCCGGCCGGCGAGGAAGGAGGGGACCTCGGTCCGGCGGTGCGTGGTGACGACGACCCGGTGTCCGAGGTCGGCGAGCGCGCGGGCGGTGTGCGCGCCGATCATGCCCAGCCCTCCGGTGACGAGGATCATCGGGTCACCTCGTAGCGCAGGTGGGTCACGCCCGGCGCGGGGACGACCTCGGCCAGGCGCAGGCGTACGTGCCCGGGAAGCTCCTGGAAGAACGGCCGGCCGCCGCCGAGCAGGACGGGCACCTGGTGCAGGACCACCTCGTCGACGAGGCCCGCCTTCAGCGCCTCGGTGACCATCCCCCCTCCCATGAGGCCGACGTCCTTGCCGCCGGCGGCCTCGCGGGCGGCGGCGATCGCGTCCTGGATGCCGGTGCTGACCAGGGTCTGGCGGTCGGTGATCTCCGGCGCCGGGCGGTGGCTGAGGACGACCAGCCGCGCGCCCGGATGGGGGCCGCCGCCGCCGAAGTGGTCGGAGTCGTCGTAGGTGTGGCGACCGGCGACGACCGCGCCGACGCGGGCGGCCAGGGTGTCGAAGAACCGGGCGCTGGGCCCGCTCAGTTTGAACCCGTCGAAGACCTGGCTGGGGGTGTCGCCGTCGAAGTACCAGTCGAACAGCGTGCTCCCGTCGCCGAGGCCGCGTCCGGCGCCGGGGTCGCGGCCGGTGATGTAGCCGTCGACCGACACGGCGTGGGCGCTGATGACCTTGCTCATCTCTGTGATCCTTTCCGGGGTTCCCTGAGGAGACTTCACGACCGTATCACTCGGAGTTCCCTCAGGGAACTGTGAAAGTGCAGGGAAGCCGTCGTCGCCGGAAAGTCTCGTCGCGCCGCCGCGCGACCGGCAGATGCAGAAGTGGACGATCGGCGATGACGAACGTCATCGCCGATCGCCCCCTGGCCGTCGGCCGGAGAACGGCCCGCGCCCGCCAGACCGTCGTCGCGATCCAGCCGACGGTCTCGACGGCGTGGTAGCCGCCGCTCTTGACGGTGCCGGTCACCAGGACCTCGTGAAGCGGATCTTGAAGCCCTGGTGGGCACGACTGCCGTCACGATGACGGCACCGGCGGTGGGCGGTCACTCCCCCGCCAGTACGTCCGCCCCGAATTTCGTGAAATAGGCGGCGGTCTCGGCGTCGGCCGGGTAGTACGACTCGATCGAGATCTCGTCCAGGGTGATGTCCATCGGGGTGCCGAACGTGGTGGTGGTCGAGAAGAGCCGCAGTTCGACGTCGCCGAACCGGAAGATCATCGCAACGGTGACCTCGGACCCGATCGACCGGCCCGGCTCCTCGAAGCCCCGCGCGGGCTGTTCCTCGGGACCCGGCGCGAGCAGTTCCTCGTAGATCGCGTGGAGTCCGGCGTCGGGCGCGACGGCGAGCTGGCGCGAGATCCGGGCCCGGAGCACCGCGCGCACCTCGGGCAGGTTGACGATCCGGGGAGCGAGCCCGCGGCCCTCCAGCCCGAGCCGCAGGATGTTGATCGGCGGACGCAGCAGGTCGGGCGCGACGTCCACGAGGAACGCGTCGATGGCGCGGTTGGCCATCACGATGTTCCACCGGCGGTCGAGGACCACCGCCGGGTACGGCTCGTGGGCGCGCAGCACCCGAGCGATCGCGTCCCCGGCCGTCGCCAGCGCGTCCCCGGTGAGCGGACGTTCGGCGTACCGGGGGGCGAAACCGGCGGCCAGCAGCAGCCGGTTGCGTTCGCGCAGCGGAATGTCGAGCTGGTCGGCGAGTCGCAGGATCATGTCGGCGCTCGGGTTGGACTTGCCGGTCTCCACCAGGCTCACGTGACGGGCCGAGACGTCGGCGGCGATCGCGAGATCGAGCTGGCTGAGCCTGCGGCGGTGCCGCCAGTGCCGCAACATTTCCCCGACAGTGCGCATGGCCGTCGAGATTACTCGCCGCCCGCCATGAAATCCCTTTTCATCGACATCCTCCGCAGGGCTGGAAACACTGTTTCCATGACGACCGACAACAAGGCCATCGTTCAGCGCGCGCTCACGCAACTGATCGGAACGGGCGACGTCGACGCGCTCGCGCCGCTGCTCCACGACGACTTCCTCCATCACCGGCCCGATGCGGAGAACTCGACCAAGGCGGAATGGCTGGACGCCGTGCGTTCCGCGCTCACCCCGCTGGCCGGCATGCGCGTGGAGATCGACCACGTGCTGGCCGACGGCGACCACGTCGTGATGCACTCGCGCCGGTGGGCGCCCGGCGGCGGGCCGGAGATCGTGGTCGTCGACATCTGGCGCCTGGACGGCGGCCTCATCGCCGAGGCGTGGGAGATCATCGAACCGGTCTCCCAGGCCGCCGCCAACCTGACATGGTGGGCCCCGACCACCCCCTGAGCGCGCACGTCGCGTCCTCTCACCGGGGCACGGCGGCGTCAACCACTGGGCGGGAGCATGTCCTGGCGCCCTTGTGCGGCAGGGGAGCGAATCGTCATGCCGCCGTCGACGACGAGGAGCTGGCCCGTCATGTACCGCGATTCGTCGGAGGCGAGGAAGACCATGGTGTGGCCGATGTCCTCCGGGTCGCCCAGATAGGGCAGGGCGTTCACCCGCTTGAGGCTCTCGACGACCTCCTCAGGGAGATTGCCCAGCAGGGCGGGGGTGACCACCGCGCCCGGCGCCACGGCGTTGCAGCGGACGCGCTGCGGGCCGTACTGCACGGCGATCGACTTCGTGATGTTGATGACGGCGGCCTTCACCGCGCCGTAGGCGATCTGGAGGACGTCTCCCACCAGACCGGCCACCGAGGCGGTGTTGACGACCGAGCCGCCGCCACCTTTGATCAGGTGCGGAAGTGCGTGCCGGGTGCCCAGGAGCGTGCTTCGTATGTTGAGGTCGACGGCGCGGTCGAACTCGGCCATGTCCAGCCGCATCAGGTCCAGGTCCACGCGCGGGTTCGTGCCGCCGACATGGTTGCAGAGCACGTCCAGGCGGCCGAACTCGCGCACGGCGGCATTCACCATGTCGGCCACGGAGCCCTCGTCCGTGACGTCGACCGTCAGTGCCAGCGAGCGGCCGCCGGAGTCCTCGATCCCCCGGGCCGTCTCCTCGACGCCGCTCCGATCACGGTCGGCCACGGCGACCAGCGCGCCCTGCGCGCTCATCAGCCGCGCGGCCGCGCGGCCGATGCCGCTGCCGGCCCCGGTGATCAGTGCGACCTTGCCCTTCAGACGGTCCATCGAACAGCCCCCCACTCTTCCCGGCGGCTTGTCATCGGCGAGAACAAGCACAGGTGACCAGTACTACAGCCAGGCTTCGTGATGTCCCGGGCGACGCGGCCGGAGTGACCCGGCCCTTTGGCTCGGCTCCGATGGCCGCCCCTGCGCCTCGACGCCTCTGCGGCAGTCCGGGCGGGCGTCGTCCTAAGATAGTTCATTGACCGAAGTAATGGCCGGGAGTGTGGGGATCATGGCGGAGATACGGATCGAATGGCCGGATCCGGAGGGCCAGGAGATCGTGGAGCGGCTGTTCGCCGCGAACGCGGCTCTGCGGGCCCACTTCGAGCAGGTCGCCGCCGCCGTCAGGCTCACTGTGCCCCAGGCTCACACGGTGATCCAGTTGCAGGAGCCCCAACGCATGGGGACGGTGGCCGGTCACCTGCATTGTGAGCCCTCGCACGTCACCGCGATCGCCGACTCCCTCGAAGCCGGCGGCTTCCTGCGCAGAGAGCCGGATCCGGACGACCGCAGGGCCAAGCGCCTCTTCCTCACGGAGGCCGGGCAGGAACTCAGAGGGCGCCTCCTGAAGCATCTGTTCGAGGAGGCGCCGATCATCTCGGCGCTCGACGCCGACCAGCGAGCCGGTCTGCTCGCGATGCTTCGTACGGCCCAATCGAACGACGGGCGCCAGGCGTGGCGCCGGTTCCCGGCCGAGACCGACAACGACTCCTACCCTCCGGTTCCGTAGCAGGACCGTGGCGGCCGGGGCCACTCTGCCGCCCCCTCTGATCTCCTCACATCTCGGCGGATCGCCGTTTTGCGTCCCGAAAAAATTTCAGCTACAACATAGTTCAGTAACTGAAGTAAATCGTGAGGGGTTCACCATGTTCATCGCCACCGCGGTCCTGTCCGTGCTGCTGGCGCTCGCCTTCGCCGGTGTGTCCTTCCCCAAGCTCTCCGGCAAGGACGCCATGGCAGCCCAGCTCCACGGCCTCGGGGTGTCGGCCGGGTTCATGCGCGTCATCGGCGTGCTCGAAGCGCTCGGAGCCGCCGGTCTGATCGTCGGGCTGTGGGTCGGAGTTCTCGGGATCGCCGCGGCGATCGGCCTGGCGCTCCTGATGGCGGGCGCCGTCGCCACCCACGTCAAGGCCCGCGACACCGCCAGGAACACCGTCGGATCGCTGGTTCTGCTGGTGCTCAGCGCGGTCACGGCCGCTCTCGCCCTGGCGGCCCTCTGAGCACGTCGTCTATGCGGAGGGCGCTGCGGCTTCCGTCCGGAAGAAGCGGGCGGTGTCGTCGTCGGCGGGGAAGTACGCCTCCACGGCGATCTCTTCGAGCGTGACGTCGAAGGCGGCGCCGAACGTCGTGATGGTGTTGAGGAAACACAGCTCCGCTCCGTGATGGCGGATGCGGATGGGCAGCGCGATGTCGGCGGGATCGGGTGGCGGCGGATCGCCCGCGGGGCCGTAGGACAGCAGTTCCTCATAGAGCGCGCTCAGCTCGGGATCACCGCTCTGCGCCACCTGACGGGCGAGCCGGGACAGGAGGTAGGCGCGGACCTGTCCGAGGTTGCGCAGCCGCGGCGCGAACCCGCCCGGATGCAGGCCGAGCCGCATCATGTTGACCGGCGGACGCAGCAACGACGCGTCGACGCCCTCCAGGAAGACGTCGATCGCCGTGTTGGCGAACAGCAGGTTCCAGCGGTTGTCCACGGCCAGCGCCGGATACGGTTCGTGCCCCCGCAGGATCTGCTCCAGGGCGTTCCGCGCCGAGGCCAGGTGCGGGTCGGCCAGCGGCCGTTCGCGGACGACGGGCGCGTGCCCGGCCGCGACCAGCAGACGGTTGCGTTGCCGCAGCGGGATGCCCAGCTGCTCGGCCAGGCGCAGCACCATCGCGCTGCTGGGAATGGTCCGTCCCGTCTCCACGAAGCTGACGTGCCTGGCGGACACGTCCGCCTGAATCGCCAGGTCGAGCTGGCTGAGACCTCTGCGATGCCGCCACTCGCGCAGCAGCTCGCCGATCGGCCGATCCTGGGTCATACGGCGATTATCCCCGCCTCTCGTCGATCATCGCGATTACATGGCATGTAATCGACAGGGCCGAGCGGCTGCTGCGACGGTGGCCCACATGAACGACAGCAGCAAGGCCGCGCACAACAAGCACCTGGTCCTCGACGGCTTCACCCGGTTCGCGGCGGGGAACATCGACGTGCTCCGCACCCTCCTGCACGAGGACTTCGTCGAGCACAGCCCGGGCAACCCCTCCGGGCGGGAGGCGTTCATCGAGTTCATCGCCGAGGCGCCCGTGGCCCGCGCCCGGCTCGACCTCAAGCGGGTCATCGCCGACGACGATCACGTGGTCATGCACTACCTCATGGTCACGGACGACGACCCGCGCGGCGTCGCCGTCATCGACGTCTGGCGGCTGGCCGACGGGCAGATCGTCGAGCACTGGGACGTGGTCCAGCCGGTGCCGGAGGCGGCACAGGTTCCCCACGGGATGTTCTGAGGCGACGGCATGAAGCAGACATCCATCTCGATCGCGATCGGCGTCCCGGCGCCGGAGGTCCCATGAAACTCGCGCCCCACCTGCACCGCCTCGGCAACGACATCGTGGCCTGCTACCTCGTCGACACCGCCGAGGGCATCACGCTCATCGAC